>JBKPEA010000076.1:0-24051 GCA_046728175.1 Thermodesulfobacteriota bacterium | reverse complement strand
ACCCTGGGGAGCGGGACAAACTCGTCGCATCGATCGACGCGTCGCTGGCGATTCAAAAGCTCAGCCAGCAGGCACTTGGCGCGCAATGGGGCAAGCTCGATTCCAAGGAACGAATGCATTTTGTCACGCTGGTCACGCAATTGCTCGAGAAAATCGCTTATCCTAATGCCGCCCGTTTCTTCTCCGGCTTCCAAGTGAAGGTCCTAGGTGAAGACGTCGAAGGCAGCCGACACATTGTAAGAACGCTGGTCAGCCGGCCGGACGGCGGATCCATGGCAATCGATTACATTCTGGAGCCGACGGATGGTCGATGGGTGATCCTGGACGTCATTCTCGACCGCCAGAGCCTGATCGCCAGCACGACTTCGCAAATCCAGGCGACTCTGAAGGCCAGTTCCTACCGCGATCTGGTCGGTCAAATGCAGGCGCGACTGGCGCAGAACGGCGCGCGCCCGTCGCCCTGACGTCGAGCATATTGCTGAACTATTCAAAAAGAGAATCTTTCAGAAGCACGGCTGTTGGAGCAACCAACGAGAAAGAAGCAGGCCTTCTAGCCCTGAGATTGCGGGCGTGTTACCTTCACCCGAACTGTCATCGAACGCGGAAACTAGCTTTCTAGACCATCTTGGTTATTGAAACCGCACTGATCTCGGCGCCGTCTCGCAGCGACAACCGCATTTTCGGCCGGTATCTGCTCGAACGGGTAATCCTCGCCTGCGAACGCGCGGGGGTGCGCCGCTTTCTCGTTCAGGCGCCGGCCAGCCGCCGCTCGGAAGTCGAGTGCTCGCTGGGAAGTTTCCGCAGTCGCTCCGAGGTGACCGTGGTCGAACACTTCGAGCCTTCGTTGGATGGAATCGACCCGGAGTCACCCTGCATATCGTTTGCTGGAACCCTGGTTTTTTCAAAGCTGCAACTGAAACGGGTTCTCGACGATGCGGCCCGGAGCCCGAACCGGGTATTCCGATTGTCAAGTAGCGACGCTGATCACGCTGGTGAAATCGCGGTCGGGCCGATGCGAAGTCTGCTCGAGCAGGGCGGGCTGCGCAGCGAACCGCTGCGTCGCTCGACCGGCGAACTGCCCTTTGCCCTCAACGGACGCCCCGAGGATCGTGATGAAGCGGAGCTTCGGCTGGCGCGTTCACTCCGTCACGAGACGGCCGGGACCGATGCGTTGCTTGCGCGCTTGGTCGATCGCAGGCTGTCGTGGCGTATCAGCCTGAGGCTCGCACGAACCCGCATAACCCCGAACCAGGTAACCATTGCGAATACTGCCGTCGGATTGGCGTGCGCCTTGATGTTTGCGATTCCCAGTTACGGATGGCGTTTGCTTGCGTCGGTCCTGTTCCTGGCCTCAACAACGATTGACGGAATTGATGGTGAACTCGCGCGGCTGAAGATGCGCGAGACCGAGTTGGGCGGCAGGCTCGATGTGATCACGGACAATATTGTCCACGTCGCGCTCTTTGCCGGAATCTTCGTCGGCGCCTACCGCGCCAGTACCGATCCGATATTTCTCTGGTTGTTGCCCGTCCAGCTCGCAGGGTTCGCGCTCGCCGCACTCTCGACCTTCATGGCTTTTCGAATCCGAGGACCGGAAGCGGAGAAGTGGATTGAAAAGGTGGAGCGCATAAGCGGCCGGGACTTCGCTTATCTGCTCATCGGGTTTGCGCTTTTCAATCGATTGGAGTGGTTTTGCTGGGGCACCACGTTTGGTATTTACGTGTTCGCCGTGGTCTTGATCTGGTTGACCTTCCGCCGCCGGAGGTTCGAGCCAGTGGAGTGAGCCGTTGCGCGAGGAATTGCCGCGCCGCGGTGGAGGAAGCATGAACAGGAAGCCCAAGATTCTGTTGGTTCAACCCACAACCGTGCATCTCGACGGCACGCCGCACAAGACCCGCTGGCGTCTGATCATGGGGCTGATGATCCCGCTGATGGGCGGCCTCACTCCTGATGAATACGACGTCACTCTCTGCGACGAACGCCTCGAGGACATCAACTTTGATGGCGGCTGGGACCTGGTCGGAATGACTACCACCATCGGGGCGTCCCTGCGCGCCTACCAGCTCGGTGATGAGTTTCGCCGCCGCGGCGTTCCGGTGGTGTTCGGCGGTTTTCATGCGACCCTGCAGACCGAAGAGGCACTCAAGCACTGCGACTCAGTCGTGCAGGGCGAGGCCGATCTGGTGTGGCCGGAACTGCTCCAAGACTGGCGAGACAAAAAGCTCAAGCAGGTCTACAAGGCGAGCAAGGTGCACGATCTCAAGGGTCTGCCCCGCCCGCGCCATGAACTCCTCAAGCTCAATCGCTACCTGTTCAAGGCGGTCCCGGTCCAGGCCAGTCGTGGTTGTCCCTACCGGTGTTCATTCTGCGAAATTCCGGTCTTCTACGATGGTTCCTATCGGACTCGTCCAATCGGCGACATCGTCGAGGAGATGAAGCAGATCATCAAGATCACCGGTTTTCGACGCTTTCAGTTCATCGACGACCAAATTACCGGCAAGCACAAATTTGCCCGCGAACTCTTCAAAGCGCTCGAGCCGCTCAATATCCGCTTCTCGTGCCTGTGGACGATTAACTCGAATCACGACGACGAGCTGCTGGAGCTGGCTGCCAAGGCCGGAATTTTCCACGTTAACATCGGCGTGGAATCGATCAGCCAGGACAGCCTGCTGTCGATGAACAAGATTCAGAACCATGCCAATCAGTACAAGAAGCTGCTCAAAAAGCTGGAGCGCTACGGCATCTACTACTCGCTGAACTTCCTGTTCGGACTCGAGGAAGACAAGCCTGGAATCTTCGAAGCGACCATGAAGTTTCTGCACGAAGTGCGCGCGCCGGAGGCGTTCTTCAATACCGTCACGCCGCGCCGCGGCACCCCGATGCGCACGCAACTCGAGAACGAGGGCCGCGTGATCATCCCCGACGCGGACCTGTACACCAACAACTTCCGCTGCATGTTCGTACCCAAGAACATGTCGCCGCAGGAAGTCGAGGAAGGCGTGTGGAAGTGCACCAAGGAGTTCTATTCGTTCAGGTCGATGTTCAAGCGGCTCCTGATGCGACCCAACAAGTTTACGTGGCAGGGTCTGACGGAAAACATGCTGTTCTGGTACGGCGCCAAGCGGCAGATCGACCCGGTCGACTACTATTGAGTTGACGAACCCGGATCGCTTGAGCAAAAACGGCCGCGGAGCCCCCGCGGCCTTTTTTTGGTTGCCCTCGCGAGTGGTTTCGGATACCCAAGTCTGTGCGAGAAATTTCCTCCGTATGGACCCGTTGTGAGTAAGTTGCGATTTTCGTGGGCCGCTCTATCGCTGCTGCCTCCGATCCTGCTTTTCGTCGCGCTGTGCGTGGGTCCCGCCGGGTGCGGCGGAGGCGGCGGGTCGTCATCCCCTCCGACGCCCTCGCCGAGTGCCGCCAACGTTCAGGTCGCTTTCATCACGAACTTCGCCGCGGCGGCGTCCAGCTTTCAGAATTTCTTTCTCAACGTTGCCGGCGTGCGGATGAATCCGCTGCCGAACGCCAGCAAGACCGCCACCCCATCGGAAACCAATGCCAAATGGGTGGTTATCCCCGTTCCGACCTCGACCTCCACGGGCAGCGGGTCGGGCGATGTGCCCCTCGATGTGCTCCGAGGCCTGAGCCACCTCCAGGTGTTCAACACGCTTGGAGTGGGGAGCGGAAAATTCACGACCATCGAGGTGGTCCTCGACACCACCAACCCGGGGTTCATCGTGCCCCAATGCGCGGGGGGAACCCTCGAAGGCTGTGCACGATTTCCGATTCAGCTCGAAAATCCCGGCACCCCGCTTAAATTCCGGCTCCCGCTCGACCAGCAGTTTCAAACCGTACAGCATCAAACCAAGCAGCTGCCGATCCTGTTGAGCGCAAGCGTCGTCAGCACACCGAGCGGTCCCGGGCAGCCTTACCTGGTGAATCTCAGCGCGTCGAATCCGAGTAATATTGGCGCGTACATCGGCACCATAACCGGCACCGTGACGGGCGCTAAGGGCAATTCAGGCAAGACCGGCGAGCACCTGCGGGTAACCGCGGAGTTGGCGGGCACCAACACCGTCGTGGCCACCTCCGACATCCTCAACGGAACCTACACCCTGTTCCTTCCGGCCACGGCCGGCATTGGCACGCTCTACGATCTCTACGTATCCGGCGGCTCGACGACCATCGTGGCACAACGCGGAGTTTCGACCAGCACCAACGCGCCGCTGTTTCCCAGTCCGAGCGCGACCGCTACCGTTAATTTCACAGTCGTTGGCGCGCAGACGCTGGGTGGCTTCAGCGGACAGGTCACCGACGCGTGCACTACTCTCCCAATTGTGGGTGCAACGGTTCAGATCTTGAAGCCGGGCTCCAGTTCGGTGGACTGTGCGACATCGCCCGCGCAATGCATCAGTGTTGCGACTGCCAACACCGGCGCGAGCGGCGTCTACCCGTTACCGTCGACTACTTTCAACCCTTCCCCTCTCCAGCAGGTCCCGATTGGTTCTCCAACCGCCACCTACGTTCTGAAAATCAGCGCGCCCGGTTACGACACGCTGTTCATGGAGGGCTCGGCCGCAATAGGCGGCGTGAGTTCGGGCGTGGCCGCGGGGCATTGCTTTACCCCGACCTCCAGCCCTACCGCCACGCCTGCCAACGGGACCTGCAGCTTCGCGCTCACAACTGCTTACCTGCAGGGAACCTTGAATCTGTCGGCCGCGCAACCGCCCGGCACCGCGACCACCGTACAGGTGGTCGCCGAGAACACCGGAACCAACGACCTCGTTAGTGCGCTGACCACGCCTCTGACGATTCCGGGGGGCAGCACCAGTCTCGGGTTCACGCTCAACGTACCGACACACGCATCCAATTCCTCCAGCGCACAGAACTTTGACGTCTTTGCGGAGGCGCAGGATCTTTTTCAGGGCGGGCCCGATCCATTTCCAGGTCATACCATTCTGGTGCAGCAGAACGTCGGAGGTCCTCCAACCGCCTGCGCGACGGTGGCAGCCGCGACGTCGGGGCTGTTCGGGGCAACCATGGATTGCGTTGGCCATGGGAGCATCGCCGGCACTGCGGCCAACAATCCCGACGGCGGCACCACCATACAACTGTCGAAAGGCGGCGTTGCGATTACCGATGCTCCGGTCGCGCTGCTCGCTCCGACCGCTACTGCCAGCGCCGCCTACAGTTTCTGCATTCCGCCCGACAGCTACAGCCTGCAGCGGTTCGAACAAGGCTCGCCTGTTGGAGGTACCGTGGCGGTGGGCCCGATGGCGACGCCGATGGCGATCAATTCGCCCTGCCCGAGCACTTGCTTTGACGGGAGCGGAACCTGTCCTGGAATTTGTTCGACAACCGGGGGACCGACGATGTAGTCGGAGATCCGGCGGGTGGCGCTCGAAATTCCTACGCCTCGTGAAGAAATGCCCTGCGGCGATTGTCGCTCCGGTTGATGATCGCGGCCTTAGGGCGTCGCCACTTACCAGGTGTAATTCTCGCTGGGCGGAAGAAAGACCTTCATTTGCGCGCGCTTGCCGTCGCGCAAAACACTCAGGTAGACGATCTCTCCCGGCCGCGCCTCGTGGATGCGGTCTGTAAAGTCGAGATAGTTGGTGACGCGCGAGCCATCGACACCGATGATCATGTCGTAGCTTTCGCCCACATGGGTTAGCTCGATAACTGGCAGCGCCAGCATCGCAATCGGTGCAAAGGGCGAAGGAAACATCGCCGCTGCGATAACCGCGCCTTGCAGCGCGGTGTGCGCGGTGTGCTTGTAACCATGTAATCCGGCGGTCGCGGCGGGACTGCCCTTCGTCACCTCGAGCACCATGAGGCCTTGCGCTTCCTGGCCGTTGGGCAGCTTCCGGCTGCCCTCGGCCAGCTCGACGCCGATGGGGGAAGTGAAGGCGCCGTCAGCGGTGTACGCGGCTGCGTTGCCGAATTGCTGCTGAGGATCGATATACCCCGCCTGCGCGCGCTCGTAACGCTGGACATCTGGGCTGTCGAGGTCGAATTGTCCGTTGCCCGTGCCTGTGGAGGCCGCCGCGTTCGGACTCGGTGATGGAGCCGGAGCCGCGGGAGGGGGTGCCGCTGAAGTTATCGCAGGAATCTCCTGGGTGGTGGGAGGCGCCGCGATCTCTTCGGCGGGGGCCACGACCAAGTTCGTCGGCGGCGGAGCGGACGCCACCGGAAGTGCGTGGACCTCACCTGAAGCCGGAGTCCCCGTCGTCGGCGCCGCTTTGGCACTAGGAGTCGCGGTGGCCTCGGTCGCCACTGGCTCGACAGTTGATGCAGCCGGCACAAGGGCCTTTGACCACACCTCCGCGGTGGCTGGTTCTTCGCCGTCAGCAGCATACAGCGGCGCGCTAAAAACACCGGCCGTCAGCGCCACCGCGCAGCCGACGGCGATGCGAAATACCCCCCTAATTGATGCTCCAGCGTTGTTCATGCTCTACAACCCGGCCTTCCCGGCCGAGCTTCTTTAGATGAGAACGCACGGAACTTGCCGCCGCCGGATGCAGGTATTCCGGAACGTCGACGTAGATCTTCTTGACGATGGCCATCACCTCGAGGGCCCCGCCGGACAGGGCTTCAAGCACCTGTTGTTCGCGCAGTTCGCGATGCGCAATGTACTCGCGAATCTTTTCCTTTGGCTTGCGGATAACCGGACCATGCGCCGGGTATATGGTCTCCAAATCCAGTTTGAGCAGGCGATGGAGGGAATCCATGTACTGGCCCAAGTCGCCGGTGTCATCGGGAATCACCGTAGTTCCCGCCCCCAAGACGACGTCACCGGTGAAGAGCGCGCGCTCCTCGTCGAGATAGTAGCACAGATGATCCGGAGCGTGCCCCGGCGTATGGATGGCGCGGAGAGTCAACCCCTCGCCTTTCACGACCGCGCCGTCGGCGATTGCGGTCAGCCGGTTGCCGGCCGCGGCATCGTGACCCACCCACGGCATCTTAATCACTTCCATTTCCCCGAATCGTTCCTGTGCCTGTTTTACGCCGCCGATATGATCGACGTGCGCGTGGGTCAGCACTATTCGATCCAATTCGGAGGAGGCACACAGCTCCTTGAGCGCGGTGACCAGAAGGTCCCCCCAAATCGGAACGCCCTGGCCGGTGTCGAGCAGAATCGGACGCGCGTTCGCGCCAACCAGGTAGGTGTTGGTACCCGGACCCGTGAATGGGCCCGGATTGTGTCCAAGGACGGTCGCAACTCTCGGCGAGTGGCGAGCATAGTCCGGCAGCTTCATTCCGATCATGGAATCGGTAACGATCCGCACGGGCTTTTCCATTCATCTCTCTCCCTCTAACGACGATTGCGTTCGAAGATCAATCGCAGCCCCTTCAGGGTCAAAAATTCATCCACTTCCTCGATGGTTTCGGACTCGCGCGCGATCAATTCCGCCAGCCCCCCGGTCGCGATTACCCGGGTCCGCTCGCCGCGCTCCTTGCGGATGCGATGAACCAGGCCATCCACCAATGCGGTATAGCCGAAAATGAGCCCTGACTGAATGGAGGATATCGTGGTACGGCCGACTGCCTCACGAGGACGGACCAGCTCGACACGGTAGAGCTTGGCCGCGCGGGCAATCAGCGCATCCATAGATACATCCAGCCCCGGAGCAATCGCGCCGCCCGCGTATTCTCCGCGGCCAGTTATATAGTCAAAGCTGGTGGCGGTACCGAAATCAACGACGATGCACGCGCTGGAATATCGTTCGTACGCCGCGACGGCGTTGACGATTCGGTCGGCGCCGACTTCTTTGGGGTTCTCATACAGAATCGGCATGCCGGTCTTGATGCCGGGTCCAACCATCACCGGCACGCAGCGGAAATAGCGCTCCGCGAGTTGCTCCATCGATTGGTTCAGGGGAGGCACCACGCAGGCGATGATCACGCCCTCGGGTTTAAACCCGGGCTCTATACCAGCCCCTGCCAGCAACGTGTTGAGAAGCGCGCCGTGCTCGTCGGTGGTGCGTTCCGGGACGGTTTGGATCCGCCAGTGATGCGTCAGTCTCTCACCGTCGTAGATTCCTATGACGGTGTGGCTGTTACCGACGTCAAGCGTGATGAGCATTGCTGGTCTCCCGGAGGTCAGCCTGGTGGCGACAGCGTCTGGGAGCGCAAATAATACCCTTGAATTTCAGTGGAGGCGAAACGCGTGCGGCATTCCGGGAGGCCCCATGGGACCCATGGGACGCACTACCATCGGGGTGAAGGGCCGCGGCGCCGGCATCCACGCCGCGCGCCCGAAAGCAATCGGGCCCGTCGCAGGAATGACCGAAGGGACGAATGGCGCCGCACCCACAAATGGAGCAATTGGCATCGGCGCCGGCGCTAGTGTGGGCATCCGGGGATAGGGTTCCACTGACCTGGCGCGGTAGGGGACCAGTATTCCCGGAGAGTAGACAGGTCCGCCATCTGTTTGCTCCTGGTAGTCCTGCGCGCTTCCCACGTCGCCGGCAAGACTTGCAGGTTGCGCGGCGTCGCTGGCCGCCGATGGGTCTTGAGCAGGCGCGGCACTCGAGGCGTCTGCAGCTGAATCTGCGCCCGGGTCTTCGCAAACCGCTTGCGCGCCGTCTTGAGCACAGGCCGGTGGAATTTCCAGGACTTGATTGGGTGGATCGTCGCTAGCGGGCGAGGTGACTTCTATAGGCCCGTCAGCATGCGCAGGCATCAAGCCGGGCGGCGTTGCGAGAAACAAAAGTGTCACCAGCACGATCGGGAGGAACTTCATTCCCGTGTCACCAGTACTGACCGTAGCATCCTTGGACGCGAGCGCCAAGGTGCTGTCATAAACATTGTCATAAACATTGGGAATGTCCGCAGCATAAACATTTAATTTAAAGATGTCCGCCCGGTCGCGTAGAGCCGCGCGATGGAGAATCGAGCGGGAGCGGCGAGAGGAATTAACATTAGACGCTGCGGGCCCTCGGACAAGGAACTCGGAGGAATTCCGGCTTGACGGCGAAATCCGGGTTTCCCCGTTCTCTTCGGATCGCTAAGATTCCTGCGCTATGGCGAAAATTGCATTGGTTACGGGAGCTGGCCGCGGAATCGGCCGCGACATCGCGCAGCGTTTGGCTCGCGAAGGCTACGCTTGCGGCCTCATCGCGCGCACCCAGTCGCAACTCGAAGAGACCGCAGGTCTCATTCGCAAGGCGGGCGGCAAGGCACTCGTCACTCCGACCGATGTCTCGAAACGCGAACAGGTGCTGGCGGCGGTCGAACGAGTGGAAAAGGAACTTGGCCCCATTTCGGTGTTGATTAACAACGCGGGCGCATACTTGCGCAAACCGCTACTCGAGATCACCGAAGAGGATTTTGATTTTCAGCTCAAGGTAAATGCCTACGGCCCCTTCTTCTGTACCCAGGCAGTCGTCGGCAAGATGGCGGATCGAGGGGGCGGGACGGTGATTTTCGTGCTCGGCTCCGAAACCCGCGGCGGTCCCGCGCAGTTCTCGGCCTACAACGCCTCCAAACTTGCGCAGCGCGCGATTGCCGAATCGGTGGCCTATGAGTTCATGCATCTTGGGGTGCATGCGGCTTCGCTCGACGTCGATGGCGCGGTGGACAGTCCGCGGGTACGCGAGGCGATGCCCAACACCGACCCCTCGCATTTCGTTGCGCCAGAGGCGATCTGCAACGAGATCGTTCATCTGATAAATCAACCGAAGAGCTCGTGGACCTTCCAGGTCGACCTCCGATCCTTCGTGCAGTGGCGTCCGCGAGTAGCCCCGAAGAAAAAGGTGTAGGCAGTTTCCAATCCTCCCAGCACAGTTCCAAGGAGGGGTGCCCGGGCACCCTGACGGATTTCGCCACAATCCCTTGTTCATGAAATCGCGGTATCTGCGGATCCTTTCTGCCTCCGTTGCCGTATTCTGATGCGCGAAATTCTGGAATTCTTCTAGTGCGGCCGGGGCATGCGATCCCCAAGCACCCTTGTCTCCTCGTCCGCTTCGGGGTCTCTGCGAACTGCTCGTTGACTATTCTCGTCAGGAGGCGCGCGGGCGCATGGAGTCAGGCAGCACATCAAGTCACGACAAACTCGCGATTCTGGTCGGCGGTGGACCCGCGCCTGGCATCAACGGCGTCATCGCGTCGGCGGCAATCGAAGCGATCAATCGCGGCCTGCAGGTCATCGGTTTGAACGACGGCTTCAAATGGCTGGTTGCGGGCGATTCCTCGCACGTCACCGAACTGCGGATCCGCGACGTGAGCAGAATCCATTTCACGGGCGGATCGATCCTGCGCACCTCGCGCACCAACCCGGCCCGTAATGAAGAGAGCCTGGAGCGCGCGGTGCAGACCCTTACGGAATTGGGCGTGCGCTACCTGCTGTGCATCGGCGGCGATGACACCACCTATGGTGCGGCGAAAATCGCCGAGCGCAGCCGCGGCCGTATCGGGGTTGCGACGGTTCCGAAGACCATCGATAACGACTTGCCGCTGCCGGAGAACGCGGTGACCTTCGGCTTTGAAACGGCGCGCGCAGCCGGCACTGCGATTATCGAATCGCTCATGGAAGATGCGCGCACGACGGGGCGGTGGTACCTGGCGGTGACCATGGGCCGGAAGTCGGGATCGCTTGCACTCGGGATGTGCAAGTCGGCCGGCGCGACGCTGGCCGTGATCCCCGAGGAGTTCAGTGGCGAATATATCGAGCTCGATAACGTGGTCGACACCATCGTCGGCGCGATTATCAAACGTGCAGCGTACGGGCGGGACGATGGAGTCGCGCTGGTCGCAGAGGGAATCGCGGAGCGGCTCAATCCGGAGACTCTGAAAACGCTCTCGAATTCGTCACTCGATGCTTATGGGCATTCGCATCTCGCCGATATTCCGCTCGGCTGGTTATTGCGCGATCGGATTCGCGAGGCTCTCGAGGGACTCAACCTCGGAACCACGGTGGTGGCCAAAGATATCGGCTACGAACTGCGCTGCGCGAAGCCGGTGCCGTTTGATGTCGAATACACGCGTACCCTCGGCTATGGTGCCGTGCGGTATTTGCTCAATGGGGGCTCCGGCGCGCTGATCGCGATAACCGGCGGGCGCGTTACGCCTGTAAATCTGGAAGATCTCCGGGATCCGCAGACCGGACGTATCCGGGTGCGAATGGTCGATGTGGCGACGGAGTCGTTCGAAGTTGCACGCTCGTACATGATTCGTCTTGAGCTGTCGGATTTGCAGGAACCGGAGCGGTCCAAGCTCGCATCGCGCACGAATCTATCTCCGGAAGCGTTTGCCCAGCGCTTTCTGAGTGCCGTCAAAGCCACGACCGCATCGCCGTGAGGATCGGACGAAGAAAATCCGCAATCCGGGTTGTTCAGCTGTAGCTTCGCCGCAAGGGGCGATTATAATCTTCGTCCTCGCTCCGCTTTTCTTGCGGTCGGGGTGTAGCGCAGCCTGGTAGCGCACACGCTTGGGGTGCGTGTGGTCGCCGGTTCAAATCCGGCCACCCCGACCAACTCAAAAGCCCTCGTAATCAATAAGTAATTGTGCGTGTCCGAGTCCTCCAGCCGCTAGCAAGGTCGGCACGAAGACGCCGCTATCTGACACATATCTGACAAAACTGGCGGACTTTTTGCCGCACCAACTCCTCCCGTAACGTCCGTTCCTCCACTTGAGGTTGCCCCGATTGCGTGGACACTCGGGTTAGGCCGCTATTGGTTCATGATACCGTCGCTCGAATTCGGCAGGACACAAGTAACCGAGAGCTGAGTGCCGCCGTTGGCGATTGTAAAAGCGCTCGATGTATTCGAAGACTTCACTGCGGGCCTGAGCTCGGGTGGGCCACTGACTTTGGTAGACCAGTTCGAGCTTGAGGGTGGCGAAGAAGCTCTCCGCCACGGCGTTGTCCCAGCAGTTTCCTTTTCGGCTCATGCTGCTGCGGATTCCGTACTTTGCCAGCAGCTGTTGATATTCCGTGCCTACGACACGCACACGCTACGACCTGCGCGCAAGCGACGAAGACTCACGACCGAGGATCAAGCACTCGCTCTGCAACCGTTTCCTGTTCGACCCAACGGCCGGAATTGCGGATGGTCCGAAGGAGGTCGTTGCAGACGTCGTCATCGGTTGCGGCCGAGAGTAACCGATCGATCTCTTCCTGCTCGCCTTCGGGAAGCGGGATTCCGGCGTCTCGACAGCGCTCGAACGTTCGCGCGTCCATCCATTGTGGTTCGATCGGCAGACTGGTTCGGCGCCGCAGGCTTCGGAGAATGAGGACGCCAAACCTGTCGAGATCTCCCCAATGCGCAAGAGCGACGGAGGGGGCAGCCTCCGCGATCAGCCGAAGGAGTCGAACTACCGCCCAGTTCGCCTGGCCCTCGCTGAAAAGCACTATCTCATTCCGGCCGCTCACTCGCAGCCACTCGACGTAATCGTTGAAGGTCGTTTCGTTCTCGATGCTGATCACGCTCTCAGCTCGAATTTCCGCGATGCGGGCACCGCGCAGGTGAAGCAACAGCAGGCGCGCCGGCTCGCCCAGTTCTCGATGGGCAGCAGCCGCATCGAGACGTCGGCCCTGCTTCTCAAGGACAAGGTGGCCGTAGCAGAGTACGTCGATAGGCGTCTCGTTCCGAAAGATGTTCACACACTCGAGTGTAAGTCGCCTTCGATCCGCCACCTCAAGTGGTCCTTCGGAACCAACCCGCTCGGCAAGTCCCGGCACGTGCCGTAGCAGTGCGTCTGCGAAGCGAATGTACCGCCGGTCACCGGCGCACAGCCCTTTGCTGGTACCGGTCGCGCGTCTTGCGAAATTCGCTAAACGAAGGGGATGCTCATTCCGCTCGGCCAGTTCGATGCATCGCGCGACGACGTCTAGCTCCGCGCTCAAGCGATCC
The DNA here is from genome assembly GCA_046728175.1 of Thermodesulfobacteriota bacterium. Classification (GTDB taxonomy): domain Bacteria; phylum Desulfobacterota; class Binatia; order Binatales; family Binataceae; genus JAFAHS01. The sequence continues at coordinate 11,200 of JBKPEA010000076.1, read as the reverse complement.
AGTCCCGCTGACCTGGCGAAATCGAAGAGTTCGCCACGCCGCGCCTCGACGCTGTCCGCTGCGGCGCGTAGGAAGCCCGCGGCCGCGCCCGAGTGTCGGTCGGCCAAAGCCAGAGCGGTCCTCGCCGCGTCTTTCCCAAGCGCGGCGGTTTCGGCGTTTAGGTTGCGAGCTGGGCGACCAGTGGCGGCATGCAAGATCTGCAAGAGCCCGGGTGTACCCTCTGCCCGGAGCCGCGCGTCTGCGCGGGCAAGATCAAGTTTCACTGTCAGATCGCCGTCGCGCCTGTGGCCAACTGCAGCGGCTGAAAGAAGCCGTACGGCCGCGTCGCGCTCCTCCACGCAGCGACAGCGGAGTGTCATCTCTCGAGGCAATGATCCGCGGCGATCGCATCTGTCGAGAATCGCAGTTACGACGGAAGCCATCGCGCCGTCGGCGGCGAGTTGAGCACGAACGCCCTCAATCGTCTTCTGGGTCACTGGTCTCTCGCCGGGAGATCTCGGTGTCCGCGACGGCGGCCGGCTCCACCGGAGCCCTCGCCTTGCTCCGGGCGGACGCCTCAACGGGCCTCACGCCGAGAACGAGGTCCATCTCGCCCGGTTTGACGGGTTCGCTAAAGAGATCTGCCTGCAGGCCGGGCCGCTGCCATTGGTAATCGCTCACGTATACGTCCTGTTCCGGAGTCTTCTCGATGAACAGCGTACTCGACGACGCGAGCGCCGGCGTCACACCGTCGAGCTCGGGCGTCGCAACAATTAGATCGATCCGAGCGCGGTCTGCAAACTGCATGAGGACTTCGCGCCTGCCGGCGTCGATGCCTAGGAAGGCCTCGTCAAGTAAGAGCAGACGCAGTCGTGCTTCGGTCCGGTCGTAGAGGAGCGAAGCGACCGCGATGACGAGCAGGTATGTGGGGACGGCCTGTTCTCCGGTGGAGCCGAAGCGGAGGCGTTGACGTGGAAGGTCCTGCACCCCGCCGTCAGCGCGGCTTTGAACTTGAAGCACGTAGTCGAACCACCGCCGGTAGTCCAGGATCTCCGGCACTTCTCCCTGCCGGGCGTGCCCGAGCTCATCGAGGCGCGCCTGGAAGAAGTCGCGTAGCTCCTCGCGAAGCGTTGGCTGAAGGATCGACTGCTCTCGCAGTAAGTCGAGCAGCCGCTGGAACTCCGGACGCTGTCGGAGCGAGAACTGGAACCGGCTCGTACCGAAACGCAAATCGGCGGCGAGGCGGTTGACGCCTTGGATCGTATCACGCAGCTCGCGCAACTGTCCTTGGAGCCGGCGAACGAGGCCCGCCATCACGACTCGTTCGAGAAGATCGCGTGTCCGCTCGTCGAGCGTCCCTTGCAGGGAACGGACTTCGTTTTCGCGCTCCTCATAGACCTGCTCGACGGGTCGGCCAGACTGATCGCGGATCTCCCGCGCGTCCTCGTCAAGACGGAACGCGTACCTTTGCCAGAGGCGCTCATTGCGAATCCCGTCGGAGGACTCAAGCCACTGAAACGCGCGGGCGCGGGCGTTAGACGACTCCTGGACGAGCCCAAGGACATTCTCGGCAAGAATCTGCTGGCCGCGCATGACACGGAAAACGTAGTCGTCGAGGTCGGCGCGGTAGCGAGGCTCGACAAGCGGCAGAAGCGCCTCTCGTCGAGATCGTGCCCCGGCAGCGGCGGCATCGAGCCTGGCGGCGTCCTCTCTGGCGTCGGCGGCGCTGCCGTCCGCCTCCTGCCGCGCCCTCGCTGCGGCGTCGATAGCCGCCCTCTCAGTCTCGCGAGCGCCATCGAGATCCGCTTGCATCCGCTCTATTCGGTCGCGGAGGTCGAGAAATCCGGCTCCGGTGACTGAGGCAGCAAGTTCGGCATGACGACGCTGAAGTGTCATGAGCCTTTCTGTAGCCCGCTCGACTCGGTCGAGCGCTTCGCGTTCTGCCGCGCTGCGCTCCTCCACACGTACTTGCGCGCCCTCGAGAGTAGCGGCGAGCGCAAGGAGTGAGCTCGGGGCGCTTGCATCGAGGAGCGTCAGAGATTGGCGGCACGAGCCCGCGACGTCGCGCTGCCGGGCAGCCTCTTCCTGGGCTCGCGCAGCCGTCGCGAGGAGCTGTTCCGCATGGACCCGAAGCCGCGCCTCCTCCTGCGCCGCTGCCCGCGCACGAGCCTCAGCACCTAAGAACCTCGGCGCCGCGGGATCGACACGCGACTCGGCTCCCTGCTCGAAGATATGACCATCCGACCAGACCGCGCGGGCCGCGTCGCCGCGTGGCTCGCCACTCGCGAGGATGCGAACGTCACCTGCTACCCGACTAAGAAAGGCACGCCCAATAGCGGTGAGGGGCTCTGGACCGGCGTCCACAAGCGCTGCCGGCAAGGTGCCGCTCACGTGCGTGACCGTATTGGTATCAAGCTCCGAAGGGTCTACCACTTCGACGCCGGCGCCATGAGCGATCACCCGCGAGCGCGCCGCCGCGTGCTGCTCACTAGGGACGACAATCGACCCGAGAACCCGCGAGCCGAGTAGACATTCGATGCCGGCGCCGGTCATTTCCTGGACGTCTGGAGCCAGCGCAAAGAGCCGGTAGAGCGGCACTGCCTGATCGGTATCCGCTTGCAGGGCGGCGAGCAACGTCTGGTAACCAGGAAGGTCGGGTAGGACCTCGGCGCGCTCTCTAACTTCTTCTGCGCGCACGAGCGCGTTTGTCGCCTCTGAGCGCAGGCGCTCAGCTTCAGCTGCTGAGCGCGCCGCGCCTCCCGCCGCCGCCTCGCGGGCGGCCTCGAATCCGCCACGCAGCGTCGCGAGAGGTCTCTCGATTCCGACCGTAGCCCTTCCTACGCCAGGCTCGATTGACAAAACGGTCGCCGCAAGAACGCCGAGCGCCGCCACAGCCTCGTCGTCGAGGTGCTCGCGCGTGGGGGCGGCGACTGAGCGGAGCGCCGCGCCTGCGCGATCCTTCGCCGACTCGAATCGAGCTTCTGCATCAGCGGCATCCTCGAGGGCACGGCTGCGCTCGGTATTCCGAGATGACAGCTCCTCTCGGCCACGGGCTACATCACGGGCCGCCTCTTCCTTGTCACCACGGGCCTCCTCCTCGCGCGCGAGCAGCGTCGCACCCTCGCTCGCACGTAGAGCGCGCAAGGTTGCCTCACGCCGTGCCACGTCGTTGGTCGCAGTTGTCCGCTCCTCCTTGGCCTGCGTCGCGGCATTCTCCGCCTGCTGGGCCTTTATTCCTGCGTTCTGGAACCTCTCCTCCGCATCCCGGCGCGCGCGCTCAGCACCGACGAACTCGTAACGAGCTATTTTCTCGGTCTCGCGCCGGGCGTCTCGTAGTTTCTCTATCACGTGGCGAAGGACATCGAGCTCCACCTCAAGGTCGGAGAGGTCGCTACGGATCCCCTGGATCGCGCGCAGCGCCGAACGCACCTCCTCGAACTCTGATTCGGCGGGCGGCGGCAGCAACCCGATGAAGAGATCGTCGAGATTCCGAGCGCGAGCAACGAGCTCACGGTACGCCTTGCCTGCCGCGAGCAGCTCGAGCGCGCGCAAGTAGGCATCTCGGTCACGGAAGAGCAGCTGCGCGACCGCTGTCCGATATCTACCCTTGTCCAAGACCGCGCCCCGCCCGAGGACATTCTCAAGCTCGCCGCGATCCCGAGGGCGGCGCCGCACTTGGGTGGGGTCGTCTGGGTCCTCAGCACACAAAGGCACCTCGTCGAGGCCCACGCCTCGCGCGACGAACCCCCATGCATCCGGTTGGGCGTCCAAGGAGGTAGCGAAGGCGCCCGCGCCAAAGGTATGCACAGTACCCGCCTCGCCCGTGATCTCGAGCGCGGCATACATCACCGAGGGACCACGCTGGGCGACATCGCGCTCAAGGTCGTAGCGGAGCGCAATGCTCGCAAGGTTCCGTCCGGGTTCATTCCGCGGGCCGAATCGGGCAGCGGCATTGAACTCCATGTCGACCCCGGCCGACAGCGCGAAGTGCACGGCGTCGAGGACCGTTGTCTTGCCGCTCTGATTGTCGCCAATCAGGAACAGGTTTTTGCGGACCGGGAGGGTCTCGTCCACGAAGTTGTGGAAGTTGATGAGGCGGACGCGCCGAAGGCCAAAAATCTCGGTCATGGCCGTGTCGGATCGTCGTCTGTCCCCACGGCTTCCGCGGTATCGTCCGTCTCTTCCGAAGTTCCCCGATACGCGCGGAGCACGACGCTCCGTGCAGCCAGCGACGCGTCGTAGCAGCGGATCCCTGGCAGGAACTCGTACAGTAGGTGCTCTGCCATCCCAGCGGGAAGTTCGTCGCCCGCCTCGACCTCTCTACGATCGACGAGACGCACGAAACGGTGCCGTTCGAGCTGCTCGAAGAGAGGACGGGTCGCCTCGAAGATCCTCACCTCGGGTGGCGTGGACTCGTTGAGCTCCTCTCGGAAGCGCCGGATAGCAAACGCGACGAAGTCGGCGAGCAGGAAGCGGAGGTGCCGATCTTCGTCCGGAGTGACGCCCTGCCGCTGGCCTTCTTCCTCGTGGAACTCGAGCAGGAGGGCGAACAGCAAACACTCATCGCGGCGCCTGAGGTCGAAGAGCGCGCGCTGGGAGGGCCGCAGCGCCGCGTTGTAGTGCTGTTCTTTCAGAAGCCGCGCGCACTGACGATCGACATAGAGCCTCCACCCAAGGTAGTGCTCGAAGAACTTCCGGAAGCCCGCCTGGTTCCTGCGCAGAAAGAAGAAGAGGTCTGGGTCATCCTCCCGATAAAAGAAGGTAGACTCGGTGAGCACATTCAGGACCGCGCGCACACGGTCAAGTCCGCGCCGATCAACAGCCAACGTGCGGAGATCCTCGCTTTCGGATGAGTGCGCCGGGTCGTCAGCCATGACGATCTGCGCGCCCTGCCTGCACGAAGACGAGAGCTGGCGCGTCCAGCGATCCTGAGGTTGTGGTGAACTGCGCACGTGGAGGCTGTTCGCCGTTTACAGCTGGTCTGGCGATCCGATACGAAAGCGACGATCGGAGTCGCCCCGCCCGTAGGTCGTGGGCTTTGACGCTATCGAGTAGAGCACGGAAGTCCTCGAGGCCGCCGAGCGTCGCGTCCGCGAGCGAGGCGCACCTTGCGCCGCCTAAAATCTTCTCGTCGACGAAGCGTCCGAGCCTGAGGAGGCGCAGGACCTCAAGCGCGCGAGATTGCCCGGGAGTCCCATGTTTCTCCGACAAGTACTCCCCGCGGTGCGCGGCGCGGCGGCTTTCGTAGCGCCTCGCAGGCCTGGGCAACGGTGCACGCGCGTCGGGCGTACCACAACGGAGATCTGTCATGTGGTGTGCCGAGGCGAACAGACCGTTGACCCAAGCGTTTGCTGCCTCGATATCGCCGTCGAGGAGCACGGCTACCTCGCGCGAGCGATCGCGGAGGGTCTCGATGCGGATATTCCGCGCGCGCACGTTCTCGACATGCTTGTGTACACGACGCACGACATCGCGTGCGGAGCCGTGGACGCGTTCTAGCAGTGTCTCGAAACGGCCGCGCGGCGCGAAGAAGGGAACAAGTTCGACCAGCAACTCGCGGGCGTCACGAATAGATCCTGGCGCTCCAGCGAAGAACGGATCATCGCGCCGCCGGCGATCGACTTGCTGGCGAGACCGCAGGAGCACATCGTTCAACATTGGCCGGAGAAGTTTCTTTGCCGCCCGGTACAACGTCCGCGCACGCTCGGTGGCCTCAGCGACGTAATCCTCGACGTAACGCTCTAAGCGGTCTAGGACCTCCGCGAGCATTTCCAGCCGGAACGGGCTGACGGCGAAGCCGACTAGCGCAGCATCGAAGGTTGCGAGCTCTCTCGCTGCCTCGTCGATTTTGCGATCCACCTCGAAGCACAGATACGAGAGGCGCAGAAGTTCGTCGCCAAACTGGGGTGGGTACTCGGCTGCTTCCGGGACGGCCGGACCCGCAGATTCCCGCCCGATCTTCTGTGCGAGCTGCAAGGCCTCTAGGAGCCGCTCGGCGGCGTCGCGCAGGAGGTGACGCCCACGATCCGATACGGCCACCGCCGCGGCGCGAGAGCGACCCTCCAGGAACTCAAGGATGGCAGCGGTCTCGTCATCGAGGCGACAGAGGAACTTCTGAAGGCTCCGGTCCGCTAGCGTCTCGATGCGGCGAGGCTCGAGTCGCAGCGGTGCGAGGTTGCTCCATTCGACGAGCTGCCGAACGTCGCCTCGGAAGTCCTCGGGCACATAGGGTCCCAGGGCGATAGTAGGGACGATGCCGAGCACCTCCACGAGGAGATCGTCGTAATAGACCTCGATTTGGTGGGAGCGCCTGTGGTTGAGCAGAATCCAGAGAATTGCAGCGTAGACCCTGCGGCGGTCGGAGGTCAGAAAGCGAAGACGATCCGCCGGGATGTTGCCGACCAGCCGCTCGAGGCCGTCCGAGAGACTATCGCCGGTTTTCCTCTTGGCTCGGGCTGAAACCTCTTGCGTGCCCTCTGTTCGAGCCCTTTGGAGAGCGTCCTCAGGAGGGCGGGTTTCGTCCGTGTGGGTGGGCATGCTCCGATGCGGTACAATAGTCAAAATAGGTCGCAGGCACCAGCGCGGCGCGGAGATCTGTTCCCAGCGTCGCGGTGTTGTTGGCCTTCACCCGCAGACCGTTGGCAGCGTCGATGATCGCTCACAGTTCAACTCTGATAATGCTTTTAGCGGAAACCGGGGCGCTGTTTATGTCGGGCGCGATCTTTCGCAGGGCGTGCAGTCGTAAATCACCCGACACTGCGCTTTCTGGGCGTTCAGCTTATCGGCACGCCCAGAAGAAAGAAGGAATCGTTCGCGTCGAGTGGAACCCCCGCGCATAACATTACCCAACGCGGCGCCGAAAAAGACCGCCAGCAGTGCGCTGGCACCGGCGAAGACCACGTCCCAGAATGGCGTCCATACGGGACTTGCGACGTGATTGCGAAATTCCACAGCGATGCCGCGCAAGATGAGCAGCCAGACCACGATCATCAGCGGCAGATAAAACCCGCTAAATCCCGAAGCATATGCGGCGGGAAAGGCGAAGAAGAGCCTGCCGCTACGCCGTTCACTTAACCGCCGCCCGCCGCCGCGCGCTGCTCGCAGCCCCTCGCGGTCCGTCGCCGTCAGCTGCAATCGCGGGGACTTCCCTCGCCGCCGCTGCCTCCGCTCCACGTCTTCTGTTTGATCAGATACTTCGACCCTCCGCAAGTCACCTCGTGATTCTCTATGCGTGAGTCGAAGCACTAGTGGTCAGAAAAACAGCCTCTTCACGCATCGCCGGTGTTTCCATCGGAATCGTTGCTCCTTGTCCCGATTGGGCGGCGAGGGTTGCTGCATTTGGTCTCGTCGAACAGCCATTCGAGCCAGGATCGTGCAACTTGGAGCCACTCAAGTACAATAGCGGGCAAACCAAAAGATTTGTTAAATCCCAGAATTTAATCAGAATAGCGACGTAGCGCAACCCAATCAGGATTCTGACACTATGCCGAGCTTCAAGAGCCTGATACGCGCCGCGAGGTCCGACACGTCGCATCTTTTGGCAACGATCGAAATAAGCTCGGTACCCGGCGTCGATTCTGCCGCGAACGCCGGCTTTGCGCCGGATCGTGCAGCAAACTCCTGAACCCACTCGCGAACCGCGCTGGCCGGCATGAGCAGTGCACCGCAAACGTAGCCGGCTTGCCATTCCATCCAATCATTTTCGGGCGCGTCCACGATCGTGTCCCGAGCGCACGTCCACGAGGGTTCTGTGGGACGTCCATCTACCGAGGCACTGTCCCGTCGCCACAACGGTGCGTGGAGATTAACGTGGCCGAACTCGTGCGCCAGAGTCGTTCGCAGCCTATGATCGCTGCGCGTTCTGTAGAGACTTTCTGCAATTCGCACCTTCGGTCGCCGATCTGCGAAAAAATCTGTCAGACCCTCGACGCCGTCGGGTAGCTGCGCGTAGAGATCGAGATCGTCGGCCTCCTCCTCGATCAGTCGGGTCAGTTCGTCGGTGGGAATTGGCAATCGGAAACCACCGGACCGACGCTCCATAAAACCTTTGATGATCCCTTCGCACCTGGCGTCCAGCACCTCTGTCTTGAAGTACAGACGTTGAATCGGCCGTCCGAGCGGATCGCGAAGTGGTTTCATTTCCTTTTGCTGCCGGTCTTGGAGCCTTTCAGCGCTTTGCGGAAAGCCTGGTACGCCATCTCAACCTGCTCATTGTCCACGTCTCGCTTGATGTCCGCCGGCAGCCGTTTCGCGTGAAAATAGAGCAAGTCCGCAGGCACCCCGAGCATCTCGGCGAGCTGATCGATAAGATAGTTGGACGGCGGATACCGGCGGTCGTGCTCCATCGCGTTCAGGTACGGGGCATCAACTACGCGTCCATCCTCGCGCTTCAGGCGTTCGGCAACCTCCTTCTGTGTGAGCCCCGCCCTTTTGCGCGCTTCCGTTATCACTTGGCCAAAGCTCTTCATGCCGTCCGGTCGGCGCCTTCCACTATCTCCGCCTCCTCCTTATCTCACCAAAGAATATCGCGCTCCAGTCCTTCGGTCAGGCGTCGCCTTGGCGATACCCACTGATTTGCGAAATCGGCGTTTGGAGCTGGTGCGCGTGTGCCGCTGAAACATCGATCGCGCCAGAGCCGTTCCGCGCCTGCCACGTTGGAAGAGCAAACAACTGAAAAACTTGTGTTAAAATCACCCCCGTTAACGTCAAAGTCACTCGGAAAACCCTCCTCTCTGCCTGCACAATTCCACTCAGATCAAAGGACTATCAATCCTTCGATCATCTTATCGGGTTGCCGGAGCCCCCTTTGCCATTGACCAGTTCCTCATCGCGGGCCCGGATGGTCAAGCATCCTTTTCGTCTTTGCTGACCCGCGTACCCCCAAAATTGCCAGCGAGAATCCCCGCGCCCGGGGGCCTTCATGATAAAGTACCACCCACACTTTCGAGTACTAGGAAACCTGTTTCGCCAGCAACACCAATTCGCCCAGCGACTCGGTAATCGTGTGTAGTTCCTCACCGACCATTCTGACGCTGGTATGGGTTCCGCCGGACGACGTGTTTGAGGATGCCGACACGATAAGGTCTGCGTTCAGCGCCATCTCCTCATGCTGGCTGTTGTTTTTGTGGACAAAGATCAGCCTTGCCATTTGAGCTTCCTCCTTCCCTATAAGAATGCCTTTGCCCCGGCCAAAAAGAAGCCCCACCCGCTTTCGCAGGAGGGGCCCCGAGGAGCCTCAGACAGTACTCACACTTGTGGCATTGCAGCGCCCGCGTGCTTGCTTGGCGGCGCAAGTGCCCGTTATTTAATTCGATCATAAAAGGGCTCATCACGCGCCGATACTCAGCTAGCGTGTGGAGCGAGGTACAGACAAATGACCGTTCCCAAACTGCTCTGCCCCATCGAGGGTTGCAACCTGGAAATGAAGAACGTAACGCCACCCACCGAGGAGGCAGCGAGCACATCGGCCAAAGGCATTGTCCGAAAGCCGATGGCCGTAGCACGCGTATATGACGGAACATGCCCCGAGCACGGAAGAGTCACCGTAGTACTGCGCGGGCACCACATCGACACTGAGAACGCAGTCGTATTCGTCGCAGATGACGAGTGGCAGCAGGTCGCGTTCGAGGCGAGTCAGATCGACCGCAAGCCAACGAGCTGACGCGAAAGGCCGGAAGGATCGATCCGCGCCTGAAGCCATGACCCTCCGACACGCCGCCGCGCTCGCGCTCACGGGTTGGTATCTGATGATACCCCCGAATGCGTCCCTGGCCCCAAAGACTCATGTGCTGATGGCTCCGGAATTCCCGTATCATTGGTTTGTGCTCCAAGCTTTCGACTCGGTAGTGTCGCGGGATTGGTGGAAAAGTGAAAAGGCGTCAGGATCCGGCGAGCTGAGCCACAACTCGTGCCCGCCTTTCGGCGGGTGCCGGAGGATGACGCCGTGGAGAGGGATAGCAGGAGTCGGTGGGTAGGAAAAGGTGCGCTCGAGGAGCTGATGCGAGGGCGGATTCGCGCGACGATCGAGGCCATCGTCGAGGAGGAACTGGAAGAAGCGCTGGGCGCTGCGCGCTCGCAGCGAGTCGGCACAAATCGCAGCGGTTATCGGCATGGGAAGCGCCCGCGAACGCTCAGCACCGGCCTCGGCGCGACCACGATCATGATGCCGCGCGCCCGGATCGACGATGACGACGGGCGGCGTCGCGAGTGGCGCAGCGCGATTATTCCGCGCTACCAGCGCCGCACCGAGCGGGTGGACGAAGCGATTCTCGGAGTTTACTTGAGCGGCACCAACACCCGTCGGCTGCGTGGAGCCCTGGCACCGCTGTTGCGCGGCGCCCCGCTATCGAAGGACGCGGTATCGCGCCTGGTCGGGCGATTGCGCGAGGACTTCGCGGCGTGGGCCCAGCGCGATCTCGGCGAGCTGAAGGTTCGTTACCTGTTTCTCGACGGTTGGTATCCGCGGGTGCGGATCGGGAAAAAGCGCGTGCGGGTGCCGGTGCTGGTCACCTTGGGCGTGTGCGCGGACGGGCGCCGGGTGATTTTGGACCTCAGGCTTGCGGGAGTGGAAAGCGAGCGCTCCTGGCTCGACGCGGTCGGCTCGCTGGTCGCCCGTAATCTCGGCGCTCCGGTGCTGGCGGTGATCGACGGCAATCCGGGCTTGGCCGCCGCGCTCAAGGCGCAATGGTCGAAGCTCGCGCTGCAACGCTGTACCAATCACAAGCTGTGGAATCTGCTCGCCAAGGCCCCAGCCCATCTGCGCGAAGAGCTGGCGGAGGACTACCGGCGCATGATCTACGCCGAGAGTCGCGCGGCGGTGGAGCAGGCGCGCGCGGGGTTCGTGCGCAAGTGGCGGCTGCGCTGTCAGGCGGTCGTCAAAAGCTTCGAGGAAGCCGGCGACGAACTGTTCACCTTTACTGCCTTCCCGATCTCGCAATGGAAGGCGTTGCGCACCACCAACACGCTGGAGCGGATCAACGAGGAGTTTCGCCGGCGGACCAAGACCCAGGCTTCGCTCCCGAACGAGGAGGCAGTCCTGCTCTTACTGTTCGGACTCTTGCGCAGCGGCCAGGTGAAGCTGCGCCGGCTGGTCGGCTGGCACGACCTCACCGCCCTCAACCAACGTTCGGAGGCAGCGTAATAGCAACTTGGTAATTCAACTGCTCAATCCGCCGCAGAACTCTAATGCCGAAGCTTTTTCCACCAATTGACAGACACCACC
>JBKPEA010000075.1:0-65884 GCA_046728175.1 Thermodesulfobacteriota bacterium | reverse complement strand
GCTTGAAACGCCACGCCCTCAGTCGCGCCTGCAACTCACTGCCTCGGGCCTGGATATGATCGTCCGCTACCCGGCCGACGTGCGCGCCGCCACGCAAATCGCCGACGAAGTGTCGCGCCGCGTGCTCGATGCGATCCGGCGGGAGCCGGTGCTGCAGTTGGTGGCGACCGCCCCGGTGAACATCCAGCCCGTCGTGCAGCCCTCGGCGACCGACGGCGCAGCCGCGGCGGAAGAACCGGCACCGGCCAACGGCGAGCAACGAGCCGCGGAAAAACCCTGAACTCCGCCTAGTGCGACGCGGATTGGCCGGCGATGTTGTCGACGATGTCGGCGAGTTCCGGAATCCGATAGCGCTCGCCCATGTATGCCTTGTACATGAGAAACAGCCAGAAAATCGCCAACCCCAGGTTGATCAGCATCTGGATGCCACCGAGCAACCTACCGAGCGCGACGGGCAGAATCGAGATGAACACGCCGAAGACTATCTCGATGGCAAACCATGCCACTGAGAATCCGATCGATTGGCGCGCATGGAAGCGGATAAATTCATCCTGGCTGTACGGTTCCACGAAAAGGAAGATGATGCCGGTCACGAAAAAACCGATGTAGGTTAGCGCGGCGATCGGCCTGGTCTGTTTGGCGGCTTCCCCATTCATCCCGAGGTCCTCCTTATCACCTGCAATCGCGGCACTTATGTGTAGTCGAAGGCCAGCGGCCAGTGCAATCGGCGCCGGTGCAGGGATTGGATTGCGCTCGCGGGTGGGAATTCCGCGCGCGCATTCCGCGTGTCGAAGTCGGCTGCCTCCGTCCACTGTGCATCAAGCGAGCGCGAGCACGACTTCCTCTTGCAAGCCCGCTTGGCCGCAGGAGAAGGGCAAGCGCTTCAGCTGGCACTGCCACACGTTACACTGCCGGCCCGCGCGCGACCCGGCGGGATCACGCTTTGGAATTTCCTCCGCGACCCTCGATACGGCTTAAGGTGGCGGTGGTGTTTCGCTCCGTCGCCACAACTTCGATCTGCGCGCGGATGGAGGCCGCGAGCTGGCGGCGCGAAATTGGCTTGGCGAGAAAATCGCCGACCCCAAGACTCATGCTTTCCGCGCGCGACTCGATGTCGTCACGCGCGGTGATGAGAATGACCGGAATCTCGGCGGTCGCCGGGCTTTCCTTCAGTAGCCTGCAAATCTGAAAACCGTCCATGTCGGGCATCATCAGGTCGAGCAGGATGACGTCGACTTCCGTCTCGCGCACCAGGCGCAGACATTCGGTGCCCGAATTCGCCTCGATCGGATCGAACCCCTCGCTCTGGAGGTAGCGGACCAGTACGGCCGCCGTATCGCGGTCGTCATCGACGACCATTATTCGCGCCGCGCGGTTGGTCTGCTCCATGTTCCTAACCCGCCGGGTCAGTCGTCTTCCTTGTCATCATCGGCGGCACCCGGAGCGATGACACCCGAGCGCCGGAGCTTGGCGGCAAACGTGGTCCGTTTAAGGCCTAGCAGCTTCGCGGCGGCCTGCTTGTTTCCGGCAGTCTGCTTGAGTGCGTCGTTGATCAATCTTCCTTCCAATTCGCGCACCAGGCTCTGCAGATTCACGCCGCCCGCGGGAAGGCTCGCGGGAATTTCGATGACCGCGGGCCGCGGTTTGGAAGTGAGCGCCGGGGGAAGATTCTGCGTGTCGATCGTGGAATTGTCGCACAAGATCGCCAGCCGCTCGACCATGTTTTCGAGCTCGCGGACGTTCCCCGGCCAGTCATAGGACCACAATTGCACCATCGCCTCGCGATTGACCGTGATCTTCCGCCCCGGAGTTCGCGCCTGGATGCATTCGAGAAAGTGGTCTACCAGGACCGGGATGTCGGATCGTCGCTCGCGCAGGGGCGGCACCACGATCGGTACTACCTGCAGACGATAGAAAAGATCCTCGCGAAAGTCCCCTTTACGAACCGACACGGCCAGCTCGGTATTGCTCGCCGCAATCACTCGCACATCAACCCTGGTCCAGCGATCCGAGCCGACCGGGCGCACCTCGCCGTCTTCCAGCACGCGCAAAAGCTTCGCCTGCAGCTCGATCGGCATCGCGCCGATTTCGTCGAGCAAAATCGTCCCGCCGGAGGCAGCCGTGAACAGTCCCTGGCGCGTTCCCGAGGCTCCCGTGAAGGCGCCCCGCTCATGCCCAAACATCTCGGATTCCAGCAGGTCTCGCGGAATTGCCGCGCAGTTGACGGGGACGAAGGGACGCGTGTGCCGCTGCGACATCGAATGGATGGCGCGTGCGACCACCTCCTTACCGACTCCGCTCTCTCCGCTGATCAGGATAGTAACGTCGCTCGGCGCCACCTTCTCGATGAGCGCGCGAAGTTTCATGATCGCGGGATGCTGGCCGATCAAGGCTCTCTCGGCCGCGTTGACTCGTCGCTCGAAGTCGACCCGCTTTACCTCTGACTCCGCCTTTCCGGAAAAGCTCACACCCCTACCTCCCAGATCTGGACCGCCATGAGCAGGATCTTGTCATTCGGCAACCAGGAGCAAAAGCCCTTACCCGGGGGAGCCGGTCTGCTTGCGAAAAATTGCCGCCTGTCCCGGCCCTTCCGCGACCGAGATCTCCAGGGTGCCCACTCCCGCAAGTGCCCCGCGTGCTTGCAACGCTGCATGCAGTTCGTCCCACAGGAAACGGGCCAGTTCTTCTGCGGAACTGTGTACTATCGGCGCCAGGAAAACGTCGCTGGTGGGGAACACAAACTCGTCGTTCTCGTATCGCACCCGAATCCTGCCGCCCGCGATCTGCTCAATCACCAGACAATCGCTCTTGGCTGGAATTATGGTGCGCTCGTCGATCCGATCGACGATTTCCTTGGTGAGCTTCTTGATCAAACCGAAGTCGACGACGTATCCGGTGCCGGTCAGATCGCCTTCCACCCGAACTCCGACCTGGTAGTTGTGCCCATGAAGTGCTTCCCGAAAGCCGGGATAGGCGATGAAATGAGCGGCCGAAAATTTCAGGTTTTCCTTGGCGACGTGAACCGAGAATTGCGCTTCCACGACGGAAATCTCTACTCGACCCGCGCAAACCTGAGAAGCGCATTTAGAGAGGGATCGCAGCCGCGCACCGCAAACCGCGCGCGGTAACTCTCCGCGGCAAGCGAGGTAGCGTCCAGAAAGTGGGTCGCCTCGACCGCCATCACCTCCGCGACTCGACGCGCGAGCTCTTCCGCCCACGGCGCCTCGGGTTCGAAACCGCTCATCAGATCGCCCATCGCAAGACCATGGATGCCGCCCAGCAGGCATTCGGCGAAATAGCCGATCTGCCCGGGACGATCGAGATCGAGCGAGGTGATCTCCAGCGCCGACCCGAAATTGTGCAGGCGATCGATTCCATACTCGCGACGTTTCGAGATGACCTCGGGATCACCGCTCCCTTCATATCCGGAGCCGATCGCTACAATGGCGACGCGGCCGTCTGCCAGCGGAAGCGGGTGGAAAATGTAGCCTTCGGAGGTGTAGCCGAGCAGTCCGCACAGGGCCTGGCGGTACTTCAGCAGGTCGAAATCCGCGTCACGGGCAAAGTTGAGCAGGAACTCTCCGAGCGGCAGCCCCGCGCGATCTGCATGCTCAAGCAGACGCCCGAACGCACCGGGGTCGTATTCTTCGCGACGGGATATCAGCGGCGCCGCCGAGCGGTCGAAAGTAAGGAGCAGGGCGCCAAATCCGCGACCATCCGCCTCGCCCAAGCCACTGCGCGCGGTTATCGGCAGGGCCGGGTTGAGCGGCTCGATATCCATCGCCAGGTAGTTGCCGTGACTGGATGGCTTCGCAAGCCCGCGGCGCGCGTTCAGCACAACGGCCGGTTCGGCATCAAGTGCAACCACGCGACTCCGCCCGCCGCGTCGGGCCGCGAGCAAGCCGTAGCCGCTCAGCAGCGATCCGTAGCCGACGTACAGCAGGGTCTTATTGAGATTTGTCACCGATCGCACGCCCCTTGTAAGTAGTGCACCGGCACAGAGATCATAATGCCCACACGCGAGCGCCGATTAAACCCCAGTATGCAAGGAACCAGGCGACCAGGCAGCAGGCGAGTGCCACCAGCAGCGAGTGAATGCGTACCGCCCGATTCACCTCGAAGCGCCATGATCGCAGCACGAGCAGCAATGCCGCGACCGAGAGGAGGGGGAAGATAATCGACAGAGCCAAGATGGTAATCGTGACCGCGTTCGGCCGCCCGAGGACAAAGGGCGGTTGGCCCGAGGCTCGCCAGAAGATCGCGCTCAAGGTCAAGACCGCGAGCAGCGGTACCGCGCGCACGGAAAGATGCGGCACGCCTCGCAGCCGGCCAATCAGCTTGCGCGGGATCCAGATGATCGCGAACAGGATGGAACTGGCCATCGTAAGCAGCGCCAAAACCGCCAGGACAAAGCGCGTGACCGGCCATAGTGGATTGACCCTGCGAAAGGCGACCAGCGCCCCACATCCGTAGGTTTCCCCGTCGGGACCCTTACAGAACACACCGCTCGCGCCTGATTCCTTGTCGGTCCGAACCTGACCGTTCCCCAGGTAGATGAATTTCTGTCGCGTGCCGGGGATGAGGCCACGCCGGTACAAGTTTCCGCCGTTGATATAAACCCATCCCGTAACCAGTAGTTCGGTCAGAAACTGCGTCCATTGATTGCGCGGGCTTGCGAATTCGTACATGCCGGTGGCTGCCTCGATTCTCGGCTCTAGAGCTGCGGCGGAGGGCTTGGGGGGCGGCGTCATTCCGCGCGTGACATATGCGAACAGCAGATCATCTATCTCCTCTAGAGGGACGCCCAGGCCGGAGTCGTTGATTGAGAAGAAGTAACCGACGCCGCGTTCGGGAATGTACTGGTAGTTCGATAAGAAACCGTCGAGACCGCCGCCGTGGCCATATGTCAGGTATGGACGAGCTACGCTTGCCTCGTTACCCAGTCCATAGCCGTACTTGAGACCGCTTCTCGATGCGAGACTGGTCTCGGCAGTTTCCATCCTCGCGAGAGATTCAGGGCGGACGACGGTAGTCCCCTCGAGGCTGCCACGGTTGAGCATCATCCGGACGAAACGCGCCATTTCATTGGGCGATGATTTCATCTCGCCTGCCGAGCGCAAGAGAATCGGCAGGTAGGGAACCGCTCGGGGAGGGTCGAATTCGTAACCCTGGGCGAGAGCGGCTTTCACTTCGGGCGTCAGGCGCATATCCGAATTCATCATGCCGAGCGGACGGAGAATGTTGGCCGCAATGTAGTCTTCGCAGGTCTGACCGGTGATTTTTTCAACGAGATACCCGGCCACGCCGTAGCCCGGATTGGAATATGAATAGAAGGTTCCCGGACGCCATCGCACGTGCTGCGGCTCGGGGAACATCTGGAGAGTTTTCAGCAGCGGGATGTGGCCGCTGTAATCGTAAAACTCGGCCAGCGGGAAATCGTCGAAGCCGGCGGTATGCTCGAGCAGGTTTGCGACCCGCACCGGATCCGTCTGTTCCCACGGATTTACCAGCGGGACTTCAGGCGCGAGATCCGCGAGTTTGGCGTCCAGCGAGACCTTGCCTTTTTCCTCCTGCTGAAGCAGCGACAAGGCGACGAACCCCTTGGTGATCGATCCGACGCGGAACATCGTGTCACCGTCGACATTTCGCCCGCTTGCCAGGTCCGCCTTGCCGACGCCGCCCGTCCAGGTGACCTTGTCTTTCGTGACCAGCGCAATGCCGACTCCGGGCACGTGGGTCCGCGTCAGAATTTTGGCAATCGCCGCTTTCAACTGGTCGATGCTCTCGGGAGGAGGGGGAGGTTTGGTGGCGGCGGGCCCGCGCCGGCTGCACCCGCCCAAGACGGTCGCGAATGCAAGTGCAAGCACAAGCGCCGCTAGATGTCTGCCCATCTCGCGTTCCTTTTCCAGTCGGCCAAACCTGAGAGCATCATGCGTGGAAGTTTGCGGATGACCAGCAGCAGTCGCGATGCACTTCCGATGGCGGTAGTAGATCGAAGACGAGGTCCTGCGCGCTGACTCGCTTCGCCGCGCTCAGTACCCCGTAAGCTTAACCGGGTTAGAATCGGGTCAGTGCCACTCCTTCGCACCCGGATCCTAGATGTCGTCGGCAGTTGGGTAGTACTTTTCCTTTCCCAACGCGTCGACCGCGTTCCAGAACTCCGGGCCACCGGCGGCAAGCGGATTGGTTGGATCTTTGAGCGAAAGAGCCTGGCGCCGGTAGTTCCAGCTTTCCGGGCGCAGGCGTTGCGCTTCATCCAGGTACTTCACAGCCGCCGCCGCCCGTCCCGTTTCATTCAGGAACTGCCCCAGCCGGAAATTGGCAGCCGCCCGGACCCGATCGTCGTCGGGCGTATGCATGCGCCGTAACACCTCGACTTCGCTCAGCGCGAATCGACTCTGGGAGCCTTGGTCAGCCCAGTCACGCAGCGCATTCTGATAGGCGGTGCGCTTGGCCGTGAGCTCGTCAATCGCGCTCTGCGGCATGGCGAAGGTCTTGCGGTCCATGGTGCGGAAGCTGTCGGTCACCCCGGCCGGCTCGGTGGGACGCACGATCTTTCCATTCTCATCGATCCACACCGCGTTTGGCACGTTCACCATGTCGTACAGCTCCGCCACCAGGTGGCGCGTGTCGATGAGGCACGGATAGGTTGGATTGGCCGCCTTGATCCACGGTTCGGCCGCTGGGTTGCCGGCGCTATCGAACGCGACGGCGATGGGCACGAAATTCTTTGCTTCGAGTTCCTGGTAGAGAGCCTGCCACACGGGCAGGTCCATGCGGCATCCTCACCAGGAGGCCCAGGAGACGAGAAATACTCGCTTGCCGCGGTAGTCGTAGAGCGAGTGCATCTTGCCCGACAGGTCAGGCAGCGTGAAATCGGGTGCATCAAGGGACTGAAGCACTCGCCGGCGCTCTCCGGACGCCGCTCCGATGCACCACGCATGGTTTGCGGTGTCGGCCACGACCGGCTGGCCGAGCAAGCCAGCCAGCGCGGCGAGATTGTAGGACTGGCCGGAGACGAAGTCCGCGGTGCGCGACGGCGATACCGGGACGCAGACCTCTCCCTTGCAGAAACCCTCGGGTTTGAACGTCCATCCGCTGACCCGCTCGAGGTCGGCAGCACTCAGCCAGAGCCCGCCATTGCGACTGTCAGCCGCAACACCGCGAGTGGTTTTCTCGCCACAAATGATGTCAGTTGGTTGATTGGCCATGGTTAACTTTTCAGCACACGGGCTAAAGCCCGGGACACTTTACCGGATGCATCGAAACAGGGCCGCCGCCGTTTCGGCGCTCGCTCATGGTAGCCCGACCGGTAGCGGGTTTAAATCCACAAAATGACGCCGCTCGTCTCAGCTCCGGTCGCCTCGCGAATTCCCTGGAGGTAGAGGCGCAGTTGGGCGCGATAGCGCTCGAGGCTCGGCGCAAGGTCGCGGTCGGTCTTGAAATCGACGATCGTCCACCGCGTACTGCCATCGAGCCTGGTCTCGAAGGCAAGGTCGGCAATTCCTTCGACCAGTGTCCCGTTCTCAAGTCGGAACAGGAGCGGGTATTCGCGGTGGGCTCGCTCGGAGGTCGCCGCTGCGCGCATGATCGGCGCTGCGAGCGCGCGTTCCACCGCAATCGTCGCCGCCTCCGCGTCTTCCTCGCTGGCCCCGACCACCCTGGCGACGTAATTCGCGATGCTCCCGATCTCGCTGCGCGTCGCGCCGAATGGCACTCGCAGGATCGTTTCGTGGACCAGCTGCCCGAAGGCGGCGCGGCCGGGCCGGCTGCTTTCGCGCCGCGTTTCTTCAACCCGGATTTCATCGCCGGCCCCGCTTAAGGCCGCCGCGGAATGCGCCATTCCGGTCGCGGTGGTGACCGCCAGGGTCGGCTCGGCACCCGCGCCGAGGGTGGCCTCCCGTTTCTTCTTCCACTCCTCGTGCAGCTCCTTGCCGCGCGTCGCGACAGTCCCGCTCGCGTCCGCCTCGAGCAGACGGCTCTGCCGCAGGCCCATCGCTTCCTGAACATCGAGAATCAGACGCGACGGATCCCACCATACAACGGTTTGTGCTCCCTGCTTCGGCCGATGCAGCCCCGGCGCGACTGATTGGGTGCGTCCGGGCGCGCGCGAGGGCCGCGTGTAGACGCTGTCCTCACCAAATTCCGGACACCCGGGCGGGTGTTTGCCAAGCGGGGAGCGCCGCTCGTTCGGAGCAGGATACAAGACCGGATTGAGGCGGCTCACCCATCCCTCCCGCTCTTCATCTCCGACCACCGGTACAACCAGCAAATCGCGGGCCCGGGTGGTTGCGACATAGAGCAGGCGAATCGCTTCTTCCTCATCCCGTCGTCGCTCCGTTTCGGCCCGATCCAGCAGCTCGCGCGGGGAACATCCGGCCAGGCGCAACGCGCACAAACCTCGTGCCGGGTCGACATAGCGGCTCGGCTCTCCGAGCGCTTCCTTGCAGGTCATGTCGGCCAGCATGACGATTGGGAACTCCAGACCCTTGGCGCGGTGCACGGTCATGATGCGCACGCCCTCGGTGCCTTCCTCTGCCAGCGGAGTCTCGCTGGCCTCGTCGCGCTCGGCGCGTTCTTCCAGTTCATCGACGAAGCCACGAAACGAGGTCGCAGTGGTGCGCGCCTCGTAGCGGCGAGCCTGATCCATCAGTCGCATGATGTTGGCCAGCGCCTGGTCGCCGGTTGGCCAAATCGCAATTCCGGCGTGGGCGCGAGTTTGGCCCAGTGCATCGGCGATGGTTTCCGCGATCGGGCGCCGGTTACGCCGGCGATGGAGTTCGCGGAGAACCTCGCGAGCCCGAAGCACCGGCGCGAGCCGCTCGGGCAACTCGGCGGGCAGCCGGCGGAAGAGATTGAGGGTGCCGCACGTCTGATGGAACTCCAGCAGCAAGTCGTCGGGTAGGGCGAAGATCGGTCCACGGAAGGTGGCGAACACCACCAGGTCGTCATCCGGACGTTCGACTGCAGCCAGGAGGTTGCGAATCGCTTCGACTTCCTCGCGTTCGTTGAACGATCCACCCTTCACCAGCACGTGTGGCAGATGGCGTGCCTCCAGAGCTCGCAGATACGGACGCGTCACGTCGCGGCCCCTAGAGTTCAGGCGGCGGAACAGAATGCAGATGTGGCGGGGACGGATCGGCACACGCTTTCCCGGCTCTTCACGCTCGGTAACGGTCCATCCACTTTCGCGCACCAACCATCTGGCGAAAGCGGCGACCGCGTCCGGGAGCGATTCCTCGATTCTGAAATCTACGACGCTGCCAAAGTCGCCATAGGGTGCCGGCACCGGCAGCGCAACCAGCGCCGGCTGCGACGCGACGTCAGCGCGCGAGGGCTGCAGAGGTGTGTAGGCGGGATGGGTCGGCCCGTCGCTGCTCATCAAGGGCGCGAAGGCGGCGTTGATGCTTGCTTGCAAGGCCGGCACCGCTCGAAAGCTGACGGTCAGGTAGTCGAGTTTGGATCCCGCCTCGACCAGTTGGCGCTTGACCTGCTGGTAGAGCGCAACGTCGGCGCGCCGGAAACGATAGATTGACTGCTTGGGGTCGCCGACTACGAAGAGTTTGCCGGGAATCGGCCTTACCCGGCGCCAATCCTGCTCGGTGGGATCGTCGGCCGCTAGCAGGACGATGATCTCGGCCTGCAACGGATCGGTGTCCTGGAACTCATCCACAAAAATATGCGTGTAGCGGCGTTGCAGCGCCGCGCGCACCGTTGGGTTGTCGCGAACCAGGTTGCGCGCGACCACCAGCAGGTCCAGGAAATCCAGCGCACCCGCGCGTTGCTTGCTGTTCTCGTACAGCGCGATGATCGGCCACAGCTCGCGCTGCAGTTCGGGCGCCAGATTCGCTCCGGCGTTCTCGCGGAATTTCTCAAGGCACGCGTGAAGCGCGGCGCGCCGGGCCAAAACCTGCTCGCGCTCGAGTCCGCCTAATGCGCCCCCGAACCCCTTTCGTCTCCAGCGCGCGCCGGTCGGCAGGCGGAGCAGTACCGCTTCGAGCGCGTCGTAGTCGCGCTTGCGCACCGCTTCCAGGCGAATTGCTTCGGAGACCGGGCGCGAAATCTCGAGCAGACTTCGGGCCAGCCAGTCATCGGGTTCGGCCTCGAGCGCCAGCGCACCCAGCGCGGTCACTTCGGCGATCAGCGCGTCGATTTCCCGATCCCGATCGAAGGGTTCTAGTTCCCAAAGGGTTTCGAAGTCGCGCCACTCCAGGAGCTGGCGCGCCGCGTTGCGCAAAATCGTCCGGGGACCTTCCCGATCGACTGGATCGCGCCGCCTGAGCAGCCGCCGTACCGCCGTGCCCGGCGCGGCCAGCGCGCCCTCAAACCACTGGTCAAAGGCGGTCTCGAACATCGCGTCCGACGAATCTTCCGCCGCGACCTCGAACATCGGGTCCACGCGTGCCTCAACCGGTCGCTCGCGCAGCAGATCGGCGCAGAACGAGTGAATGGTGCCGATGCGCGCTTCTTCCAGTTGCGGAAGCGCCCGGTCAAGCCGCGTGCGCGAGGCCGCGTCCAACGAGGAGTCCTTGCGCGCTCGCTCGATCTCCTCGCGCAGCCGGAGTTTTAGTTCGCCCGCGGCCTTTTCGGTAAAGGTCACGGCGACGATATTCCCCAGTTCCCCGCGACCCGATGCGATGGTCGCCACGATGCGGCTCACCAACGCGCTGGTCTTGCCGGTCCCGGCCGCAGCTTCGATCAGGATGGTGGAATCGAGATCGTTGCGGATCCGGTTGCGAACCTCCCGGTCCGCGAGTCCTGTGGATGTGGGGTTCATCTCATCGCGCGCAGTTTGCGCAGCTCCTTGAGCCGAGCGTCGGGCTTGAGCGACGACCGGCGTTCTTCGTAGGGTCCGCACACCCGCCGGTAGTCGCACCATTGGCATTCGCCCTTATCCGGCGCGGCGGGCAGGAAACCGGACCCAAGCGCGTCCGACAAAATCGAGGCGAACTCGCGCAGCGAGGTGCGCGCCTCCTCGTCGATGTCGGTGATCCGATCCTCGTAAGCGCCCGCTGCGGTGCAGTAGTAGAGGCGTCCGGTCGCGACCTGCTCGCCGAGCATGTGCTCGGCCGCGAGCGCATAGATGACGGGCTGCAGGATTTTGCCGCCGCCGATCACGAAGCTCTTCGCCGCCCTCACCTTGCCGGTTTTATGGTCGGTCACCCGCAACGCGCGGCCCGGAGCACGCTCCACCAGATCGATCGAGCCGCGGACCTTCAAATTATCGAGTTGGATTGGATCGGCTGAGCTGTCGGGATCGCGGTCTTGCCCCTCAATCGTCAAGCCAAAGGCGAGCTCGAAGCGCTCGGGCGTCCATCGTCCGGGATCGTCGCCAGACCTCCTGAGCCATTCGCGCAGGTCAGCACGAATCTCCTCGATTCCGTCCAGCCACACCCGATCAATCGCGGGCGCCAACTCCTCGCGCCAGCGCGCGGCGACCCAATCCAGTCGCTCGTCGAGCATTCGTTCCGCGCGCGGCAGGGTTTCCGAGGTGAGCGGAAGCAGACTTGCGGCGCGCAACGCGGTCAGAATCTCGAATTGCACGTCGTGGAAGAGCCCGCCGCGCGTGAGCGGGTCGATCGCCTCGATAGCCTCGGGCTCCTCACGCGGCTCCAGGCGATGGATAGCCTGCAGCAGAAATCGATAGGGACACGCCGCGAAGTGCTGCAGCGAGGTGGGCGAGTAGGGGCGCGCCGACAACTGATGCGGCACGAGCGCGGCGCGCGCCTGCGGGTCGGGGTCCACCAGGCCGTCGGCCGGAGTCCAGCGCTTGAGCCACCGCCGGGCGCGCGCGCGCAGGGCGCGGCCCAGGAATTCGTTGGCGTCGAGCAGATAGCGCGCGGTACCGCGCGTTGTGTCGGGGTCGGCGTCTACCAGCTTGTCCAGCACCGCCAGGTCGAACTCCGCTTCATCGATTGCATCGTCCGGCGTAGACGGTGCAGGCCAGCCCAGCCGAATCGCCTGTTCGCATGCCGCGCGGCGCGCGAGTTCATCAAATCCGGGCAAACGGCCTTCCGCGGCACGAAGAATTTCGAGCGCATAGAACGACGGGACCCGGGGACGGCCCTGGTCGATATCAATGCGGGGATACGAGAACATAACCCGCCGTTCCGCCGCCCCCGCCGCGATGCGGAGCGCCAGCCGTTCCGCGCTGATCCGATCCTCATTGCGCCGGAGCGCGGTTCCCAGGTCGGCCCGCACGGCGTCGGGCAGAATGGGATCTTCGATCAGTTTCTGCGGGAAGACCCGCTCGGCGAGGCCCGGAACGATGACCACGTCGAACGACATTCCCCGCGCGCGGTGCGGAGGCGCGACCATCACCGCTCCGTAACGGCGGGGAGCAGGACGGTCCTCGAGACGCGAGAACCGCTCAGCCAAGACCATCCTGACTTCATCGAGCGCGATCGGGCCCACCGGCGCCATCGCTTCGAGCTCCGCGAGCGTCGCGAGCACCGCAGCGCGATCGCGAATTGCCACGGCGACAATCGCGCGAAGGTGGTCGAGCCATTCGCCCCAGGTCGCGCTCGAGGGCATGGCCGCGAGCAGCGCGATGTGCCGGAGCGCGACCTGCTTCAGATCTTCGAGATCGCCGAGCTGCCGGTCCAGAGAAGCGGCGCGCCCCTCGTCATCGGTGCTCGCCTCGCGCCGGCGGCGAAGTTCGCTTTCGAGACCCTCTAGGCGCCGTTTCCAGCGTTCGGCGCTGCCGATCACGGCCGCGTCGACGATGATGCGCTCCCAGCGCCATGGCGCGCGCACCGGCCGCTCCGCCGCCTCGAGGTCATCACTGCTGGCCGAGCGGTCCGCGGTCTCAAATTCCGGCGCCAGGCGCAAGGCGCTCAGCTCGTCGTCCGGCGCGGTGATGCCGGCGTCATCGGCGGAGGAATTCTCGAGCGGGACCTGGGCCAGCGACAAATACTCGGCGTAACGACGCGCCGAGAGATTCTCGGCCTTGCACGCGAGCAGCGCCAGGAGCGCGCGGCCTCCCGGGCGCGGGCGTCGCGCCTCGCGCGAGAAGTGCGCTGGAATTCCCGCGCGCGCGAGCGCTTCCTGAAGATAAGGCACGTAGCGGACCGGATCGCGAAGCAAAACTGCCATGCGATCGAAACGAGCGCCGGCCGCAGCTTCGGCCGAGATTTTGCGGGCAATCTCGACACACTCGTGCATTTCGCCGGGCGCGGAAGTCACAGTAACCGTGTCATCCAGCGGCCGCTCGGGGGGTTCGCCGCCGAATAGATACCGCTGCAATGCTGCCAGCGAGCTCGCATCGCGCGCCCCGTCGTCGACGGCATCGCTGATAGGAGCGGCCAGTGCCCGTGAGAGGTGCTGCGCGACCCGCTCATCGCCCGCCGGCACCGTTGCAAGAAATCGAGGAGCGTGCTGTGCGAGCGCCGCGACCAGGTCGCGCTCCCGAGTGTTGTCCACGGGAACGTCGAGGAAAAGCGTAGGAATTCCCACGAAACGCGGCTTTTTCGCGACCGCCCCGATCGCGAGCGCGAGCATTCCGGCGCGGTCGATGAGCCGTGCGCCCGCCAGCTCTTCCTCGAAGCGTGCCAGCAGCGCGGCGAGCTCGGTGCCGGCAGCGCCGACCTCGGAAAGCGCAATGGCGGTGACCCCTCCCTGGCGTAATTCAGCGATGGTGCGCGCAAGTGCCTCGGCGAAGCCGGGACGATCGGTCACCGGCGCGAAGTGCTTGAGCTTTCCGGACGGCGCGAGATGAAACACCGCGCGCGCCGCGATCGCCTGCGCGGCCAGATCGCTCGCGGGGGCCAAACCGTTAACGACCATCGCCTCCGACGCGAGCAGTCCAATCAGGCGATTGAAAGTCAGGCGATGAATCCCGGCGACGGCGCCGCGGGCAGCAGCGACTGCGCGGACCAGGTCGTCGGCAGCCTCGCGCGTCGGCGCGATCACCAAAGTTTCGGTGGCCGGCTCTGCAGCGGCAAGCCATTCGCGCGCGGCGGCGATTCGCTGAGCAGCACGATGAGAACGGACTATCTGAAGGGATTTAGGCACCTATCCCCCAAAGATCGTGCGTCATTTCGCGCCACCCGCGGCTTTGGTCGTTTCGAAACTGGGGCAGGAGCGAGTTGTCGGCGACTTCCATAGCTGTCGATGCGATGAGAGAGAATCATTATCCGTCGGCGGATCCAGGCTTCCAAGCCGTGGGCCGACCTCGCGCGCCGCGCATCCACAGGTACTGGATGGTCGTGTGGTCCGCCTATCGGCGGACCAGCTCGCTTGCGCGCAGTGGCCGGGTCCGGGCAGCCCTCGCCGTCACTCCAAAAGGAGAGCGCATCTCTTCCCAAAAGGAGAGCGCATCTCTTCGAGCGCCGCAGACGGGCTATCGGCGCAACTCAAAAAGCCGACCGGCTACGCTTCGATGAAGACGGGGTCGCCCAGGTGGACGGTGCCAAGCGCTCCGATCTGCGCGAACACCCCCACGTTTGCGCGATGGTGCTGGGCGGCAGTGCGGAAGATCGCATAGTCGCCCGGCAGGTCGTCCTGCGGTTGAGTCGTCATGACGCAGCGCAACGCCGCGTGGGGTTTCACGATCTTGACGTCCGCGCCGACCGCAATGGTTGCGCCTTCCCACTCGTCCTCGACGAACCGGTCATCGCTCAGACCGGTGTCGACGAAGATGGTGGGGCGGAAGCGGCGCGGATCGAAAATCGATCGGGCGGCGAGCTTCGCCATGTGCCGGAGCGTCCCGCTGGCCAGGACGTGCATAGGCGCCGAATCGAAGAAGGTGCCGGGGGCGAGGCTGAACTCCGGCGGCATGGTTTCCGCGGTCAGCCCGGGAAATACTTTTTCGACCGGCACGTCGGCGAAAACCGTCTTCGGGTCGATTCCGGCTCGCTCCCTCCCGATCGATTCGCACCGCTCCATCCTGACCTTGCGTCCCAGCGCGGCGCTGATTAGCTCCGAGGCATCGGCATCCTCGGCGTGGATGGTCCGTCCATCCGGCAGCCTGATTGCCACCGGCGCGAAACGTACCAGGGAGGGCCGCTCTTCATATGACGCGCGAAAGTCGAATAGCGCGGCGAACTTCTTGCCGCTTACGATTCTCTGCGTGGCCAGCTCCCGGAGTGCGTATGCGCGATCGCCCACCGCTCCGCGCTCGCTGATTTCCAGCTCCGCGAGCTGCTCGCCGAGCATCGATTTAACCGGGTAGCGCCACAGCCCCGCAACTATTCCGACCTGCTTCGAGATGCCCACTCTACTTTCCTCCTCTGGGCTGCGCGGTGCTTTGCGCCGGAGCGATATTGAAAGGTCCCGCCTGCGTGGTAGCAAGCGCCTCCATGGCACGCTGGTCGGAGCTGATCGCCTTCATGATCGCGCCGGTCGCCGCCGACATGAACTTTTCCTTGTTGGCCGTCACATGTGCGGCGCTGCGGTCGATCGACTCGAGCTGGCCCTGGAAATGCGGCATCACGAAGCGTGCAATCAGTTCGTAGCTGCGCCACATCTGTTCGCGAGGTGCCCAATCGTGCGCGAAGGCGAGAATGGTGCCGAAGCCGCCCGACAGCTCCTGGAGCTTCTTCAGCTTGACGATCGCATCTTCCGGCGTGCCGAAAATGCCGCCGCCGAATTCATCCATAAACTTCGCCGCCGCGTAGCCATCGTCGTAGATTTTTCCGTCCGGGCGTCCCAGGATTCCAACCACATATTCGTTGTTCCAGCGCTTGAGGCCGTCTGCGACCTCACGCCAGGCCTGCTCACGCGAATCCGAGAGATGAAAGGGCATGACAATGCGCCAGGTCGCACGATCGGCCCGCCGGCCGCTCTCCCGGGCGGCGCTCTCGGCAAAGCTCCACTGGGTCTTGAGCGCGGTGAGTCCGGCCTCCGAATACGATGCGACCGAGAGGACGCCCACGCCGTGCTTGCCGGCGCACTTCATCCCCGACGGCGAAATCATCGACGCAACCGCCATCGGAATTTCGCGCTGCACGGGACGGAGATGCAGCGCGGCATCACGCAGTTTGTACCACGACCCGTCGAGGGTTATCGGCTCGCGCTCAGAGAGCAGGCGCCTGATGACTCCCAGGCCTTCGTCCATCTGTTCGCGCTGCGTCATCGGATCGATTCCGAGCATGAACGCATCGGACGGCAGCGCTCCGGGGCCGACGCCAAGCATGGCGCGGCCGCGACTTAGATGGTCGAGCATGACGATACGCTGGGCTACCGTGAACGGATGATGGTACGGGATCGACACCACCCCGGTGCCGAGCATGATGCGCTGGGTTTTCATCGCCGCAGCCGCCAGGAACATCTCCGGCGACGCGATAGTTTCCCATCCGCCCGAATGATGCTCGCCGACCCAGAATTCGTCGTACCCCAGATCGTCAAGCAGCGTGGCGAGTTCGAGGTCGCGCTTGAGTTGCAGGGTCGGATGCTCTCCCATCGGATGATGGGGCGCTAGGAACACTCCGAAACCGAGCTGGTTTTCCATGGCGGGCGTCTCCTTGCCGAAACTCAAGCGACTGTAACACGAGCCGGCGCGTGCTGTGCAACGAACCGGCGAAAGGTCCGTCTTTGTGTTGTGGGTTCCGCGGGACCGGAACTCGGATGCATTCCCTGTGAGCTCGATGCCGGGATTTGAACCTGCCGCCTAGACGGGCTGGCAGCCTCGAGCTAAACCAAGGGCGGCAGTCTTTTGGAGGAGTGGGTAATTGGTCTGTCCGGCCGTGGAGCCCACGCGCACGGCGGCGCACGCTTTTGCAGCCGGTGCGGATTTCGTCTGCCTGCGGCTGGCCCGGGATGACTGGAGCGCTGAAATGGGGACGGTCGCGACACGCGGAGGTCGCCGCTCGACCTGCGGAGAAAATCATGGGCCGCAAGATCTTATTCATCACGACTGATCAGCAGCGTTACGATGCACTCG
Source organism: Thermodesulfobacteriota bacterium (assembly GCA_046728175.1). Classification (GTDB taxonomy): domain Bacteria; phylum Desulfobacterota; class Binatia; order Binatales; family Binataceae; genus JAFAHS01. The sequence continues at coordinate 49,002 of JBKPEA010000075.1, read as the reverse complement.
GCTGCAACGGCGGTAGAATTGCACGCACCCCAATCGCCGATGGTTTGGCAGCTGCGGGTATCAACTTTCGCCGGGCGTACAACCAGAACACGGTATGTATGCCCGCGCGCTCCACAATGATCACGGGGCAATACGTTCGCACTCACGGGGTGTTTGCCAACGGCGTGCCGCTGCCGCCCGATGCGCCCAGTATCGCGGCCTGGCTCCATGAGAAAGCGGGCTACCGGACCGCACTGATCGGCAAGGCGCATTTCGAGCCCATGTTCGATCCGGGCGCGCGCTGGTTCGAAAACCGGATGGCGGATGAAGGGAAGACGGGGCCGTACCGCGGGTTCGAACACATGGAGCTGGCCATGCACGGGCCGATGGGCCGCTGGCACTATTCGAAGTGGCTCACCAGCAACTTTCCCGCGGAAGCCGCTGGATTCGGGAGGATGCTGAGTGCCAGGGGCGGCGGCGACACCGGCGCACCTGAAGTTACCTACAATCCGGTGCCGCGCGCGCACTATCACACCGATTGGATCGCGGACCGTACCATCGCGTATCTCAACTCGCTCGGCGCGAATGACGATTGGTTTGTATGGATGAGCTTTCCCGACCCGCATCATCCGTGGGACCCGCCGGCCAGTGAAGCACGCCGTATCAACTGGCGCGACCTCGAGTTGCCGCCCGGCCATCCGGGCTCGCGTGAGAAGATCGAAAAGATCCTTGCCGCGAAACCGCGCCATTGGCTCGAATGGTACCAGGGGCGCTTTCGCAACGATGAAGGCGGTTCGATGGCCTTCATCCCGTGCGCCATGACCCATGACCAGGTGCGCGAAATCAACGCGCTCACACACGTCGAGAACGAGCTGATCGATGAGGCGTGTGGCCGGGTGCTCGGCAGGATAGCGGAGCGCGGGTGGGATGCCAGCACGGACATTTTCTTTACCACCGACCACGGCGAGCTGCAGGGCGATTTCGGTCTGATGTTCAAGGGGCCTTATCACGTCGACGCGCTGATGCGCGTGCCGCTCATCTGGCGCCCGGCACCGATGGCCCGGGTTGCGCCGGCCGAGATCGCCGAGCCGGTCGGTCATCTCGATATTGCTCCCACCTTGTGCGACATCGCGGGAGTTGCAACGCCGGAGTGGACGCAAGGCAGAGCTCTGCCGACCACAGACGGGTCGGGCCGCCAGCGGGCTATCACCGAATGGGACAGCCAGTTCGCGGAGATCGGGATGCATCTGCGCTCGATCTATCGCGACGGCTGGGTCTGCACCGTGTACGAGAAGTCAACCCGTGACTTTGGGTTCAATCTCACTTTGGTCTACCAGGCGCTCCGGCAGAATCGGCCAGTGCCCGACATTCGCTACCAGGGGACCGAAGGCGAGCTCTACAATCTGGCTGAAGACCCGTTGCAGTGGCGAAATCTGTGGGATGATGCGGGGTATCGGAAGGTCAGGTCGGATCTGATCGCGGACCTGTACGACAATCTGCCGAAGGCACGCGATCCGCGGCTGACGGTGGATGCTCCCGCCTGATACACCAATCGACTGGGGGAGAGGACTAGAGCTGCGCCTTCAGCCGCGTCGTACCGAGTCAATCCCAGGCAACGGCGATCATAAATTGGATGCGCGCGCCGGGCGGGACAGCTCTCGATTGACGTCGCGACTGGCCAGGCGGCGAATCAAGTAGAGGAGCGGACCCACGCTGCCAAAGGCGAGCGTTAACAGGAGATACGGCACTGCCCAGACCCCTCGCCTGCTGGCATCATTGCCGAGGTAAACCAGGATGATCGTTAGCGAGATTAACAGGTCGAGCAGGAGTGTCAGGGATGCCAGGTTCGAGATGACCTCGCGAAAAAAGCCGACGTACCCGTACTCGAGCAACGCGTAGGCGGTGAGAACCGAAAAAGCGGCCAGCACGATTCCCAGTGCAATCTGTTTGATATTCATCAGACACGCTCCAATTCGAGTCGCTGCAGTACGGACACGTCGCCTTTCAAGCTCTGTGCCGCCTCGTGTGGCGCGCTGTTGCGATACGCGGCGTGCTGGTCGGGCGTTGCGAAACTCAACGGCGTTGCAGGTCTCAACAGCTTCGGAGCGGACGGACCCGAGAGACGTCGCATTTGGGTCACTCACGATTCTTGCAATTGATCCTGCGTGGCGCGCGGTGGATTGCGTGTGGGTGCGCGGGCGAAGAGAATTCCTAGTATGAGTGCGGGTCTGGACGTTCCGGCCCCGGGACTAGCGATGCCTTCAGCGGGAGCGGGGGCTGACCCCTCGAACACCTGGGTCAACCCCAAGTCGCACCTGCAATGGTGGGGCGGCGCGCTTGGCGCGGCCGTCGCGCTGGCCGATGCGCTCATCCTGAGATGGTTCGGTGTAAGCCTGACTTCCCATGGCCACGACGTGATATGGCCCGTGGTTGCCTGGTTTGGAGTATGGTTCGCGGCGCCGGGGTTCATGCTCGGTAAAACCCTCGACGACCGCCAGCGCGCGCGGGCTTCCGCCGATCTCATCCGTGCGCAAATGAGGGAACTCGCCGCATCGCGCGAGCGTGTCCTGCAGTCCGAAAAGCTCGCAGCCCTGGGAACCCTGGCCGCTGCGATCGCCCATGAGGTGCGAAACCCGCTCGCCGTAATTCGTTCCGCCGCGCAAAGCCTGGCGGAATCCGCACCATCAGAAGCCGTCGAAACCCTGCGCTCCTGCCGGTTCATGATGGAAGAGGCAGACCGGCTTGCCAGTCTGGTGAACTCGCTGCTCGCCTTCGCGCGACCGGCGCGGTTTAAGGCGCAGGCGGTAGCGGCCGCGGAACTGTTCGATCGGGCACTGCTGCTGGCGCGAGCGCCGATCGAGTCGCGCCAGGTCCGCATCGAGCGTCGGGAGCCGCCGCTAAGCGGAGTCGCGAGTGCTGATCCCAACTTGATCGCACAGGTCCTCGCCGGCCTTCTGACCAATGCCGCGCAGGCGGCGCCGATTGGTGGTGACGTCAAGATTGAATGTCGCGCGGAAGATTCGACGGTCGAACTGGCGATCGAAGATTCTGGGCCCGGCGTCCCTGCGGCTCTCCGCGATCGAATCTTCGAGCCGTTTTTCACCACTCGGGCGAGCGGGATCGGACTCGGACTGGCAATCGCGCGGCAAATCACTGAAGCGCATGGGGGCTCGATCCGACTTGGCGAAAGCTCATCGGGCGGGGCCCGGTTCAGCGTAATCCTGCCGCGCGCCGCGATGCCATGAACGCACGCATTCTGATCATCGACGAGCAGGAGCGGATGGGCGAAGTGATCGCCACAGCGCTGCGATTGGCTGGCTACGAATGTGACTTCTCCAGCGACGGCGAGCGGGCGATGACGCTCCTTGCGGATCGCGCGTACGACGCGGTCGTCACCGACTGGAAGATGCCGGAGATAGACGGGAAGTGCTGCGCCGCGTAAAGCGCGACTATCCCGCGCTGCCCGTCATCTTCATTACCGCCTACGGCAGCGTCCCTTCCGCAGTCGCCGCGATGCGTGCCGGGGCCTTCGACTATGTCACCAAGCCCTTCGACAACGATGAACTGCGGGCCACGGTCGGGCGCGCGCTGGAGATGTCGCGACTTCGGCGCGATAACTCCGATTTGCGCCAGGTCGCCGCCAGCCGCTACTCGCCCGAATCGATCGTCGCGGAGAGCCCTCGCAGCCGCGAACTGATCAACCTGGCACGCCGTGCCGCGCCCAGCCACGCGGCCATCCTGATCCAGGGTGAAAGCGGGACCGGCAAGGAACTGGTCGCGCGCATGCTCCACTATTACAGCGATCGGGTGGGCGGTCCCTTCGTTGCGGCAAACTGCAAGGCTTTCGCACCCGGCGTGCTGGAAAGCGAGCTGTTCGGCCACGAGAAGGGAGCGTTTACCGGGGCGGTCGGTGCGCATGCCGGATGCTTCGAGCGCGCGCACGGAGGAACTCTTTCTCGACGAGATCGCGGAGGTCGGCGGCGATTTTCAGGTCAAGCTGCTCCGCGTCCTCCAGGAGGGCGAAGTGCTGCGCGTGGGAGGTACCGCGCCGCGGCACGTGGATGTGCGCGTGGTCGCGGCGTCCAACCGCGTGATTCAGGGCGAAATTGCAGCAGGGCGCTTCCGCGAAGATCTGTTCTTCCGCCTCAACGTGATTCCCCTGCACATTCCCTCCCTGCGCCGGCGGGCCGAAGACATCATTCCGCTCGCGCGCCACTTCCTGTCCATTCATGCAGCAGAAGCAAACCGTAAACTCGAGTTCTCACCCGAGAGCGAAGCGGCACTGCTCAAGCATCGCTGGCCAGGCAACGTTCGCGAGCTGGAAAATGTGGTCGAGCGCGCCGCCGTGCTGTGCACTAACGACCGCATCCGGCCGGAGGATCTGATGCTGGATCGGCCGATCTCCGGCCGCGAACTGCTCTTCAAAGGATCGCTGCAGGACTCGATCGACGACCTGGTGCGCGCGCGAATCGTGGCCGCGCTCGATGCCAGCGAGGCAACCGCGCGCAGGCGGCCCGCGCGCTGGATATCGACCGCGCAACGCTGTGGCGGTGGATCAGACGGCTGGGTATCTGATCTCGATCAAGATCTACACCACTATTTGCTCCACGGGACGGGCCGAGTTAGCGACCCCGCTTGTGCCTCCAAGCTGCAAGTTTTGAAGTATGATTTCATGGAGAAGAGTGGGAAGCCGATGAAAAGCAGAGTCGGGGGAACGGGGTCAGGTCGTAATTCCGAAGTCGGTTGCGTGACCGGCTCGGCGTGAGGCCAGGAACCGTGCTCGAGTTTACCGAGGAACGGGGCCGGCTGATCGCCGTGAAAGCCAACGGACCCAGCCCGACGCGGCGCGTCCGGGGCCGCCTGGAAAAAACTTCGACACCGATGCATTCATTTTCTGAAATTCGTGGCAAACGATGATCACCACCGCAGTCGACCACCCCAGTGATTGTCAAGGCGCATTTCGAGCCGATCTCGTTCCGGCTGGCCCTGGTTTGAAACCGACGGCCGTTAGGGAGCTGGGAATCTTCTTGCAGTTCGCAGACCTGCGCCGCTATTTGCTCCACCGTTTCTCGAACACCACCGCGCCGTCGCGCGTGATGCGCGCTGCCAGGGTCATGCCGTCGCGCGAAATCAGGCTGGTGGTTGCGACTTCGATGGCGCCGATAACCGGCGCATTCACGCGGATCTTGGTGTCACCCGTAACGCTGGCGCCGTCGGGACGCGCGGCGCTCACGCGTGCGGCCGCGGTGTGATCCACTTCGATCGCGCCACCTTGTGGGAGCGGAAAGCCGTTTTTCTCTCCCGTGGTGACGGCGATTTCGCCCGCCACCAGGTTACGCTCGACCTTCCATATCGGGCGCAAGGGCGACGGCGGCGCGGGTTCCGGTCGGCGCAATTTCGGCGCTTCGAACGGCTCCGAGTGAGCGGGTACGACCGGCAGCCGGATCGCGCTGGCGCGATTGCCGCCGAAGAACAAGCGGATTTCCGGATTGGTGCGGGTCGGCCACAGACGCGGGAAGTCGGCGCACGAGACACTCACTCTAATCCGGTTGCCCTTCGGCACCTGGTAGGAGGTGGACCATAGCGGGATGCGGAGCTCGTAGACCTCGCCCGCTCCGACCGGCTCCAGCCGCTCCACCGAGTTGCGACACGCGGCGCGCAGCCATCCGCAGGTTATCAGCGACGAGGTGCCGGCGGGGTCCACGTCGCACACTTTCACCACGATATTTGCGTCGTCGCCCCGTTTGATTTCGGCGTATACCGTCGCCTGCGGTGCCCCAGAGATTTCCAGGCTCTCCGCCAGCGGTTCCGACGTGTAAGCGAGCGATGCGAGGTCGTCTTCATTCTGGTCCAGCGGCATCCCGACTCCAAGGCCCATCGGGTCCCACAGCCCCGCCGCCGTGCCGAGCGTTGGATTCGCGGTATAGGACTCGCCCTGTTCCTCCCGGGCAGGCGCATCGCCTAGCGTTCCCGTGCTCCCAAGATACATCGCGCGGCTCTGCGCCCGCGCAATCGGCCATTCACGTTCATGCTTCCAGAGATTCGCGCGCTGCACGTTGATTAGCACCGGCGGCTCATCCGCAATGCCGTTCTTCTCCCCACGTAGCCAATGATCGAACCAGCGCTTTATCTCGTGCAGGTAATCGAGTGGTTCGTGCGGCGCGAGCGCGGGCAGCGTGTGCATCCAGGGCCCCATCCAGAGTTTCCTAGGGCATTTCAGGTGGGCAAAGACCGAGGGCATGACTTCCGGGAAAATGTCGCGCCATCCGCCGATGATGAAGGTCGGCACTTTGATCTTTGTGGGATCCACCGCCTTCGCCTGCCAGTACTGGTCGTGGGCCGGATGATCCGGCCATGGAAAGACGTAGGGCTCGCCCTTTTCCAGTCGTTCATTCCACACCGAATGCCAGCGGCCCTCTGGGTCTGCGTTGGTGGGCGGCATCAGGTTCATGGCGAGCATGAACGATCCCCACGCGCCATAGCCGCCCAGACATGTCGCGCATCCGCCCGGGTAGAGGTAGTCGTGGTAGATGTCGACGCTGCCCTGGATCGGAACGATGGCGCGCAGATGAGGGGGGTTTTCCGCTGCGACCTTGAGTGACGAAACTCCGCCATACGAGATTCCCCACATTCCGACATTGCCGTCGCACCACGGTTGCCGCGCGATCCATTCGATCGCTTCGGCGCCATCACGCGCCTCACCGCGATCCATTGCTGGCCAGGCCACGCCGCTCGAGCCGCCCAGACCGCGAAAATCCACCAGCAGATGGGCATAGCCGCGCGCGGCGAAGTAGCGGCGCGGAGCTTCATTCATGGCGCCGATGAAGTCGTCCTTGTGATACGGATAAAAGCTCATGAGCGCGGGGAAAGGCCCCTTGCCTGCCGGGCGGTACAAATCGGCCGAGAGGGTCGTGCCATCGCTCAGTGGTATGGACAGATTGCGTTCGATAACGATCTCGCCAAGTTCGTTTGAATCCATGGTCGCCTCACTTCGAGTCATTAAGCCCATCGCTTAATTCGCACCGTTGTGGTCGCTCGCACAAGCGAATCGGCGTTGGCTTGTCGAAGGTTGCAGCGCTAGATTTTCCGACCATGCCAAGACAGCGCGTCGGCGACATCGAGATTTACTACGAGATTCATGGCGAGGGACCACAGACGCTCGCGATGATTCGCGGGCTGGGGTCCAATCTGACGGCCTGGTACGAACAGGTTCCGGAGTTCTCACGTCATTTCCGGGTGCTGGTATTCGACAATCGCGGCGCCGGCCGCACCGACAAGCCGGACGCGCCCTATTCGATCTCGCAGATGGCGTCGGACACGGAGGGTCTGCTGGCGGCGCTCGAGCTGGAACGGGTGGCTTTGCTGGGGATCTCGATGGGCGGGATGATCGCGCAGGAGTTCGCTCTGGCCCATCAGGACCGCCTGAGCTGCCTGGTTCTGGGGTGCACCACCTGTGGCGGCAAAGAGGCGGTGGGCGCAGCGGCTCCGGTAATCGAGGCGCTGGTGGCGGCCGAGAATGCCAACCCCGAGCAGCGCAAGCTGCAGATTCGTTCGGGCTTTACCGAAAATGCGATCGCCAATCGCCGCGAGGTCATCGAACACCACGAGAAGGTTCGCGCGCAATACCTGATTCCCCCGTTTGCATACCGGCGCCAGTTGCAGGCGGTAATGGGTTTTGACGCAAGTACGCGCCTGAACTCGATTCGCGTGCCGACGCTGGTACTGACGGGTACCGATGACATCCTCGTGCCGCCCGCGAATTCGCGGCTCATCGCCGGGAAAATTCCCGGCGCGGTTGTGAAGGAACTTCCGGGAGCGCACCAGTTCTTCACGGAATCCCCGCACGAATTCAATCAGGCGGTGATCGAATTTGTGACGGCGCATGCCTAGGTGAGGCGTTCACCGCTCGCCGCAATCGCGTTGGCTATCGTGCTGCCGTCGGCCGTCGCGGCGCAGCCCGCGTTGCCCTTCAAGCTGCTGATGCTGCCGAGCCCCGGCACGCCCGAGGTGTTCAGCGGCGACGGCAAGCCGCATGTAGCCTATGAATTCTTTCTGGCGAACTTTACTGACCAGACCATTCAAATCGACTCACTGGCCATTGCCGCAGGCGACGCGAAATCCGGGGAGACGCCGGTTTCGTCCGATCAGGCCAACCCCGTCAATTTCGATCAGCTGAAATCCCTTTTTTCTCTCATCGGAGCCGATCCGCTGAAGCCCCAAGCCCCGCTGCTCAAACCGAGTGAAGCGGGAGTCATCTTTCTGTTCCGTGACAACTGGAATCTGGAGAAGTGGAGCAACGAGCTCACGGTCGAAGCGCCAGGAAAAGCGCAGACCCGGCAGAAGGTGGTCGTCGATATGAACGTCTCGCGGACCAAGCCGGTGGTCATCCAGGCCCCGCTGCGGGGCAGGAACTGGTGGACACCCAATGGTCCGGCCAACGATTCGGTCCATCGGCGCATCGTCATCGCACTTGCAAACCATCTCGGATTGCCGGAGCGATTTGCCGTCGATTGGGTTCAGCTCGGCGCGGATGGCAACAGCTTCACCGGAAACCAAGCCGATAATCGCAGCTATCATTGTTATGGCGCGGAGGTCCTCGCGGTGGCGGACGGGAAAGTCGTGGGCGTGAAAGACGGAATCAGGGAGAACGTTCCCAACGCGGCGAAGATGGCGGTGCCGATCACCCTTGAGACGATTGGCGGAAACTACGTGATGGAAGATATCGGCACGGGCCGCTACGCGTTCTATGCGCATCTGATTCCGGGGACCATCGGCGTGAAGGTCGGCGACTCGGTGAGAGCCGGTGAACTTCTTGCCAAGCTCGGTAATTCCGGAAATTCAACCGAGCCGCATCTCCATTTTCATGTCTGCGATGGTCCAAGTCCGCTCCTGTGCAACGGGCTGCCGTTCGCGATCGATCATTTCACCCGCTACGACTACCAGATGGAGATGAAGGGCGAGCATCCGGTCAAGTTCGAAGTCGGCCCGCCCCACCAGGTGACCGATGAGATCTTCATGAACCGGGATCTCGGCGAATTTACCAACGCGAACTAGATGTCTTCGGACGGAGAGGGATTCTTGCGGGCGGCGCTCGGCGCACGACTCGTTCGGGCCGTGTGGCACAATCCCCCTGCAGGGCAACCCGGTTGGACAACCGCGCGGCGGCGCAAGTAGAACAGGGCTATGGCGCTGAATTCCTCGCTGGTCGGTACGAGCGGCGAGTCGCTCGCCGGTGATATCGATACGCGCTGGACCATGGCTTATGCGGCCGCACTGGGCGACCTGCTGCCGTGCTATTTGGACACCGCTTCGCCTGCGGGAATTGTCGCGCATCCGTTGTTTCCGGTCTGTTTCGAATGGCCGGTTATGGTCGCGATGCGCGCCACGTTCGACCGGTCGGGGCTCACCGCGGACGAAGCCCGCCGTGGCCTGCACGCATCGCACGACCTGATCATCCATCGTCAGATTCGACCGCCCGACCACGTGCAGACACGCGCAACGGTGGCTGGAATCGAGCGCCGCAAACCCGGTGCCTATCAGCTTACCCGGCTGGAAACCATCGATGCGGTAGGAACGCCCCTCTGCACGTCGTGGTACGGATCGATCTACCGGGACGTCGCGGTCGCGGGGCCGGACCGGATGGCGGAGGCTGCGCCTGCGCCGGCGGTGCCGCGAGAGGTGGGCCGCCGGCCGATTTCAGAAACCCCGATCCCGGTCGCCGCGGGATTGGCCCACGTCTATACTGAATGCGCGCGAATTTTTAATCCGATCCATACCGATGCCGCGGTGGCGCAGCAGGCTGGGCTCCCTGCGATCATCCTTCATGGGACCGCGACCCTCGCGCTCGCGGTCTCGAAGATCGTCGCGGGCGAGGCGCGCGGGGATCCCCGACGGGTAAGCAGAATCGCGGGCAGGTTCGGCGCGATGGTGATGATGCCGTCACAGGTCATACTGCGCATCTGCGCCCGGGAACCGGCCCGCGACGGCGACCGGATTTTCTTCGAGGTGCTCAACGATCAGAACCGCCCGGCGATAAGAGACGGCTTGGTCGTGCTGGCACCGGCGAATGGAGACAACCAGCGGTGAAAGTCAGAGCTGCAGTAGCGACCAAGGCGGGCGTGCCGCTGGAAATCACCTCGGTCGACCTCGATGGTCCCAGCGCCGGGGAGGTGCTGGTTGAGATAAAGGCGACCGGGGTTTGTCACACCGATGCGTTCACGCTCTCGGGCAAAGATCCCGAAGGGCTGTTCCCCACAATCCTCGGCCACGAAGGTGCTGGGGTGGTGGTCGAAACCGGCGCGGGAGTGACCACCCTCAAACCAGGTGATCACGTAATTCCCCTTTATATACCGGAATGCCGCAACTGCCCGGCGTGCCTGTCGGGCAAAACCAACCTCTGTATCGCGATTCGCGAGACCCAGGGCAAAGGTCTCATGCCGGACGGGACCAGCCGCTTCTCGCAGGCCGGCCGGATGATTCATCACTACATGGGCACCTCGACCTTCGCCAACTACACGGTGGTGCCCGAAATAGCGCTGGCCAGGGTCCGCGAAGACGCCCCCTTCGACAAGATCTGCTACATCGGATGCGGCGTGACCACCGGGCTCGGCGCAGTCATCAACACCGCCAAGGTCCAGCCCGGGGACCGCGTGGTGGTCTTCGGGGTAGGCGGAATCGGGCTCAACGTGATCCAGGGCGCCCGCCTGGCGGGTGCCGCAATGATCGTCGCGCTCGATGTGAACCGGGCGCGTGAACCGATCGCGCGTAAGTTCGGGGCCACCCATTTCGTGAATCCGGCGGAGCTCAGAGGCGATCTGGTTGCGCATCTAGTCGACATGACCCGGGGCGGTGCGGATTTCTCGTTCGAATGCGTGGGCAACCCCAAGCTGATGCGGCAGGCGCTGGAGTGCTGTCAGCGCGGATGGGGTACCAGCGTGATCATCGGAGTGGCCGGAGCCGGAGAAGAGATCGCCACGCGGCCATTCCAGTTGGTGACCGGCCGCACCTGGAAAGGGACCGCGTTCGGCGGCGCGCGCGGGCGGCGCGATGTTCCCAGGATTGTCGATTGGTACATGGACCGGCGGATCAATATCGACGACCTGATCACGCATACCCTGCCGCTCGATCGGATCAACGAGGCCTTCGACCTTATGCATGCCGGCAAATCCATCCGCAGCGTCGTTACCTTCTGAGGCTTTGGCGTGGACTTTGCGCTCTCTCCGGAGCAACAGCTGCTGCAATCGACGTTGCGCGAATTCGCGACTCGTGAACTGCTCCCCGCCTATCAGGCGCGCGATCGGGATGAGGATCTGCCGCCCGCGCTGGTGCGCCAGCTCGGGGAGCTGGGCGTGCTTGCCTCGATGGTCGACGCTCGGTACGGCGGCGCGGGACTCGACTACGTCTCGTTGGGAATCGCGCACGAAGAGATCGCACGCGGCGACTTCAACGCGGCTTACGTTCTCCTGCTCGCCGGACTGGTCGGCGCGATCATTGCCCGCACCGGCGACCAGCGGCAAAAGGCCGCGTACCTGCCCCCGATCTGTCGGGGGGAAGTCCTTTGCGCGCTGGCGGTAACCGAGCCGGCGGGTGGCTCCGACGCCGCGCACGTGAAACTCCAGGCACGCCGCGACGGCGACCATTACGTGATCGACGGCGAGAAGACCTCGATTTCATTTTCGTCCTCGGCCGCCACCGCCCTGCTGATGGCGCGAACCGGCTCGACAGAACAGGGCGCTCACGGCGTGAGTGCTTTCTACGTCGACCTTAACTCGCCGGGAGTGAGCCGCACGCGCTTCAAGGACCTGGGCTCGCGTGCGATCGGGCGCGGCTCGCTGTTTTTCGACTCGGTGCGGGTGCCCGCCAACGCGCGGATTGGCGCCGAGGGCGCAGGCTTCGTGCAGGTGATGCAGGGCTTTGATTTCTCGCGCGCGCTCATAGGTCTCATGTGTATCGGTGCGGCCGAGCAAAGCGTGGAAGAAACCTGCGCCTATGTCGCGGAGCGGCAGGCCTTTGGTGGATCGCTCGCGCGCTTCGAGGGCGTGTCATTTCCGCTCGCGGAGGCGGCGGTGAAGCTGCGCGCCGCGCGCCACCTGTGCTACGAGGCGCTCTGGCTTCGCGACCGCGGCGAGCCGCACGGATGGATCTCCGCCGGCGCGAAATGGCTCGCTCCCGAGCTCTGTGCGCGAGTGCTGCATGATTGCCTCCTGCTGCACGGTCACCTGGGCTTCAGCCTCGATCTGCCGCACCAGCAGCGGATGCGCGATGTGATCGGGCTGGAGATCGGCGATGGCACCGCGCAGATCATGAAGTTGCTGGTGGCACGCGAAATTATCGGGAAGCCGGCACGTCCCTATTAAGGTTGCGGCGCGATGGCATCGCGATGGCCGATCGTATGGAACGCCCGCTGGATCTGGGCGGCGGATTCGCTGCACCGCGAACCGCAGATGCTCGGCGAGTCCGCTCCGTCGCGCGACGCCTGGAACCGCTTCTGCTACCTGCGCCGGGTCGTTGAGCTCGGCGTGGTTCCGGACTCGGTGCCTGCCCGGGTTACGGCGGACTCGCGCTTCATCCTCTATGTTAACGGAAGCGAGGTGGGCCGCGGTCCGGCGCGGTCGAACCCGGTCCGGCTGGCGTGGCTGGAAGTGGATCTGGCCGCGCACTTGCGTCATGGCCGTAACGCGATTGCCGCGCTGGTCAGATTCTACGGCGCTGCGGTGCCCTGGTGGATTCCGGCGCCGCCCAGTTTTCAGATCGGGTTCGGCTCGTTCGCCTTCGAGGCCCCGCAAATCGGGATGGTGTCAGACCAGTTTTGGAAAGGCCGCGTGGCGCCGTATCGCCAGCATCCGAAGCCGTCGCCCGGGCTTTCGCAGGTACCCAACGAAATTCTCGACGGGAGCAGGGTTCCCGAGCGATGGAACCAACCCGATTTCGACGATTCCGAATGGCCCAGAGTAGCGGAGCTTTCCGCGCGCACCTTTTCCTGGAACCGCATGCAGATTCCGGTAGAGCCCTTCACCGCACCGGAGGCCGCAGACATTGCACCGTTGACCGCGATTGGTGTCGAACTCACGGAACTCAGACGGGTCGAGATCGCCGAAAACGGGGCGGACGATCCGTCCGATGCTTTTCCGGCATCGAGCGCCGGCGGTCGCGACCGGATGGTCATCTATGATGCCGGCGGTGCGACGCTGGCGACCCCGTCGCTCGAAGTGAGCGGGCCCCCCGGTTCCGTGGTCGATGTCTACGTGGGCGAGGACCTTCGACCCGACGGCACGGTCGAGGTCGCGCCGCGATTTTACGCGATGCGCTATTCGCTGGGCGGACGGGGACGTGAGCGGGTTGAAGCATTTGAAGCCGTAGGATTCCGCTATCTGGCGGCGGTGGCCCGCGGCGGCGCGCGGGTCGAATCGGCCGACGCCGTCGAGCGACGCTACCCCCGTGACGACGGGGCACGGTTTGATTGCGACGATCTTCGCCTGAGCAAAATCTGGCGGGTGGGCGCACGGACGCTGGACTTGTGCTCCACCGACGCCTTCATCGACTGTCCCGGCCGCGAGCAGCGCGCCTGGCTCGGCGATTCCTACATCCATTCGCTGCTCACCTTCGTTACCAATACCGACTGGCGCCTGGTGCGGCGTCATCTGCGCATCTGCGCGCATTCGCAGCGCGCTGATGGCCTGCTCGGCATGGTCGCGGCGGGAGACTTCGCGATCGCCTCGACTACCATCCCCGACTACTCGCTGCACTGGATTCGCGCACTCGCGCGCTATTTCGAATACTCCGGCGATGCCGACACGGTTCGTGAATTGTTTCCGGTCGCGGTGGATATCCTGGCGGCCTTCGAACGTTATCGCGCTGCTGATGGACTCATCCGTGCGATGCCGGGATGGATGTTCGTCGATTGGGCGATGACCGAGCGTGCCGAAGTCATCGGCGCCATCGATGCGCTCTATGCCGCAGCGCTCGACGATTTCGCTTCACTCGCGTATGCGGCGCTCGACAGGCCGGATGCAGCGGTCGATGCGATCGCGCGTGCAGAGCGGACGCGCGCCGCTTTCGAGCTGCTGTGGGATGAGACCAGCGGCGTGTACGTCGACGCGGCTGATTCGCGCGGTGCGCGCCGGCGCGTGAGCCAGCAGACCAACGCCGCCGCGATCGTCGGCGGATGTGCTCCGCGCGAGCGCTGGAAGCGGATGTTCGATTACGTGCTCGATGAGTCCCGGTCGGTGTTGACGCCCACCATCTCGGACAACCTGATGGCGTACGTGCGTAACGAAATGAATCCCGCCGACTACCTGAGGTTCGATCCCGAGCATGATGTGGTAATGGCACAGCCGTTCTTCTCGCACCTGTTACATGACGCGATGGTTCGCGCTGGGCGGCGCGATCTGGTGCAATCGCGATGCCTCAAATGGTGGCCGCAGATCGAATGCGGCAACACCGTTTTCGAGGAGTATTGGGAGGCGCGCCCCGGCACCGGGAGCCGCTGCCATGCGTGGTCGGCAACGCCTACTTACGACCTGACCACCCACCTGCTGGGTGTCAAACCGCAGAAGCCCGGCTACGCCGAAGCCGAAATCGCGCCGTGGTTCGGTTCTCTCCGCCACCTTGAAGGCGCCGTGCCGACGCCGCGGGGATTTATCGAGGTAACCCTCGATCGTGATCGCGGCGGCGAGATCGTGATTCCCCCGGGGATAGTCGGGTACCTGCGGTGCGACGACTCACCGCTCGCGAGTCGCCGCCTGGGCCCCGGGCGCCATCGCATTGCCCCTCAAGCGGGTTAAGACCGGATTCAGAACTCGAGAGATGAAAATTGATGTACGGTTTGCTGACCCAGCGCGCCTTCATCTGATTGCTGCCCGCGCAAGTTCTCTCGTGGGAGATGACTTACAAAGCCTGTTACGGTCGTCGAGTTGACCGACCGGACAGGGCTGGATATTTTGAATCGATGTCGCTCGACCAGAGCTCAATCGAGAAGATCATTCTCGCCGAACCGCGCGGCTTTTGTGCGGGCGTGGACCGCGCGGTCGAGGCGGTGCGCAGCGCGTTGCGGGCCTATGGCCGCCCGCTCTACGTGCGCCATCAGATCGTACATAACCGTTTCGTACTCGAAGCGCTGGAGAAAGAAGGAGCCATATTCGTCGAGAGTCTGGACCAGGTGCCCGAGGGACAGCGCGTGATCTTCAGTGCCCACGGTGTGGCGCCCAGTGAATGGGATCGCGCCAAGGATCGCAGCCTGCGGGTAATCGACGCGACCTGTCCACTGGTCACCAAGGTTCATCTCGAAGTAGAGCGTTACGCCAACGAGGGTCGCACCGTAATTTTGGTCGGACACGCCGGTCATGAAGAAGTGAAAGGCACGCTCGGCGTCGCGCCCGGGAAAGTCGTGCTGGTGGGCCGCGTCGAGGAAGCGCGCGCGCTCGAGGTTTCGGACCCAGAGCGCATCGCCGCGGTAACCCAGACTACGCTCAGCGTCGACGACACTCGCGACATTATGGACACGTTGAAGGAGCGCTTCCCGGCGCTACTCACGCCCAAGACCGACGATATCTGCTACGCAACCCAGAACCGTCAGAACGCGGTCAAGGAGCTGGTCGCGGTCAGCGACGTGGTGCTGGTGGTTGGCTCCCGACAAAGCTCGAACGCCAATCGGCTGGTCGAAGTCGCGCGCCAGCGCGGCGCGCGCGCATTTCTGGTCGATTCCATCGCCGACGTCGAACTCACCATGCTTGACGGGGTGAAGTCGCTCGGCCTCACTGCCAGCGCATCGTCGCCCGAATGGCTGGTCGAGGAGATCATCGGGGCCTTCGCCGATCGCGGGGCCCAGGTGGAGCTGCTGAGCGTAGCCAAAGAGCGGGTTCATTTCCCGCTTCCGATGCCCGCCGACTAAGCTCCGGTTTGAATTCCTCCGGGCGTCCAAAGTCAGAGCGCGCGAGGCGCACCTCACTCACCGAGCCGCGTGCGGGTGCTTCCGCAGTGGCGAGAGCACACGGTAGTTTGCCTTGACAATTCCTTGAGCTTGCCCGAAAACTCATCCGGCGGCGACCCGCCAAACCCAAATAAGGAAGAGTCGAGATGCGAAGAGCGATCGCGCATGCGCTGATCATCCCGATATTGTTTGCGATACCGTTGCTCGGCGGCTGCCAATCCGAATCCAAGAAACATCTGTACAAGGCGGAAGATCTCTTCGAAAAGCGCGACCTCGAAGGGGCGCAAAAGGAACTCCAACTCGCGATTCAGGCCGACCCCAATAATGTCGATGCGCACAAATCGCTCGCGCACATCGACGAATTCCTCGGCGATCAGGACGGCGCGGCCAAGGAGTACGAAGCCGCATCGGCGCTGGACCCCAGCGATCAGAAGATCATGCAAAAGGCGCGGATGTACCGCGCGATCCAGGAGATGATTAACAACGCCAACAAGGCGGTCGATCAGATCAAGTCCGGCGATGCCGAAGGCGGGATGCGCGCGCTCAAAGACGCTTTGATGGCGAGCAAGAGCAAGTACCTGCGCGATAAGACCATCGGCTACATCAAGCAGGCCATTCCTATCATTGTGCAACAGGCCGAGCAGCAGGCTAAGGACAAAAAGTACCAGGACGCGATCAAGAGCTACGACGAGGCTGTCCGCGGCTACATGCTGATGGCCGAGGCCAGCCAGACCCATACCCTGGACCCGGGCGCCGATGCAGTGCTGCACTCCGCCAACGAAGCCGCCAAGGATGGCGGCATGCCAGATGCGACCTTCAAGCTTCTCAACGACGTGCTCACCGTCGATCCAGACAACAAGACCGCCAACCTGGAACTCGCGCAGGTTTACCTGCGGCGCACGCCGCCCGACTACGATACCGCCGCGGACCTGGAGGAACGAGCGGGGGCACCCGACCCCGACGTGAAGAAGCTGCGCGACGAGGCCAAGCGCCATCGCAAGGGCTAGCCGCAGAAAACCCCGCCGCTCCGGAAGGACGGGGGCCCTGCGGCTCGGCAGCGCCCAGCCGCCAAAACCGAAGCCGATCGTTCTGCGCCGGCGCAGTTATCTGGCCGTCGAAGGTCCTATCGGGGTGGGGAAAACCACGCTCGCACAGGCGCTCGGCAAGGAGCTCAACGCGCGTCTGGTGCTGGAAGATGCCGACAACAATCCGTTTATCTCGCGTTTTTACGAAGACCCCGACAAGTACTCCTTTCCGGCGCAGCTCTACTTCCTCCTGACCCGCTACAACCAGCAGCGGGAGCTTTCCCAGCAGGATTTGTTCTCGCAGATGACCGTCGCCGACTACCTGTTCGCCAAGGATCGGATCTTCGCGACTCTGAACCTCGCCCCCGATGAGCTGAAGCTTTACGAGGGCGTCTATCAGCTGCTGAACGCGGAGATGGCGAAGCCGGACCTGGTGGTCTACGTGCGCGCACGGGTCGAAGTGTTGGTCGAGCGCCTGCGCATGCGCAACCGCGATTTCGAGCGCGACATCAGCTTTGAATACCTGGAGCGCGTCTCGGCCGCGTATCGCGACTTTTTCTTTTACTACGACGAGGCGCCGCTGCTGGTCGTGGACACCTCGGACATCGACTTCGTGGCCAACCCGCAAGACCTCGCCGACCTGGTCCGCGAAATCAACCACGCCGGCGAAGGCACCCAGCACTTCGTGCCGAGGAAGTCATGAGCGGGTCTCGCGGATTGGACAGGCACACGGGACTAAAGCTCATGCAACCCGGGAATTCGTGAAAGCCGCGCAATCCAGGGAATCGGCTAAGCCCGCTTGGCTTCCTGCTCGATCTCTTTCGCCAGCTTGAAATCCTTTTCCGTGATGCCCCCCTGGTCGTGGGTCGAGCAGGTCATCGTGACTCGCGTGTAGTTGATGGTCACGTCCGGATGATGGTCGGCGGCCTCGGCTTTGTCCGCCACCCGGTTCAGGAACTTGATTCCATCCATGAATTCCTTGAACCGAAACAGCTTGCGGATCGAGTTCTCGTGCCGCTCCCATCCGGGCAGCGCTTTCAGCTGTTCGGTTACTTCCGCATCGCTCAATTTGGCCATCGCGAACCACCTCCGTGAGGCAGCGGGTCTGCTTCCCGATCATAGGCCCACGCCGGTCTTCTTGGCCAATTCCATTAACGGCCCCGCGCTGCTGTGGTAATAAGGAGAAGTCATTTTGACGACGAAGGATCCCCAAGCTGATGGCCAACAAAATTCTCGACGAAGAGTCACTCAAGCAGGTCGGTAGGTCCGGAGAACCGCGCACCTACGAGGTCGAACGCGGTGCAATTCGCCGGTTTGCGGAGGCGATCGGAGATTCGAATCCCCTGTTCAACGATGACCATCGCGCCCGCGAATCACGCTTCGGTGGAATGATCGCGCCACCCACTTTCTGCCGGTCGATGGGTTCGCCGATCCCGGACGTGCGCATCGGCGCGCTGGGAACGTCGTTCCGGGGTCTCGATGGCGGTTCGGATTGGGAATACTTCCACCCGATTCGCCCTGGCGATCGAATCACCGTCCAGACCAGGCTCGCCGACCTGCGCGAGTCGGAGGGGCGGCTCGGTCCGATGGTATTCATCACGATGGAAACGACCTACACCAACCAGTTCGGCGAACTGTGCGCGACGCAGCGCTCAACCGGCATTCGTTACTAGTCGCCAGGAGGCTTAAGCAAACCATGGCCCACCAGATCTATTTCGAAGACGTCGAAGTCGGAACCGAGATCGGACCGCTGGAGAAAAGTCCGACCACCCAGCAACTGGTGAAGTATGCCGGTGCCTCGGGCGACTTCTACCAGATCCACTACGACAAGGATTTCGCGCTGGCCAACAAGCTGCCCGGGGTCATCCTGCACGGGGCGCTCAAGAACGGCTTTCTCGGCCAGCTCATGACCGATTTTGCGGGACCCGAGGGATGGCTGCGCAAGCTCTCGGTGCAGTATCGCGGTATGGATCAGCCCGGTTCGAAGGTGGTATGCCGCGGCAGGGTCGTCAAGAAATACCACGACAAGGATCAGCACCTGGTCGATTGCGAGATCTGGCTGGAAAACGCCAAGGGCGAGAAAACCACGCCGGGCTCGGCGACCGTGATCTTGCCGGCCCGGCACACCCATTGAAGTATGAAACATGCCGACCAGGCGTGAGTTCGCACCGCGTTCGCTGCGCGCCAGCGATGTCGCCAGGATCGATCCGAACTACCGACGGGTCCTGACCCGCCTGCTCGCCGCGCATGCCATGGCGGAAAAGCTCACGGCGCTCGGCTACCATCGCGCACTCCAGACCGTCGACAATCCGGCACTGCGCGAGGTGATCGAGAAGAACTATCATGAGGAGCACAAGCACGCGCGCCTGATCTATCGCTTACTCGACGTGCTGGGCATCAGCGAGCAGAAGGCGGATCGGACGATGACTATACTGGTCAAGTCGCCGTCCTTTGAAGCCCCGATGTATTTCGCGCAGGAGGCGGAAGGAGAACTCGACCTGTTGATGGCATCGATCGCGCTCGACGCCACCGGGCTGGTCATGATCGGCGTGAACTATCGCGACTCTAGTTACGCGCCGCACGCTGAAGCAGCCGAAATCATTCTCGAAGAGGAGGCCGACCACGATGTGTTCGCGGCCGAACAGCTCGGGCGCGCGGTCGCGCGCTTCGGCGCCGAAAGCGTCAACGCGGCGCTGCGGGAATGGCTCCCGCGAGCGGTCAATTTCTTCGGACCTCCCGGGAGCGGTTTCACCTATGATTGTCTCCGCTACGGATTGAAAAGCCGCGACAACCAGGAGCTCGCCGATCTGTTTCTTGCGATGATCGAGAAGCGCTGCGAGCAGCTCGGCCTCGATCTTCCGGACCTGAGCAAAGAGTACCCGCGCGCCGTGGTTTAGCTCCTGCCCGGCCGTAAAGCAGCGATGTCTGGCACTGTCTCACTCTCCCAGCTGGCGCCCAGAGCGGAAGCTCGGCAACAACGAGGAGAGCACGGCGATGACGCTAGCTCACTTCCAGGGCGCGCAGGGCGAGGCCGCGTGCCACCGAGGTGAACTCATTGCCCAGCTGAATCTTCTCCGGACCGAATCGAAGACTGAAAATTCTGCGCACCGCGGGCACGAAGGAGGAACCGCCGGTCAGGAACACGCTGTCGATCTGCCCTGGCAAAAGCGCGACCGCGTTCATCAGCCGATCGACGCAGTGCTCGATTTCCTGCAGATGACGGGCAACCCACACCTCGAATTCCCGCCGTCCCACACTGCGGCTGATTTCAGTCGGAGGGTCAGAAAACGCGAACTCCGTCGACTCTGACGATGACAGCTCAACCTTGGTTTTCTCGACCGAGCGAAACAGGTAATAGCCGAGGTCGTTGTCTACCACATGCACCAAGGCGGCTATTTTCGCCGACTCGATCGCGTCGCGCTGCAGGGCGCGCAGGCGAGAGAGGGTGGACGGGTTTTTCAGCAGCGACAGAAGCTGCCAGCGCTCCAGCTTGGTGTACGGCCAGGTCGGCACCGGAAGAACCATCCTGTACGGGGACCGGTACCGCGACCCGCGGCCGAGCGCCGGGGCGACGACATGATGCATCATCCGTCCATCGAACGCGTCCCCGGCGATCGCGACACCATCGTTGCCGAGAATCTCGTAGCGTGGGTCTTGCGCGGCGCCGGGTGGTCTAAGTCGGAGAATCGAGAAGTCGCTGGTGCCGCCGCCGAAGTCTCCGATCAGGACAATCTCGTCGCGCGTGATTCTGCTGGCATAGTCATAGGCCGCGGCAACCGGTTCGTACTCGAAAATTATGTCGTCCCATCCGGCACGCCGGATCGCAACGTCCAGGCGCGCCTGAGCGAACCGGTCGTCGTCCGGAGTACGCGCATCCGAGAAGTGTACCGGCCTTCCGACTACCACGCGTGACGGCAGCGGTCCGAACTGCGCTTCCGCGGCGTTGCGCAGATCAATGAGAATGGGAGCGATCAGATCGCCCAATGAGTAGTCTTCGCCCATGATGTCGGTGGATTCAAAGCTGCGTACCGCGAGGAATGACTTGAGCGACTGAATCAGCCGGCCGTTCCCGGCTGCGGCCAGGTAGCGGCGAATCGCCTCATTGCCGACCGACAGTGCGGATTCAGTTCCACCGGTCTCTTCGGTTGCCTCGAAAAACAAAATCGATCGAAAGGTTTCCGCGTCGGCAGCATCGGCCGCCGCATTCCGGAAGCGCGCGAGACGTGGTGCGCCGGTGCTTCCGATGATCGCGATCGCGCTGTTGGTCGTGCCGAAATCAAGCCCGACCGCCTGTACTGGTGACCTCATCGCGCTGCTTCCCCGCACGACGAGGATCGGGGCCACTCCAGTCATTGTCAACGTGGATGACTTTCATGTAATGTGACTAAACCCTTTGGATGAACTGCAAAATAAGCGGCTCGCCTCAGCGCGGGCCGTTTCTTTTTCGGCTTCGGATTAAAAACCGATTTGCGCGATCGGCGGCAAGGAATAAAATCCCGAGCCGGTTGCGATGCTGGCGGGACGGTTATCTAAGCGGCTGACTTTTGCGGCGCTCGCGATCGGGTATGTGGGATGTTACGCGCCGGGAACAGCCTTCAAACGCATGCAGCCGACGAGTAATCACGCGGTGATCTACGTCTATCGGCAATCCGCTCCGCTATCGGCGACCCTGGACCCGGACATAACCTGCGGCCACGCGACCATTGCTATCGTGTCGGGCGGCTATTACCCGTTCGTTGAACAACCCGGCACGGTCACGTGCTATGCCTCTGGTGATACCTCCAGCCGAATCGAGTTCGAGACGCGTCCGGAGGGCGAGTATTTCGTGGCCGAGGTGGTGGCGCCCGGAGTCAGCGAAGGTGCCGTGAGCCTGAAACAAGTGAACAGCAGTCGCGGCTTGAGTGAAATCGAATCGTGTAACTACACCGTCAAATAGCGACGGAGTCCCCGGGATGCATAGAATTGTCACCTTGCTGCCCAGCGCGACCGAGATCGTCTGCGCGCTCGGCTTCCGCGCCGAATTGGTGGGGCGTTCCCACGAGTGCGATTTTCCCGCGGGCGTCGAGCAGCTGCCCGCACTGACCGAGCCGAAATTCGCGGTGGAAGGCACCAGCGCCGAGATCGACGAGCGGGTGAAGCGGATCGTCGGAGAGGCGCTCTCGGTTTATCGAGTCGATGCGCCGCGACTGCGCGAGCTGAGGCCCGACGTGATCGTTACGCAATCGCAATGTGAAGTCTGCGCGGTCAACCAAAGCGAGGTCGAGGCGGCGGTGGCCGAGTGGCTCGGCGCGCGTCCGCAGATCGTGTCGCTCAGCCCCTATGCGCTCGCGGATGTGTTCGCGGACATGACGCGGGTGGCGCTGGCGCTGGGTGCGCGTGAACGCGGTGAGGAGACAGTCGCGGCGCTCCGGGCGCGAATGAATGCGGTAGCCGAGCGCGCGCGGCTCGCGAAAACCCGACCAAGCTTCGCGTGTATCGAGTGGATCGAGCCGCTGATGTCGGCGGGGAACTGGATGCCGGAATTGGTCGGGATGGCGGGCGGCACGAATCTCTTCGGCCGGGCCGGAGAGCATTCGCCGTGGATGAAGATCGAGGACCTTGCCGCGCGGGACCCGGACGTGATCATGGTCTCCCCGTGCGGATTTCCGATGGAACGCTCGCGCCGCGAACTACCCGCGCTCAGCCGCAGTCCGCACTGGAACGCGCTCCGCGCCGTCCGTGACCACAAAGTGTTCCTCGCCGACGGCAATCAGTACTTCAATCGACCGGGGCCGCGCATCGTCGAGTCGCTGGAAATCCTGGCCGAAATCCTCCATCCGGAGATTTTTCACTTCGGACATGAAGGCTCCGGCTGGGCGCGCTTGTAAATCGGCCGATGAGAATCGTTCTCGCGTCGGAGTCGCTTTCGCGCAGGCGCGCGCTCGATCTGATCGGGGTGAGTTATGAAGTGCGTCCGAGCGCGATTGACGAAAAGGCGATAAGAGACTCCGATCCGGTCGCGCTGACTCGCAAACTTGCCGAAGCCAAGGCTTACAAGGTGGCCGAAGAGATTCGCGACGCGGTCATCGTTGCGGGCGACGCGGTGGTGACCAAGGACGGCAGAATCTACGAAAAACCCCGGGACTTCGAGGAAGCCGCCGGGTTTCTCAGAGCACTGTCCGGCGGCGACCTGGAATTCGTGACCTCGCTGGTAGTGCTGCGGCCGGCGACCGGAAAAATCCTATCCGTGGTAGAGGTCTCGCGAATCACGTTTCGCTCGCTGACCGATCGCGAAATTCAGGATTACCTCGCCCGATACCCGGTGCTGAGGTGCGCCGGCGGGTTCGAAGGGGACGGGGTGCTCCGCTTCGCCGAGCGAATCTCGGGCAGCTACAATTTTCTGACTGCGATCCCGGTAAGCCGGCTCATCGTGTTCCTGCGCGAGCAGGGCGTCGCAATCTAGCGGCCGGTAGCATGCGCCTCGCCGAGCCAGCGGTCGATAGCGCAGTAGAGAGAGGTCCTGGTATCGGTATCCGCGAACGAAGCAGTGACGCTCGCCCGTGCGAGCCCGGCGAGCGCGGCATCGTCCAGGCCGAAGGTGTCGCGGGCCAAGTGGTACTCGGACGCAATCGGTGCGGCGAAGATCGCCGGGGTATCCGCATTGATGGTAACCGTCAATCCTGCAGCCAGCAGGTCCGGCAGCGGATGACGGTCAATCGACGGTACCCGGGCGGGAATCGCGACGTTCGAGGTCAGGCATACTTCCAGCGCTATGCCGCGCGCCTTTAATTCCCCTACCAGCGTCTCGTCGTCCAGGACGCTTATGCCATGGCCGATTCGTTCGGCTCGCAACGCGCGTATCGCGCCGCGGATGCTCTCGGGACCGCGGGTCTCTCCGGCATGAGGCACGGAGTGCAATCCGCCATCCACCGCGGCATGAAAAACCTCCGCGAATTGCTCGGGCGGATACTTTTCATCACCACCGAGTCCAAACCCCACCACTCCCAGGTCGCGGTAGCGCAGAGCGGTGCGCAGCGCCTGCCAGGCGAGTTCCGGCGGCTTGCTGCGCCCGTGATCGACAATCACTCGGCACTTGATGCCAAATGCCTGCTCGCCCTGCGCAAAGCCTTCCAATACGGATTCCAGCGGCATGTCCCAATTGCCGAGCCTCGGGCCGTGCGCTCCCAGCGTAAAGGTGACCTCCGCATAGCGTACGCCCTGCGCTCCCTCGTCCTGACACATTTCGAATGCAACGCGCCGGAAGTCCTGTGCGTCCTGCAGACACGATCGAATCGCTCGATATTGCAGATTGAAGTCGGCGAAATCGCGAAAGCGATATCCGTGCTCGGCGCACGCCGGCAGCTCAAGCCGATGCCGGTGGGCTATCTCGGAAAGCGTACGGGCCCGGATCGAGCCCTCGAGATGCACATGCAGATGTGCCTTCGGTAGCGCGAGCAGCTCGCCCATAGAAGATCACTCGCCGAGTACACGGCGCCAGTCAAGTAAGCATCCCGAAGAAGGGTTGGGGTGAATGCCCGAAGCTGAGCGGTTTCTTCGTCTGTTTTCGAGCAATAGCGCTTCTTTCCTTCACAATTATTTTCCGGCGGCCGCTTCAGGTAATGCTCGAATAGTACTGATGGGCCTTATCGATAACGTTTTCGCGGAGGAACGCGGTCGCGAGCTTGCGCAGATTGGAGAGCCGATCGCTGGCGCTGGTGTTCGGGTCAAACATCCTTTGGCCATACTCCGCCATATCGACCACGATCCGCTCGTAACGAAAGAAAGCGATCGCGATCGGATCGATTTCTGCAGAACCGTACCCGGTGAAAAACCATCCGCTTTCGCGGACATCGTTCCACGCGCCGCCAATCCCGCCTCCTATGAACATCAGGTCTCGTTCCTTCGGGGCGAAGAGGGGATTATCCCAGTCCACCACCGTCAGCGCGTCGTCTGCACCGACCAGAACATTTCCAGCGTGCAAATCCGAATGGCACAAAACCAGTGCGCCACCACGCCCGCGCATTTTTTCTGCGAGTTGCCCGGCGCGCTCGACCACGGTCCGGATATCGCCTCGGTGCTTTGTCCAAAACTCGGCGACTTGCGCGGCCACCGGATCGCCGAAACCGCGTGGGCCTGCGACCCCGTTGTCCAACGCTTTCACGACGTCCCGATACTGGGACGAGTAAGATACCTGTGGCACCCGCCGAGCGATCTCGGGCGGGAGGTTTGTCGCGTGAACCAGCCGCATCGTTTCGCCGAGTGCGATCCAATTTGCCTGCGACAGCGGGCGTTCAAAGCCGGTCTTTCCCTCGAAGAATGGATACAGCATCCAGTCGAAGCCATGCGCATGGATCCATGGCTGGCCCGTGGCGGCCAGTAACGGCGCCATCAGGCGGGTGATGCCCTGCGAATGCAGATAGGCGGGAACGGTTGCGGCGATCTCGTCGAAGTCTCCGCATCGCAATTTGAGAAAGTACCGAAAGCCGTCCGCGTCAGCGGAGTAGACCGCACTGTTGGCGTCGCCGCTGGGGAGAAACGTCGCCGCGGCAGTCTTTAGCCCGTAGCTCCGCAGCACGCCGATCACAGATCGATGCGGTATCTTGGGTCGGTTCAGCATGCTAGGCGGCGCCTCGTCGATGCCCAGCCAAAGCCGCCCGCTCAGCGCGGAACCCGGTAAGCGCGACGCCCGCAAGTGCCAAAAGCGCTCCCGCGGCCAAGAGTGTAGACCGCAGGTCCGCCGCCCTGGCCAGGAGCGTCAGCGCGGAGCCGCTGACGATTTCGCCGAACGACTCGGCTTGAGAAAGGCATGAAAGTACGGTTGCTCTCACGTCGCTGGTCGTGCGGCGATTCACCCATATGACGCTCACCGCGCGGGTAAGGTTGAACGCAATCCCCCACACGAGCAGCATCCCGAATCCCACGACGACAACGTTCCTCCCGTACGTCAGGAGTACGACCCCGGCAACCCCAATCAGGCACGCGAGCGCATATATCCGCCGGGCGGTGTCGGGGCGGTCGATACGCGCTTCGACCAGGCGCAAAGAAACGACCCCGACCATGAAAGATAGAATTCCGATGACCGTCCACGACAAAACCGGATCACTTGAGAAGCCAAGACTGACGAGCCGCTCTGGAAACAGCCACCCGATGATGGTGGCACCCTCGCTGAGGAAGGTCGCGGCGAAAACCAGCAAAACCTCGCTGTCGCGAAAGGCAAGCGCGAATCCGCGCCGGAGGATCGGCAAGGGTGACGACCAGGCTTGGGGAGCGCGAACGAACTTCCGCTCGCGAAACTGCACCGCAACCTGGATTCCGAGCAGCGCCATACCGGCTCCGGAAACCACAATCGCCGCCGCGAGGCTGATTGCCCATCCGAGAATCCCAAATGCAAGCATCCCGATCGCTCCGCCAACCCATCGCAGGCGGAGGCTCCTGGCCAACACGCGGTCAATCAGCCCCGGCCCCTCAAACTCGTCGGTCAGCCATGCCACATCTGCGCCATCCGAGAAGGCCCATCCGAGGGCCCATAACACCTGGGTTGCGATGATCAATGAATAGGCGGTTACAAATCCAGTCATCGTCATACCCGCGGCGAGCAGGACGTGTCCGATTACCAGTGACCATCTACGGCCGATCGCATCGGCCCACGCACCCGCCGGTATGTCGGAGAACGACTTGGTTACCGACATGACGGTTGCCAGCAAAGTGAGCTGGGAGGGGGAGAGGTGCGCGTGGACGACGAAGTATAGAAACGCGGTGAGCACGTAGCCGCGGTGAAACATCGCGCGGATGAGCGACCAGCTCAGGAAGATGGCCACGACATCGCCGCCGGGGGCCTTCCTCGGTGTCGGCGAAAGCCTCCGGCCTTCTGGCACGATCTTCAATCTCAAGTTCTCGGGCTCCTCTCAATTCCGGTACACGGAATTTCGAGCCCCACGAGACGCAGGGCGTTTCGCGGGCACACGTGTGCATCGAGCGAAACGCTCCGCCGATTGTGTGATTTGGATCTTAGCGGGCTAGAAGGAGCGGGCGCGTCTCACAGCGTTCGACGACAGTTCGCGTAATGGTGGCCATGAAACGCACCTCCGTTTGAGATGAGGGAGGTTACGCGAAACCGGAACCGGGAGCAACTGAAGCAGCCCATGCCGCAGGGCACCGGGGCGACTCCGCGCCGACGTAGTGGCCATCGCTGAGCAGGCGTCTACGACTCGCGCCAGTTCTGCGCAAACTTTTCCCGCGCGAGGAATTGGCCGCGGCCGGCGCGGGCGTCGGGTTTGCGATCGGCGACGATGACTTCACCGTGCGAGATCGTTTCGCGCGGCCATCCGGTTACTTCGAACCCGTCAAATGGATCATAGTCGGCGCGCGAATGCATCTCCGCGCTGCGGATCACGACTTTGCGGCCGGGGTCGAATACCACAAGGTCGGCGTCGGCGCCGACCACGATCGCCCCCTTGCGCGGATAGAGCCCGAAAATCTTCGCGGGATTGGTTGCCACCAGGTCGACCATCCGCTGGAGCGAGATACGCCGCTTGCCGACGCCCTCCGAGTAAAGCATCGGCACCAGCGTCTCCAGATTGGACATTCCCGGTCTTATGCGCGTGAAGCGGTCTGCCGACAGCTTCTGCTGCAGCGTCCAGGAGAGATGGTCGGTTGCGACCACATCGATGGTCCCGTCGGCGAGGCCCTCCCAGATTACGTCGACGTCGCGCTGCGGACGCAGCGGGGGATACCCGACGTACCGTTCACCCTGCGGCTCGCGGAAGCGATCTTCAGTCAGATACAGGTAGATGGGCCGTGTCTCGGCGAGCACGGGGCGGCCCTCGCCGCGAGCACGGCGAATCGCATCGATCGCGCGCGCACTCGACAGATGAACAAAATAGGCAGGCGCGCCCGCGATGGTCGCCATCGCAAGTGCCCGCTTGACTGCCGCCTCTTCCACGATCGGCGGACGGCTGGCCGCGAAATACTCGACCCCGCGGTGGCCCTCCGCGAGGAGGCGTTCGGTGCAGTAGCCGATCAGGTGTTCGTCTTCCGCGTGGATGGTGAGCAGGGCACCCGCTTCCGCAGCCGCACGAAACGCGCGCATGAAGTCGCGCACGCGCGCCTCGAACCGGTTCATCATGAAAATCTTGAAGCTGCTGATACCGCGATCGACGATGCGCGGAATCTCCGCGATAGCGTCGGGCGTCGGATCCAGAATCGCGACGTGGAATCCGTAGTCGATGACAGCCCGGCCCTGCGCCTTTGCGTCCCACTTATCAGCCGCATCGGCGAGCGAACCGTTCTCGGGTTGAAACGCGTAGTCGATTATCGAAGTGACTCCGCCCGCACTGGCAGCAATCGTGCCCGATTCGAAGTCGTCGGCGCTGCGTGAGGCAAACATTTCCGCATCGAGATGCGTGTGCGGATCGATTGCGCCCGGGAGCAGAAGCATTCCGGCGGCATCAATGGTCTGGGATGCCTGCGCGCTGAGCGCCCCGGGTGCGCTGAGCTCAACAATTTTTTCGGCGCGGACCCCGAGGTCGGTAGGTGAAACCCCCGACGCGGTTACTACGGTTGCGCCGATGATCGCGAGATCGAGCACTGCGCCTGCTCCTTGGAATCAGCCGGCCCAGGAAAACGGATTTTCCCGGACAGTTTTCCTAACGGTAATCTCCCCCGGGGCGAGAAAGCTAGCGGAAATCAGGCATCTTCTTCGCAGGGGTGGTCGAAATCGAACTTCTCGATCCCGACGCTTTCAACGCCTTGTTAGTGAGCCGGATGGTGGCGCTTGCTGGTGCGTCGAGTGCGCGCGACCTGCCGAATGCGGCGGCGGGGACGATGCCGCACCGCGGTGGCGGCCGTTTCGCTGGCTTCCGAGAAGGGGATCAGGGTGAAGCGCGAGACCTCGGGGCGGCAGTTAATTCGGATTCGGAGCCAGAAGGTGCCGAGCCCCCGATTTGTATAGATGTAGAAGTCTTCGAAGCGGTTAAGGCCCGAGTAAAAGCGTTTGCCGATTTTCAGAATCGATTTGAAGGGCGAGCCATAGTAGGGGATACGCACCACGCCGCCATGGGTATGACCGGATAACATCACCCCGGGCTGCAGATGCTTCGCGTAGAGCGCGGTGTCGGGATTGTGCGCCAGCACAATGGTTGTATCGCCGGGCCGCACTTGGCTGAAGGCGCGCACCGGCTCCGCGCGCCGCGCCCACAGATCGTCGATACCCACCACCACCAACTCGGAACCGTTGACACCGACGCGCCGGCTCTCATTGACCAGGACCTCGGCGCCCGCGGCGTGCAGCGCCTCGGTAACACGTTCGGATGAGGACCAGTGATCGTGATTGCCAAGAATCGCGAACAATCCGGCCTTGGGCTTCAGCTGTCGCAGTGCACCGCGGAATGCATCGACATAGCGCTGCATCGTGTCCGGGCCGGAGAAATAGTCGCCGGTAAGGAACACGAAATCCGGATGCTCGCGATTTACTGCTTCGACTGCCAGGAAGAGCCGCGCGAGGTCCTCATCGCGATCCACGTGAAAATCGCTGATCTGGCAGGCGACCGTCTTGCGATGGGCGTCGCGCAGCTTGCGCACCGGCAAGTCGACGCGCGAAACCTCGATTTCATCGATCGTCTTGCGCCACATCCGATGGAGCGGGCGCAGGGCGAGAGGCGGTCGTCCTTTTCGGGTCCTCGCCGGCGCGGACTTCGCCGCGCGTTCTGCTGTCGGTTCCGCTTTGGGCATCGAAGGGTCGATTCTAGAACAACTGCAGCAAGTGGCGGAAGGCTTCGATCTCGAGGATGCGTTCGCTCACCAGCAGCTCCTCGTCTTCCAGCTCCCAGGTATGCGGGTAAGGGATAAAGACCGCGCGCAGCCCGGCGCGAACGGCGGGGTTGATATCCGAGCGCGGGCTGTTGCCGATCATCCAGGTGCACTCCGGATGCAATTCCGCCTCACGAATCAGGCGCTGGTAGGCCTCGGTGTTTTTTTCGTGGGGTGTCTCGATTCGGCTGAACAGGGGCATCAGGCCGGTGTCCGCCAGCTTGCTCAGTTGCTCATCGCGCTGGCCCTTGGTCAGCAGCAGCAGCGTGTGGCGGCGGGACAATTCGAGCAGGGTGGTGTCGACCTCGGGCAGCAATTCGCAGTGTCGCTCGATCAGGTAATCACCGATGCGATCGATTTCCGCATGCAGCCGCGCCGCACCCCCATTGGTGATCAATCCGCGCGCCGCCTGATGAAGCGCCAGCACGTACGGCTTGCGGCCATAGCCGTGAGTGTTAATCAGGTCCAGTTCAGCATCGCGAACCGCGCCTTTGATGCGCTGCGCCGGACCGGGAATGCCGGCACGCGTACACGCCACTACAAACTCATCGCACGCTTCGAGGAAGTGGACGTTGGAATCCCACAGCGTATCGTCGGCGTCGAAGATCAGGTTGAGCGGTTCACCCCAGTAGGAATCCATCAATTCAAGGTTAACCATGCCAAGCGGGCGGCGCAATCTGCTGCATCGTTGGGCGGCAACCCGAACCGCCGCGGCGATTCCTCGGTCCCGATCGGAATGAGGTGCAGGCGTTTTCGACGAGGAAGGTCCCTCCGACGGGAGGTTTCGTCGAGGAAAAGCGGCGTGCAGTGATTCAAAATTCGAGCCCGGATCAGCGCTTGGCTGGGAGCAGATTCCGCTTCAGAATGACGTGGATAACGGAAGATCAGGTGCTCGTGGATGCGAACAACCCACCCGAGACGATTCTCCATGGAAGAAAAAACCACACGTGGTCCAATCCTGACGGTCTTTGCGATCCTGTTCGTACTGCTGGCGGTATCGAATATTTCAAAACCGCTGAGCAGAGGCCGAGCGGGTTTCGTATTCTTTGGAACGAAAACCACGGGTTTGGCCAACGCCATACTCGGACCCGCCTTCGGAATATTCCTGCTCGTGTACGTCATCGGGATCTGGCGACAGAAACGATGGGCGGTGCCGATGGCCTGGGCATACGCCGCTTACGTGCTCATCAATATGACGCTCTTTACGATCAAGACTCCGCAGAACTGGCAGGCGCCGCTTTTCGCCGTAATTTATATAGCGATCGCGCTCATGGTCTCGTGGGGTTCTGCAATTTTGCTCACCCAGCGCAGACCCCAATTGACCTGAAAGCAGGCGTCGAGTTTGCGGCGGCGGCACGACTCTGCCTAGAGGACACAGTCGTGCCGACCCCCAAGTCAGGGAACCGCGGCCTGGGCGGCGCCGGTCTTCCGCCGAACTCGCGCGACGATCGAGCGCCAGATGAAGTCACTATCCGCGGAGATGCGCAAGAAGCTAACTCTCGACCACGCTGCACAGCTCTATGGATTGGGCTTTTAGGCTGGTTGGCCGCGGCCAGAAAACAGGTTGAATCCGAGCCGCGAGTCCGAGCGCGGCGGACCGAAGACTTTCAAGAGGTCATTAAAAACGCTCCGCTTTTGGCAATTACTGGGGGGTGGCACGTGAAGTGTGTACCGGCAAGATCGTGAGCTGGCCGGTGACGGGATTTTTCCCCACGTAGATTTCGGTTTCGTAGACCGATTTCAGATTGCTCTCGGTTAGAACTTCGGAGGGCGTGCCGTAGCCGACGACCTCGCCGGCTTTGAGCAGCATCACTCGGTCGGCGTAAGCCGCTGCGGCATTCAGATCGTGCAGGGTCGCTACCACGGCCAGGCCGCGCGCAGTCGCCAATTCCCGGAAGCGCGAGAAAATTCCCACCACGTGCTTGAGGTCCAGGAATGCGGTCGGTTCGTCGAGCAGCATTACGCGCGGTTGCTGGGTGAGCGCGCGCGCGAGGAACACGCGCTTGCGCTCGCCGCCCGACAATTCCTCGATGTGACGATGCGCTAGCGGCAGCAGATCGAAGCGCTCGAGCGCCGCCTGCGCGATCTCCAGATCGTGACGGCTCTCGAAGCGAAATGTGCCCAAATGTGGTGCACGGCCCATCAGCACGATCTCCAACACCGTGAACCGGAACGCGACCATATTCTCCTGGGCGACGACGGCGATCTCGCGCGCGATCGCGCGCCGCTGCAGCGATTGAATGGGCCGGCCTTGCAGCTCCACGCTCCCCTGCCACGGGCGCAGCGTGCCGCCGAGCACTCGCAGCAACGTCGACTTTCCGCTGCCGTTGGGACCCACGATTGCGAGCAGCTCGCCGGGCGCGACTTCGAGCGAGACCCCGCGCAGCACCGGCACACTCGGATAGCCAGCCCGCAGGTCGCGCGCGGTGAGGGCAGCATCGTGCTGGGTCGCGCCGCTGCTCACAGCCCCAGCGGCTTTCCGCCTTCGCGGCGCAGCATGTAAACGAAGAACGGACCCCCGAAGAGTGCGGTGATCGCTCCGACCGGAATTTCCGCGGGCGCGATTGCAACCCGGGCAATCAGGTCCGCGATCACCATGAAGGCCGCGCCGCCGATCAGCGAAGCGGGGATCAGCAATCGGTGATCAGAGCCGAACGCAATCCGCAGCATGTGCGGCACGATCAGGCCCACGAAAGAGATGATGCCGCTGACCGAAACCACCGCGCCGACCATCACCGAGGTTGCGACGAAGATAAGCCGCCGCAGGAAGTCGACGTCCACCCCCAGCTCGGCCGCCGCTTCGTCGCCAAGACTCAGCAGGTTCATGTCGCGCGCGTAGAACATGAGCGCGACGAAGCCGCCTAAGCCCAGCACCGCCACCAGTACCACCTCGTGCCAGGTGGGCGCCTCCAGGCTGCCCATCAACCAGAACAGGATGGTGTGCGCATAGTAAAAATTGACCACGCTGTTGACCACCATGATCGCGGCGCCCCAGAACGCGTTGAAAATCACGCCGACCAGCAGCAGCGTAAATGGCTCGAGCTGGCCCTCCACTTCGGCCAGCTGATAGACGGCCACGGTCGAAAGCAGCGCCGCACCAAACGCGACCAGCGGCACCACCGTGGTTTCAGACGCGCCGATACGAGTGAGGAACACCAACGCGACAATTGCGCCGAGCGCGCCTCCGCCCGAGATGCCAAGTATCCCGCCCTCGGCCAACGGATTGCGCACCAGCGCTTGCAGAGCGGCGCCCACCGCCGCAAGCACCGCGCCCACGATGACCGCCATTATCAGTCGCGGCAGGCGCGCGCCAAAAAAAATCGCGTGATCGGAGCTCGACGCATCGGCGAAGGCGCTCACCAGCCTTATATGGACGCTCCCGAACTTGGCCGCGACCAGCATGGTCACGAGCAACCCGAGCGTGAGCAGCATGAGCACCGAGACCATCCGTGAGGTGGTCAGGTACGCTCCCGCGATCGGGTCGTGACGCGCAGCAGTCGTGGACAGCATCGTCACTGGACTTCGCCTCGCGGCGACGTCGATGCGGGGAACGCTCCCGGGTGAATCATCGCTGCGAGCATCTCCAGGGAAGTTCCAATGTGCGGTCCGGCATGCAGAATCCGATCGCTCGGGTAGCCGTAGACACGATGGTTTCGCACTGCCGGGATGCTCGGATACTTCTGCCAGAACTGGGCGGGAGCGGCGGGGTCGGATCCCATCTGCCCGTCGAGTATCACCTGCGGTTTCATGGCGATGATGTATTCGATACTGAGTTTAGGCCACGGCTGCCCGATCGAATCCGCGATGTTCTCGGCATTGGAGAGCTTGAGCAGGTCATCGAGGAAGGTTCCGGGTCCAACCGCAATCAGAGGTTCGTGCCCCACCAGCATCAAGACGCTGACCCGTGGCAGTTCGGATACTTTGCTGCGAACCTCGCCGATTTGCGCGTTGAGCTTTTCTAGCAACCTCCGGGCGGAGTCCGCGCGGTCCGTCTTGCGCCCGATCTCGCGAATACTCTCCTCGATCTCCGTGACCGAATCATCGCGGATGGTCAGAATGGAGCAACCCATTTCCTTGAGCGCGCGAATTTGCCGCATCTCGGATGACAAACCAATCCCGATCACGAGGGTCGGATGCAAGGCGATGATCGCCTCAAGATTCGGGGTCAGAAATGAGCCGACCTGGGGCAGGCGCGTGGCTTGGGGTGGGAAGTCGGAATATTGCGATACTCCGACTACTTCATCACCGGCGCCGAGCGAGAACAGGATCTCGGTGACCGAAGGCGTAAGCGACACGATACGCTGGGGACTCGCCGCCAGCGCGCCGCGCGCGCGGCCGAACATGGCGGCGACGCTCAGCAGGACGATGGCTGCGCCCACCCATGATTTTCGGTCCGCTCGCACTTCGCGCACGTTAACCGATCGGGCGCGCGCTCGTAAGTGGGGTTTGTTGCATCGGCGCGCCGCGGTCGATTAGCCTCGAGCAAACAGGAGATGCTCGTGCTCAAAATCGCTGTTTGCATCAAGCAGATTCCCCTCATCGAAGACGCGAACTTCGATGCCGAAACCAAGACCATCAAGCGCGATGGACCCGCTGTAATCAGCGCATTCGACCTTCGCGCGATTTCGCTGGCAGTCGAGCTGAAGAATCGGCACGGCGCCGAGTGCACCGTGGTCACGATGGGTCCGCCGCAGGCACGGCAAGCCCTGGTCGATGCTCTCGCGATGGGGATGGACGATGCGGTGCACCTGGAAGATCGGGCCTTTGCCGGATCGGACACGCTCGCGACCGCGCGGGCGCTTGCCACGTGGCTTTCGCGCGGGAGCTTCGACCTGGTCCTGCTGGGTAAATATTCGCTCGACGCGGAAACCGGCCAGGTGGGTCCGGAAATTGCCGAGCTGATCGCCGCCGCGCAGATTACCGGGGTGCGCAAACTCGAGATCGACGGGCGCATCATTCGCGCCGAGCGCGAAAGCGATGAGGGCTACGAAGAGATCAAGGCGTTGATGCCGGTCGTGCTGACCTGCGCGGAACGGGTGGCGCAACCAATCAAGATGAAGCCGGGCGCCCAGGAAGCCGCCAAATCGAAACCCATTCAGGTCGTCCGCGCGGGTGAGCTGAGCAGTGCGCCCGACGCGTTTGGCTTTACGGGGTCACCGACCTGGGTGCAGGAAGTGCTCGTGCAGCCCACCCCGAAGACCGAATGCAAGTTCATCGACGCGGCCGATCCGAAGCGTGCTGCCGCGGCGTTGGTCGAAAGTCTCGACCAGGCGGGCGCGCTGACGCCGCGCAAGAGGGAGCGCCGGCTTATCGCTCCTGGCATCCGCAACGGGACACGCAATCGTGACATCTGGGTCGCGTGTGAGATGGACCTGCGCGGGCATGTCACGCGCGGCTCGCTCGAGCTTCTTTCCAGCGCCGACCAACTCGCGGCGAGTCTCGGCGGGGCCGTGGTCGCCGTCGGTTTTACCAAGTCGTTCGCGCAGCACGCGGGGTTGGTCGCCAGCTACGGAGCGGACCGCGTCATGGTGCTCGACCATCCAGAGCTCGAGTCCTATTCGCCGGCCAGCGCGGCCGCGGCCGTTGCGCAGCTGGTGCGCGAGAGGGCGCCATGGGGTCTCCTGCTCCCCGCCAGTGAACGCGGACGCGATTGGGGGCCACGGCTTGCCGCGCGGCTTGGCCTGGGACTCACCGGCGACGCGATCGGGCTCGAAGTAGATGAGCAGGACCGGATGGTTGCGCTCAAACCGGCCTTCGGCGGTAATATCGTGGCGCCGATTCTTTCCAAGACCTACCCGCAGATGGCGACGGTGCGCCAGGGGATGCTGGAGCTGGCCGAGCCACGCGGGGAGCGCGTCGCAGCGGTTGAAACCATCATTCCGCAATCGTCAGCGGCGCTCAGCGAGGTGGTCGCGCAGCACTCGCTGCTTGACGGTTCGATCGAGCCACTCGAGGGTGCGGAAGTGGTGGTGGGAGTGGGAACCGGGGTGGGGGGGCCGGAAGGCGTCGCACGGGCGACCGACTTCGCGCGAATGATGCGCGCGGCGCTGTGCGCGACGCGGCGCGTGACGGACGCTGGATGGGTGCCGCGCCAGCTCCAGGTCGGACTCACCGGCAAAGCCATCGATCCGCGCCTCTATCTGGCGATTGGAATCCGCGGGGTCCCGAACCACACGGTCGGCATCAAACGCGCCGAAACCGTGGTCGCGATCAACAACGATCCGGAGGCCGCGATCTTCGAGCGCGCGAACTTCGGGATCGTTGCCGATTGGGCGGTGATGCTGCCCGCCATGAGTGAGGCGTTCCGCGCTCGCCTGGCCTGACGGTTAGCTTCCTTTTTCGCGGCAACCATTGTGTCGGGTGGCATTCGAAACGCGTCCGGAAGCTATCGTCGCGATGTCGCGGGTCCTCGCGCCCCGGTCGCTCGCGGGCGAGTCCGGGATCGACGAGTACGGGACGGGCGCTTAGGTGGTCGAACGATTGGTCAGCAGTTCCGGAGCAAGCGCCGCGATCATCCTGCGAATGCCGGCGTGCCAATCAACCCTGGTATCGCCCACCAGTTCGCGCATCCGCGTCAGGTCGGTGCACAAGCTCCCGAAGGCGCTCGGATTATCGATGTAGCGCGGCTTGAGCCCAGTCAGCTCACCCATATAGTCGCACCATTCCTCGATACTCACGCGCGGCGAGCCCGCGAAATTGGTCAACGTGACCTCCGGCGTGGCGGCCGCCAACAGGCGCGGGATCTTTTCGATGCAGTCCTCGACGTGCAGCAGGTTGTAATAGTTGGGGCGCTCGGGGTGCACCTCGATGGGCGCGCCGTTGCGCATCATCATCAGGTGAAAGAACGGCCAGCCGCCGTGCTCACCATACGGAACGCAAAGTCGCGCGATAGTAGTCGGAATACCAAAGTGGCGCGCAGCGAACATGCACACCCGTTCCCCGGCGATCTTGGAGATGGAGTAGGTCGCAAACATCGCGCGATGGTTATCGCCCAGCGGGTCGGACTCCTTGCGCGGTGCGTGGCCCCGATATTCGTAGACCGCAGTGCTGGAGATATGCAGAAAAGCCTTGGTCTTGCGACATCGCGCCATCAGAAAGCCAACCCCGTCGGCATTGGCACGGAAGTCCAGGTCGAAGTTGCCACTGCGCGCGACCGCGCAATTGATCACGTAATCGATATCTTCGGGAACTGCCGCCAGGCTTGGCTCTTGGGCCAGATCGACGGCGATTGGAATTGCGCCCAGCGCTTCCATGGCGTGTCGGTCCTCCGCTCTCCCATAGCGCGCCATCGCATAGACGGTCCCGTCCTCGGCGTACGCACGCACCAGGGGCCTGGCCACCAGGCCGGTGGCACCGGTGATGAGGATCTTTTTGCCCTTGAAACCGACCGGCTCAAACGCCATCGTTTTTAATCCAAAGCGGCGCTCCAATTTAACTCGGGACGGGCGCGAAAGGCCAGATTGGTCAAGGAGAATTCCGATGGCTGACTACCAGCAAAAAGATTTTCACACGATCACGCCGTACATCTACGGGCGGCTCGATCTGATCGAATTCCTTAAGCAGGCGTTTAATGCCGAAGTGCGGTTTCAGGGGACCGGAAACGAGGATGGGTATCACGCCGAGATCAAGATCGGTGATTCGATCGTGATGCTCGGCATCGCAAAATCGATTCCACGCGAGTTCGGGCCGCCTAGCGAATGGAACAAAACCCCTACCAGCGCACCGCCGCCGGCGACCCTTTACCTCTACATGCCGGACGTCGATGCATCATATAAACGCGCACTCGGTCTCGGCGCCCGCTCGCTGGGCGCGCCGGCGGACATGCCGTGGGGCGACAGAGTTGCCGGCATCGGCGATCCGTACGGCAACAAATGGTGGATCGCAACATTCAAAGGCGCTAGGTAGTCCGGAGCCGACTGCGATTTCTCCGGAACTAAGAAATCGCGGAATTCATCGGGTGGAATTGGCCGGCCAAAAGACGGCCGCGTTTCACCGCACGTGGACCGCGCCCAGCCCTACCGACCTGGAGGAGTGCGCTCAATTGCCGCTGCTGGCTGCGGCGCTCGCTTGTGGAAGCGCGAAGGCGACCAGGCTGTCGCTGCGCGGCGAGTCGAATTTCGCGTGACCGCCTGCCGCGATCACGACATACTGCCGGCCGTTGATGCTGTAAGACATGGGAGTGGCGTTGCCCCCTGCCGGCAGGTCGCCGGTCCATCGCAGCTGGCCGGTTTCGATATCGAAGGCGCGGAAATGCGGGTCGCCGAGGACCCCCGCAATGAAGACCAGCCCGCCGGCGGTGACAATTTCACCGCCCAGGCTCGGCCCGCCCCAGTGAAAATCGGGCAGTGGAATATGGGCAACCGAGCGCGCAACCGCGCCGGAGTCGCCGAGCGGCACCGACCATCGGATCTGACCCGTCGACAGATCGACCGCCGCCAGCATACCCCAGGGCGGTGGATTGCAGGGGAGCCCGAGGAGTGATGAACGTATGAAGGTGCGGCTCATCCCGTAGGAGGCGCCCAACTGCGGGGCAAATTCGAGATCGAACCCGCGCGAGTTGCTTTGTCGCTCGGTAAATTCGGGACGCGGGATCAGGTGAACGTCCGCGACCAGATTATTCAGGTTGGTGACGATTATCTGACGCTGGGGGTCAAACGCGGCGCCGCTCCAGTTCATTCCCCCCGTATTGCCCGGAATGATCAGCGAGCCACCAACCGATGGCGGTGTGAAGATTCCCTCGGACCGCAACTCCTCCATCCGCTTGCGGCACTGGCGCCGATCAAAATAGGTCACGCCCCATGCCTGATCGGCCGTCAACGTCTGCGGCACCAGGGGCGGCGGCAACGCAGGGAAGGGCTGGGTGGGGGCGGTCTCCTCGCCGGGAGTATCGGATTGCGGAACCGGTTTTTCGACGATGGGAAACACCGGCGCTCCGGTCAGCCGGTTGAAAACAAACAATTGTCCGCGCTTGGTACCCTGCACCACCGCGGGAATTTCGGCGCCGGAGTGCCGGATGGTGGCGAGCAACGGCTGCGACGGATTGTCGTAGTCCCACAAATCGTGGTGGGTGGTCTGGAAGTACCACGCCAGGCGGCCGGTCTGAGCGTGCAATGCCACAAGCGAATCTGAATAGACGTCGGAACCACGGCGCGCGCCGCCGAAATAGTCGGGACTGGCACTCGCAACCGGCAGAAACACCAGCTCATTTTGCGGATCGACCGAGATTGGCGCCCAGGTGTTGCCCGCGCCGGTCGCAAGCGCGTCCTGCGGTTTCCAGTCCTTCCACGTAGGGTCATCGGGTCCTTGCGGGATCGGATTCCAGGACCATCGCAACGATCCGGTCCGCGCGTCGAAGGCGCGCACCGTCCCGAGCGGTTCATCGATCGCTCGGTTGTCACCGATCGCGGAACCTACGATGACCAGATCGTCGACGATCGCGGGCGGCGAGGTCTCCTCGTATTCGCCGTGGTAACCGATCCGGTCGATATTTTTCACGCCGCTCTTGAGATTAACGGTTCCCGTCGCGCCGAAATCGGAGCAGGGTCTTCCCGTGGCCGCGTCAAGTGCGATTAACCGCGCATCGATGGTGGCGATAAAGATTCGGCGCCGGCATGCCTCGGCCGGTTTGCGCTCCGGGTCAAGCCACGAGGATACGCCGCGATTAATCAGTCCTTCCGAATAGGGCTGGTCCTTCCTGATCTGCGGATCGTAGCTCCATATCTCGGTACCGGTTTCGGGATTCAGTGCGATCACCCGACAGAACGGGCTCGAGATGTACATAGTCCCATCGGCCACGATGGGAGTGTTTTCAAACCCGCTTTTGCTGGGGCCCGGGTGGCCATTGGAGATGTCGCCGGTGTGGTAGATCCAGGCGACCTTGAGCAGGGAAACGTTGCCGCGATTGATCTGGTCGAGCGGCGAAAAACGCTGGCCGCCCTGATCGTTGCCGTAGTACGGCCACTCGACGGGCTTGCTCTGGCTCGCGCCCATGGCCGGTGCAGCCAGCAGGGGGGCAATCATGATCAGGAGTAGATACGATCGCAAACTTGTCATTCGAGCCTCAGAAGTCCACGGGGCAAAGGCGATGCCATCGGCGGAAAAAGGAATTTGCGTGAGAAATCGGACGGGTCTCACTGCAGCCTCCGGCCTGCGTGCAGTTGGCTCGTGGGGGTTGTGCTTCGGTGGCCGGAGCCGGTTGGAAGACAAGCCCACGGGGTATTGGCTGCGCCCCTATGGCTTCAGCTCGTAGAGCACCGAAAACAAATCCTTCACCGGTAGACGCTCGAAACTGGAAAAGCCCGCTGCCTTAGCCAGCTCGCGCGCCTTCTCCTCCCCCATGCAGGCGCCAATACCTGCACCGCCACCGCCGAGCGACACACTCATGCAGTACAGCGTGCTCATCGAATACATCATCCGGCCCATCGCGCTGATATTGTCTTCAAGCCGCGCCGACACGTTCACCTCGACCATCAGGTAGGTGCCACCGGGCCTGAGCGCAGCGCGAATCGATCGCAGCAGCCCCACCGGATCGATCGAGTCATGCACCACATCGAAGGTCGAAATGAAATCGAATTTCGCGGCCGGCAACTGCGTGCAATCGACCACTTCAAAGGAAATGCGATTGCCGAGACCCGCGGCGCGCGCATTGTTGCGTGCCCGTTCCAGCGAGCCCGGATGCGCGTCGTAGCCGAAAATCTTGGCCTTGGGAAAGGATCGCGCCAGCGTGATCGCACATCGTCCGCTGCCACATCCGACATCGAGTGCGCTGCCGCCTTCTTCCAGCACCTTGATGATGTGTGGCATCGCCGGCAGCCAGTGTTTCACGAGCTGGTTGCGATACATGTTGGCCGTGGATCGCTCCATCGACTCGAACGTTTCCGGCGGGTACTCGCTCTGGCGTACGCCCTTGCCGGTCCTGAACGCTTCCAGCACCTTGGGGGTGACCGAGAGATTGGGGATGATTCCCTGGATGAAGCCGCCCATGAAAAAGGGCGACTCCTCGCGCGCCAGGATCATCGCGTTTTCGGCCGGCATCGAGTAGCGCTTCGAGGCCGCGTCGTAGTTCAGGTATTCGGCCGCGGTCATCGCGCCGAGCCACTCTCGCAGATAGCGTTCGTCAAGCCCGGTTTTCTCGGCCAGCTCCACCGAGCTGAGCGGAGCGCCGTCGGCCAGACTTTTGAAGATGCCGAGCCGGTCACCGATATAGCTCATCGCGCCGAGCATCGCCGCTCCGATGTCGTTGGAGACCTGGGCGGAAAACTTCTTGACCCTGTCCCAATTCAGTTCCGCTTTTGCATCGGGCATACGCCGACCTCCTGTTTCCCAAGCAATATCGCGCACAATCGCCCCCAACCGCTAATGCACGTTGAAGCCATCCCGAGTCAATCCTGCCGACCAGTGGCAAAACCTGCCAAGACCGCCTAGCCTTGGTAGGCGTCGCGCTGCGCGCGGTGTTCGGAGGAAGCGCCCTACGTCGCCTGAAGACCAACGAGGACTACTAGTTCCGGTTGCCAATCCCGAAGGCGTAGCGCCGCTGCTCGCGATCGCGTTCGCGGCGAGCGATCCCGACGAACCTCCTCCGCGCGTACTGGCGCTGGTTCGCCGCGAGGGGGCCGCCGACTCCGATGCGGTCCCGTCGACCGCCCTGAGCGCCGCCGTGCAATACGCGCAGGCTCATGGCATCACCATCGGCGCGCAAGCCGCGTGGACCGAACATCCTGCCGTCGACATCATCACGGCCGCGGAAGATGCACGAGTGGCGTGGATTCTGCTCGGCTATCACCGCACCGCCAAGGGCGGCAACACGATGGGCGGCGTCGTGCGCGAGGTTTTTTCCAGGGCAAAGCCCTTGGCAATCAATGTCGGCGTTTTCATTCAGGGTACCGACCGGCCCATCGAGCGCGTCTTCGCCGCCATTGATACCGGCACCGACGGTCGCGCAGCATTGACCCTCGCCATGCGCATCGCCCGGCGCAAACAGTGCAAACTGCGCGCGCTCCTGGTCTCGAAGCGGATGACGCCGCATCCCGATCCGGAGCTGGTTGCGATGGCCCGTGAAGCCCGCTCCGAGATGGGCTCGTCGTTGTTTCACAGCGACGTGCTTACCGAGCACAGTCTGCATCAGTTGTTCCGCCAGTCGCCGGGCCGCCTGCTTATCGTCGGCAAGCGATTTGCTGACGAAGTGGGATTACCACTCGACGAGGTGCCGGGCGGCGATCGCTGCGTGATCGTGGTGCAGGGCGCGGAGATTCCGGAAGACCCCGAAGCGGCTTAGGCGGCTTTCGAAAAGTTCTGATTCTCCGGCGCTGCCGAAGGCCGAGCATCCGGTCAGTGCTTCATTCCCTTTTCATCCGGCAAGGAGCGCCCCGCTCTAGGCGGACACGGACCTTCGTGACCAGCCAGCGGCACTCTCATTCCAGCAACAGCTGCTGTTGCTCGGGGGCCTCATCCTCTTCCGGTTCGGGTGCCGGAATGAACAATCCCGGACGTTCGGCGAAGATTCGAAACTTGTCGTACAGCTCGGCCAGTTTGGCCTGGTAGTAGATGACGTTTTCGTCCGGTCGCGTGGGGTCGTACTCGGATGCCAGCCGCGCGGCTTCCGCGACCCGGATGCGGAGACCTCGGCCGGTCACGTAGTACGAAATCTGGTCGCCGCTCTGGTAGCGCCGTTCCGATCTGAGCGCCAGTTCATACGCTGCCGACAGGTTGCGGCGCTTACCCGAGATCTTGCTGCGATAGTTGTCCAGCGAGTCCTGCAGCGTCTCGGTCTTCATCAGATCCGCGATCCCGATTTCGTGCCTTTCCAGACGCGTCCGGTAGTTGTCGTGCAGTCTGGCGATTTCCGCGGGGCGGTCTTCCATAAGGAGCCGGAAGATTTCCTCCATGAAGCGGCGCTGGAAGCGCTCGAGCCCGCGTGATTTGAGCCCCGAACCGCGAATCGTCATCTCGCCCGCCTCATCGAGCAGCACGTAGTTCTTCATCTTGTAGCTGAACATCGCCGGGTACCGGCCATCGATTTCGAGGCGGATTCCCTCCGGCAATACCGCCGCGAGCTTGTCGACGAGCGCCTCCGCGCCGGCCTCATCGATCGCATCGGGTGGCGGCACGAAGTAGATTCCATCGGTATCGACCTCGACGACCTGCGCGCCAAGCCTTTCCAGTTCCTCGACCGCCCGGCGGATCAGCTCGCGACCGCGCCGGGTGACCTCGTTGGCCACTGCAAAGTCATTGAAGTGCCCGAGTCCGAAGCCCAGGTAGCCGTAAAACGAGTTGATGAGAATCTTGAAGGTCTGCTGCAGCGCTTCCAGGTTGCGCCGCTCCACCCCTTCCAGCTCTCGCGCGAGCGCCTTGGCCTGCACCCGAAAGCTGCGCAGGTCACCGAGCAGCTCGAGGAACACGCCCAACCGGTCCGCCGAGGGCGCCTGATGGTGTTGCAGCATCAGCGATGGGTAGAGCGAGGTCACGTCGCAATGCAGGACGCCGCGTGCCACCCCGCAGCGGCGCATCTCCGTGTAGCCACCGGCGACCGGCGCGGGCGGCTGGGGCACCGGGATCGAATGGCCTGCGCCCAGGTACGCGCGCATCATGAGCGCATCGATGCGCGTGGCGTTTCCGCGCAGAACCACGGTCTGGTACGAGTACGGAAAGATCTTGGCCTGCACGAAGTAGCTGGGCGAGAGAATCTCGGCCAATCCGCGCGTCTCGCGCGCATCGTCGAGCGCGTACTCGAAGAGCGTCTCCGGCTCGCGATCGAAATACTCGCTCACCCGCGATGGATCGATATAGACGCGCGCCTCGCGCGCAATGCCAAAATGCTGCGCCAGCTGTTTGAGGCCAAACCCTTCCAGTTCGCGGCTCGAAATGTCGTAGTGTTGGGCCAGGATCCAGGTGTCGATGATGTTGCGGCCGTAGATGTCGTAACGGCGGTAGGCGATCGAACGCTCGGCGATTTGCAGGCGCGATGGCCGCGCGCGCAGCTCGGATCCATCGCGCCCCAGTGCGAGCTTGACCCAATGCCGGCGGGCGCGCGCCTCCAGGTATTCGAGATCGAAGCGAAACAGGTTGTGTCCTTCGATGACGTCGGGGTCCCGGTCTGCGACGATGCGGACCAGTTCCTTGAGCATCGTGCGTTCGTCCATGTCCTTGCCGCTGAGCAGCCGCTGGTAGCCCGTGGAGTCGGTGATCGAAATTGCGACAACCCGGTCGCCCTCGCGCGCGGCTGAGGGGAACTCGAAGCCCGGCGTGATGTAGGTTTCGATATCGAGTTGCAGTCGCACCAGGTCGGAGAACTCCAGTCCCGTGAAGTAGGTCGCGCCGCTGAGCATCAGGTGCTGCTCGATCGGGTCGGCCAGCACCAGGTACGGCGCATCGGGAGCGTTGGGGGCCTGGCCGGTGGTATTACGCAGATGCCGCTTTAGTGCCTCCAGGGCGTCGCCGGAGGCCAGCGTGATCAGATGACGGAAGCGGAAGTCGCCATCGAGCCTGCGAACTTCCAGGGCACCCTTGAAGCCACGCAGATGGGTTTGGTCGTCGAGCAGTACGAACAGGCGCATTGGGCGCCGTTCGCGGGCGAGATTTCCACCAATGCGCCGGAAAATCTCGACCTCGGTCGCTGAGGCTATTTCAACCGCGACGGTC
Organism: Thermodesulfobacteriota bacterium; assembly: GCA_046728175.1. Taxonomy (GTDB): domain Bacteria; phylum Desulfobacterota; class Binatia; order Binatales; family Binataceae; genus JAFAHS01. The sequence continues at coordinate 4,647 of JBKPEA010000075.1, read as the reverse complement.
CCCGGCTCAGCGGGATCGCCAAACAGCAGCCGATTTTCGTAGAAACGCTGGGCGAGTTCCTGATAACGGCCGGCCACAATTCAGATTGTGCACCGGCGCTCTGCGTTTGAGTAGAGGAAGCCCGGAGCATTAACCAGCAGCACGCATTCCCGACTTCAGCCCTAGCGCGAGGCGGGAACGGTCCGCTCACCCGTGATTTGGTTGACGTAGACCTTCCACGGGTAGTGATCGCCTTCGCCACCGGTACCGATGATTCGCATGTGGGTGGTCACCGCGCGGCGCCATCCATCGCTGCGGTTGGCCGGCGTCATGTGAGGAATCTTGCCGTGATGAAAGGTCACGCATCCGGCGCGTATCGGGCACGATACCGCCCGGGATTGGTCGGGTTCGCAGAAGAGAAGATCGCTCTGCACGTGCTCGGGCTGGCGATGAACCAGGATACCGTTTTGATGGCCGCGGTCGATAAAGTGCATGCATCCGTTGCGCTCATCCACATCCTGAAGCGGCATCCAGCAGGTGATCCCGCGATCGAAAAGATTGCGTCCCCAGTAGGCTTCATCCTGATGCCAATAGGTCGGGGAACCATCGCGTGGCGGCTTGGCGAGGAATTGGTCGTACCAGAATTCCACTTCGGAACCCATCAGCGCGGAGCCAAACGACCGCATCCACGCGCGAAACTCGGTCTTTGCGATGTCGGGCCAAACCCAGGTCGGGCTGCCCTGCACGATCTTGAACTCGCGCTCTTCCCTGGCCTTCCCTTTTTCCCACGCCCAATCGAAAGCGAGCTTGTGCTTCTTTTGCAGTATCGGCTCGCAGCGCTCGCGAACTTCAACCAGCACCTCGGGTGGAATGGCATTCTCGACTACGAGCCACCCATGCTCGCGAAAGAATCCGATCTCAAAATCCGCCGGCTTTGGGTACGTCATTCGTTTTTGCGCTCACTAGTCACTATAATCGCGGGCACTTGCTGGACAAGGTGCTTCGATGAGCGAATCCCTGCGACTAGACTCGCATGAGAAAGCCGAGCTGGCCGAGCGCGGGTTCGTCCTGCGCGCCGGCGTCTTCGATACCGCGGAGTTGCGCGCGATGGGCGACGCCTGCGAAGCGGTGGTGGAGCGATTGCTGACGGAGAAGCGGCGGACCAAGCACGCGCTCGGCAGCTACATGTTTGAACTTCAGCGCCACCTCCAGACCATGGTGAAGTGGGAGCCGAGCGATCCCGACCTGGTGCAGGGGCTCGAGCTATTCGCGCATCTGAGCGACAGCCTGCATCGGTGGGCACTTGACCGCCGGTTTACCGAACCCTGCAAGGACCTGGTAGGGGAAGAGGACGTCCGGCTCTTCACCGAGAAGCTGAACCTGAAGCGCGCCCACAGGGGCGGACCGATAATTTTGCATCAGGATTTTCCGTATTGGACGGGTGTTACCAGGGCCGCCGCGCGCGTCGCCACGGCGATGCTCTTCCTGGATGACGCCACCGTGGAAAAAGGATGCCTGGAAGTCGTGCCCGGGAGCCACCGAGAAGGACTTCCGGCCCTCCGTGCACTGGAGGGTCTGGGAGGTATGGAAATAGATCCCGCGAAGTACGACCACTCGCGACTGGTGCCGGTACCGGTCGAAGCGGGCGCGGTGATTTTCTTTGGCCCTTTCCTGGTGCACCGATCGCTGCCCAACCGGGCGGGCGCCGACCGCCGCGCGCTGCTATTCAGCTATCAGCCGCCCGGACTCCCCCATCTTCGGGAACTACTCATGAATCCCCAGTCGCAAGGAACGTCCAGCGGCGAATAACTTTTAGTGGAGCTCAGAAGGTTGGCTTACCACCCGAGACGATCACTTCTGCCATCCTCTAAAAATCAGGGAATGAGATAAGTCTTCCGGCACTTCACCCAGTCCGACGCGAGACACTTCCGGGTGTCGTCGAGCTCCCGAGCAAATAGGGCTGTGAAACTCGTTCTCTTCTTCGTAGCGGCCGGGACCTCGTGTGGGACCGTATTCCTACCCAGGCGGATGCCTCATCTCTTCTGTCCCTTCGCGATACTCCCTGTGCCCACTCAGGAAAGACCGGATTAACATCTACTTCGCCAGGCGTGGGTCGTCCGATGCGATGCATTCGGCAAGCTGCCATGCTTCTGATACCGCGACGAGATTGCCGGAGGGATCTTGATCAGGATGCTCGCGGGCGAACCTGAGGCGGAGGGGCGCTTCAGTCCGCAAACGTTGCTTTTCCTTCTCGCACTTGCTGTCCGAATCGGACTTCAGCCAAACATCCCACCGGTTCAGCGGCGCACCTAGTTCGTTGAATGAGCGACGGTGCTCCCCCATAGGACTGAATACGGGCGGGATTAGCAGGTACCAGCTAACCAGCGTGAGCGATGTGGCCTGACGAAGCCGCATCCTCGTGAACCCCTGTCTTCAGATTGGGAAAGCTAATCAATTTACACCGGCAAAGAACAGCTGCTTTAACTGCGGCTATCGCTGATCGCGCAGCTCGAAACGGAGCGAGCGACTACTTGCTCGTTGCCGGTGTGGCGGCCTGTCGCGCCCTTCTCTGAGTCCTGGCCGCCGCTCGAATGCAGCGGTGAATGCTGTTTTCATGGATCCTCAGGTCGGATGCTATCTGATTGGGTTGCTTGCCCTGACGAAACTCGCTCATGACCCTATCGCAATCAACCCTGTACTCGGCACAGAACGGCGCACTTGTGATTGAGAGCATCAGTGTGGCCACGAGTGTTCCGGAAGCTATCCAGTCTCCTATGCGCCTCATCGTTTGAGTGTCCCCTACTTAGCGATGCGTGGATCGTCGGCGGCGACGCAGGTCGCGTTGGTTACCCGAGCGTGTGCGAGCTGGGGGTCAGCCGGTTGCCGCTTCTGGAAGCGCCTGAGTTTCCCAGTAGGGTCAAGCCGGCGGGGAAATTCGGGATTCCTGCGCTTGAGGGTCTCGACCGCCGTTTGGCAATCAGTGGCGTTGTCAAATTCGGTAATATGGCTCCAACGGGAGATTGGGGCTGACGAATCGACTGAGTGAGGAACCGTGGAATCGGGGGGCACGATCAGGATCCAGCCCATGAGCAAGAGCGGAGCAGTGTGTCGGATTGTCATCGCCTGGCCTCCTGCGACGTGGTGCCTGACTGCGGACGTCATCGATGCGGACGTCATCGATAATGGTCCGACGCGAAGGAGTTGGCTCAGTCTTGCGGGAGTGGTTCTCCCCACTCAATTATGGTTATTTGGTCGCTCGGGACCGGCCGATCTGTAATAAACATGACCGCACGAAGACCATCGGTAAAGTATGGGTCTCCGGTGAGGTTCTCGCGCGGAGTCTCGCGCGGCGCGGCCCCCACCCCCTGCACATAGGCGAGTGATTCAAGAAATTCCGATGCGATCATGTCCTGCACCAGGTACTCGCGCGCCTCATCCACGTCCGGATCGATCTTGTGAGTGACCAGAGTCGGCGATGACCACGTGAAACGCACTCCAATATCGCGGCTGATTTGCCCGACCCACACGTCCTTTCCTTGAAAGCTGAGGGGTGCGTGCCAGAGCCGCAGGTGGTTGCGTTGATGAATCGTGCCGCGAACTTTCTGCAGAGCAAGATCCTGACCACGGCTGAAATAGAAGAGACGGCTCACCGGAGAATATCGATACTCGCTTCCCAACAGAAAGGATTTGACCGTGAGTCCCACCGACTGCCCAGCGATAACATGGGTGGGATCCCAACCCTGTCCGACTAGCGCACCCATCACCGCGCCTTCGTCCCCGATCAGTACAAAGTTGACCGGATCGCCGTTTCTTTCACCGGAACTGTCGGAGGTGCAGCAGGGTAATTCCTCGAGCTGCTGGTGAAGTTGTGCCAGGTCGAGTGCTTTGACCTCGCCGGGGGCATAGGTCTTGGCGAAGTCCGCTTCTTCGAAGTCAAATTTGCCGCTGGGCAACTTCATGTAGAACCCGTCGCGGGTCAGACCCTTGGCGTACCAGAACTCCACGCTGACGAATTTCGCTCCCTCCGAACGGCTGGTGAAAACGAAACCGGTGGCGCTATCGCCGGGCTCGACGTAAGCCGGAAACCGCGATCGATCGAACAACTCGTCGAGCTTGCCGTTCCGATCGTGCTGGAATGGCCGATGATTGGCGAATGCAACTTCGAATGGCGAGAAGTACTGCGGATCCATGTTGCGGTAGAGCAGGCCGATTGGATGGCCGGTCTGATTGTGTACTTTCAGCCAGACCGCCTGGACGTCTTCTTTTCCGAGGGGGCAACCGAAATATTGCTCCGCTTCGGCATCAGTCAACACGGCGACCGAGACGACCAGGTTGGCGTTCTGCTTGGTAGCGAGATGATCCCCGAACGATGTAGTCGTTGGAGAACTCGGCAGCGTGCCGCACCCGCTGCCGCACAGCGTTGCCAGCATCGCTGCCAGCGCGGACAATCGAGCGAGCGCATTCGGGCTATGACAGTTCATAAGGGCACCGTTTACTCCGCACGGTCCTTTTGGCCCCATACGGCACTGAAAACAATCAGGCGCCACGGAAGGGGGCCAACCGTGACGCCCGAAACTTAGAGAGATCGGAATCTCCCCGCCTGCTGCTCTCAATACCCCTTTGGCCCTGGCAATGCGACGCTGAACAAAGAAGGCCTCGGAGTTGCGC
>JBKPEA010000074.1:0-10798 GCA_046728175.1 Thermodesulfobacteriota bacterium | reverse complement strand
GCGTAACTGCAAAACGTCCTTAGAAAGAACCTGTGTCGGATTGGTTACTGGACCCGCCGGCACTAAGAAGGACCCGATCGAAGGCTTGAAGTCACCATGGCGCCGGCGGAAACGGGGAGGTCAATCGTCATTGCAGGACGGCACGTAAAAGCCTGGAATAATCAGGCGGGCGATCTATTGGGCAGAACACGACGTTAGTCGGGACCGCGATCCCGCGTTTGGCCAATCACTTCGTTCCACGCAGATTCACGCTACGGTGGCGATCTTCACCGCGCGGATATGGCTTGGGCGGTTCATGCTGCTGCTCGCGGGCTCTCTCGGGAGCAAATCGAGCACGAAATCCTGAACAGCCGCGATCTGTCAAAAAAAGGGTCCGCCGCTGCGTCAGTGGGCCTACGCCATACGGACTGCGAGCAAGGCGATTGCTCTGTCCGCGCATTAAAAAGAGCCTTCGCTATGGAGAACCCGCCCATGAAAGCAGAGCTAAAAATGAACGCCTGCATTATCTGCGGACGAAAAGTTCAACCAACAGAAAACTGGATAAGGTGCGTGCGACACGAAGTCGCCTGAATGATCGTTCCAACGCAAAAGCGTAGAGGGACCCTGCGTTCCACCGCAGGTAGCCTACCGGCACATGCGGCGCTGGCGACGGCGCGGTGTGGAGCTGCCGGGACACTGGATCCTCGCCCACGAGGGCGCCGGCAGTCGTCGTGAGACGACGCGGGAACTCTGAGCATCACGGGGTTCGGGAGCAGGCTGCGCGGCAAGGTCAACGGAAGTGAATCGTCGTGAACGCCGTTAGCCAGAACGAGCCAAAGATGCTGACAGGCTCGGACCAAAACGGTACTTGGCTGGTTAGTCTGCTGCATCCTTCAGACTACGTGGACACAAAGTCACCGGCGGGGAGACGAGACCTAAACTGCGCGTGTCATTCTGGCGGAACGTGGTAAGCCCGTATCCTCGCCCATGTGGGGCAGGCGGACCGTGAGGAAGGCTGACGGGGATGCGGGTAGAGGAAGGTGGAGGAAGCGAATGCCGGCCTGTAGTGGGGCGGATAGGGGTTGAGGTGGAAAGCCGAGATCACCTCGCGCGAAAGCGAGCTGACTTCCGCACGGTCCTGGAGCTACCCCGATTTGATGGACAGTTTAGGGCTTTGGTGCTTTTGACAATCCGGTCTGGCCCATTCTGATATTCAGATTCGGCCCACCCTCCATAAGGTTCTAAGGTTCTCGTTCCTCTAAGGAACCCATTTGCGGGGTACTACTCCCTGCCCTGGGTCTCGAAAATCGTTCCTGGGGCTTCCTAGGGGGAATTTTTTGGCCCAGCTGATCGATCTACTCCTGGAACTATTGTATTCGTCTGGTTTTTCCCTTGGTGCGCGTTAGGGGATGCGCACAGCGCGTACCTTGCGCGAGCAGCGTTACTAACGCGCTCCACCACCTCCTCGGTGGGAGTGTGAGCATGAGTCGCTTCGTAGTCGATGGGCGACTGATAGCCGAGCGCGGAATGACGGCGATGCGGATTGTACCAGCCCTCGATGAAATCGAAGATCGCCAGCCGCGCCTCGACTTGGGTCTTGAAGCGGCGGCGCTCGAGCAGCTCGCATTCCAGGGTGGCGAAAAAACTTTCGCACATCGCGTTATCGAAACAGTCGCCTATCGACCCCATCGATGGCCGCACTCCCGCTTGACGACAACGTATCCCGAACGCGATCGAGGTGTATTGGGTGCCCTGGTCGGAGTGATGAATCACCGCCGCCGGTTTGCGCTGGCCGAGCGCCATGTTGACCGATCCTGATTGCCTCGACATCGGCCGCAAGCCGAACGAGCACATCGCATTCGGCGGTGGCGGAAGTCATTTCTGCCTCGGTGCGCACATCGCACGCATCGAAATTCAGGTGATGTTGCACGAAATCCTGACACGATTGAGTGACATCGAGCTCGCTGGCCCAGCTGAGTGGCTACAATCAAATTTCATTTCGGACCTTGTCGCCTCCCGGTTCGTAGCAGGTCGTGGTTCTAATGTCTGACGGAATCGAGAATCCGGAAATCGCTTGTGACTCGAACGTACAGCGCGAGAGGTAGGCAGAGGATTGGGAACGGCAGCCCCTGCCGTTCGAATGCCGACCACCGTCTCTCCACCCGCGATCTGCTTGAGGCCGAGCCTTAATCGGGTCCTCACGACCTCGTCGGTGGGTCCCTTGTCTCCGTCGTCGGATCAGTTTGACGCCAAGCCTTACCAGGGCCTCCGCGCCCTACGCGTGGGTCCCAACGCAGCGTGCGCCCGCAGTAGTAGCGGCGCATTTCGCGACGATTTGTGGGAGGCGAGCGGCTCTGCTAACTGGGGTCTGCAGGGGTTCGGCCATAAGGCTAATCGCGCACCTTCAGGGGAACCTGGATGAACCGGATTCGGCGGGAAGTACTCAACGGCCTATTCGTAATCGTATTGTCGACCTTGTTGAGCGCGGCCATCGCGGCGTTTCAGGTCAAGTTCGATGTTCAGCTCTGGGTTTGGATTGTGATGGCCATAGCGACCGCGATAACCGGCTACGTCATCTTCGAGTTCGCGATAGGTTTTATGAATTCAACGGAAGAACGCGAAAAGGCGTGGGAAGAATCCACTCGACGGCGCGAAGAAGAATGGCTCAAACGTGTTGGAACTCCTGCGCGGCTCGAAATGAACGTAGAGGGAGAGGGCGAGGCTCAAGCGCTAGTTGCCGTCAGCGATGCAGTTAAACATGCAGAAGATGGGAGTGATTATACAGTTCTCTATTACATTGCGCCTGAGGGTTCATGGGAAAACGTTTTTCTATTTTCAAATGAGGGTTACTCCAAAGTGTTCGCCGCCGCTCTCGAAGGAGTGAAACTGGGTAGGCTCCGAGAGTACAAGCGAATTTTCTGTTTCGATCACGATGTGCTCGCAAAAAATCACGAACTCAGGACCGGCGTTCTCAGGGTCGGTGAGGGACCTGGAACGATCACTAAGCAGATGGGGGAGCACTGCCGCCTGATGATGCAGACCAAGGGGTGTTCTCTATACGTAGCCCCTGTCGTTCTGCGAAATATCGTCGCCTTTTTTGGAACGGACAAGGTCTCGATGACGGTCGAAACTACCTCTGCGGAAACGGGCGGTCGCTCAGCTGCAGGGGTTATCTTTTTCTGCGATCCGCCCAACGGCGAGATAGTTGAGCAGTTCCGACAATTGGAGCGTGAGACGGAGAGGCGCATGGTGTCGGTCCATACGATTCGCTTCCCTGAAGGCGAGTTGCCGAAAACTCAAGCAACAGGTGACTAGCGCATAGTGCGATGAACCAAGGCAAGGCGCCCGTATCGCGGTCTCCAAGAAACGTAATGAACCCAATTCGGCGTGAATTGCTAAACGGCCTTTTGGTACTCGTGGTGGCCAGCCTGCTGAGCGTTGCCTTCTCGGCATTTCAGGTCAGCTTCAATGCCCAGCTCTGGGTACTAATCTTGATGGGCATTGCGATCGCAGTAGGTGGCTACATCCTGTTTGACATCACGCTGCGGGTCATCACTTCGGCAGAAGAACGTGAAAAGGCATTGGAGGAAGCTATGCGCCGGAGGGAGGAAGAGTGGCTCAAGCGTGTGGGAAATCCAGCGAGGCTAGATTTGCGCCCTGGAAGTGATCGTGACCTCGCCCCTTACGTCGAGGCCATAAGATCCATGCGACCAGGCGCCGACCTTACGATCATGATCTACCGTTTCTCTGAGGGACTTGTAGAAAGCCAACTAGCCGGGGTGAAGCAACTTTACGGCGCAATTGAGGAGCGACTGAAACGCGGCATGGTTCATGAGTATAAGCGGGTCATTTGTTTCGATCGTGAGATCCTATAATAGAGCAAGATCACGAATTGAGACCAGGGATTCTGCGAGTTGGCAGTGGACCGGGGACCATCAGCAGAGACGTGGCAGAGCACCCGCGACCAGGTCTTTGACGGTGCTGGAGTCGGGCGACACTGCTGCCTTCCGAGCTTCTTCGAAAAACGGAGTGATCACCGTGTTGATGATCGGGTTGATCCGTTCGATTCGCGCGATGGCGGCATCGACCAACTCGAGAGGAGTAAGTTCGCCCCGGCGAACCAATTCCGCTTGTGCCGTGCCGTCCATAGTCGACAGTTCATCGATGTTTAGTCCCATGCTTTTCACTCCTTGTCCCACACAGGCTGATTCTGCTGGTCTCCCAAATTGTCGCGTCGCCTATGGACAGCCCTTTGCTCTCGACCGCGGCCGCGGCTATCTACTCAGCTCCGCCAACAGGGCCTTGGCGTCCTTCAGGTCGGCGGTGTCGAAGCCCTCGGTGAACCAATTGTAGATCTCCGAGAGCATCGCACGCGCCGCAGATCTCGGGTGCGAAGCGCGTTCGGCAAATGGCGGCGTCCCGCGGATTTGGATAGGAAGGCCCCGCCGTTTCAGGATTCAACCACTCGATAAGATCGGGCCTGGTTGCGCGCGGATGTCGCCAAGCATCAGGAGCATGGCACGTCGGCGCTCACTAGGAATCCTCACGCCTGCGCTCAATTCTGGATCGCCGACCGACCACCCTTGAGATCTCGAACAACCTCGTATCTCAGCTTGGCGTAAAATTCCATTTAGCGCGCGAAATTTAGATAAGCGCGGATTTGCTTGTAGTACGAAGCCTAAGCTTTCAAGACTCGACGCAAGTGCCGTAGCTCCTGAAAACTCGGAAAGACCCCGAACTAAGCCTCCGAGGACTCCGCAACACATGCGCAGATTTCTGCCGTCACGAACACTTGCTCGCAATCGGCGGTCGCGGTAAGTGGACCTTGAGCTCGCGCGTCGAGGTCATATGTTATGCGACTGTTTCGTCTCTATAGCGGTGCCGATCAGCAATCCCATCTTGAAGAAATGAAGATCCAATTTGCCCCGGGACAGATCGCAGAGCAAACGTCGTTGCAGCCCGCAACTGGCGTGATGTTCACCCGGATGGCTCCGGGCGCGTTCGTCGATTGGCATAACGCGCCCCGCCGCCAGTACGTAATTACACTGGCCGGCGGCGTGGAAATCGGGCTCGGCGACGGCTCTACCCATCGGTTCGGACCCGGCGAAGGAATCCTTGCGGAGGATCTGACCGGAAAGGGTCACACTACGCGGGCAGTCGGCGACGAGCCTCGCGTCATGATGATTATCCCACTGAAGGACTAACTTCGACTTGGTGAATTGCTCACAAGGGGCGATGATGACTTCCGAGCTCTCCAACACAGTGGCATTGGTGACTGGAGGCGCGTCGGGGATTGGCCGCGCATCTGTTCTGGCTTTGTCGGGCGCTGGCGCCGCAGTTGCTGTGCTCGATCGCGATGAGGCGTAAAGGACCTCTTTCGCCCGGATTCATCTAGTCATCTGCGGCGGGTTCGTCGAACAACGTTCGGGAGCAAATCGAGCACGAAATCCTAACGGCCGCGACCTCTCAAAAAAGGGTCCGCCGGTGCGCCGGTTGGCGTACGCGATGCGGATCGCGACCAAGGCGATCGCTCTGTCCGTGCAATAAAAGAGACTTCGCTATGGAGAACCCCCAGTATTGAAGGGCTCCAGTGCTTCGCGCTCATAGTCGTTCTTTATCGAAGAAATTCTGCGCCACCTGGTCGAGTCGACTTTGTTCTAAGAAAAATCGCCGATGGATGCTGTACGACACTATGGACGCTCAGGAGTGCACTGCCGCGAGGCATCCGGTGGAGCTCAGAACCGCGTCGATCGCGGCCTTGTCACGCACAGCATTGTATTTCTCGCGCAGCGCAGCGAGAGATTTGGCGTGATACTTCTGCGGCTTCTGCGTCCAGGTCTTGCCCACTAACTGCACACTGAATTCTTCGCTGCCGTCTGCAATCGCCTTCGCATTGGCGACCGTCCACGGCATGAAGAGACTCCCGACCTGCCGTTCGAGGAAAGGAGTGAGAGTGGGAGCCAGGCTCGACCACGATTCGAACTCACCCTCGGCGCGCGGCCACAGCATCCGATGTATCCACGCCAGCAGATTGGGTGACGTCGCATTGATGATCGCGCCCGGGGTCGGGTCGGTCCATGCGTTGTAAAGCTGTCCCCACATCCCGAAGTCAGCGAACGCCGGACGTTGCCCGAAGAGGTACGGCCGGGTTGCCAAGTGCAGCTCGAGAATCGCGATCGCATCGCGAAAAGATTCCTCGATTTGCGGCGCAGTCTGCGGATTCGAACCGACGAAACCGACGCGATTGACCATTCGATCGCGCACCGTCGCGATATTCTTGTTCATCTGCGCGTCGTCGGCCGCCGGCATCATTGAGCGCGCGATGCGTCCCGCGCCGGAAAGCTGGTCGGCCTCGCGCGCCCATCGATAATGGAACATCCACTTGTTGCCCCATTCGTCGCCGAACTCTTCCAGCAGCACCGAAATAAAGTTCGAGACTGGATTGTCCGGATGAATCGAAGGCTTGGGACTGAGTGCCTCGACGTACTCGATGATCGGCGTGGAATCCTGGATACCCCTGTCGTCCGGCGTGACGACCAGCGGCACCAGAGGAAGCTTCACGAATTTCTGATACTCGCCTTCCGAATCGAGGCTCCGCGGAATCCATCGGTGGGGCAGCCCCTTGTAACGAAAATAGGAACGCACCTTCACCGAGTACGGCGACAGTTCGATTCCGTGGATGTGATACTCGTCGGCCATCGCACTATCCTTCCTAAGCCGAATTTTGTTCCCTGCCGTAAGCGTGAGATCCCCGTCGGCAAGCGGACAGAGCATAACGAGGTTGCTTACCTGGTTCGGAAAACCTCAACCGCTCTCTATTTTCCCACGAACTGAACCTCGCGCCGCTCCACGAACTGACTGGTCACCGCGGCGACGTGGTCGAGCTTGATGGTTCGAGCCGAGGATCGTCGGCAGCGACGCACTGTGCATCATAGAACTGTTCCGGCAGGAACCCACGATAGGGCCCAGCGCCGCGTCGAGCTTGGATAGAGCGGTGCCCTTCATCCCAGGACTCCTCCGACTGAAATACGTGAGCTCTAGTCCATCGCGACAACGGTACAACTCGATCGCGTGAATGCGACAAAGGTGGTGGCATCATCAGATATCAGCCCGTGAGCGCAAGCGCGGCAACGTGCCAAATCTTCACGGTGATTTCGGCCTCCGGGGATTTTCCCTCCCGCGAGGTCAGCCCACGATCCCAATGATATTGAACCTTCCCAGATTGTAACTGATAAGTGAACACCCGCTAGCTTGCGGGTCTGCTATGCTCGGCGCCAAGGGGATGCCTAGACGGATAGGATCAGATTCGGGGAACGTTCTGCCGTTCTCCCGCCGCCCAACCGCGAGCGGACACTGGAGATCCACTCTGATAACTGCCACGCGCGTTTCATCGCGTGGTACGGCACCGAGGTAGACGCGGACACCGACGCGATCGACGTCGAGAAGTGTGGCCTCTGCGGTGGGGATCCGTTCAAGAAAGACAACTTCAAGGACGCGGTGTGGAGTAATTGGTCGGGTCGCCTCGGGAATCGCTCCCCGAGGCTCCCACGGATCCGGACAGGCGAAATTATCGCATCCGGCTCTTCGGTACACGGCTTCGCTACACGACCGGGGCAGAACGGATGCGCCGCTGCGGCAAAGGATAATGCTGCAACAGGCGGTCCATTTTGTCCCACGAGAGGTGGGCCCGCTGCGAACGGCGAGAAAGCCAGTACCGCCACGCACGCCTGGCCCGAAACAAGAAGCAGTAGAGCGCACGGGAATTTCCGGCAATGCCGAAGTACCCATAGTGCCCCACCAGCTTTTGCTTGACTGCGACCCACTGCTCGCGCACTGGCGCGTGCCGAGACCGCTGGATGTGGTCGGCGACGCGCCGGAGTGCGCGCCGGAAGCGGTCCCGCGCCGTCTTCTGCATCACCACCCAAAATCCCTTGCGGGATTTCGCCCAATAGTGAGTAAAGCCTAACAGGTCGAACGTGCCGGGCCGGGTCGCGTCGTCTTCAGGCAACGCGTCTTCTCTCGTATCCGGGCGCCGGAAGTCAACCAGCCGGGTCTTTTCCGGGTGAAGCGTCAGACCATATTTAGCCAGCCGCTTTGGCAGCACGTCGAGAACTCGCCGCGCGTCCCGTTCCCGCTCAAAGATGATGATTGCATCATCGCAATAACGGACTAGGAGCGCACGACCGACGAGCCGTGGAGCGACCTGCCGCGTGAACCACTCATCCAGCACCTCGTGCAAGTAGATGTTGGAAAGAACGGGCGAAATACACCCGCCCGCCCTGCGGGCTACCGGTTTCCGGATACTCAGTCCTCCCGTCCTCCATGACGCCCGCCTTCAGCTACTTGCCGATGAGTCGCAACAACACTCCGTCGCGTACCCGCTTGCGCACGATGCTCCGCAAGTGACGATGGTCCAAGCTGTCGAAAAACTTTCGAACATCAATCTCCAGGACCCACCTGCCCGCCATCCTCATCGTCTGGTCTCTTGTGACTTTCAGCGCCTGATGCACCGAGCGTCCGGGGCGAAAGCCGTACGAGCAGTCAAGAAAGCTCTGTTCGTACACGGCCTCCAGCACCATAGCCACTGCCCTGGAGCACTTTATCCTCGAAGGTAGGCACTCCGATGGCGCGCGTTTGCGAGCTATCGCCACCCTTCGGAATGTGCACCCTGCGGACCGGTGGTGCCACATAGCTGCCGGACTTAGCCCGTTCGAGCAGCGAGCGGAGATTTTCTTCCAGCTTGCTCGCATACTCGTCGGCCGTCTGCCCGTCCACGCCCGTGGCTCCATCCTTGCGCGTGCGCCGATACGCCTCACGCAACCAGTCGACATCGATGTAATGGGCAAGCGTCGTCAATGCCGCTTGCGGCATCTCGCACGCCAGCTTCGCTATCTGCTCGAGTTTCGTTGATATGGTTATGGAGCTCGATGTCTCCGCCATATTTCCCTCGAACATCCCGTGTTCCGGTGCTCCCTTCCCTCCACAGGGTCCCTCGGGTTGGTTCCCCCGCTTCCTTGGTATTGTAGAGCACTCCGACTTCCTGCCGTCCTTCCCGCGTCGCTTCGTTTCCTTCGCTTCGCAGTACCGCCGATGCGCCTCAGGCTTCGCTCCCGCGGATACAAGGCGCAGCACCCTCGGGCCCGGGGTTATTTACCGGATTCCCCAAACCGGTTCGTCGACGGAGACGACAGGACCTCCCAGGTTCCTGGAGGACCCCATTATGTACATGCCGTGCTCTCCGACCCCGGCGGGACCTCGGCGCTCGGCCACTGCTGCGCTTCGGTGTTGTCTTCCACAATCTGAACAGTGTCGACTCCCGCCACTACACAATTTCGAGGCTCAATCACACGGCCTGCCCATTCGCTGTCTACGCTTCGCAGGGTGGATTGCTCCACCGCCAACAACTCTTCTCGCCGTTGGGCTGCCGGCCTATTCGATATTTCGACCGTCCGCCACATGACTTCTCGCGGCGAACTGACTCACATGAAGGTTAACAATGGCAGATCGGATGAAGCCAGATATCGCGGCTCCATCCGACCTTATAGGCGACATTAAATCAGTCTGGAAAGAAGGTGCCGTTCCGTTCGTGGCCGATCTCGGCAAATGAACTGGACGATGTTGACAGGGGAGCAGAAGCAAAAGTGAGATCACCGACGGTGCCGGTCCATTCCATCTGCGCCGAGTTACGCACGAACTCACCAGCAAATCCACCGTTTACCGGGTCAGTGTTTTTGATGTTTACCCGTTCTTCAACGCCGCTCCACACTACCTTGAACGAGACTGTACCGGGGATCGGTGGCGTTGACCCAAACAATGAGTTGAAACCGGTCCCGAAGTCATTGATCGGAACATTGAAGGCCTCCAAAGATGCGGAGCCTTTGCCAAGGTTTACTTCGATGCCATCGGCTGGAACTCGCGTTGTCCAAAACAGGCCAGTTGGGTGCTGAGGGCTAGGATTCATGTCATGGATTTGTGCCCCGCCCGGACCGGGCAGGTAGACATCGATTCAGACCAGGGCGAATGCCCCTTGATGGATCCTACCGTCGGTCCCCCTGTAGACGCCTTTCATGAAGCGCATATCTGAGTCGAGGAACGGGAGCATGAGGACCTCACCCGTCGATGTATTAGTCTGCGTGACGGTCCCACTGATGTAAGCTAGGCCGGCAAAGCCATTGAAGTCATTAATGGTTATAGGTTCGGCATCTATCGGATCGAGTCCCATGCCGGTCGGTCCTGGTCCGAATACATGAAATGTTCCGCCCAATGCAGGCGAGGCTCCGGGGATCGGCAACGGTGGCACGGATGCACCCTGTCCCGCGAATGCTAGAACAGGTTTCATGAACCCCGTACTGAAGGCAGCCCCAAGGCAAATGTGCCCACGGCTGCACGGACAAACTGACGCCGAGACATTGCATGCGACCCGAGATGCAATGGGTTATGGGTGTGACGGGCTGGAAGGTGATGGCTGTGACGGTAGGGAACTTCGAGACGCTGAATAACATTCGCGTTCATCTAATCCTCCTAACGGTTGTCTCTGGTCGATTGCTGAAGCCTCCTGAGGTATGGGAAGGGTATCGACCTATTGCCATAAAACCAAGGCAATTGCAAGCTCTATTAGCACATGATGTGCGGTCTTGGTCTTTGCTTTTTTCCCTTGTCTCACAGCGCGGCTTCGGCTCTTCAGCAGAGTTCCAAGAGCACAGAGTAGGTTAAGACTCGATAGTTATGGACCGAGCGGTCCGGAAAAGGTCCTTCGTGGGACGGTCGTCGAAACCAAGCACGGGAAAGTGAAGAAATTCCTCGACGAGCTTTCTTACGC
>JBKPEA010000073.1:0-17749 GCA_046728175.1 Thermodesulfobacteriota bacterium | reverse complement strand
AGCGAGCGGCGCCGAATTCTCCGGCGCCGCCGACCAACGACTCTATCGGTTCATCGCGGCCATTCGCTTCGCCATCTCCTCGGGCGTGACCTCCTCGCGGTGGGTCGCTATCGACCAGCTGTTCCCGAACGCGTCTGTCACAGTCGCCATGCGGTCGCCCCAGAACTGATCAGTCGGCTGCATCTGCGACGTGGCCCCTGCTCCGACCGCGCGCTTGTACAGCGCGTCCACATCAGCGACATACAGATAGAAGGACCCGGGCATCGGAGGGTTCTGCATTGCCTCGCTAAGCATGAGCCGCGAATTGCCGATGTTGACTTCGGCATGTGCGACGACCCCGGCAGGTCCCGGCATCCGCATCACCTCCTCAGCACCTAGGGCCTTCTTCATGAAATCTACCAGCTGAGCGCATCCTTTCACGCTCAGGAACGGAGTGACGGTGTGATAACCTTCTGGAATGGGTTTGACCGGCATGGCTGTCTCCTTCTTTGGGTCGTTAGTGTGAGTCTGAGTCCTCCACAGTCGGACCTCCGCATCTGAAGATCTCGGATTACCGCGCACGAGTTCCTCTCGCAAGCGCAAGAGATCATGACAATTTCCAAGTGTGCCTGAATCACGGCCGTGTCCTATCTGACCGCGTTCTGAGCACCCTCGTCCCGCGCCAGCTGGCCTCGCGGTTTGGAGGAGATCGCGGGAGTTGCGATTGGCGACATTTCGGCCGATTGGCAGGGTTCACTAACCAGAAGAAAGAACGACAACTAGAAAATAGACTTCAGCCCTTCGTCAGGCTGCGCAGCAGCGAAGGGAACGATAACCGTAGATACCAAACACGATCAGACCGAGAATCGACCAGAAGACCAGACGAAACATTACCATTGGACGGGCTTCTCCGCGCCCTGTAGCTCGACGTTCAGCGTATATGTGTCCACGAGCGACTCGTGGGACAGCTCCTCTAGCATTTCTCGATAGTGCGGCCGCGAGGCGCGATCGACCCAGCGCTGGCAGAGCTCCTCGATGAGGATGCGCCTTACGGGCAACATCGTTCTGACTGACACTTGACCCGACTCCCCTTGGGATGGACAACCCTATCAAAACCTAGACGGGCCTAGCGCGGTGAAAATTCAGATCGCCAGAGCTTAAGACGTGTACAGCGTGCTGAAGTCTGTGTCACCGTTGGGTGCCGCGTACTAAATGATCGCATAGTGCAGACCCGTTGAAGTGGTCCCAACCTTTACGACCTCGTAGACCCAAGTACCCCTGGAGTGTCGAACCGGCCGATCTGGTCACTGCCCACGCCTTCGGCACCGCAATCTCGAAACCCGAATATGCCTTCGGAACGCCCCATTCGAGATGCAACCAGCTATGCGGCTCGGTGTATGATGGTTCTGGTGGCATCCAGTGACCACGTTGCTGCTCCCACTTCCTGTACTCGTCGTCGGATGGAGTTAGGCTTTCCATCTTCTGACCTTCCTGAGGAGATCCAGGTCGTCCACATAGGTGAACAACTGTTCCTGCTGTGCAGGGTGTGTTGATACCTTCTGCCTCACGGTCCTGTGGCCTGAACGGATGACCGTCGCGGCATTCTGTGGCCTCTATCAAGTCCAGCTCCGTAGGGTTGTGAGTTACTGGAATCCCGTTCGGACAGATCACGAACCCTTGTGGGCTCGTGGAGCTTGAGTGCACCCGGTACATCTTCCCAGTCTTCGGATCAGCAATGACCGTTCCTGGAACAAGTCCCATAAAGGGCTGGGTCCCCGTCTCCTGTGCCTCGGCTTGCCGCTTCTTCAGCACCATCCGTTGCCCGACCGGCGGTTCATAGGTAAACGAAACCACGAAGGCGAGGTAGAACACCCCGACCGCCGATACGACTGCCAGAGCCTTGAGAAGGTCGCGTTTCACGTTCCGGCTCTCCTCGGGTGCCAGCAACTGTCTGTTAACTCCCGCCATCTGACAGATTACCACGCGAAAAAGGGAAACGGGCCTTACGCATTAGTCGCCGTCCCTTTTCGGTAGCATCGCTAAAGCGGCTTGGACTTTGCGCTCCTGTCGCTTCCGTGACAACCGGTCTACCCATGGAATACGCGCGATGCGGCATCCCATGCCGAGTACCACAGCGCTTGGTATGAACAGTACGATGGCCCACGCCCACGTATCTTCGTCGACCAGGTCGTACAGCTTTGGATCGTAGCGCCGAACAAGAAAGCCCTGCCCTTGCTTCTCCGGTACGTCGTCGTCCCACGTTTGCTGACCAGTGACATGGTCGGGCGGCCCCCACAGCGGCAGAATAACGATCCAGCCTTTGCCGCGTTTCGCAAAGGCGCTACCCGGGGAGATCGGCGAAGCCGCCGGTGTGGAGACCGGCAACGCGGCTTTCGCCGTCGCAGGGGTCGGGATGGTGCCCGTGTCCACCAGCACTACGATCGCGAGCATGGCGCCGAGCACGATCACCGCCGCGCGACTACCGTTTTGAACCCCCAACCCCGTGTGGGGCGGCTTCGCAAGTTTCCACAGATGGTATGGACCGCTCCCCGCTTGGAAAACGGCCCCTATGGCCCACGATGGTACGTTCGACCATCACCAACCAAGGCGAGAGGGTCCACGATGAAGGTTACAACGGTGGGAATTGATCTCGCAAAAGACATTTTCCGAGTACACGGCTGCGATGTGCGCTGCAGAGCCGTCGTGAGCAAATCGCTGACCCGTCCAGAGTTGTGTGCGTTCATGGCCAAGCTCCGGCCGTGCCTGTTTGGGATAGAGGCCTGTCAGACGACGCACTACTGGGCACGCGAGCTTGAGAAGTTCGGTCATCAGGTGAAGCTGATGGCACCCCGGTTCATCCGACCCTACGTCAAGAACAACAAGAACGATGCGTGAGATGCCGAGGCCATCTGCGAGGCGGTCACGCGGCCGACCATGCGCTTCGTTCCGATCAAGAGCCGCGCGCAGCTGGATGTACAAGCGGTGCACCGGGTGCGCCAGCAAGTGGTCAGGGAGCGGGCGGCGCTGGCCAACCAGTTACGCGGTTTCCTCGCCGAGCATGGAATCCTGATCCACAAGGGGATTTGCCGCAGTCCGGTGTGCACTACCAGAGATCATCAACGGCCCTGAGAACGAGCTGAGCGGCTTGATGCGTGCGCTGATCCAAGACCTCTACGAGCGCTTCAGGCTGGCCGAGCAGCGGCTGCGGCGTTACGACGAGTTGGTCGCCAAGGTAGTTGACCAGGATGAACGCTGCCAGCGCCTGACCAAACTGCCGGGCGTAGGTCCGCTCATCGTGACGGCGGTAGTGGCCTCGGTCGGCAACGCCCGCGAGTTCCGCAGCGGACGCGAGCTGGCGGCGTTCTTCGGGCTGGTGCCGCGTCACTATGCGAGCGGTGGGCGCGCAGTCATGCTCTCGATCGCCAAGCGCTGCGATCACTACCTGCGAACGCTGTTGGTTCAGGGAGCGCGCTCCTCGATGCGCTACCTCGACCGTCGGCGGGATCCGCGCGGCGTTTGGGCCGATCGACTCAGGGCGAAGCGTGGCTCGCATATATCGCGGCGGTAGGGATCGCCAACAAGAACGCCCGCGTGATGTGGGCCCTGCTGACCAGAGGGGACAGAGCTACCGGGAGACTCCCGCGCGTCGTCCGCAATCCGCATTGCACATGAAGCTCGAGCGGAAGGTACCGCGCCGCGCCTAAGGGCGCGGACAAAGCCGTGCTTAACTAGTGACCCGTCATGAGTCGCGAGGCTGGGAACGAAATAGTGATGGCGAACCGGTCAGACTGGCACCTTCTGGAACCTGCAAGCACTCCAGGCACATTCGAAGCCGTTTCACTGATGAGGCGAAGGGGCGCGGATTTCTATCGGGGCCCTGCGCGGAATTTCACGTCCTATCAGAGGCCGGATGCATGGCAGCAACCGGATTCCCCCTCAGCTCCGTCCACCAGCCTGGCACTCGGGAGCGGTCCATGTATAGCGACGTTTCGGAGACTACCTGCGCGCCGACACCGAAAGGCAGGTCGAGAGAGCGTGGTGTGGAAAGCGAGCGCGAATCCGGCGGTCGAACAGGCACTGGTCGGGGGGAAACAAGTCGCGAACTAGACTCTTCGGCATAACACGTGATCGTTCCTGCTGCGGTCTGAAGCATGTTGACACGGCGGGGGATCGAGCTTTGCTTAACACCTCATGAGTGCGGACTATGCTGGAGACAAAGACCGTGACAAGGCAGCTTCGTTCATACCAGATCACGCTGGTGCCTGAAGATGAAGGCGGATATACGGTCTTGGTGCCGTCGCTTCCCGGGTGCTTCTCTTTTGGTCGAACCGTAGAAGAAGCTGCCGCCCACGCGAAGGAAGCCATAGCTCTGCATCTCCAGAATCTCAAAGCGCATGGAATCGGACTTCCCGAAGAGACGCGGCGACCGGTCTTGAACACAGTCGTGGAAGTTTAGCTCTCATGCCTAAGCTTCCTGCGCTCAGGCCGGGGAGCTCATCCGTATTCTTGAACGAGCTGGCTTCGTGCGATGGCGTCAGAAAGGAAGCGATCTCACTCTCTACGATCTGCCGCAGGCCTGCATCTAGAGTGCGGACGGAGGGTGCAGCGAGTGGCACAGCCGGATGATCCCGCGCTACCAGCGGCGCACCGGTGAACAGGGACATGTCACCAGGGTGGGCTGGCGCAGACACTGGCAACTAGCTTGGTGTTCGGCACCACGACCACCGTGTCGTTCAGCATGCGGGTGCGCGTATTAATCGCGCATGCGCTATCACACTTTCGCCGATTCCAGTGTCAACTTCACCGTATGGCTGGGCGCGTGCGATTTCATTTCCGGAATGAAGATCAAACATGAATTTATCAAGCTTCTACATCGGCATTATCGAAATGAGGAGATCTCGATGCCCTTTCCGAAGCGCACCCTAGACCTCACATCCGACACGATCGTGAGAATGCGAGAGATAATGTCGCGTTAGGAAAAGAGGGGCGATGTCCCACACCCTCGAAGTGCCCCGGTAACGACACGCGCCTTCTTTTTGAGAGCACTTACGTGTTCTGTCGCTTGGGCCATTACTGATCCTCGAACGGCTCGTTCAGATCGCGATCTTGAGTGCAATCTTCATCAAAGAGAACCTGTGGCACTCCAAATCGCCGGACAGGATTTTGACGTGAACACGCTGGGAAGAGGGACGCTGCCTTTGTCCGAACCCGAGGTGCCCGCGCGACGACTCGCGTAATCCGAATGCTCCGGGAGCACACGGATGTCCCTACCGAAATCCAATCCCGGAAATCCAATCCCGGACGGTCTGCAGGTCGAGCGATTTCTTGTTAGCCCAGCAGCAGATCTGCGGATAGGGCGGTATCGATCAGGTCGGCCGCGGGGTTCGGATTGTTCAAGACCGCGGTTGCGAAGAAGCTCTGCCACTCCGAGTCAGTCTGCATTTTCTCCAATCGCTCGCCAAAAGCCTTCCAGTCGGGGGATTCGATTATCACCAGGGTGCAAGGCGCATTGGCTCCAACTAGTTGGTTCATCACTCGCACTCGCGCACCCAGGCGCTCCAGGATTTTCTTGGCAGTCAACACATTGGCAAGAAATTCCTGCGTCTTTCCGGGGCGCACCTTCCAGGTCCCTCGTTGTACTACTGGCATGGCTAGAATCTCCATCCGATTGGAACTGTTATGTAAACGGCGAGGTCATTTGTACCTATATGGCCGTGTCAGGCGAGCGTCAAACGTGCATACGTTGCGCCGCATTCGCCGCAGAATCTTTCGGCATCCCGATTATCCGCGCATCAGTTTAGACGGCGCATCTCTCCTACGTTGCTGTTAGCAACTCAACTCCTCGAGCAGCGCCTTAGCTTCTCTCAGGCCAGCGGTGTCGAAGCCCTCGGTGAACCAGTTATAGATATCAGCGAGCATCACGCCCGCCTTGTCGCGCGCCAGCTCGCCTCGCGGTTTGGAGGGGATCGCGGGAGTTGCGATTGGCGACACTCTGGTCGCCTCGCGGGCTTCACCAACCAGAAGAGAGAACGACGGTTCCAGAACGGATTTCAGCCGTTCGTCAGGCTGCGCATCTGCGAAGGGTACTTTACTCAGCGGCGAACGAGTTTCTTCGACAGCTGGAGGCTCTTAAGCGAGAACACCTTTCGCGACGCGAGCCGCGAGAGATACCCCGGCCTCGCGAGGCGACACACCAGTTCGGACCATCACTTCGTTCCACGCAGATTCACACTACGATGGCGATCTTCACCGCGCGGATATGGCCCGGGCGTTACATGCGGCCGCTCACGGTCTTTCTCACTAGCAAATCGAACACGAAATTGTGAACGGCCGCGATCTTTCGAAAAAAGGTTCAGCACCACGCGGACATCCCCGATTTTGGTCTCGAGGCTGGCGACGTAGTCACGGTGGTACTCGTCCACCCGGCTGGGGGTCGCGAGGTCTTCGGCCGCGGATCTCACCCCCTTCGACGGCAAGACGCATTCGCTGCGGATCGGCCGCATCAAATATGTCGCGCAGTGCCAGTTGAAGAAGACCCGTGCCCTAAGCGCGCCGTCGTTCAGATTAGGGCCGCGGCATGACGGCCACCCGCTCTGGCATCGCGACTTCTGCGAGGCTCACATTTGGCCGCTCATCCGTCGCGCGAAAGAGCTGCAGCTCACGGTCACTTGGGACTAGAGACGGAACATAAGTGGACAGGAGCCAGGAATACCAGACGCACCGGTAGGAGCTTAAACATTGAAACCGCAGCCTCCGTCCCCAACCTCAGCGTCGAAACTACATGTCACAATGTAAAACGTTCTACTGCTGAGAACAAAAGTGGCGAAATGATTAGCAACAAGCGAATTCACGAAATGCTTAGCCATGACGGGGCTAACCTTTGCGTTAGCCCGAATTGCAATAAACACCCGGTTCTTAGGAGAAAAAACGGTAAGTCGAGAAGAAGTTGAAGAGTCGCGTGGCAAGGACAAAGGCCTGGATCTTGCTGAGCTAACATTGGCGGCAGTTTGGAAGGTCTCCCATATCATTCCTCCGTTCTGCCCGCCTCCCCAAGGAGGTAAATGATGACTTGGCTTACGGTCATAATCGGTTGGGCAATTTGCGACGTGCTCTTCGCATTTACCTGGGCAATGCTGTTCGAGTTAGGCCGCGAACACGGTGCAAACCGAAACCTTAGTCGCGAAACTTTAAAGCTGGACGCCTCCTGGTACTCACTGGTCGCTTAATCCAGCAGAACCAGTTTCATACTGAACATCACGATCGCGCCCTCTCGATTATTCCGGCGCGCCTGCAGATCGAAGCCCGAAACCGCTTGGGAATCCCTTTCTGGCGCAGGGATTACTGGGAGGCACAGGCGGGTCCGAACCAGATATGCTGCGAAATTTGTCGTCAGGGCTATTCTGCGCGCCGCAGGATCCACCCGGGAGGCTCAGCGGATTCCCGCACCGCGCGCGGAACTTTTTTTCCTCGCGGTTCTCGGCTTTACATTTCGAACAGCGCATCGTTCTCGTCCGCGCGCCCAGATCGCGATGAGATGGCGCTGGGCGGAACGGTTTGCGAGGTCTCCCCCCGACAGCTCGTTCGCCCAGTTTTGATTCGCCGCCTACGGCAACTGCATCACGCCCTCGGCATGAACCAGGATCGGGCCGCCGGTGCCGCTATCGCTCCATGACCATCCACCGGTCACGCCGGCGAATCGCCCGGTCCCTGCGGTGATCACGCTGGAATCGTGATTCACCGACGGCGGCCCGGTGGTGCGCCCGCAATTGGGACCTGCGCAACATCCAAGTCCCTGAAAGTTACTGCTCAGGGTGCTGCCCTCTGCAAAGCTGTCAGTCTCGATGCCAAACTCGGGTGTGCATACTCCGGTTGGGTTGCCACTGGCGTCATGGGCTCCGCTCGGGATGAAGTGCGCGGGATTGAGATTGAGAGTAGCGCCTAAAGTCCCGGTGTATTGCCCGAAAAGGATGGTGCTGACCCACGACGTTCGCCGTCACATCGAGGAACAGGGCAAGCCGAACCACCGGCGGAAGAATAGCATCTGGCTCCGACCGCCCAAATGAGATGCCGGTGAACGTGACCTGGGATACCGATTCCGTATGCATCAGCTGCGGCTCTTCCGCCATCGCCGTACCCTACATGGCAGCAGGCATCGCGGCGGCACAATCGGTCTTGCACTGAGCCATGCCTTCGAAGCGGCTTTTATCGCCCAAACCGTCGTTCGCCCTCTAACCAGCGCGCTACAAAATGGCTTCAAGATGGTGGGCCAGCTGGGCCGCGGCAATAGAGGTGGCGACGACGATCCCTGGCTCAACACTATCGACGCAAATCGCGCTGCACGGCGGCTCGACGACATTGACCCGAAAACGAATCAGAGGGTCCCCGCTCCTGACCCACACGCCACCTCGATAATTCCCGCTCGTGCTCCCAGAACCACGCTCATAGACCCGGCGACTGGAGGACTGGGAAACGGCAAGACCACCAAAGCGAGCGACGGGAGTATAACAAAGAGGTTTGAGCGGACGATGGGCCGTTGGCGCACGTGAGGTAGTAGCTATGGGCGCGTCGATCACAGTAACGGTCATACGGCAGCAGCTCTCCGCGATGGGGAGCGGGGCTTTGAAGTCGGAGTGATGTGCAGGAACTACAGGATGGTTCTCCGCCGCGACCAGAGTGTTGAGCAGATCTGCAGGCGCATCAAATGGTTGCGGCGAGAGAATGCTCGCGGCGCCCATATCTTCGTACGGCCGAAGTGGCCACATACGCTGAGTCTGATAGACAATCTCGGCGCCGACACCCTCGAAGAAATGGGTAAGACGGTTTCGAGCGGCGGTGGTGGTCGAGACTTCGTCCGACAATTTCCAGGTTTGGCTGAATCACGAGAGAGTCCTTTCCGATCGGTTTCTGAGCACCCTGGTTGCCCGCCAACTCGCACTTCGGCTCGAAGGAGATCGCGGGAGTTGCGATTGGCGGCATTTTGGGCGACTCGCGGGCTTCACTAACCAGAAGAAAGAACGACGGCTCCTGAACGGCTTTCAGCCGTTCGTCAGGCTGCGCAGCAGCGGGGGGAACGTTTGCTCAGCGGCGAAAGAGTTTCTTCGAGAGGTCGAAGCGGTGATGCGAGAGCAGCTAGCTTTCGCGGCGTGAGCCGCGAGAGATGGCCGGGGCTCGGGACAATGACGCCCCCGTTCGGCCCATCACTTCGTTCCACACAGATTCACGCTATGGTGGCGATCTTCACCGCGCTGATATGGGCCTGGCGTTACATGCTACCGCTCGCGGTCTCTCTCGCGAACAAATCGAGTACGAAATCCTGAACGGTCGCGATCTGTCAAAAAAGGGTTCGCCGCTGCGCAGGTCGGCGTACGCTATGCGGACTGCGAGCAAGGCGAACGCTCTGTCCGCGCAATAAAAAGAGCCTTCGCCATGGAGAACCCGCCATGAAAGGCGAGATGAAAATGAACATCTGCATTATCTGCGGGCGAAAGGTTCAACCAAGCGAAAACTCGTTGAGATGCCATCTCTGGGGCGCTTTCGCAAGTTTCCACTCGGAGTGTTTCGGAGAATACTTGCGCGCCGACAGTGAACACCAGACCGAGAACGTCGTGTGGAGAGCGAGTAGCAACCAAACGCCGGGCAGGGTTGAAGCACATTGTTTGGTAATCTCCATCTAGTCGTTTACTCAAGCTTGCCGAGCGTCAACATCCGCCAAGCAGATTGACGGATCCCTCGAGATCACACTCGTTTCGAAAAACAGTGCGAAAGTACTATTCGAGACTAACCTTCTCGTTGTATTTGCGTTTCAAGCTGTACGACTCCAGCACACCAATGGAAGATACGAATCTCTCCACCGGGACCGAGACAAACTTAAACTGATGACTAACGACAATGAAACAATTAAGGAGACAGGATACTTGTGCGCTCAGTTAGCTACCGGCTTCGCTCATTTCCGGCAAGCTTGAAGAGTTGGAAGAACGTTTCCAGTTTGGAAGTGCAAATACTTCGACCACAGGAGATCCGTCGGCTTCCGATCACTAGATTGCTCAAACAGTGACAGCAGAGCCACAGCTGAACTACCTTTCGCCAGCGGGAGCGACCTGCGGCGACGTCATGTAGTGATACATGCCCTCATCTTTTCAATTCACGAGTTTGGTGTTGCAGACCGTGGAGTGCGAGCAGTGAGTTTTGCGAACCTGCGCTCGCTCTAATTTTCCGGAGCCAAAATTGGTGATTGCCATGGGCTCCTTCGGGTTTTATCATTTTGCAGCCACCCGTTGATTCTGGAATATTGACATTAGCGGTCGAGCACGGCCGCAAAATGGGAGCTGACTACTCGTGCGCAAACTTGCGATCGTCACCGCTTCGGTAATGCTTGGGGTAGCATTGTCGGTTTCGACTATGGTTCCTACCGTCTATTCCGCGGAACAGGTTGATTGTGACGCGGTTGTGCAAGAACTCGGTCAGGGCAAGACGCTTAGAGAAGTCGCTTCCGATATGAAGATCTCGGTCGGGCGGGTGAGGGGCTGCAAAAAGCGCGAGCCGCGCGGCCAAGGCTGAGGAGAAAACGTCCCCCGGGAACAGAGAGAGAATGACCAGAAGCGAGGCCTCCCGCGCGGCCGGCCGCGGGGCCAGAGTCTCTCCGGAGGCCTCTCCGGAAGCCGCTCCGGAGGCCTCTCCGGCAACCTCCAGGTAAAGCTGGTTCATTGCGCACGCCTCGCTGTGCCAGCCGAACGCTGGTCTCTAGTGCCGAACACGCGATGGCCAAATGAGGGATGGGACAGCCGAGCAGCTGGTGGCACTGAGCGTTGTACCAGTGAATCTGCTGAAAATCGCAGCTCGCATGAGTTCCGTGGGTTACAATCGAAACTGTTGATTTCAGGGCACTACACATGGTTGCTCGAGTGCCAACGCGTCCGCGGCCGCGAGGATTGAGGGGCTAACCAGATCCTCATTGAGGCAGAGACGCTGGCGTATCGACGTGGGTGTCCGGCCGGCTACGCAAAAACTGTACAAAAGAATCGCAGACGGTGTGGTCCTTGGTATCCGTAATTGATCAGGATGCGCTCGAGCTTTTCGGCCGCATCGCGCGGCAGCATGGTGGCGCGCGAAGCATGACGCCGCGAGAGCGGGGGTCGGCCAGATGCTGCTGAGGTCGGGGACTAATCCGTTTAAAGGAAGGTTTGGACGATAAAGAATTCGGCGATCTTGTCGTGAGGGAAGATCTACTGAGTCTGATCCTTGCCGTTGGGTCCCCTCGAGTTGCGCCGCAAGATTAGCTTGTACTCCATGCAAAGCAGTTCTGGTTGAAACAGCTCCTCCGATATCGCAATTTCGTCCTTTGTGCGCAGGTCGTAACAAAGCTCCGCAAAACGCAGCAAGGGAAACTCGCGTCCGACGTTAGGGGTATGGATGGGGAGACGGCTCAGTCCTGATTGCCCTCGAGAATTCGTCGGTTAGCAAACGAACTCCAACTGCAACATTCCTGACCGCCAAGACGTTCGCGGCGGAACGTTCCGACTCCTCTGGAAAACTTTGAGGGGCTCAGCCCGCTCGTATGAATTCGCCAGCAGCTACCGACCGCCGCCCTCGGCTGCTTTCACAATTGCGGCATTACTGAAAAAGGCCTTATCTACCGCCCCCATGTTGATGTACCAGCACTCGCGCTCGGGCGTCTCCGCTCCTGGTAGATAACAGGGTGTGGCCTGTCCGTTCTGAAGGTCGGTGGAAACTGCGGCGACCACAAACAAACGTTTGAACGGGTAGATCGCGACGCGCGCGTCGGGAACGGGACGGTCGCGATACGCTAGCCAATAGATCTGTCCCTGCCACAGTTCTCCGCGACGATCGTATTTGTCAATGTATGGCTCGAACCACATTTCTGTGTCCACATAAAGGATGGTCTTGAGGTGGAGTGCTCCCGATGCGCGATCCGGACGTGGCCTCGCCTCGACCATGTACATGTGGCGCATCTCCCACGCCTCCGGGCAAGCACTTGCTCCTCCGTCGGTCGGGCATGCGACTTCGGGCGAATGTTCTGCATTCACGGAACCGAGCATGTTTTTCTCACCCAGGAATTTGTAGTCATACTCCTCGGTCTTGGCATTGAAGCCGGAATAGTGATCAGGCTCCCAAGCAAACGGTCCGGAAGAAATACTCAACGCTGATTCGTTCAGCCTTCGAATGCGGCGCGCGGTATTGCTATAGACCCATGAGTCGTCTCCGCGGTTGGGGTCCGAGTAGCGAAAGCGGTTGAATCCCACGCCTCGGTCAACGGCAGGCGCGAGTACCGGATAGAGCGCGAACATCCAATACCGCCCGGACACCTTGAAATCCGGATCAATCGGAAGCGGTTCAACCTCAGTTCGGCCGACCAGCTGGTAGCCGGCATAGTGGCCGATTTGAAAGTACTCGGTCACGCGGTCTTGCGGACCCTTGCCCTGATAGAGGCTGTAGCAATCGTAGAACCGGAGATCGTAATCGTCGCTGATGATCGGCCGGAACACGTTGTTCCACATGATCTTGGTGGCAGCGTCGCGATCGTTGGCGTCGATAAGCGGGAACGGCTGCCCCGCGACATATCCCACCACGCTCCGATGATCGTCTGACAAGCGGACCTGACCCGAGTACTTTTCGGTTGCGTCCTTGTAGGGGGGAGGCCAGTCGATCCGAGAGGTCGGTACGATCTTCATCTGCATTCCGTGTTCTGCTTTGTAATAGACGCCGGGTCCCACCAGGTCTTTTACCTTGGATGCGTTGTCGGAGTTGATCAGATCGCCAGGCTTGACCTCGGCCCGTGAAATCCCACCGACGCTTAAAGCTGCGCAGGCAGCAAATGCCATGACCCACGTCGCGAAATTGTTGAATAACCTCCCTTTAGACATGACTACCTCCCCGTTTGTCCCTTCACTGTAATTAGTAATACTGTTTTCACTGTTGAGCACAGCTAATGAATAATTAAACGTCTGACGAAGCGCAAGCGGTAATTGC
The DNA here is from genome assembly GCA_046728175.1 of Thermodesulfobacteriota bacterium. Classification (GTDB taxonomy): domain Bacteria; phylum Desulfobacterota; class Binatia; order Binatales; family Binataceae; genus JAFAHS01. The sequence goes on along the minus strand of JBKPEA010000073.1, from coordinate 4,783 downwards.
CTCGATGAGGTTCCGCTGTTGATCGCTCTGCCATGAACCTAAGTTCGAAAATTTCGTAATTGCAAATCTTGTTGGAAGGAGGGCCGACTGCGTATTCCTCGGGCTCCAAGCAAAGCTTCCTTTCGAGGTACTCAATATGGTCGTCGATCGCGGCCTTCTCGTGCGAGGCGGCAGTTTGCAAGGCACTTTCGATGCCAATATGGAACTCGATCAGGTCTTCGAACAATCTGGCCGTTTCCGCGCGAACCGATTTTAGAGTCGGGTCGAGGCTCTTTCACTTCTACGTGTTTCCTCGTCATTTGATTCGAGGGAATTCTAACCTTGCGCCGCGGTTACCTCGATTCCCTACTTCAATTCGTCGAGCAGCATCTTGGCGTCCTTGAGGTCGGCAGTGTTGAAGCCCTCTTTGAACCAGTTGTAGACCGGGGCGAGGAGGTCCCGGGCGGCGGCACGATCGCTTCGCGCCTGAAGCATCCGAGCGAGGCCGGTTGCAGCGCGCAGCTCCCAGGCCTTCGCCCTCATCTTTTGCGCGAGTGCGATGGCTTCGTGAAAATCGGTCTCGGCCAGTTCACTCTGGCCCAGTTTGAGCCGCAGCTCTCCGCGCCGCGTCAGAATATTGGGCTGGAAGACGCGTTCCTCGGGATTCGCCTCAAGCGCATCCTCGATTGTGCCAAGAGCTTCGTCGAGCGCGCCGTCCAGCAGCTGAGCCTCGGCGAGCCGCATAAGAATGTCGGAAATGCATATCCGTGATCCGGTCTCGACAAAGCCCGACAAACTTCGCCGAATCAACGAGATTCCCTTGTCGGGGTTACCGAGTTGCGCCAGCGCCCATCCCAAAATTCCTTGCGAGAGCGCAGCGGGGAACGGAAACCCGTGCTCTTTGGACAATGCTGCGGCCTGACCGGCGGCCGCCATCGAGCGTGGCGCGTCCCCAAGAAAATAAAGCAGCCAGCTTTCAAAGAACCGTGAGTACGCAATATCGTAAGGGTCGCTGCTGGCTTGGGCCAAGGACGCCATTTCGGCCACACGCCGGCGAGCTGAATCGGCCCGTCCCGACATCCACGCATTCAGACTTGCATAGCCCTCGCGATCTCACGCGCGCCCCGAAACTGCCGGTAGCTGTGAGCTTCACCGACGGTGCAGCAGCGTGCGTAGTGTTCCTCACCTTCAACCAGGAGCCCGCGGCAGAAACGCGCCACCAATAGAGCGTGATACGCAAATGCGAAACTCGCCGGGTTGCCTTCCTGCCGGGCGAGGTCACGTAACTGGTCGCCTAGGGGGCGTTAAAGCCCAGAGTGTCGCCAGCAACGATTTGGGCTGCCCAGGTTGAAAACAACTGTTTAGCAAGATCCGCCAGATTGCCACTCTTCTCCGCGAGCGAACGAGCCCGTGTGGCGGCTTCCAAAGTTTGTGACGCAGCGTATCCCTTGGTGAGCATCAGCACTCTGGCCAGTGCGTCCTGAAGACTTAACTCGCGAGCGTCGCGCTGCGCTGAGTCGGCCAGCGTAAACAGCAAAGCCAGCGCCTGCCGGTAAGCCTCTTCGGCTTCCTTGAAGGCCCGCCTAGCATCCCGCAGCGTCACCAGCCTTGTTCCATGCCGCGATGGCAGGTTCGGCATCTCCCGCTTCGGCAAAGTGTCGGGCGAGCACTTCCGGTTGCGCCTCGGCGACCGCGGCGAACCTTTGAATCAGTGTCTCCGCCGTCCGCCGATGAAGTTCCTTGCGGCTGCTCTTGAGCAAGGCCTCGTAGGCCGCATCCTGAATCAACGCATGCTTGAATTGGTATTGGGCCTCCGGCGTCATGCCGCGAGTGTAGATCAGCTCGGCGTCGGTGAGGTTCGTGAGCGCCGCCTGCAGCTCCGGAGGCTCCGCCCTTTTTGCTTTATCACTGGTAGCGCGGCAATGCTGATTCATGCCCTCGCCCGCAGATCTCGCACCGTTCGACGGGAAGACGCATTCGCTGCGGATCGGCCCCGTTCACTACGTTGCGCAAAACTTTTCTGCACCTCCAGGACTGAGGAGATTCGAAGTTAAAGTTCGAAGTTCGAATTAATGCTTCAAATCGCTACAAGACTTCGGACGCGGTAGAACGTGATACCGAGGCTCACTGCAGCGCGACTTGCACCGGCGCACGCCCTCTCCTGACTATGTCCAGAATGTCAGCGGCTCGTTTCGATAGATCGATCGTACTGCGCCGTTTGCGCGGCAGCCGATCGTTCACTCGCACCTGCACCGACTTTCCGTTGGCCGGATTTCTAACCACCACTTGCGAATTGATCGGCAATGTCTTCGATGCCGCCGTCATCGCATTCGGGTCGTAACGCTCGCCGCTCGTCGTGCGATGCCCGCGCAGCCGCGTGCTGTAGAACGACGCTATCTCCCGCCGTAGTTGCTGGAATCTGCCGGACTTGGTCACCGCCGGACGCGGTCCCTGCGCCGGCGCTTTTGCCTCCGCCGAAGAAGCCGGGGCTGCCGCCAGCGCTTCCGCGAAAACCAGGAGCATTGCTGCTGCTGAAATTTTGATCGTGGCAAAGCCTGAGGTCGCCAGTCCGTTCATGATGGCACCTCGCAAAGAACTTAAATTTGGGTATTTTCCAGAATTTTACTTCAGCCGATCGCCCTGGTTCAAAGGATTTCGACCTACTCAGGAAACTCTGATCAGCCGCGCCGCGAAGAACCGAGAGCACCCCGTGACCCGTTCTGTAGCGCGCCGAACGGGGGGATGACCGCGAAGGAGCGTCAGGCCGTCGCCCAAAAGGCCGCGCGAGCCCGATGGGGTAAGAAGCGCAAGCGGAAATGATCTGAGCGCGCCTCCGCCCTTTGCTTCATCGCCAAACGGTAAATCGAGCAGTGCTCTTGCCGGCCCGAACAGCCGATTTCGTGCCCGGTCTTCGAAGATGTCGATTAGGTCGTCGAGCGAACCAGAGTCGTACTTTTCATACCCGTAATTCGGGTTGATTCTTAGGTCCGGGTTGTGGTCCTCGCTTACGTTTTCGCTGAGAGCCCTATCTTTTACCCTGCAGAGACACCAAGCTCCTGCATGAGGCGGAGGAAATCACAGTGCGACAGCTTATGAGAGACATTTTTGGAATCGTAGCGTGCGTGGGGTTCGGCCTCATGGCTTCGATGGTGACCCACGCCGATGCTGCGGGTCCAACCTCCAAGACACCGGCGGCGCCGACGGGACAATCCGCGGAGGCGTTCCTCCATTCAATCTACGACCGCTACGTTGGAGCTCAGGACAAAGCCCGGCCGATTGACTATTCAGACCCGCGCGAGCTGCGGTATTACTTCGAACCTTCGCTTGCCGGAATCATCCACCAGGATTTCATCCGTGCGAAGAAGGCCGACGATGTGCCGACGCTGGATGCTGATCCCTTTATCGATGCGCAGGACTGGGACATCAAGTCGTTCGACATACAAGTGACTCCCGCGGACGACGATCGCGCCGATGCGGTGGTCAAGTTCGATAATACGGACGAGCACAAAGTGCTGCATCTCCAGCTCGTGCGCATAGCAGGGGATTGGCGAATTCGCGACATCGACTACGGCGGAGGGGAAGGCACGCTCCGCGGTCTGTACAAAGCAGGAGGTTCGAAGAAATGAAAAGATCTTTATTGATCGTCGCCACGGCGGTCTTGTCCGGCATCTTGTCAGGCTGGCGCGACGGTGTTTCCTGAGAGTTCCGAGACGCAGATCACAGTCTTCCATCCTACGGTCCCGTCCGGACCGGCCGCCGAAGGTTCCTGCTCGGGGGGCGCGAATACGTTCGAAGATGCCAATGCCTGGCGATGTTTCAAGGGCGACGAGATTTACGATCCATGCTTCGGCATAAAGGACAATCTCAGCGCGGTCGTCTGCGACGCCGATCCCGCATCCGGCAAGGCCGGTTTTCTGGTCAAGCTCAAGGATCCTCTGCCTAAGCGCGATGCAATAGATGAGGCCATGGCCAAGCGCCCGTGGATTATGAAGCTTGCTGATGGCGCGGTATGCCGGCCAATGGACGGAGCGGTGGGAACGATCGCTGGGCTCGAAGCGGGATGGGATTGCGTCGGGTCGAAATCCTGCGCTGATGACGATACGAAGTGCATTCATGTCAGTGTTGTAGATTTAAAAAGGGGCGACCCCTGGTTGGCGGACGAAATCAGGTACAAGCTGATGGCCCATCCGAAAAACAATCACGACCCCTGGAAGCTGGTTGAGCGCAAGAAAGTCCCGATCGCACAGGGGTGGGGAAGCGAGAAGCTGTCACAGCCGTCTCGATGAAACATTGGGGGGCGTGTCTAGGCCCATTTTTCCATCGGAACGCGATCGGCGGCGCGATAGTTTTTACATCGCCAGGCCAGCCACTTCTGCCACTCCGTCACCCGTGAGGGATGACTTTGTAGGTGCATTCCAAACACTCGCCAAAGCACGAAGCGACTTCGAAGAGCGCCACATCGCTGCCGCGCTCGCCCGGACCGGGGGCAAGATGGCAGAGGCGGCCCGCCTTCTCGGAATCTCTCGCGTCGCACTTCACAGGAGAATCAAGCAACATGGAGCGCTTTATTCAGAGTTTCGACGTGAGGGCACGGAGGTGGTCGCGATTTCCGTCGACCCTCCCCAACGCTCGGCGGCAATGCGGCGCGATATGAAACTCGACATTCCTGTGCTTTCCGATAGCTCTCGCGAGGTGATCACCAGTTGGGGACTGCTGAATGCAAGCGAAAAAGGCGGGATCGCATTTCCCGCCACGTTTCTGATCGATCGCAACTTGAAAGTACGATTTTCAAGCGCTGGGGAGG
>JBKPEA010000072.1:0-17466 GCA_046728175.1 Thermodesulfobacteriota bacterium | reverse complement strand
GAGCGCGTATGCGACCTGGTCGAGGCCGGCGCCGCCGTATTCTTCCGGAACGAAGGTGCCCAGCATGCCGAGGCGCCCGAGTTCGTCGATGCCTTCCTTGGGATAGCGATGGGTGCGATCGGCCTCGACGCCAATGCGCTCGAGCTTTTCCCTCGCGAAGCGACGCGCAGTGTCGCGCGCCGCCTGCTGGGCGGACGTGAGTTCCAACTCCATTGATTTTGTTTTAGCTCACCGCGGGCTAGTGGTCGATAGAACGTCCCGCAAAGCATGGAACGAAGAGTCTGAACGTTTGCTCAGAAGTCTGCTGGTTACCCGGATCGCGCCATTCAGCGTGCGCCCGTCACTTGTGGCGCCACACCGGCGGGCGCTTCTCAACGAACGCCTTGGTGCCCTCGACGCGGTCGGCGCTGGAGAACGTCACCGCGAATGCTTCCTGCTCGAACCTGAGGCCGGCATCTTCGTTCATCGTGAACGACGCACGCAGGGCGGCTTTCGCCTGGCGCAGCGCGAAGGCCGATTTGCTCGTCAGGTTTTCGGCCACCGCGCGAGCGGCGTTCATCAACTCTTCTGGAGCAACGACCTGATTGGCGAGGCCCAGCGCGAGCGCGGTCCGCGCGTCGATCATATCTCCGGTCAGGATCAGTTCGCGCGCTTTGGCCTGCCCGATGCGGTGAGCCAAGCGCTGAGTACCGCCGAAGCCCGGGATCAGGCCAAGATTGATTTCCGGCTGGCCGAAACGCGCCTTCTCGCTCGCGATCACCAGGTCGCACGCAAGTGCCAGCTCGGTGCCTCCGCCCAGGGCGAAGCCGTTCACGGCGGCAATCACGGGAATCGGCAGGTCTTCGAGGCTTGCGAGTACGCGATGTCCGAGATGTGAGAAGTCCAAACCGTCCGCAGTCGACATTTCCGCCATCGCCGCGATATCCGCACCGGCCACGAAGGCCCGATCGCCCGCGCCGGTCAGGATCAGCACCCGGACCGAGGCATCATGGCGCAGCTCGCGAATGACCCGGGTGAGGTCCTCGAGGACTTCGCGGTTCAGCGCATTCAGCGCAGTGGGACGATTTACGGTCGCGATGGAGATGGGTGCCTGCTCAAAAATTACGTTCTTCAATTCCATCAACTTTTACTCCTCCACGCGCACCGATGGCGCAGTCATGGTGGCGGGCACGCCGTCACAACATCTTACATTTTTTAGCCACTCACGGTCGCTGTCCGATACGGTGCCGTCGGGGCGGTATACGCATAGACCACCGTCCGGTTCTGGGTATCGACCTGGCACTGGACGTCGACTTCAGAATCGCCGGAAGCTTTGACGGGCACCTGTCCCCAAACGGTGGCCGGAGCGTTCTGCTGAAAGTAGGACTGGTTACTGGTAGTGATGCCGGAAGAGAAGTGAACCGGATGGGCAAACGCCTGCTCGCAGACTTTTTTCGCTTCGAATTGGCATCCGATGCGTCGAGCGCCGCGGTACTGGGTTGGGACCCTGCCGGAGTGCATCCGCCCAACGCCGCGGCCGCAAACATCACAGGCAGCGCGGCTTGCCCGGCCCTGCTGGACACCGACCTCATCAATACTCCGGTTTGAAATCGAAATGATGGACCGCTTCTATGAAGCGCACGGTTCTGGTCTTGGAGCGCATTACCACGCTGTTGGTCAATGCGCCGCCCGAGAAGAATCTCACACCGCGCAGATAGTCGCCGGTGGTGACCCCAGTCGCGGCGAACATGACGTTGTCGCCGGCCAGCTCTTCCAGCGCGTAGCGTCGCTGCAGATCAAGAACACCCGCGGCCAGACACGCTTCAGCTTCCTGAGGGTTGCGCGGCATGAACCGGCACTGCATCTCGCCGCCGACCGAGCGGATCGCGGCGGCTGCGAGCACGCCCTGGTGCGCGCCCCCGATTCCGATCAGCATATCGATTTCACTTTCGACCCGCGTGGTGGCAATCGCCGCAGAAAGGTCGCCGGCGGAGAGCAGCTTGATACCGGCGCCGGCCTTGCGGACTTCGTTAATTAACTTCTCATGGCGAGGACGGTCGAGAATCGCGATGCGCAGGTCTTCGACGTAAACCTTCTTCGCTTCCGCTAGTGCCTTCAGGTTGTCGCAGGGAGCGCGGTCCAGATCGATTACCCCGCGGCCGGCGGGTCCGACCGCGATCTTGTCCATGTAGGTATCGGGGCAGCGGATGATCTTGCCCCGCTCAGACAGGGCGACGCAGGATAGTGCGTTGGGACCACCGGTCGCGCAGATCAGCGAACCTTCGAGCGCATCAAGCGCAACATCGACTTCGGTGCCCGCGCCATTGCCGACGATCTCACCTTCGTAGAGAGATTCGGCTTCGTCTTCCTTGCCCTCGCCGATAACGATTTTGCCGTCCATCGCGATCGAGTTGAGGGTCTTGCGCATCGCCTCGCAGGCCGCCCGATCGGCCATCCGCTCATCGCCTTTTCCGATGAACCGCGCGGCCGCGAGCGCCGCGGCTTCGGTCGCCCGTACCACCTCAAGCGCGAGATTTCGCTCCATCCGCTTCTCCGTTTCAATTTCGATGGGCCAGCCGATCGCGCCCGAACAGTGCGGCGATCAGCGTGTACCCGTCATCGACTCTGAGCCCGGTCTTTGCACCTTCAGCTTCAGTATAACGGTGCGGCGGTCGATCCGAACGCGCGAAGTCCGCTGCGGTCATCAGCGCAAATGGCACCGGCTCGGGCGAATGCGTCTTGAGCTTCGAGGGGGTGGCGTGGTCGGGCATGAGAAGAATCGCAAAGTCACCGAGTCTGGTGAGCCCGTGAACCATTGGACCGACAATCAACTCGTCGATTCTCTCGATCGCCTCGGTCTTTAGATCGGCACGACCCATGTGACCCGCTTCGTCGGGTGCTTCGATGTGGAGGAGCAGAAAGTCACGGGTGCGCAAGGATTCCAAGCCGTAGCGAGCCTTGGCCGCGTAGTCGGTGTCGAGGAAGCCGGTGGCCCCCGGTACCTTAATCGGCTCCAGGCCGGCGAGACGGCCGATTCCGTTTACCAGGTCGACCGCCGAGATGACCGAGCCTTCCAGGCCAAAGCGCGTCTTCAGACTGGGCACGGCGGGACGCGTCCCCTGCCCCCAAAACCACACCGAATTGGCTTCGGGCAGATTGCGTTCGCGCCGTTGGCGATTCACCGGATGATCGGCGAGCAGGACGGACGCGCGCCGCATCAGGTCGTTCAACTGCTGCGCTCCTTCACCTTTCGGCAGGTGCGAGTCGATTTCCTTGCCGGTTATATCGTGCGGTGGCGTGAGATTCGTCCTGGCGCTTCCCTCGCGCCAAACCATCAGGTGCCGGTAGCTGACTCCGTTGAAAAACTCGATGCCGCCCCCCGCCAGCTCGCGAGCAAGATCGGTCACGATTTGCGCGGCTTCCTCGCTGCTGATGTGACCCGCAGTGAAGTCATCCATCACCTGGCGGCCGCCGACCGCTGCCGGTTTCAGCCACACCAGATTCATTCGGAAAACCACATCGGCCGGGCCGAGTTCGATTCCCTGGCTGGCCGCTTCGATCGGGGCGCGTCCGGTGTGATAGCGGCGGGAATCGTAGCCCAGCATGGTCATCGTCCCCACGTCACTGCCGGAGGGCATACCTTCCGGTATTGTTGCGACCAGCCCTAGCACGCCGCGCGTGGCGAGCTGGTCCATGTTGGGTTTGCGGGCGGCTTCGAGCGGGGTCTTCCCCCCCAACTCCTCGCAGGGCCAATCGGCCATCCCATCACCATGAATGAGGACGTACTTCATCTTCGTTGCTCAGTCGTTGTCGAGAATCTTCAACACCTTGGCGATATCCGGTTCGACGACGATCGTGTTGCTCAGGTTCTTGAGAGCGGTGTCAGGATCCTTGAGTCCGTGGCCGGTAAGGGTGCAAACGCAAGTCGAGCCCGGGCGAATTTTGCCGGCCGCGCCAGACTTCATCAGTCCCGCGACCGAAGCGGCGGAGGCTGGCTCCGCGAATACGCCGCCCAGGGCGAGCATCCGATAGGCGGCGAGAATTTCCGCGTCGGTCACCATGTCGATGGCACCGCCCGAGTCGTCGCGCGCGCGTTCAGCGCCTTTCCAGCTCGCCGGGTTGCCGATTTTAATGGCGGTCGCGACGGTGTGCGGGTCGTCAACCGAATGCCCCAGAACGATTGGTGCAGACTCGGCAGCCTGGTAACCCATCATCTTCGGGACTCGGGTCGCCAGTCCGACCGCCTGGTATTCCTGATATCCGGCCCAGTATGCGGTGATATTCCCGGCGTTGCCCACGGGCAGAAAGTGATGCGACGGCGCGTCGCCGAGTTGATCGCAAATTTCAAACGCAGCGGTTTTCTGCCCCGCGATTCGATCGGGATTAACGCTGTTGACCAGCCGGATTCTCACCGGGTCGCGTTCGGCGAGGTCACGCACCACCTTCAGGCAAATGTCGAAATTTCCCACCACCTCGAGGACGCGCGCGCCGTGCATGACCGACTGCGACAGTTTGCCGAGCGCGACCGATCCCATGGGAATCAAAACAAATGCTTTAAGTCCGGCCCGGGCCGCATAGGCGGCGGCCGACGCGGCCGTGTTGCCGGTCGAGGCGCAGATCACGGCCCGCGCTCCCTCGCCCGACGCCTTTGAAATGGCCAGCGTCATACCCCGGTCCTTGAAAGAACCGGTGGGGTTCGCCCCCTCGCACTTCAAGTAAACCTTGATTTCTGTGCCGAGCCGTTCGGCAATCTGCGGAGCTTCCACCAGCGGGGTGTTTCCCTCGTTCAGTGTGACCACCGGGGTCTGGTCGTCGATCGGCAAAAAGCGACGATAATGCTCGATGAGGCCGGGCCATCGGGTGAGCCGTCCTGCTGCATGCTGGTTGGCACCCGGCATATGGCCTACAGATTCTCCTCGATTCGAATGAAGGCTGGATGAGCGCTAACCGTCTTCAGACGGTGAATGTGGCTGAGCGCCCGCTTGAGATTGCGCTCGGGGGTATCGTGCGTGCGCATGATGACGGGCACCGTCTTTTCCGCTCCACGGTCCTTCTGGATTACCGACGCGATCGAGATGCCGTTGCGCCCCAGTATCGACGCGATTGCACCCAGCACACCCGGCTTATCGCGCGCCATGAATCGCAGGTAGTATTCGCATACCACGTCGCCCATCGGCTTAACATGGGCGCGCCGCACGTGTTCCATCGGAAGCCCGAGCGCATGTGAGCGAGCGCTGGCGCCCGCAATTCGATCGCGCGCGATTTCGAGAATGTCCGCCATCACCGCGGTTGCAGTGGGCATTTGCCCGGCACCCAGACCCCAATACATCGTGGAGCCGAGCGCCTCGCCGTGGATATAGATGGCGTTGAAGGCCCCCCCGACTCCGGCGAGGAGATGATCCGCGGAGATCATCGTGGGATGCACCCGCGCCTCGATTGCTCCTCCATCCTCTTTGGCAATCGCCAGCAGCTTGATCGAGTAGCCGAGCTGGCGCGCATATGCGATGTCATCCGGAGTGATCCGGGTAATTCCCTCGGTGTAAACCTGCCGCGGAGTCAGCAGGCCGCCAAATGCCAGGGTGACCAGCAGGCACAGCTTGTGGGCCGCATCGTGACCTTCGATGTCGAGAGTAGGATCGGGCTCGGCGATTCCACTTGTCTGCGCGGCGGCCAGGGCCGTCTTGAACTCGACCGCGCGCTCGCTCATGGTGGTCAGAATCGAGTTGCAGGTCCCGTTCACGATTCCGTACACGGCGCGCTGGCGATCGCCGGCGAGCGCCTGGCGGAGCGTGCGGATTATCGGAATACCACCGCCGACGCTGGCTTCGAAACCGATTGCGTGCGCGTGCCGCGCAGCGGCTTGAAAGATCTCGCCGCCGTATTCGGCCAGCAGCGCCTTGTTGCCGGTGACCACGTCTTTGCCGGTCGCAAGGGCTTTCAAGATGAGCGATCGTGCCGGCTGATGCCCGCCGAACAGTTCGACCACGATGTCGATATCCGGCCGTCCGACCAGTGCTGCGCTGTCGCGGGTAATCAGGTTTGCGGTTATGCCGAGGGCACGGTCCGGCTCAAGACTGCGATCCGCGATGGCCGCCAGTTCCAGCGGCCGTCCCAACTTGCGCGCATAGGCTCCCGCGTTGCGGCGCAGCAGTTTGACCACTCCGCCCCCCACGGTGCCACATCCGAGCAGGGCAATCCGTACCGGTTTCAAGATATCACCCCGCCGCCCAGTCTGGAGTTGCGTGTCAGGAGGCCGCGGCCCGGCGCGGCAATCGCGGCTCCAGGCGTGACAAGGCGCGGCGGATGCCGCGGATCGCCTGGCGCGTACGATGCTCGTTTTCGATAAGTGCGAAGCGCACGAAGCCGTCGCCGTCGGCACCGAAGCCGACCCCCGGAGACACGGCTACTTTCGCCTCGGCGATCAGGTATTTGGCGAATTCCATCGAGCCCATCGCCTGAAACTGCTCGGGGATCGGAGCCCACACGAACATCGTGGCCTTGGGCTTCTCGACCGGCCATCCCGAGCGATTCAATCCGTTTACCAACGTGTCGCGCCGGCTCCGGTAGGTCTGATTGATCTCGGCAACGCAATCCTGCGGCCCGTTCAGCGCCGCGATTGCCGCGACCTGCACGGGCGCGAAGATCCCATAGTCGAAGTAGGACTTGAGCCGCGCCAGCGCGCCAATCATCTCGCGGTTTCCGACTGCGAATCCCACCCGCCAGCCCGGCATGTTATAGCCCTTGGAAAGCGTGAAAAATTCCACCCCGATGTCTTTTGCGCCCTCTACCTGCATGAACGAAGGCGCTCGGTAGCCATCGAAACACAGGTCCGCGTACGCCAGATCGTGCGCGATCATGATCTCATTTTCGCGCGCGAAGTCGGCGACCCGCTTCATGAAACGAAGATCGACGGTGGCAGTGGTCGGGTTGTGCGGAAAGTTCATGACCAGGAGCTTGGGCCGCGGCCACGTCCGCCTAACCCGCGCGGTCAGTTCTTCGTAGAATTCCTCGCCGCTGGAACGCAGCGGTACTCCCTGGACCTGGGCCCCCGCGATGATGCAACCGTATTGATGAATCGGGTAGGTAGGCGTGGGCGCCAGCACCACATCCCCTTGATCGAGGATCGCGAGCGCCAGATGGGCGATACCTTCCTTGGACCCGATCGTTACGATCGCCTCGGAATCGGGGTCGAGTGTGACGCCGTAGCGGCGCTGGTACCAATCGGTGATCGCCAGGCGCAGCTTATACACGCCGCGGGAAACCGAATAGCGATGGTTGGGCGCCTTGGTGGCAGCCTCGACCAGTTTGGCAACTATATGCGGGGGCGTGGCCTCATCAGGATTTCCCATGCCGAAATCGATGATGTCTTCGCCGGCGCGACGGGCCTTGAGGCACAACTCGCCGATCGCGTTGAAGACATAAGGAGGGAGCCGCTTGATCCTGGGAAAATCCATCGTTGTTGGCATCCACCTGCCGGGCGCCGATCCGCGCCGCGTAAGCCATTATGTCTAACGGACGGTTGGCTTGGTAGCTAGTCAGGGAATTGCAGCCTCCAACCCTATCCCTATTGACCGGCCTCCAGCGGCAAAAGTGTGATCGAGGGAGCCCACTCCCTGCCGGGGGGCGGGTGCGGTCTTTAGTCAGCCTCCCTCAGTCCAGGGACACGGCGCCGACCGGAACCATCGCGCGTGGCCGTAACGACCAATAGATCGGTGCCGCAAGCAGGGAAATCAGCCCTGCGATCTGCCACTCGAACGGAATTCCCGAAGTGTCGGCAATGACGCCGCCCACGAGCAGTCCCAGCGACCCGCCAAGCGTCTGAAAGGTGCTGCTGAACGAGAGCAATGTTGCTCGCTGACTCGATTCGATCTGCTCGTTAAACCAGCTCTGCAAGAGCGGCAGCATCGCGCCCGTCGCCAAGTTCATCGCGAAGAGCATCGCGAGTGACAGAAGCGGGAGATGGCCAAACACGCCCGCTGCGAAGAGCATCACGCTGGCAACGATCAGCAGCAGGCTTACGCGCGCGGCCCGTATGTTCTCATCGCACCCGATTCGAATCGTTACTTCGGCGCCGATCATGCGCGCGATGGTGAGTCCCGAGTAGATCCATCCGATGATCCAGACTCCCACGCCGAAGCGCTCGTTGAACAGGATCGGCCATTCGAGCCAGTAAGGTGCCCACGCCGCGAACGTGATCGCGCCGGCGAGACTTAACTTCAGGACGGTCTCGGCACCCAGTCCCAGCTGAATTCCGCTGCGCACCTGTTGCGCGATGTGTATCGGAATCGAGCGCAGCTCGAGGCGTGCACTGCGCGGCTTCTCCCCCCTCATTAGAGTCGCGCCGACCACACACGAAAGCGAAAATCCGACCGCGCCCAGGAGCCAGGGCCATGCGATATCGACATCGGCGGCGTACGCACCAAGCATGGCGGAGCCCATGAAGGCTGCGTTGGAAATCTGCGAGATTCGCGAGAACAGGCGGTCCTTGAGGTCTTCATAGCCCGCTTCATCAAGGGCATCGACGCCCCACGCATCGATTGCGCCGTTGCAGAAGGTGGTACCGATACCGTCGATGCTCTCTGCGATGAGGAACACGTAATAATGATGCGCAAAGAAATACACGATGAACGCCGTCACGCGGAGCAGCGTTCCCAGCACGAACGAGCGCCGCCTTCCGAGCGCATCTGCGAACGCGCCCGTCGGCACATCAGTGAAAAACAGGATGACGAAATAGGTCGCCAGCACCGAGTTGATCTGGAATTGGGTCAGGCCGCGCGACTTTAGAAAAATCGGGTAGACGCCGAACAGGAATCCGCCGGCAAACGAATACATCAGCCAGACCGCATAGTACCGGCGGATTATTCCTTTTATGGTCGAACCTTCTTTGAGAACCGCTTCCATCGGATCCACACTCTTCGCCAGGCTCACTGGGCGTCAGCCGCGCACAAAAAAGAAAAAGCCCCGGGGCTCCGAAGCGCCCAGGGCTTTTTCCGTGGCCGGATTTCGGAGTCGTTCAACTCATGGGAATTCGCGATTCGCTCCCCTTATGGCGGCTACGAAATCTGGCATGAGCTGGAGATTAGCCACGCCCGCGTGTCGGGTCAAGCTGAGCTAATCCGCTTCGCAACGGAACCCGCTCGATGGTCCGTGCGAGGATCTCTCCCGAAGTGGGAAAGCGAGTTCACATCCATTTGCTCGGGAGTAGCCTGCCCCGAGCGGGTGCCGGGGCCTGACAGTTACCTCAAGAAGCCACGGACCGCCGCCTGCGCCGCCTCCGGCGGTGACTTGCGGAGGGCAGGCGATTTACCTCCACGAAGATCCGAGTCCGCCGCGGTCACCTAGTCTCCGATCTGAGATCGAAAGAGCAATGGGCGGAGACCCTGGATTCTCAGCCGTTCTCCTATCGTCTACAATCCGGGTATCGGTACGGCTTCTGAATCGATTCATGCGGTCTGCTGAAAAAGCCCTGCCCCAATTCTCCCCTGATGCGTCGGAACCCGGTCTCGCCACCCGCGCCTGGCGCTTCGCGAATATCGCGTGGCTCGCGGCCTACGTGTACGTGGGCTACAAATCCATCCAGCTTTGGACCCGACACATTTCCAGCCGCAACCGCGACGCGCTCTTTCGGCGGCAGGATTTGCGCTCCGCGCGGGCCATGTACGCGACCGCGGTGCGCTTGGAAGGCCTCCTCATCAAGGCTTCGCAGTTCATCGCCACGCGCGCCGACATCCTGCCTGACGAATGGGTCTCGACGCTGTCGGGGCTACACGATCGAGTGCCGCCCAGGTCTTTTAAAATCATTCGCCGGCAAATCGAAATCGAACTCAAGCGACCGCTGGAGTCAATATTTGCGGAATTTGATCAAAATCCAATTGCCTCCGCCTCGCTCGCGCAGGTTCATGCGGCCCGGCTGCCTGACGGGCGTCGCTGTGCCGTCAAGGTTCAGTACCCGGGGATCGAGGGAATCGTGCGCGCCGATCTGCGCAACATGATGTTCGTGCTCAAGCTGCTGGCGTGGCTGGAGCGCGACTTCGATTTCCAGGTGGTGGCACGCGAGGTGATGAAGTACATCCCGATGGAGCTCGATTTCGAGCACGAAGGTGAAAACGCCAGCACCATCAAGCGCAATTTCGCAGCCTGCGATGACGTGGTCGTCCCGGAGATCTACCGGGATTTCACCACTCGCAGGGTGCTCACGATGGAGCTGGTCGACGGCGTCAAGATCACCGACATCGCGGCCCTCGAACGAGCCGGCATCGACAAACGCGCGGTGGCACAGAAGCTAATCGATCGTTTCTGCGACATGATTCTTCGCGACGGCTTCTTTCATGCCGATCCCCACCCGGGCAATATCCTGGTGCAAGCCGGGCCCAAGCTCGTTTTCCTCGACTTCGGCCTGGCCAAAGATTTCCCGAGCAACGTTCGCGAGGGGATCGTGCGTCTCACCTTCGCGATTTTGACTTCGAACCGCGAGGCAATCATTCGGGCCTTCCGTGAACTCGGATTTCGAACCAAAGATGGCTCGCCCGAGACCTTGCTCGCCTTGGCGGACCTGTTCCTTGGACAAACCCTTCGCCAAAACAAAGCCTACGCAGACAAGGAGCTGGTCGAGCAATTTTCAGACGAATTTCCCAAGACGCTTCGCGCCAATCCTATCGTGGAGGTCCCGGGCGACGTGCTGCTGATCAATCGGGTAATGGGTCTTTTGAGCGGGCTCGGAAAGACGCTCGATTCGCAAGTGAACCTGTTCGCCACGCTCATGCCTTATGCGCAGCGTCTAATGCTCACTCCGGGAGCAGCCACCGCAAGCTAGCGCGCCGAAGTTGCTTTCTTCGCTCCGGCCAGTCGTGGCATCCTGTCTCGGAAACGATGCCCCAGCGGCGTTGAGAATTCGACCAGCTCCGGAGCAGGCATGTCCGAAAAGCGTCATAGATTGATCAGTCTCGCCGCGGAGCTCGCGGCCGACTTTGCGACCCGGGCGGGCGAGCACGACCGCGACAACTCTTTTCCAGTCGAAAATGTCGCCAGGTTGAAGGAGTGCGGGTACACGGCGCTCGTCATTCCCGAGAAGCACGGGGGCCTCGGCGCCGACCTCGAGGACTACGTGCTTTGCCAGGAGCAGCTGGCGCAGGGATGCGCCGCCACCGCACTCGCGATCAATATGCACCTGTTCGGGTTGGGCAGCATCGTCGAGCGCATGACCGGAGGGCCGGAGGAGTCGCTATTCCTCGATGCGATAGGGCGCGGCAAACAAATCCTGGGCGGTGGAATCAGCGAACCCGAAACCGGCGGAGACTGGGGGTTCTTCGCCACTACGGCCCGCCGTGATGGCGAGTTCTACATCCTCAACGGGCGCAAGACCTTCACTAGTCTGTCCCCGGTGATCGATCTGTTCATAGTGATGGCCACCATCGAGGACAGCACGCCACCCGCGTCTGCTACTTTTCTCATACCGCGGGTGGTTCCGGGTCTCCAACTCGTCGAAACCTGGGACGCGATGGGCATGCGCGCGACGGCCAGCCACGACCTCGTGATCAAAGATGTGCGGGTTCCCGCGATAACCAAGTCACAGTCGCGGCCGGTCGGCCCCATCGATGGCCAGACCATCTCGCTATTCGCCTGGTTCAGCCTCTCGGTGGCCGCGGTCTATACCGGGATTGCGATCGCGGCGCTCAAATTCACCAGGGAATTCGCCGGACGTTACAAGCCGCTGACTTTACCGCGTCCCATCAAGTACCTGCCTGGCATCCAGTTTGCCGTGGCGGAAGCGGATATCTTGATCACGCAATCGCGAGCGCTGTACGTGAGCGTGGCGCGCGATTACCTGACGCAAACGGGATCGTTCAAGGGCGAAACGGGCCTGGCGCGATTGGTGATGGCGAAATACGTCGCCACCAACAACGCGATTCGCGCGGTCGACTGTTGCATGGAGGCCGTGGGCGCGCACGGCATCTTGAAGAAATTTCCGATGGAGCGCTATTACCGCGACGTGCGCGCAGGGGTGAACCATCCCCTGTCTAACGCACGGGCCCGCGAATTAATCGGCAAAGCAGTGCTGGAGATCGGTCTGGGGGAAACGCCGCGCTGGTAGACCTTGCGCGAGGGAAGAAATTGGCCGACGGTCGATCTGTCGATTGATGAGCACCGCGCGCTTTCAATAAACAGCGAAGCTGTCCTATCGTTTTAGCACCGTGCCCGACGAAATCGAAAATGTCGCGCTGCGTGCAGCCCGCGCGGCTGGCCGAATTCATCTGAAGCGATTGAGCCGAATCAACATCGTACGCAAGTCCAATTCGATCGATCTGCTGACGGAGGCCGACCGCGAATCGGAAGCCGCGATCATCGAGGTGATTCATCGGGCGTTTCCCACCCACGCCATCCTAGCGGAGGAGAGCGGTGCCAGCATCCACAAGTCGGACCACCAATGGATCATTGACCCGTTGGATGGCACGACCAATTTCGCGCATGGATTTCCGCAGTTTTGCGTTTCCATCGCGTATCAGCATCGGGGACACACTCAGTTCGGAGTGATCTACGATGCGCTGAAAAAGGAATCGTTCACCGCGAAGCTGAGACGTGGCGCGAGGCTGAATGGCAAGCCGATCCATGTAAGCACCACCGACTCGCTGTTCGCCTCGCTGCTCGCGACCGGGTTTCCCTACGACCGCCGCGAGCGGCGCCGCTACTATCTGTGCTTCTGGGAGGCATTCATGATGCGCTGCCAGGGCGTGCGCCGGACCGGAGCCGCCGCGCTCGATCTTGCATACGTGGCGTGCAGCCGCACCGACGGCTTCTGGGAATTCGGCGTGAAGGCCTGGGATGTTGCCGCCGGCGCGCTAATCGTGGACGAAGCCGGCGGTCGCGTGACCAACATGGATGGTTCCACACTCGATATTCACGCGGGCAAGATATTGGCGACCAATAGCCGCGTGCACGCGCAGATGATCGCCGCCCTAGAGGAAACCCGCCCCGAGGCGGAGCGCCGTCACGCCGAAATGCTCCGCGAATCCCACGCCGCTGCATAAGACCGGCGGCGCCGGCCTCACTCTCGATCCAAGTTTTCCACCAGGAGCCACATGCTGAATCGAACCCTCGGGCTGACGGCCGCAGCGTTGTTGTTCATGTCCGCCCTCGCCTCGGGCGCCGATCAGACAAGCATGGGCACCGGAAATGATGGTGCGCTCGCAATCGCCGAAAAATCGCCGCTGACAAACTCCGCGATGGGTTTCCTCAAGCAGGCGGCCGAGCATATTGCTGACCCAAAATTGAAGCGCGAAACGCTCGACGCCTTCACCAAGCCCGACACCTGCATTGCGCATCGCGCCAATCTCACCGGCAAGGACAAGGCCGCGATTGTCAAAGCGCTCACCGACGCGGGCCTGCTCAATCCCGCGGATGGGCGCGAATTCCCCGGCGGTGTGGAGGCGGGCATATTCCCTCCGGTCCGCGACGATGGCAGCGCGTGTCCGCATCTGCCCCAGCGGTTCGATTCGGCGCCTGGAAGCGTCTTCGAGGGCCATCATTCGTATCCGGGTGGCCTGGCGGTGCACGAGGCATTCAACGACATCAGCTCGCTAAGCCTGGCGGCGGACTATCGCATGGCCTATGAGCATCTCGGAGCGGGCGGGTTGCCGACCATCGATGTGTCGAGCAGTGCGGCCTTCCTTGGAGACGGCGATGACCTCGCCATCGATCAGGACCTGATCATCGCGGCGCCCATCTGGCACGATTGGGGGAAGGTCATGGTCTTTCAATGGAATGCGGATGGGACGGAGTTTCAGGAACTAAGCTTCGGTGGCAACGGCGCCAGTGACACCTACGGAGCCAAAGGAGATTCGCGCACCCCCGCGCATCATATCCTCGGGCTGGCGGAATCAATGAAGCGCGGTCTCGGTCCGGCGCTGGTGATTACCCAAGCGAGCGCACACGCAGCTCCGACCTTAGGGAATGAATACAAGGTCGTGAATTGGATTCGAGCGGCAGCAATCGTCGCGAGAATAGACCCGGTCGCTAACGGCTACTTATCGAGGGATGCCGCGAGCAACCTTAGGCTGCCCGAGCTCGGGGGGACCGGAACCTTCGATCTGCGCGCGGCACCGACCTCACCGACTGCGTTCCTGCCCGAATTCACGATTAACAACCTTTCGGACGGCAACTATTACCTCGCAGCTCCGGCGGCATTCGATCTCGGCGTGATTCTAGAAAAGCTTGCTTCCGAATTCGGCATTGATCCGAATGATCGTGCACGGTTCAACAACAAGTTCAGGAACCCCGTATTGAGCTATCTTAGTGCGGAGCCCCTGATGTTCGTGTATGCGCGCCAAGGTCTTGCGGGAGTCAGAGCGCAAGTCAGCGAGTTTAGAAGCAGGAATCTCATCTGATTTCAGAGTGAGTCCGATGATCTGATCTTCAGGTGGTTCCCACATTTCCTTGAGCTCTCTAACCGGAGCTGACGACACGCCATCATTTTCGCACTCGTTATCGCTGATCGCGATTTCGAATGAAGCCACCCTTCTTTGCGAATAGGGATCAGGACGCGGACGGATAGGTGACTCTGGGAACGGGCAGACAACCGGTTAGAGACGCGCCCACTTCAGACGAAGTCTTACTCGTCGACTTTTTGGCCACCAGACAAATTTTCGCGATTGGTGATACCCCAAGACGCACCTCTGCCAGCTAGTTCGGAATTGCGCGACGATAACGTCGGCTTTCTTTGAGATCTACGCGGTCGGGTGGTCACAGAGACGACCAAACGTGGATTCTTTCTTCAATTTGGCATTGTTGGAATCCTGCGTCGCTTCATCTCGCTATTCTGCGAACGCCTGGATGATCGCGGCACAGCTCACCACTCGGTCGCGAAAAAAATGTACAGCGTGTCGGTCACGGCGTTACGATCATTTTGGCCGCTTCCACCCGCAGCCCAGGATTTTGTTGGCAGCGATTTGATTCCCAATGTCGCACGAGAATCGCCATGCCTACGTTCCTGCCTTTGACGGCCTGCGTGGCGTCGCGATACTGCCGGTGCTGCTGCTCCATGTAGGCGCCAGCGTATTGCCAAACGGACCACTTCTCAGCGAACTCACCCGCGGATGGTATGGCGTCGATCTTTTTTTTGTGCTCAGTGGATTTCTCATCACCTGGATCCTCCAGAGCGAGATCGCTGCCACGGGCACAATCGACCTGAAGCGATTTTACAGCCGCCGTTTCCTACGCTTGGGTCCGGCATATCTCTCGATGCTGACCGCGGTGCTGGTGGGAGCTCTGTTGCTCAATCGACCCGAGGTTAAGACAATTCCGCAAATTCTGCCCGCCTTGCTCACCTACACCTACAATTACCAGATTGCCGTCGGCGGAACCCGTTTCGATATTATTGTCGTTCTCTGGTCGCTGTGCGTCGAAGAACAGTTTTACCTCTTGTGGCCGACGGTGCTGCGATGGCTCGGAATGAAGCGAGCCTTACCGTTCAGCCTAATCGCGATCGTCACTTTGACCACATATCGAATCGGGTTGTATTCGTGGCTGAACTGGGGCCATCTGACTACGCCTACGCCAGACTCCTCGGTATGGATCTATTTCGCCACTGATACTCGCATCGGTGTGATTCTGCTCGGCTGCGCGGCGGCTTTGTCGCTAAGGCATCGGCGCACACGATTGGTGTGGAGGCGGATGCGCGAATCGCGCTGGATATCTGAAACACTCGTGATCCTTACCGGCCTATGCGTCGCCTTCGTGACCGGCGGCACACCCTCGAGCGCCTCATGGCGGAGCGCAACTTTTGGGTACACACTCGAAGCCAGCGCAAGTGCGGCGTTGATAAGTGCAGTGTTCATCCAGCCTTCATCGATTGCGGCGCGCTCGCTGTCGTGGCGACCGCTTGCGGGACTGCTGCGCATTTCGTATGGCGTTTACCTGTTCCATGCACCGATCGCATGGCTGGCCCTGCATTTAATCACACCGGAGACGCTTGCGCGGATGAGATCACCGCTGGTGGTAGGCATGGCAAACGGCTCGTTGGTGCTGCCGTTTAGTGCGTCAGGATATCTGTAGTCGCCCGCGATAATGAATCCAACCGTGATGCGATTCGCGATCGTGTCCGCAATCGTCCTGATCACGACCTCGATGGTCGCCGGTTTGCACTTCCGCTACGTCGAACGGCGCTTTCTTGCGATGCGCCCCGCTGCAAGCGCGCGCCGAGGCCACAGCGGACCTCATAGTCATCGGGCGCAAGCGTGCTTGTCCGGCTCCAAACCTTGATATATTGATGAGGTCCGCCAAACTCTGCCCCGGTAGTGAAAAGGACATCACGGAGGTCTCCGGAACCTCAAGTCCGGGTTCGATTCCCGGCCGGGGCAAAAGACTCTTTCGTTTCAGCGGTCCCAAATTAATACCCCTTCTGTGCCCTTGCCGTGACAAATCATCGCGAACGCATCTCGGATTCGATTGAACTCCCCTTTGACTCAATCGAGCTCAGGTTTGAGTGCATCCAGCTCATTTCTGACTGAATCGACCAAACGAGGACTCGGTCGAGTCGAGCTTGTTGTCGAGCACAAGCAGGTAAATCACGACACCCGCATACACGATTAACTTACCGACTATGCAAAGTCTTCCACGTCACTTATCGCTACGCAGTTTTGAGCGCTTGTCCACCCCTTTTAACTGGCACCCGCCGAGAGCTGCGACCTTGCTCGGTTTTTGCTTCTGCTCATCCAGGTAGTCCCGCAGTTTAGCCACGTCACGCTTGAGCGTAGCGACGTCGATCATGTTGTAGCGGCACAGCATCTCGATGTCTTTCCATCCGACCAGCTGACAGGCCGTAAACGGGTCAACTCCTGAGTCGATGAGGGTCCTCCTCGCGCGACTTCGCGGCATTGAGAAAGGAACTCGCTGAGATGCGGAGTCTTTTTGGAGAAGGTGAATCGCGGGTGACTCACCTCTCACAGGAATAGACAGGGAAGGTCAGGGCGATACCCAAACGGAAAAGGTCAGATTTGCAGACCGATCTGTTCTCGCGGTCGCAGAGGCGTACCCCGCAGGTTCACTGCGGCGACTGCACGTCCACAGTGGCTAGCTTCGCGCCAAAAAGTCCAAGTTCAGGGTCTGGGGTCTCCTCTAGTACTGGCTCCACGTTTGGCACTTTGCGCGTCTCTTCCTGGCTGGACGCGTCGGAGGTTGCCTCCTCCGGCAATGGGCGTTCGGGACAGTCTTCTGCCACCCAACGTTGCGTGGTCTCATCATAGTCGAGGGACGGTCTGAATTGCTGCAATTCTGTAAAACGGCCCGGAACCAATGGTGGGGAACCGGGCCGTTTTGAAGAGGAGGACAGTGTCGAGAGGGGCCAGACGCTTATCGTCCTCTCCATGCTCATCGTGACGCGGATGGGGTTCGTGATCAATTTATCGAAAGATATAGCCGAGTTAGCTATGAATATGGCCGTCAGGATGGCGGCGATCGCTAAAAAGCAATTTCAAAGACTCTGTCTTGCGGCGG
>JBKPEA010000071.1:0-9487 GCA_046728175.1 Thermodesulfobacteriota bacterium | reverse complement strand
GCGAGGGACCATTCGATCTTGTTCACGTCCCTCCGTACATCTCCAATCTTGAGCTTCAGTGGGAGGATCCCGCTCAAACGCGGTACCTGAAGCGACTATCATCGTTTTCGCGCCTGATAATGTTCGACAAGCGTGGGACCGGGCTGTCCGATCGTGTAGCCATCGCCACTCTCGAGGAACGAATGGACGACGTGCGCGCGGTGATGGATGCCGCCCGCTCCGAACGTGCCGCAGTTTTCGGTAGCTCGGAAGGCGGAGCACTAGCCATCCTCTTCGCTGCCACGTATCCGGAACGAGTGTCGGCGCTCGTGCTCTACGGTGCGTATCCGCGATTCAGCTGGGCACCCGACTATCCGGGCATTCATCCCGAATCATTCGATTCGCGGCTGAAATATATCGAAGAGACCTGGGGCCGGATCGGGGGCACTGGGTTAGTCCCCAACTTGGCGAAGGATCCCGCATTCCGAGAAGCACTGACACGCTTCGAACGATTATCGGCGAGCCCCGGAGCCGCGGTGGCAATCACCCGGATGATTTTGCAGATCGACGTTCGTCATCTGCTCACCTCGGTTCGCCTCCCGACGCTCGTCTTATACCGAACGGGGGATTTTACCCACGCGCATGGTAGCCGCTACATCGGCGAACACATCCCAGGCGCGAAGACGGTCGAGCTGCCGGGCGAAGACTATTTTCCATGGGTCGGAGACCAAGACGCCATCGTCGACAATATCGAGGAGTTTCTCACCGGAGTACGACCGGTTCGCGAGCGAGACCGAGTTCTCGCCACGGTGCTCTTCACCGACATCGTGGGCTCAACGGAGAGGGCGGCCAAGGTGAGCGATCGCGAGTGGCTCAACGTCCTCAGCGAACACGACGCGATCGTGCGGAAGGAAGTGGATCGGTACCGAGGCCGTCTCGTCAAAATGATCGGGGACGGAGCCCTTGCGACATTCGACGGACCGGCGAGAGGAGTGAGGTGTGCGTGCGAGATCCGGGCGGCCACGCGACGCTTAGGAATCGAGATCCGATGCGGACTGCACACGGGTGAGATCGAGATCTCAGGCGACGACGTCGGCGGCATAGCTGTTCACATCGCCCAGCGCGTGTCGGCACTCGCGGAGCCAGGAGAAGTCCTCGTCTCACGCACGGTAACCGATCTTGTTGCCGGGTCCGGACTAGAGTTTGTAAACCGCGGGGAGCGCGAGCTGAAAGGGGTCCCCGGCCGCCAGCAACTGCAGGCAGTAGAGCGGTGATGATGGACGGAGCGGGACGTTGGTAATACAGAGTTTTCTCTAGCGCTCTCGTCGGGTGAGGATCCTGGTGGGTGGCACAAGTATAGAGTGGGTGCTTCGCGCAGCAATTGCTTAGCCACGAATTCGGCGACCGGGCAAGCTCCGTTGACCCACTAGGCCGGTCCGCACCAATCGAGAGAGTTTGACGGCATCAGCTTGGAGACACCTTCGCGCGTTTCGAAGAAATCGTTCTTCTTGAACGCACGTCTCTCCAAGAGACTGAGCACATATTCGACAGGCCGGACCGCTTCCATCAAATCGTAACGAGCGAATCGCGCGCCCTCAAATCCGCATGCATGACTCCCAAGCCCGGGTCCAGTCCGAGCCTCAAAGCCGCGATTCGCGCTTCCGCTTCTAGCATCGAATACGGGTCCACGATTGGGACGAAGTGAGATCTGCGTACGACGATCCAACGGAAGACCCGTGGCGAACAATTATTGTGCCGGTTCTGAAAAATGATTCGTGTAGATGGCAGGTTTGAAATTCAGCGAGCGAGCGAATTCTCTTCTCGCCCAGTTGTTGATGATGAAGTGGGCCGGCGCCAACCCTTGGCGGAGCGAGGCGGAGAGAAAACGTGATCAATCGTGGAAGCAGTTGGCACTCAAGAGCAAGTCAGCGATCTGTGCATTATTCTGTGTGGGGGGCAGGTCTATGAGTAAGGAACAAATCTCTATGGTGGTCCGCATCCGTCCACCGGCGGAGGCGCGCGACGAATTTAAAGCTGCGCTGAGCGCGCTGGTCGAGCCGAGCCGCGAAGAACCTGGGTGTCTCCGCTACGAGCTTTACCGGGTGTCGACCATGAAGGGGACTTCATCTTGATCGAATCCTGGCGCAATCAGGCCGCTCTCGATGAGCATATGGCCAAGCCGTACTTTAAGGCCTTCGCGGTGCGGTTCGCAGAAGCCATTAAAGATGCCGTGACCTCGGGATTGACGCGGCTCGGAGGTCTCTGACTGGGATTAAAGAGCGAGTGCCGCCGCTGGCACGAGAACGGCGGTCTGACCTGAAAAGACTGCGCAGTCAACATCTTAACTTCGCTGTCGCGCCCATCGGCTTTGGTGATCAGCATTGAGGGGGGACCTGAAAATGCGCCCTGTCTAATAACCCAACAACGGTTTGACGCGTCGCCCACGCCTAACGTATGTTAGGGAAGGGATTGGAAGCCGTCATGCCGCATGAATCGCGACTTTCGTTCAGTGCCGAGGCGTTACTTGCCAGCGTTCCAGTGACAGAACCTCTTATCGTGAGAGGTGTGCGCTGCCACGGAGGGTTCGATGTTGATGGAGGCTACCATTCGCCCCGGACCCTGTGGCGAGTGCCCGCAGTGCAGGCTTGGCAGCGCCAGCACGTTGCGACTTCACCACTGCCGCTGGTGGAGATTCCCGAAGATGTCATTCCGCCGCATTTGATCGGAGCCGCGCAGGCCAAGTTTCTGATTCGTGAAGGCGTGCGTGAACCGATTATCCGCATACTCACGGAAATAGCCATCGTCGAGGGTTTCGGCGCGATGATCAGGGAGTTGCCGGTACCTCCGCTCAAGTCGTTTGTGCGCGAAGAGGTCACCGGCACCGCCTTGGAGCATCTGTCCCGCGGTTTGTTCGAGGCGCATGCCCGTGACGAAGCCGGATGGGAACAGGAGGGCGGGCATCGGCGGATGTGGAATGCGGCGCGCGACGCGGCGTTCTCGAGTCCGGTCATCTCACCGGAAGTTTTCGCCGGCATCATGGCGCGGCGCGGGCAGGAACCCGCTCCGCTGTTTCCGGAACTGGGTCCGCAGGTCGAGCGGCTGGTCCGCTTCATGGTGAACGTGCTCGCGATCGAAGTGTTCGCGCGTTCTACTTTCGCGTGGGCCGAAGAGGTGCTGTCGGACCCCGCGGTTTCCGATGCACCCAAGGAGGCGACTGACCTGGTGCGTTACATCCGCTCCGACGAAGCGCCCCACGTCGAGTACTTGCGCACCGCGTTGTCCGAAATCACGGCGCGCACGCTCTACGGTCCTGACGGCCGCGAGTACTCGGGCCAGGGAGTCGTGGACGCGCTCATGGATCGCACGCTGCGCGCGATGACGCGCCAGCGGCAGACCGAATGCATTGCGCAACTGCACGAGATGATTCGCCGTACCGCGAATCGTCGTGATGTCGAAGACTTGATCACGCAGTACGATGCGCTGGCGACTCCGTGGACCCCGCCCGCACGCTACGCTGCGTGAAGCGTAATTTGCCCGCCCTGCCTGCGTTGCCTGATATCCTCTGCCCTAACCAGCCGCACAGGGCGTCAGGGGTCGATTCTTTCCATCATTCTGGGGAACGGGATGCATTCACGGATGTGGTGAATGCCGCAGAGCCATCCGGTCATCCGCTCTATACCCATCCCGAATCCGGCGTGCGGCACCGAACCGTAGCGGCGCAGATCGAGGTACCATTCGAACGGCGCGAGCGGCAGGCCGTGCACCACAAGCTTGTTCTTCAGCGTTTCAAAGTCGTCCTCGCGCTGTCCGCCCCCGATGATCTCGCCGTGTCCTTCTGGTGCGAGCATGTCGACACATAACGCGACCTCGGGCCGCGCGGGATCCTGCTTCATATAAAACGCCTTGCACTGGGTCGGATAGCGATGAACCAGAACCGGGCGGTCGAACTCGCTCGATAAAATGGTCTCTTCATCACCCCCGAAATCTTCACCCCATTTCACCGCTGCGCCCCTCTTGCTAAGCCGCTCGACGGCCTCATCGTAGGTGATGCGCGGATAGGGAGTTTTCGCGGCGGGCTCAAGTTTGGAAACGTCGCGCTCCAGGGTCTTCAGCTCGGTGCCGCGCCGCCTAAGCACGCGCTGGACGATGTATGAAACGAACTCCTCGGCCAGGCGCATGTCGTCGTCGAGGTCAAAATATGCGACCTCCGGCTCGACCATCCAGAATTCCGTCAGATGGCGCCGCGTCTTGGATTTTTCGGCGCGAAACGTAGGGCCGAAGCAATAGACCTTGCCAAAGGCGAGCGCCCCCGCCTCGGCATAGAGCTGTCCGCTCTGCGTCAGATATGCTTTGCGCTCGCCGAAGTAGTCGAGCTCGAACAGGTTGCTGGTGCCTTCGCACGAGGTGGGGGTAAGAATGGGCGCATCGAAGAGCACGAATCCGCGCTCGTGAAAGAAGTCGCGGCAGGCCTGTACTACTTCGCTGCGTATTCGCAGCACCGCGTGCTGGCGCGAGGAGCGCACCCACAGGTGGCGCTGGTCGAGCAGAAAACCTACGCCGTGCTCCTTGGGCGTGATCGGATAGTCGCTCGATGGGGCGACCTGGCGCACGTGCCTGGCAGTCAGCTCGATTCCTCCGGGCGCGCGCTGGTCGGCGCGCGCGACGCCTACGACCTCGAGCGAGGTTTCCTGTCCCATGTGATCAGCCGCGGCAAAGGCTTCCTCGCCCAGATCGGCTTTCGAGGCGACGCACTGGCAGATACCGGTCCCATCGCGCACCAGCAGAAAATGAAGCTTGCCACTAGAACGCTTGTTGTAAAGCCATCCGCGAAGCGTCAGTTCCTCGCCGAGATGTTGCGCGAGATCCTCAATGTAAACCGATGACATGCACGCCATTTAAGCACATGGCCACGGAGGGGTGAGAATTGCCGGGCGGGGGCGGTTGACCGATAGCAGCAACTCGGGACCACCCAGGTTTATAAATTGGCCCGCGAAAGGTACCTTTCAGGCTGGCGATGAACGCGTTCGACTTCGTGGTCCTGGCGGCGGTGGCGTTTGGCGCGCTCCATGGTCTGCGCAACGGGCTGCTCACGATGGTCACTTCCTTCGTCGCACTGATCGCTGCGCTTTACCTCGCCTCTGTGCACTACTCGGAAGCGGCGACAATCATCGCTCACCAGTTTGGGACCAATCCGACACTGGCCACGGTGCTCGGATACGTCGCGGTCTTTCTGGTGGTGTTTATCGCCGTGCAGTTTGTGGGCGGCATGATCGTCGGCGTTCTGAGGATGGCAAGCCTTGGGTGGATTGATCGGCTGGCGGGCGGATTCCTGGGCGGCGCAATCGCGGCCGCCGTGGCCGGACTCGCCGTTATGTTGCTGACCACGGTGCTACCAGCCAATGCCGCGCTGCTTCGCAACTCCGAGGCCGCGCCGATGCTGCTCGCCTATGATGCGACGCTGGTGCGGTATATTCCGGAAGAAGCCAAGGAGGCTTACCAGCGCAACCGCGACATCCTGATACGGGCCTGGATTGCGGAAGCGAGCAAGCGCGCGTCAGGCAGCGCGCCGGCGGATTCGTCATCGCCGACGGCGCGCTAGTGGGTGGCGCCAAAAAAAGAAAAGCTGCGGAGAGGTACTCCGCAGCTTGTTCATAGACGGACTGGTTGAGGGCTAGGCCAGAGCGCCGTCGACGGCCTTTACCAGATGCCCCTTCGGTACGGCGCCGACAATTTGCTCCTTCACCTGGCCACCTTTGATTATGAGCAGATTCGGGATGCCGCGCACGCCATAACGCGAGGGGGTTTGCGGATTGTCATCGACGTTGATCTTCACGACCTTGAGACGGCCGGCGTACTCGTTAGCGAGGTCCTCGACGATCGGTGCGATGGCGCGGCAGGGCCCGCACCACGGCGCCCAGAAATCGATCAGGACGGGCTCGGGTGATTTCAGCACTTCCTGCTCGAAGCTGGCATCGGTAACATGAACGATTTTGTCATTGGCCATTGAACTTGACTCTCCTTGCCTGCGCCTAAGCGAATTGAAACATAAGCACGAAGCGGGAGGCAATCAAGATAGGCCGCAGACCTTAGAGATCAGCCGAATTTTATTGATTCAGACTCTCCCAGCGGCTGCGATTCCGTGAAACCAGCGGTTTTTGGTGCCAAGCCGGGGACTTTGATCTGCACCAGAGAGCAGCTCTTCGCGTGGCCCAGCCCACGCTTGAGCGCCGGGAACACGCGCGCGCCTGCGATCGCGATCGCCAGGTCGACCATTGCCACGGGCGATAATTTCTCGGCAAGCTTAAGGCGCAGCTCCTCAGCCTCCGGCCCGTTGGCCGAAACCGCACGGCCAAAATCGAGATACAGTTTGCGATCCGCATCGAGGCTGGCACCCCCGGCCGCCGCCGACGAAATGACCGAGGGGCTGAGACCTTCGGCGAGCGCTTGGTTTACCGCAATCTGCAGACACGGGCCGCAATCCTCGCTGAGCAACGCTCCGATCGACGCCAGATAGTAGGCATCGAGCGGCGCGGCCTTTCGATGCTTGGCGAAGGCAAGGAAAAGCGCGAGTTTGTAGAAGGCGGCGGGCGATGCGCTTGCGATATCACGCAGGTAGTCGAGTTTCTCGCCGAACTTTCTTTCTCCGGCATCGATCAGGCGTGACGTGATTCCCATGGTCTGTCTCCTGATCATTAGTGGTTTGAGAGGCGGAAAATCCGTCGCTCCTTTCCGGCGGCTCGCGCCACCAGCGACAACCCCTCGGGGTCAGCCCTGCGCATTATCCCAAGTCCGAAACCTGGGCAGACTGCTACGGTTAATCCGGTCGCGAGCAACTAATCCAGTCGCGAGCAACCGCACTTGCCCGCTAGCGTGCGGCGGAATGTTGGGTCGCTGATTTATCGGCGAGCAGGCCCTGCGCACCGCGTAGCGCGGCTTCGGTCTCGCGCAGGAGGTCCGCGAACACCTCGGCGGCGGGTCTGATTTCGTCGATGAGGCCCGCGCCCTGACCAGTCGGCATGAAGGTCCGATTCGGATCCGCATCTTCGCCGTCGAGACCCGTGTAACCCATCACGCCGTTGCGCCGCGAAATCTGCCCCTGCATCGGGAATGGTTGAATCTTCGACGGATCCTTTTCCCATTCTAGCGCATATTGCGTGCGCGCGACGCGGCACGGCTTGCCCGTATAACAGCGGGTGCGCATGGTCGAATCATCACGCGCTTTCACGATCGATTCGCGATACACCGGCGCGGCCTGGGCCTCCGGCGTTGCGATAAAGCGGGTGCCGATAACCACGCCCTGGGCACCCAGCATCAGCGCGGCCGCGATCTGGCTGCCGTGCGCGATACCACCGGCCGCCAGCACCGGGAGTCTGACCGCCCGCAGCATTTGCGGCACCAGCGAGATCATTCCAATCTCACCGGTATGACCGCCCGCCTCGGTTCCTTGCGCAACGACCACGTCGGCGCCGGCAGCTTGCGCCTTCTCGCCGTGGTGCACCTTGCCGCACATCACTGCGACCTTCATGCCGTGCTCGTGCATGGTCTGGATGAACTCGCTCGGCACGGCAAGACCGGCCACGAAGATGCGCACCTTCTCCTCTATAAGGACCGGCATATGGGGGCGCATCATGTCGGGAATAGGAGCGAGCAGATCGACCGCGAACGGCTGGTCGGTGAGTTCGCGGGTCTTGCGAATTTCCGTGCGCAGCAGGTCGGGGGATAGCGACGCCGCTCCAATCACGCCGAGACCGCCGGCATTAGAAACCGCGGCGACGAGCTTGTGCATCGCGACTCCGCCCATCCCGGCGAGCAGAATCGGGTATTTGATTCCGAAGTAATCACAAATCGGCGTGTGCAGCACGGAAGGATTCTCCTGCGTGAGCCGCGTCAAATCGCTAGCTCCGGCTCGATTCCTATACTTTGCTCCAGAACGCGGAAGCAAGCCTAACCGACCTTATCGCGCGTGCCCAGTCGAACTCCCCTTGGTTTCCACACCCGGCTGATGATATTAGGACCGAGACGAAATCAACTATCGGGCGTAAAACCCTACTGCCCGGCATCCTTATTTCGGGGGAGAAAATGGGACGCAAGACAACCTTGCAGATTGATTGGTCGTTGGTTCGCCTCATAACCATTTTTCAAGTTGTTCGCGCTTTCCTCTCTCAGTTCTTAGTCGTTCTCGCAATTTCGATTTTGTTGGGTAGTCTCCTGCAGGCATGCGGAGGGGGAGGTGGCGGCGGCGGTCTGGTGAGGAACCTCCTGTCGATTACGATAGAACCGGTAAATTCTTCGATCGCAGCAGGAACAACGCTGCAACTCCACGCCACGGGCCACTATAAGAATAAGACCACAAAAGATCTCACTGATAAAGTTACTTGGAGTTCTTCCACCGCCAGTGTGGCGAACGTCAGTAACGCGGCTGCCAGCCAGGGGCTCGTCACGGCGGGAACCGTCGGCGCCACGACCATAACCGCGAAACTCCACGGGAGAAAAGGAGTCAGCACATTCACAGTTACCGGGGCCACCTTGAAGTCGATAACCGTATTCCCTGTCAACCCGTTCGTGGCCAAAGGGACCACGGTTCAGCTGGCGGCCAAGGGGAATTTCAGCGATGGGAGCATACAGGATCTCACGACTCAGGTGAGTTGGAGCTCGACAAATGCCGGCATCGCCCAGGTCAGTAACGCCTCGGGCACCATAGGGTTGGTCACGGGCGTGGCTGCCGGGAACACGCCAATAGCTGCGACCTTCAACGGCATCAGTGGCGCGACAACGGTCACCGTGACTGCCGCCACCCTGACCTCGATTACCCTCACGCTGCCGAATGGTTCCATCGCTAAGGGTACTTCCACGCAGCTGACCACAACCTGCAACTTCAGCGATGGCACTACCCAGGATTGCACGAGGCAGGCGAGCTGTACCTCCGGGGATACCGGGATCGTGCAGGTCAGCGAAACGTCACCAGGGCTGATCACAGGCATTGGGGTCGGGAGTACCTCCGTCTCTTGCACATTCGGCGGCATCCAAGGCTCGGCGACGGAAACCGTGACCAATGCGACCTTGACCTCAATCACGATTACACCTCCTAATCCTTCGTTCCCCAAGGGGATCCAGCAGCCGCTGACCGCCACGGGCAACTTCAGCGATGGTAGTACGCAAGACCTCACGACTCAGGTGAGCTGGAGCCAGGGCGACGCCACGATCGCACAGGTCAGCAACATCACAGGCACCCAAGGGCTGGTCACCGGCCTGAACGTGGGGAATACCCTGATAACTGCGACCCTCAACGGCATCGCAGGTTCCACTACGGTCAACGTGACTGACCACATCGTGACCTCGATTATCGTTTTGCCCGCCAATTCTTCGTTCCCCAAGGGCACCAAGCAACAGTTGAGCGCAACTTGCAACTTCAGCGACAACATGACTGGGAACTGCACCAGTCAAGCGAGTTGGACTGCCGCTAACACATCAGTGGCGCAGGTCAGCAGTTTCCCGCAGACCGAGGGGC
>JBKPEA010000070.1:0-35329 GCA_046728175.1 Thermodesulfobacteriota bacterium | reverse complement strand
AAGTAGAAGCGCTGAGTCGGGTTTTTCAGAAGGTTGCGAGCAACCACGGCTTCTGTGCGATCGGCTCGGTAAAGACCAATATCGGACATCTCGATGCCGCTGCGGGAGTGGCGGGATTCATCAAGACCGTGCTTGCGCTGGAGAATCGGCAACTACCACCGAGCCTCAATTTTTCGAAGCCGAATCCGCTGATTGATTTTGCGAACAGTCCATTCTTCGTCAACACGGCGCTGCGTACCTGGGAGAGGACCGGAGAGCTTCCTCGACGGGCCGGCGTCACCTCTCTCGGCATTGGAGGTACTAACGCGCACATAATCCTGGAACAGGCTCCGGATCGCCCGCCCTCGGGGGAATCTCGTGCCTGGCAGCTTTTGACGGTTTCGGCCAAAACACCATCTGCCCTGGACGCTGCCAGCCGCAACCTGGCCGAGTATCTGCGCAACGATTGCGCCAGCATCGCCGACGTAGCCTTCACTTGCCACCTCGGACGAAGAGCATTCCCCTGCCGCCGTGCGCTTGTTTGTAAGCAAACGGACGACGCCGCAGCTGCGCTTACCGCGCAGGATTCAATCCGCCGCCTGTCCAACGTCGCCGCCGATCGAGAGCGCGCTGTGGCCTTCGTGTTTCCGGGACAAGGGTCTCAGTATGCGGGAATGGGACGGGACTTGTACGAGTCGGAAGCCGAGTTTCGCAGAGCAGTCGACCTTTCGGCCGGGTTCCTGAAGCCGCACCTCGGCCTCGATCTGCGAACGATTTTATTTGCCGAGATTGATGGCTCGCCTCCCGAGTCCTCTCCTCTCAACCAGACGCGATTCACGCAGCCTGCTCTATTCGCCATCGAGTACGCACTCGGAATGCTGTGGCGGTCGTGGGGCATCGAGCCGCAGATGATGATCGGCCATAGTATCGGGGAATTTGCGGCAGCGTGTCTTGCGGAAGTCTTCTCTCTGGAGTCGGCGCTGGAGATCGTTGCGGAACGCGGACGGCTAATGCAAAGCGCGCCGCGCGGTGCGATGACCGCCGTCATGGTCTCGGAGCGCGATATCCTGCCCCTGACCGGCACAGAAATCTCGCTCGCGGCTGTGAATGCCGAGGATCAGTGTGTCGTGTCCGGTCCCGTAAGCAGCGTGGAACGCCTCGAAAAGGAGTTATCAGCACGATCTATCAAATGGCACCGGCTGCGGGTTTCTCATGCGTTTCACTCCGCTATGATGGATCCGATCCTGGAGCCATTCGCCAGGTTTGTAAGCCGCTTCGAACTCTCGCGGCCGCGCATTCCTTATGTGTCAAGCGCTACGGGCGATTGGATAACCGACCAGGACGCGACCGACCCCGCTTACTGGGCTCGTCAGCTACGGCAACCAGTGCGTTTCGCCGCCGGCATCGGTCGCATTCTTAGCGACCCGAACATCTCCATTCTAGAAGTTGGGCCCGGAAGTTCTCAATCAGCGTTGATCGCCCAGCATAGTGCCTTCAGTTCTACACACGAGGTCATCGCGTCGATGGGTTCGGCGAAGACCTCCAGTGTAGGGGTCGAAGCGATCATGCGGGCCCTGGGTCAGCTCTGGACTCTGGGTCACAAGGTCGATTGGCGTCGGTTTCACGCGCACGAGAACAGGCGCAGGGTACGGTTACCCAACTATCCGTTCGAACGCCAACGGTTCTGGATCGATCCCGACGAGGATCGCCCTTCCGGAGAGCAGGCGGTCGGGACGCAGGAGTCGCGACCACCCGACTTGCTATTTCGCGAAGCATGGAAACGGGCCGAGCTGCCAGTCGCCACGACCTCGGGCACCTCGGGTTCGTGGCTTATCTTTCGCGATCAGTACGGCCTCGGGGCCAGTCTGATTGAGTATCTGCGAACCCGCGGAGAACACTGCACTGGGGTATCGGTCGGAACGACTTATCGCAGGCTTGGGGACGATTCATATACGCTTGACCCTCAAAATCCTGAGGACTTTGCGACCCTCCTCGATGACCTCAAACGTAACGCCCGGGTGCCACGCTCGATCGTTCATCTGTGGTCGCTGTGTCGTCCCTCGGACCCGAGGGATCCTAGTGCTGTCGAGCAGGCGAAGACGCTGAGTTTTTACAGCTTGCTTTTTCTTGGCCGCGCACTCGGCGCGGCCGATATCGGTTCTCCCGTACAGGTGGGCGTGGTCTCTAACTGCCTCCTCAACGCCGATGGACAGGAAGTGCTGCGCCCCGAGCGCGCCTTGCTGTTCGGGCCTAGCGGTACGATTCCCAGGGAGCTTCCTATCGTCCGTTCTCGCAACATCGATTTGGATCTCACCTTTAATTCGAACGGCGCCACTCGCGATGCGATTCGTCGAGCTACGGCCGAGGTAGTTACCGAACTGTCTTCGCAGACGACCGAGTCACCCGTTGCCTATCGTCGAAACCGGCGATGGATCAGGTCGTTTCAACCCGCCCAACCCGACCGGAGTCGGGCGATCGCCCTGCGCGAGAAGGGAGTTTATCTGATCACGGGGGGACTTGGCGGAATAGGCTTGATACTGGCCAAATCGCTGGCGGAGTCTGTCGGTGCGCGGCTGGCATTGGTGTCGCGGCGTAGTTTGCCAGAGCGCGAGGCGTGGGACGATTGGATTAGAGAACACGGAGATTCGGATCGCATCACAGGGAGTATTCGGAGCATTCGCGAAATCGAGTCGGTCGGGGGTGAGGTTCTCGCGTTATCTGCCGATGTCACCGACGCCGCGGCTATGAGAAGGGTAGCAGGCGAGGTCGCCGATCGCTTTGGTCCGGTAAACGGGATCATTCATGCCGCGGGGATTCTCGCAGACGCGCCAATTCTCGAGAAAGACCGGGCTGCCTGCGAGATGGTTTTGTCACCTAAACTTGATGGCACGCTTGTCTTAGGGTCGACGTTTGCGAAGGACGAGCTCGACTTTCTGGTTCTGATGTCTTCGGTGAGTGGGCTGCTCACTCCCGCGGGTCAAGTGGATTACGCAGCTGCCAACGCTTTTCTCGATGCATACGCTGCGTCTCGAGAGAGTGCCGGCAAGACCCGGGTGATCGCGATCCAATGGCCGCGATGGCGGGAGGTCGGGCTCGCGGCAGGTTCGAAGAACGATCACAACGACACGCATCCGTTGCTTGGGAGACGCGTAGAAGACAATGTCTCCGGGACCGAGTTCGCCAAGCGCCTGGCTCTGGATCGCGACTGGATCCTCGCGGAACACCGCCTGAAAAACGGCACCGGCCTCTTTCCAGCCACCGGCTATATCGAAATGGTCAACGCGGCGCTGGGTGAGCAACGGCAGGATCGCACAATTTCAATCCGGGATTTCGAGATCTTGGCACCCCTAGCCATGGCGCCAAACTCGGAGCGTTCAGTCAGATTGCGGCTTCGCAAGCAGCCGACCGGTTACGCCTTCGAAGTCCTCGCAGAAGACCCGCTATCGGGCGAATGGACGCAAACCGCGACGGGTAAGATTGAGTTAGACGCAGTCAGCCAAAGACCCAGCCGCAATCTCAATAGTATCCGTCGCCGCTGCCGCGGTGAGACACTCACCTTCGACAGTTCTCGACAGAATGCCAATCAGGGCAAACACATTCAATTCGGCCCGCGATGGCGAAACTTGAAGTGGATGCGTTTGAACCGCACACAAGGGCTCGCGCTTCTTGAGCTTCCGAGTGACTTCGCGGTCGACCTCGAGTCATATCGCATCCACCCGGCCCTCCTGGATATGGCCACAGGCTCGGCGATGTTTCTAATTCGCGGCTACTCTGCATCGAACGACCTCTACGTTCCGATATCGTATGAAAAAATCACTCTCTACGCCGATCTTCCTACCAGGTGCTACAGCCACGCGCGGGTGCGACAAAAACCGTCGACCAGCGATCCAATAGTCACTTTCGACATCGATATCCTTGATGATGGTGGAGAACAGTTGATCGGCATCACCGGGTTTTCTTTACGACGGATTTCCGACCCATCGATTCTCGGCATCACGACTACGCGACCACATTCGAACGGTCTTGTGGCGATCGCTCCGGGCCGGAAGGGCTCGGGTACTACGCTAGAACAACATCGAGACAGTATTTCTCCGCGGGAGGGTGAGCAAGCCTTTAAACGGGTCCTGGCTGGAGCACGCGGATCTAACCTGGTCGTGTTCCCCTCGGACTTCGCCGCTTTGATCGAAGAGGGGAGACATTCTCAAAGCCAAGACGCAGAGGTTGAAGCGCAGGAAGGCTCCCAGCCGGACGAAATAGAGTCCACTCTATCGCGGTGGTGGAAGGAGATTCTTGGCGTCCAGCGTGTAGGACCGCGAGACAACTTCTTCGATGCCGGGGGGCAATCGCTCACTGGAGCCCGGCTTCTCGCCAAGATCAAAAAGCGGTACGGCGTTGATCTCAAGCTCGCTTCACTGTTCGAAGCGCCTAGCATTGAGAAACTTGCAAAGTTAATTAGAAAGGCCGAGACCACGGAGCCGTTCTCCTTTATCGTGCCCGTACGGGCGGGCAATGCGGAGCCTCCCTTGTTCCTGTTGCACGGCGTGGGGGGCAAAGTGCTCGGCTTCCACCCCCTGGTTAAGCACCTGGAGGTCGACCGG
Organism: Thermodesulfobacteriota bacterium; assembly: GCA_046728175.1. Classification (GTDB taxonomy): domain Bacteria; phylum Desulfobacterota; class Binatia; order Binatales; family Binataceae; genus JAFAHS01. The sequence goes on along the minus strand of JBKPEA010000070.1, from coordinate 30,752 downwards.
CCCGTCTACGGAGTTGAGTACTCGGTCCATCCGTCGACTCCAGCAAAGCTTCGCCTTGAAGACTTGGCAGAGGACTACATACGTGAAATCAGGACGATCCAGCCGCGGGGTCCCTATCACTTTCTCGGATATTCTTTCGGCGGATTGTTAGCCTATGAAATCGCGCGACAGCTTCTCGCAAAAGGGGAGCCGGTTGCAATGTTGGGAATGATCGACACTTTTCTTATGAACGGTGCGACGCGTTCAGATGCCCTCAGCCGCGTGCGACACGTGCTCATGTCAGCTGGGCGTCTTGCACGACGGACTCTTGACGGAAACAGTGGCATGACCTATCTGCGAGAAATGGTCGCAATGCGAATTCAGGATCGCATTGGAAGAGGAAGGCAGCGCCTCTACGCGATCCTTGCCAATCGCGGCAGACCCATACCGAAGTATCTCGAGCGTCCGCACGACGTAAACTGGTTCGCGGCCAACCGATATCGGCCGCAGCCCTACCCGGGCACCATCACCTTGTTTCGGGCGAGCATGGCGGATGCGGCGATCGACGAGCTTTACGGCTATCTGCTGGGATGGGATGGCCTAGCGCTCGGAGGAGTCGACGTTCTTGAGATCCCGGGAACTCACCACGACGTGATTCGCGAGCCGAACGTGAGAGTGCTCGCAAGCAAGGTCGCGGCGTGCCTGGCCGAGGAAGCACCCGCTTTACGGGCGAGACGAGAGCCGCAGGAAATTGAAATCGCGATTTCCGAGTAAATAAGACGAGAACCCTCTCGCCTCGTTAGCCAGCACGCCCGCAGCGGCTCGAGCGGGAGATGTCGCGGTCGCATAGAATCCCCGAAACCGAATGCCTCTCGTCCTGAATGGATGACACCAGCAGAGTGTTCCGATCTGACCTGACCTGGGGCCGCCGACCTGGGTTCTCCATGGTCGGGGGCAGGTCAGAAACAACCGCGCGCGACCAGTGCTGCGCCGCGATTCGTAAGGATATGAAAAGTTCAATAGGGAGGGTCCGGCACCGGAACCAAAGGTCTCAAACTTCCGTCCGCGAGCCAGCCGTCAAGAACCCTGGGGTGGATACGCCAGTTACCGCCAATCTTGAAGGCAGGCAGGGCGCCCTTCTTAACCAGCCGATAAATTGTGGCCGGGTGTACCCGTAAAATCTCGGCAACTTCGCCGATCGTCAGAACTTTGTTCAGTTTGGCCATTTGCCCCGCTCAGATTCAGTTTCACCGCCTATGGTCACCCCGAGGCCGTTCAACTAATCAACGGTATTTGGAGTACCTTTCTCAGATTACGAGAGCGTTCGAAGTGCAGTGTCACGCCGGTTGACGAAATTGGAGTGAAAATGATCAAATCGGCGGACTGACTTGGTTACCGGTGCGGTTTTCTGTGGCCCGCGACTCCACGAGGAGACCGTTCCAGCGCCCGTTGAACCTGACCTATCCTGCCGAGTTCAGTTGAAATCCTAGTGCGGTGTCAGTCGGTTCTGATCACGTCCTTGAGTCGAGTCCACCTTCGGTTCGAGAAGGAGCCGCGGCGGCTGATCAGGCTCTAGCTGTCCCCAGGCGCCTCAAGTGCTACCCGCACCTGCCTGGCGCATCGCGGCTGCCCCGTGAAATCGCTCGGCGCTGCGCCTCCTGCTTTCGCCCTGGGAGGATGGCGGTCCAACAGGTGAGGCCAACGAACCTGCGCGCATTTTGGCCGTGCTCCGCGAGATTGAGTGCGAGCCGATCACCTTGGGGAGTCGCTCCAGAGGGGAAGGCTTTTCTCAACGAGCGGGAAACGCGAGATAGGTTCCGGCATGAAATCGAGGGATGAAGGCTTTAGCAGGACCAACTCTCACGCGGTCTCGGCGTTGCTGGCCGGGCCAAGAGACGCGGCGCCGAGTGGGCGCTCGAGGGCCCGACCGCTTTCGTGATATTCCGCATCGATATTCACCAACCAGGGATCATAGCGCTTGATTCCCAGTGCGGTGCGGGCCGCGAGGAGCCCGGTGGCCATCGCGTGGTCTTGATTGTTGTATTTGAACATGCCGGATCGGCCGATGGGTAGAAGATTGTCGAAACCATCGAGCCACTCCTTGATAACGGTCAGGTGACGTTCATAACCTATCTCGATCACGGGATAGGCCTTTTCGTTGCGAACCACAAAACCATCCAGCACTTGCTCCCTCTTCAGGATTTTTGTCTTTACCAGTTCATCGGTCGCAAGTTCGATTAGACTCGAGTCGGCAGCTTCCCAGACACTGTCGCCCGCAAAGGTAAAGTACTCGATAGTGAGAGGACAGACGCCGGGCGTTGCGCTCATGGCAGGCGAAAAATTCGAATAGTTAGCTATACGAGCCATTCGCACGCGTCTGTCATGCACGTAAATCCAGTTGTCCGGGAATGGGTTGCCACTTACCAGTAAATCGACTCCGACATGATTACGGTAGCGCAGCGCGAGCGCCGCGGATAACACTTCAGGTGGTGGCGCAGGGTCCATGGCGGCCACGATTTCAGTCAGCGGGGCACTACTCAGAAAAAATCGCCCCTCCCATTCTTGACGGGCGCCATTTTGATCAACCGAAATCGCCGATCGTACCCGCCGTCCCTCACGGCGGAGGCGAGTAACCTGGACGCCCCGGGCGACCGTGTTGCCACAGTCACTCGCGTGAGCAGCCATCTTTTCGTAAAGCTGTCCGGCACCGAGCCGCGGGTAGAGGAACTCATCAACCAGGGTCTTGATTTGCTTTTCCTTCCGCCGACCCTTGGAAAGTGCGTTGGCTATCGCCGCACCGAGATTGAGTCCCTTAATGCGCTGCGACGCCCAGTCCGCTCCGATTCGCGTACATGGAACACCCCAAACCTTTTCGGTGTAGCTTTTGAAAAACATTTCAAAAAGCCGTCTACCAAACTTGTCAACTACCCAATCTTCGAAGCTCTTGATGGGCGACATACCCAGGGTTCGCCGCGCCTGGCTAAACGCATAGCTGCCGAATATGGAAACGCTGCGTGCGATCCCTACTCCGAGCAGTGCATTGATCGGCGTCAACGGATAGTCAAAGTACCGGTCGTTGTACAGAATCCTTGTCAGCCTGGAGACCTGGATCAAATCTTCGCCGACCACCTTCACGAAGAGGTCCTGTACCTCGCTGTTCTTGGTGAAAAAACGATGAGGCCCGATGTCCCAGCGGCTGTTACGGAACACCTCGGTACGCGCCAGCCCACCCACCTGGGGAAGGCGCTCAATGACGGAGGTGCGGGCGCCATGCGCAGCGGCTTGGTATGCTGCAGCGAGGCCCGACGGTCCGCCTCCAACGATGACAATGTCGTGCAAATCTTCCCCCTACTCTTTGTGCTTCGCGATTCTGCACCGGGTTGAAGGGCGACACTGCCAAAATTAGCTCCTAGTTTTTCTCCAACGGTCATGATTGTCCTTTCTGCGCGCAGCCAGCGTCCGGTTTGGTATCTCCGGAGGGACCACGCAATGGGTCCCGGGACGCACCGTGAGCGAGTCGAATACTTAGGGGGGCGGACGACGGCCGCATTTGCCGACCGCATGGTCTCGCTGCAGCGAGGAAAGAGTGCGAACTCCGTACAGGAGCGTGCAGCCTACACCCCTGGAGGTGAAGGCAATATGTCAACCAACGGAGCGTGCAAAGGAATGCCTTGAGGAAGCTCTCTTCGAGGAATGAAGGAACCAATGTCACTCGGTTGGACGACACCCAACCGAAGCGAGGAGCGGTGAATTCCGACCAGGCCAACACCAAGGTCTGTCAAGAGTGACCTGACATTGAAGCTATCTGGCACTATAACTCGAGCCGGTAGATCCGACAGCGTCTCCGTGAGCCAGCGGCTCAAGACCTTGAGTTGGGTCGCGTGAATGCGAAGAACGCCAAGCCAACATGCACGGACTGCAGAAGGTATTTGTTTGAACTTGGGTTTGAGGAATGACGGAGCCGAAACGTCGGATGACTGACGCCGGCCCTGGGCGGCGTCAGGATCCGGCGATGTTTTTCATTGTCGGTCAAGGAAACTGTGCTGCGCGACTATCTGAACATCACCAACCTGGAGGCCGTTCGAACGAGCGCGACGCCCTGAGCCGGGGCGCCGAGAACGACGACCCCGACGAGAATCAAGCCCCTTGGCTGCAAAGTGCTTCTAGCGAGTGGTTGAACAATAGTTCGGAGATATTCCATGAACCGCATACGTAAACCGGTCCATATTGCACCCAAAGGATGGGGTCGGGAGGTGTGGATCGCGAACACTGATCGTTATTGCGGCAAGATCCTTGAAATCAGGCGTGGCAAGCGCTGTTCGCTGCATTACCACAAGCTCAAGACGGAGACGTTTTACCTTCGCTCCGGGCTGCTCAAGGTGCGCGTAAAGGAATCAGCGGCGTCGCAGACCATGAACGAATTCGTCATGCACCCAGGTGAGTGCATGGATGTTCCAATAGGGCTGGTCCATCAGTTGGAAGGGTTAGAAGATTCCGAGCTGCTCGAGTTTTCAACCCAGCACTTTGAAACCGATTCGCATCGTCTCGTTCCTGGCGATTGATAAGAGAGGTACAACCTCACCACCATTCGAAAGAGCACCTTGCCCGACCCGCGACTCGTTTCGACGGAACCGCCATCAACGAGCTGTTCGATCTTCTTCGTCCAATCGAATGCGCTTGCTGAACACCTCCATCTCGGTTTTTGCTCATAAACTCGCTTCGCTCTTCTTGCCGATTGCTCAAACCCTGACCGCGGCGACCCTTAGCCTCCCTTCCCGAGATCCGTCTGTCAGTACTCGCGGATCGTAAGCCGACGCACGTGCGTCTCCGTCACTAATTCCCCGCGCGGCCGTTGCTGTTCCGACGAGTTGATCCTGCCCAGGGCGGCACAGAGTGTTCGGCTGTCTGTGAGCGAGGCTTGCGCAGAGAACCGTGATCGGTCGGGACTCTTTCAAGCCGCGAAGGGCACAAAAAAACGGTAATCAGGCTGTAACGATCTCCTACCTGGGGAAATTAATTGCTACAAACACACAAATATTCTGCTCTAATGTATCAGAGGCAATTTGGGCAAGAAGAGTAATATAAAGAGATTTAAGCATCGAATAACCCATCTGGATCTAATCGACTCAATCTAGCCTAAACTGCCAGTAGAGTTATGTCTCTTATGTGTAGGTTAGTCTTGACGTCGTAAAATTATCATATCTGTGCATTTTAACGCTCGATTTGCGCGACATTAAAGTGAAAATTTGATTAATTACTGACCGATTGATGCTTGGACTAAAGATTATTGACATTGAGCCTGTTTGTATCAGCCTGAGTGAAGGATCGAGAACCAAGAGATTTTTAAGGCAAGTTTACAACCGCAGCAAAGGAAAGTAGGGACTGGTAAAAACTAGCATGGATAAGCCGAATTTGATTGATCGGAACGAACAGGTCTTCTCAAAACTTCGCGCTAGCCTGATGTCCAGCCAAGTGCCCTGTGAGCTGATTGACGAAGTTGTCGAGGTGCAACCGGGCATCACCTTCGACAGAGGAGCCATGGTCTTCTGCGAGGGAACTGCCGACGGTCTGCTCGCTTGTGTCATCTCCGGCTTCGTCAAGGTCTATTGCCCGGTTGGCGATGGCATCCGCACGCTGGTGCGACTTGCGGTACCCGGCGACATCATCGGCTATCAGAATTATCTCGATGGAAAAGACCGGTGCGCGCGCTTGTTCGAAGCTCAGGCTTCCAGCAAGTGTAGCGTGGCGTTGTTCAGTCGCGATCGCATCATCCGGAGTCTTGAAAAGCTTCCGGCCAGGAACCTGGTCCACTTGATCGAAATGATGAACACTTACTGGTCGCAGGAGCTCCAGTGGTTCGCGACCCTCTTGAGCTTGCCCTTCACGGAACGCCTCGAACTCGTCATGAGCAATCTCGCCATACGGGCCGGGGCGAAGGACGCGGAAGGGACGGTCCTCATTCCCGTACTGGGTCACGAGGATTTCGCCGAAATGATCGGTTGCTCCCGACCCATGGTCAGCCGACTCATCAGCGACATGATCGACGCCCGGATGGTCGCGCGACGAGGGAAGAACTACGTCCTGCTTTCGAAATGGGCATTTGATTGTCTTCACGCGGTCGATCGCTCGATCCGAAGCCGGAGTCACAGCGATCTCAGTCGAGCGCTGATTCCTGGGCATCGCTTGAGTTCCGTTCCCAGGCGTTCGGAAGTGGCCGCCTAGAGGCTGGTTGACGCAAGCCCGAAGCGTAGCTAGGACCGGAATTCAGCTCCGGGGCTCGGCTGCTCCGGCGAGCGAATGATACCGGCGAACAGGCGCTTCCAGACGCCCGCGCCATAAAGCCGAAACCGGTCCAGATACAGGTACACCACCGGCGTCGTGTAGAGCGTCAGGACCTGGCTCATGAGGAGCCCACCGACAATCGCGATTCCGAGCGGGCGGCGCAACTCCGACCCGGTTCCGGTGCCCAGCGCGAGCGGCAGGCCGCCCAGCAGAGCCGCCGCGGTCGTCATCATGATCGGCCGAAACCGCAGCACGCACGCCTGGTAAATCGCGTCGCGCGAGCTCTTGCCATCTTTGCGTTCGGCCTCCAACGCGAAATCGATCATCATGATCGCGTTTTTCTTGACGATGCCGATCAGCAGGATGATCCCGATGATTCCGATTACGCTGAGTTCGACCCGGCAAATCAGCAGGGCGAGCAGCGCGCCCACCCCCGCCGAAGGCAGCGTCGACAGGATCGTGATCGGGTGCACGTAACTTTCGTAGAGGATGCCGAGCACGATATACACCGCGGCCAGCGCGCCCAGGATCAGCAACGACTCGTTGCGCAGGGAGTCCTGAAAGGCTTGCGCCGTGCCCTGGAAATTTCCGTGGATGTTGGACGGTAAACCGATTTGTTTTTCTGCCGCGGCGATTGCGTCCACCGCCTGGCCGAGCGCGACTCCGGGCTGCAGGTTGAAGGAAATGGTGACCGAGGGGAACTGCCCCTGGTGGTTCACCGCCAGCGCGGTGGTCGAAGCAGCGTAGTGGGTGAAAGTACCAAGCTTCACCAACTGTCCGCTCGGGGTGGACATAAAGATGTGGTTGAGCGAATCCGGGTCCTGCCAGAACTCGGGCGCCACCTCCATCACCACGTGGTACTGGTTAAGCGGCGTGTACATGGTGGAGACCTGGCGCTGGCCGAACGCATCGTAGAGCGTGTTGTCGATGGCTGCCTGCGTGAGCCCGAGGCGGGCTGCCGTGTCGCGGTCGACGACCAGGTTGGCGGCCAGACCGGCGTCCTGCTGATCGCTGCTCACGTCGACCAGTTGCGGCATTGAGCGCATCTTGCGCAGCAGCTTGGGCGCCCACTGGTTGAGCAATCCCAGGTCGTCGCTTTGCAGCGTGTACTGGTATTGGCCGTTCGCCCCTCGCCCACCGATCTGGAGATCCTGGCTGGCCTGCAGGTAAAGACTCGCGCCGGCGACCTGCGCGACATTCTTGCGGAGCCGGGCAATAACCTGGTCGGCGTTCAGTTTGCGGTGGCTGTAAGGCTTGAGCGTAATAAACATCCGGGCCGTGTTGGTGCCGCTGCCATTGCGGCCGCCCGTGAACGCGACGATGTGGTCGACGGCGGGATCCTTGGAGATGATATTCACGTACTCGCCCAGGTGCCTGGTAAGCGCCTGGAACGAAGTGTCCTGGTCTGCCTGTACAGCTCCCTGAATGCGGCCGGTGTCCTGCTGCGGGAAAAACCCCTTGGGGATTGCCACGTACAGGTAGCCGCTGATGCCGACCATGGCGATGGTTATCGCGAGCATGAGTCGTGGATGATCCAGGACCCATGAGAGGCTCGACGTGTAGTGTTCGTGCATCCAGTCAAAGCCGCGCTGGCTTGCCCGGTACCAGGGCCCGTGCTTCTCGCCGTGTTCACCGAGCAGATGGGCGCACATCATCGGAGTGGTGGTCAGCGAGATGACCAGCGAGACCGCGATCGCGACCGACAGCGTGACCGCGAACTCGCGGAACAGGCGGCCGATGATTCCGCCCATTAACAGGATCGGGATAAATACCGCGATCAGGGAGATGCTGATGGAAATAACCGTAAAGCCGATTCCGCTGGCGCCTTCAATCGCGGCCTCTAGCGGTGCCATGCCCATCTCGCGGTAGCGGGTGATGTTCTCGATGACCACGATCGCGTCGTCGACCACGAAGCCGGTTGAAATCGTGAGCGCCATCAACGAGAGGTTGTCCAGCGTGTAGCCGCACAGGTACATGACACCGAACGTGCCGATCAGCGAAATCGGCACCACGATTCCCGGGATCAGCGTGGCGCGCCAGCTGCGCAGAAAAGCGAACACCACCAGGATCACGAGCGTTATCGAGATGAGCAGCGTGATCTCAACGTCCCGCACCGAGGCCCTGATAGTCACCGTGCGATCCAACACCACCGTCGTGTCGATCGCGGGCGAGATCGATGCCATCAGCGATGGCAGTGCGGACATGACTCGATCGACGGTGCTGATGATGTTGGCGTTGGGCTGGCGGAAGATAACCAGTAGGATGCCGGCGGTGCCGTCCGCCAGTCCCAGGTTGCGCAGGTCCTCGACCGAATCGCGCACCTCGGCCACGTCGGAAAGCTTGACCGCGGCGCCGTTCTGGTAGCGGATGATCAGCGGCTGATACTCGGCCGCGGTCAGCAGCTGGTCGGTGGTGCTCAAGCTGCGCGCGGTGGTGTCGTCCGCCAGCTCGCCCTTGGGCCGGTTGGTATTCGCAGCGGCGAGCGCGGTGCGCACCTGTTCGAGGCTGATGCCGAGATTGCTCAACTGCGTCGGGTTCAGCTCAACCCGCACCCCCGGCAACGCGCTGCCCCCGACGAACACCTGACCGACGCCCACAATCTGGGACAGTTTCTGCGCGAGGATCGAATAGGCGGCATCGTAGATCTTGCCGCGCGTCAAGGTCTTGGAATTGAGCGCCAGGATCAAGATCGGCGCATCTGCCGGGTTGACCTTCTGGTAGGTCGGATTTCCCGGCAGATCGCTGGGGAGTTGGCTGCGGGCCGCATTGATCGCCGCCTGCACATCGCGCGCGGCCGCGTCGATGTTTCGCGACAAGTCGAATTGCAGCACGATGCTGGTATTACCGAGCGTACTGGTCGAGGTGAGCTGGTTGAGGCCCGCGATGCGCCCGAATTGCCGCTCCAGCGGAGTTGCCACCGAGGAGGCCATCGTCTCCGGGCTGGCGCCGGGAAGTTGGGCCTGTACCTGGATGGTCGGAAATTCCACCTGCGGTATGGGTGAAACGGGCAGCAGCTGGAACGCGACGATACCCGCAAGCGCGATCGCGATGGTCAGCAGGGTGGTGGCGACCGGGCGGCGTATGAAGGTTTCCGAGATCATCGCGCGGCCGGGGCTTCGGCCAGCGAGGTGCGCGAGCGCTTGCTGGCGAGCCGCTCGCCGAGTCGATCGAAGGCCAGGAAGATAACCGGCGTGGTGTAGAGCGTCAGCACCTGGCTTAGGAGCAACCCACCCACGATCGCGATTCCCAGCGGACGGCGCAGTTCCGATCCGGTGCCGGTCCCCAGGGCCAGCGGCAATCCGCCCAGCAGCGCCGCCATGGTGGTCATCATGATGGGACGAAAGCGCAGCAGGCAAGCCTGGAAGATCGCCTCGCGCGCGGGTTTGCCGTCCTTGCGCTGCGCTTCCAGCGCAAAGTCGATCATCATGATGGCGTTTTTCTTGACGATGCCGATCAGCAGGATGATTCCGATGAGCGCGATGACATTCAGTTCGCTGCCGCAGATCATCAGCGCGAGAATGGCACCGACCCCTGCGGACGGCAGCGTGGAGAGAATCGTGATCGGATGGATGTAGCTTTCGTACAGAACCCCGAGCACGATGTACACGGTGACCAACGCGGCGAGGATCAGCAGCGGCTCGTTGGTCAGCGATGCCCGGAAGGCCTGCGCCGTTCCCTCGAATTGTCCCTGCACGCTCTCCGGCATTCCGATCTGCCGCGTCACCGTGTCGATCGCATCTACCGCGTCGCCCAGCGAGTAGCCGAATGCGAGATTGAACGAGACGGTGACGGTCGGAAATTGCCCCTGGTGATTCACCACCAGCGGCACATTCCCTTCCTCGTAGTGGGTGAACGCGCTCAGCGGCACCTCGCCGCCGGTCGCTGAACGAATATAGATTTCGTTGAGCGCCGCGGGGTTCTTCTGAAACGCCGGGTCAACCTCGAGCACGACGTGGTACTGATTGGATTGCGTAAAAATGATCGAAATCTGCCGCTGTCCGAACGCGTCGTACAAGGTGTTGTCGATCATCTGCGGGGTTATGCCCAGGCGCGAAGCAGTCTGCCGGTCGATCACCAGCTGCGCCTGCAGGCCTGAGTTCTGCTGGTCGCTCGCGACATCCTGCAGCGCGGGAACGGCTTTCAGCTTGTTCACCAGCTTGTCGGTCCAGGTTGCCAGCTCGGCCGCGTTGGGATCCTCGAGGCTGTACTGATACTGCGTCCGGCTGACGCGGTCCTCGACCGTCAGGTCCTGCACCGGCTGCAGAAACAGGGTGATGCCCTTGACGTTTGCGGTCTGCGCCGACAGGCGGTGAATGATCTCGCTGATAGCCGCGTTGTCCCGTTCTTCGAGCGGCTTCAAGTTGATCAGAAAGCGGCCGCTGTTGACGGTGGTGTTGGTACCGTCCACGCCCGCGAACGACGACAGGCTCTCCACTGCCGGGTCGCGCAGGATGATGCGCGCCAGCTCCTGCTGGCGCTCGACCATGGCCGGGAAGGAAATGTTCTGCGGCGCTTCGGAAACCCCCTGGATCACCCCGGTGTCCTGCAGCGGAAAGAATCCCTTGGGCACCACGATATAGAGCAGGATGGTCAGCATCAGGGTTCCGATCGCCACCCACAGGGTGCCGCGCTCGTGCTCCAGCACCCAGCGCAGGGTCCGGCCGTAAAATGCGATTGAATCCGCAAACAGCTGCTCCGACTTGTGGTAGAACCAGGTCTGCTCCTCTTCCGGAGTATAGGAAAGCAGGCGCGCCGACATCATCGGGGTGAGGGTCAGCGAGACGATAGCCGAGACCAGAATCGTCACCGCGAGCGTGACTGCGAATTCCCTGAACAGCCGGCCCACGATATCGCCCATGAACAGGAGCGGGATCAAAACCGCGATCAGCGACACGGTTAACGACACGATCGTGAAGCCGATCTGCTCGGAGCCCTTGAGCGCGGCTTCGAGCGGAGACTCGCCCGCCTCGATGAAGCGCGAGATGTTCTCGATCATCACGATCGCGTCGTCGACCACGAAGCCGGTCGAGATGGTCAAGGCCATCAGGGTCAGGTTGTTCAGGCTGTACCCGAGCAGGTACATGATGCCGAAGGTCCCGACGATCGAAAGCGGGACCGCGACGCTGGGGATGATGGTCGCCGACAGATTGCGCAGGAACAGGAAGATGACCATGACCACCAGCGCGACGGTCAGCATCAGCTCGAACTGAACGTCGGCGACCGACGCGCGAATCGTGGTGGTCCGGTCGGTCAGGACCGCGACCTGCACCGAGGCGGGCAGGGAACTTTGCAGGCGCGGCAGCAGCGCCTTGACCCGATCGACCACCGCGATGATGTTGGCCCCCGGCTGCCGCTGGATATTGAGAATCACCGCGCGCGTCTGATTCATCCACGCCGCCTGCTTCACGTTCTCCGCGCCATCCACCACCTTGGCGACATCGCCCAGCTTGATCGGCGCCCCGTTGCGGTAGGCGACTATCACCGAGCGGTAGTCTTTGCTCGTAAAGAGCTGGTCGTTGGCCCCGATGGTGTAGGCCTGGCTCGGTCCGTCGAAATTACCTTTCGCCTGATCGATGTTGGCGGAGTTGATTGCGATGCGCAGGTCCTCCAGCGTCATTCCATATGCGGCCAGCGCGGCCGGGTTCGCCTGCACGCGCACCGAGGGCTTCTGCCCGCCGCCGACCGTCACCATCCCGACACCCGACAGCTGCGAGATCTTCTCGGCCAGCCGGGTGTCGGCGAGGTCTTCGACCTGCGCCAGCGGCAACTCCTTGGAAGTCAACGCCAGCGTGAGAATCGGCGCATCAGCGGGATTCACCTTGCTGTAGACCGGGGGATTGGGCAGGTCGGCCGGCAAGTAGGTCGTCGCGGCGTTGATCGCTGCCTGCACTTCCTGTTCCGCCACATCGATATTCAGATCGAGCGTGAACTGGAGCGTGATGACCGAGCTGCCGTACGAACTGTTGGAGGTCATCTGGCTCAGCCCCGGCACCTGTCCGAACTGGCGCTCCAGCGGTGCCGTGACCGACGATGCCATCACGTCCGGGCTCGCCCCCGGGTAGAAGGTCACCACCTGGATGGTCGGATAGTCGACCTGCGGAAGTGCGGAGACCGGCAGCTCGAGATACGCGACCAGCCCGGTCAGCATGATCGCAATCATCAGCAGCGTGGTTGCGACCGGCCGCAGGATAAAGAGCCGCGACGGATTCATTGCGTGGCTCCGGACGAGATCGGATTTGCTGCCAGCTGGACGCTTACCCGGCTACCCTGGCGCAGTTTGTCCGTTCCATCCACTACCACCAATTCCCCCGGATTAAGCCCCGACTCGATCGCCGCGGTTCCATTCTGCGCGGCGCTCACCTTGACCATGCGCATATCCACGGTCTGGTCGGGCTTGACTACGTAAACAAAAGAGCCTTGCGAGCTGCGCTGCACTGCTGCGGCCGGAATCAGCACGGCGTCCTGCTTGGTTTCGACCAGCAGCTTCGCATTCACGAACTGGTTGGGAAACAGCGCGTTGTCCTCGTTGGGAAACGAGGCCTTGAGTTTCACCGTGCCGGTGCTCTGATCGATTTGGTTGTCCAGCGTGAGCAGCGTTCCGGTCGCCAGCATGGTCTTGAGGCTGCGGTCGTAGGCTTCCACCGGGAGCTGCGGCGTCGCCTTGATCGCGGATTCCACCCGGGGCAGGTCGTCCTCGGGGATGCTGAAGATCACGGCGATCGGCTGAAGCTGCGTGATGACCAGCAGTCCCTGGGTGTCGGCGGCGTGAACGATGTTGCCCGGGTCCACCAGGCGCAATCCGACGCGGCCGCTGATCGGCGCGGTTATCTGCGAGTAGGTGAGATTGAGCTTCGCGCTGTCGATGAGGCCCTGATCGTTCTTGACCGCACCCTCGTACTGCCCCGCCAGCGAGAGCTGATTGTCGAGGTCCTGCTTGGCGACGATATTCTGCGCGTAGAGTTGCTTGTACCGGTCCAGCTGGCTGCGCGCGTTAACCAGCGAGGCACGATCGCGCGCCATCTGTCCTTCCGCCTGGGTGAGCTGTACCTGGAAGGGCCGCGGATCGATCTCGGCGAGCAGGTCCCCTTCTTTTACCGTCTGTCCTTCCTTGAACAGGACCCGGACTAGTTCGCCGTCGACTCGCGTGTGCACCGTGACGGTCTTGAACGGTGTCACCGTCCCGATCTCGGTCAGGTACAGGTTAAGATCGCCGCGCTTGGCAGGAGCGGCCGAGACCGGCACGCTCTGGTTGTGAATGGCGGCCGCCGCATCGGTCGATTGGCCGTTGCGCCCCAGCCCGGTCACCAGACGGTACAGCACGAAGATCAAAAGCGGAGCGCCCGCCCACAACCACCAGCGGCGGCTCATGGCCCTCAGCTGGGTAGTCAGGCCCTCGACTTGCGTGAAGCGCGCGGTGGCAGGGCGGCGGTCGGCGTCGGTCATGGAGGTGTCTGAATTCATCGTGTCATCTCAATCCCTCTCACCCCATCACCATATTGACGATCCAGGAGCCGGAATGATTTCAACTGGAGCGAAGTGCGGATTTCGCGGACACACGCGGCCACGCACGGGGTGCCGGCGGTAAACCGCCGTAAACCAGTTGGCGCTGAACCAGTGCGCCCGGAAAGGGACCGGGCTGTTCACGTCCTTGCCTATCATCTCAATTGTGGACCCGCGAGTCCACATGTCCAGCCGGGCGCGTTTTACCGCTCCGCGTCAGTCCCGTTTGCAGCCGTCCAGAAACAACGAAACTATAGCGTCGATTGCGTCCTCGAGCCGCACGGTTTCACGCTGGTAGCGCTGCACGCCGCGCATCATACCCAGCAGACATTCCGCGAGCAGTCCATAATCGAGGTCCGCCCGTATGCGGCCCTCGCGGCCGGCCTCGCGCAGCAAGTCGCTGACCAGCCGTGCGAGGCGACCTCGCTCAGTGCGGTAGCGGGTTTCTTCGGCGCGCGGCAGCTTGGTCGGGTCGCGCAGCAGGACGAAGAATTGGCGGCGGTCCCAGAAATAGGTCATCGCGTGGCGCACGATGGCAGTGAGCCGTTCCCGATCCGACTGCGCCTCTCCGAGCGCCGCTTCGATCTGACTATACAGGTGCTTGAAGCCTTCGATCACGGTGGCGGCGTACAACTGCTCCTTGGAGCCAAATTGGCGGTAGACGCTGCCCTTGCCGACTCCCGCGTGTAGCGCGACTTCATCAGTGAGGACCTGCTCGAAACCCTTGGCGCCGAACAGCTCCGTGGCGCTGCGGATTATTCGCTGACGCAGCATCGGAATGGGGCGCCGTCCCCGCTTGCGCTTTTCGGCCGGGCGGCGGGTTCTCACCGGGGTGGTGGTTCGTTTGTTCGATCTGATCACGGCGCTCGTCTCGCGGTTAACTTTGATCTGCGTATCATCACGCGCCAGACAGAACAACGGCGCCCGCGCAGTCCGCGGTGGGATGCGAAGGCTCGAGCGCTACCGACGCTCCGGCAGGGGAGGGTCCCGTTCAGTGCTCGGTTCCCGGGCGAATGGTGAGCAGGGGGCAGGGGCAACGGGCGACGAGGTGCTCTGCGACACTGCCCAACAGGTAGCGCTTGATCCCAGTGCGCCCGTGGGTCGCGATTATCACCAGGTCGGCCCGCAGCTTGGCCGCCTGCTTCACGATCATAGTGCCCGGATCACTGACCTCGACGACGATCTCGACGGGCAAATTTTTAAGCTTGCTCCTTGCCATCTTGCGCAGCCTGAGCTCCGCGTTTTCCTGCGCCTTCAGGTAGTAGTGCGCGGCAAGACCCGCATCCGCCGTGACCGCGGGAAACAGCGGCACGACGTGCAGCAGCATAATCTTGGCGTGGTTGGCGCGCGCAATCTCGCGCGCGAGCTCCAGTTCGGCGGCCGGCAGGCGCTGAGAAAACTGAATCGGCACCAGGATTCTGCGCCATCGTGCACCCATGCTCAGGAAGCTCCTTGTGCGGTCTCGGCGCCGCGGATGAGAGCACGGGTGTGGCGGACGATTACGAGGTCTTCGTTGGTGGGAATGACCCGCACCATGCATCTGCTGCCGGCGCCGCTGATGGGATCTCGGTTGGCGGCGTTGGCCTCGTGGTCGATTTCGATTCCCAGATGCCGCAGTCCCCTGCACACTTCCCATCTCACGTCCGTGTCGTGTTCGCCGATTCCTCCCGTGAACACCAGCGTGTCGATTCCCTCCAGCACCGCTGCCATCGCTCCGATCTGCTTGCGCAGGTGGTAGCCAAACATCTGGCGGGCCAGCGCCGCACGCGAATCGCGTGACTCCTTGAGGGTGCGCATATCGGAGCTGACCCCGGATACGCCGAGCAGCCCCGCGGCACGATTCACCGCCTCGTCGAGTTGCTCCGCGTCGTACCCTTTCTCGCGGAGCAGATAAAGAATGAGTCCCGGATCGAGATCGCCGCTGCGGGTGCCCATCATGAGGCCGCCAGTCGGTGTGAATCCCATGGTCGTATCCACGGACTTCCCGTCGCGTACGGCAGCCAGGCTGGCGCCGTTGCCGAGATGGGCGATGATCACGCGGCCCCGCGACTGCCCGCCCAGAACGCTCACGATGTATTCGTACGACAGGCCATGAAAGCCGTAGCGCCGTACTCCGACATCCCAGAGCTCGCGCGGCATCGGAAACCGTGCGGCGATTTCGGGCATGGTCCGGTGAAACGCGGTGTCGAAGCACACGACCTGCGCAAGCTTGGGGAAGCGCGCGCTAATCGCTTCGATCGCCGCAATTGCACCGGGCAGATGCAACGGCACGAACGGAACGATCTTGCGCAACGCCGTGAGCACTTCCGGCGTGACCAGTTCCGGCGCCGTGTGATCGGGGCCGCCATGGACGATGCGATGACCGACCGCGATTGGCAGCGGCAGGTGAAGCTGCTCCAGCCCCGCGAAAATTGCACCGATGATCTCGTCGAGACGGGATAGATTAAACGGCCCGTCTCTCAAGATCGCTCCACTTCCGTCGCGCACCTTGATGCTGGTGCCCGGGATTCCAATGCGATCCACTTCGCCGCTGGCCACCAGCCGCTCATCATCGGCAAGCTGGTACAAAGCGAATTTGAGGGACGAGGATCCGCAATTGATGCAGAGAATTACGTGCGATGCACTCACGGTGGTCCGGTTTTATCCCGCGCTCCTCTCCCGCTGCGGTTCTCGGCCCGGCTCGGGCTCCAAAGTTCAGAGTTCGCGAACGTTATCGCGCCTATCGCTCGGTCGAAAAACTGACTCTCGTTCCGGGCTTCGCGCTAGAGCTCCCACTTCCAGTCGCGAACCTCGGGCAGGTCCTCACCATAGCGCGTGATGTACTCGCGATGTTCCACCAGCTTAGCGCGCATCTCCTGGCGGACGTAGCCGGCGACCGCGCTCATTTTCGGGACGCGTGCCGCTACATCCGCGATCAGGTTGAAGCGGCCCATATCGTTCTTCACCAGCATGTCGAACGGGGTAGTAGTGGTTCCCTCCTCTTTGTATCCGCGCACGTGGATGCTGTCGTGATTGGTGCGTCGATAAGTCAGGCGATGAATCAGCCACGGGTACCCATGATAGGCGAAGATCACCGGACGATCTTTGCTGAATATCTCGTCGAACTCCTGATCGTGAAGTCCATGCGGATGTTCCTCGTGCGGCTGCAGCTTCATGATATCGACAATGTTTACGACCCGAACCTTGAGATCCGGAAACTGGGTTCGCAGGTAGTGGGTAGCGGCCAGGGTTTCAAGCGTCGGGACGTCGCCGGCGCACGCCATCACCACGTCGGGGTCGGAGCCCTTGTCGCTGCTGGCCCATTCCCAAATCCCAAGACCTTCCGTGCAGTGCTTCACCGCCGCATCCATGTCGAGCCATTGAAGCTCGGGTTGCTTGCCGGCCACGATGACGTTGATGTAGTCGCGGCTGCGCAGGCAGTGGTCGGTCACCGAGAGCAGGGTGTTTGCATCCGGCGGCAAGTAGACTCGAATGACCTGGGGCTTTTTGTTGACCGCGTGATCGATGAAGCCGGGGTCCTGGTGCGAGAAGCCGTTATGATCCTGGCGCCACACGTGAGAACTGAGCAGGTAATTGAGAGACGCGATCGGTGCGCGCCACGGGAGCTCGCGGGTAACCTTGAGCCACTTGGCATGCTGGTTAAACATCGAATCGACTACGTGCACGAACGCTTCGTAGGTGTTGAACAGGCCGTGACGCCCGGTGAGCAAGTAGCCCTCGAGCCATCCCTGGCAGGTGTGCTCGCTTAGTATCTCCATCACCCGACCATCCGGCGCGAGACGGTCGTCGTCGGGGAGCGTCTCCGCGATCCATGCCCGATTGGTTACGTCGAAAAGCGCGCCCAACCGGTTGGAGGCGGTCTCATCAGGTCCCATTACGCGAAAATTCCGCGCCTCCTGGTTGAGCTTCATGATGTCGCGCAGAAACGTTCCCATCACCCGCGTCGATTCTGCGGTGTCGGTGCCGGGACTTTTAACGCTGATCGCGTAGTCGCGAAAATCGGGCATCTTGAGCGGCTTGAGCAGCAATCCCCCGTTGGCATGCGGGTTGGCGCTCATGCGGCGCGTGCCCTTGGGCGGCAATGCCGCCAGCTCGGGCCGCAGACGGCCTTCTTCGTCGAACAGTTCCTCGGCGTGATAGCTGTGCAGCCATTGGTCAAGGACCTTGACGTGTTCCGGGGTCGCCATGTCGGCCACCGGTACCTGGTGCGCCCGCCAGTAACCCTCCACCTTGAGCCCGTCTATCTCCTTGGGCGCGGTCCAGCCTTTGGGACTGCGCAGGATGATCATGGGCCATTGCGGGCGGGTAACCGATTTCGCAGAGCGCGCGGTTTTCTGAATCGCGGCGATTTCGTCCAGCGAGCGGTCGAGCGTCGCGGCCATAGCCTCATGCATGAGGTCGGGGTCGGAGCCTTCCACGAAGTACGGCTTGTACCCGTTACCGACGAACAGTTTTTCCAGTTCCGTGTGCTCGATACGCGCGAGAATCGTAGGATTGGCGATCTTGTAGCCGTTCAGATGAAGAATCGGGAGCACGGCGCCGTCCCGTGCCGGGTCGAGAAATTTGTTCGAGTGCCACGCGGCTGCGGCGGGGCCGGTCTCGGCTTCACCGTCTCCCACCACGCACGCGACAATTAGATCGGGACTGTCGAACGCCGCGCCGTAGGCGTGGGAAATCGAGTAGCCCAACTCCCCGCCTTCGTGAATCGAGCCCGGGGTCTCCGGCGCGGCATGACTTGGAATGCCGCCCGGAAACGAAAACTGCTTGAAGAGCTTCTGCATGCCGGCGAGATCGCTGGAAACCTCCGGGTAAATCTCGCTGTAGGTCCCCTCCAGGTAGGTGTTCGCGACCACCGCCGGGCCGCCGTGCCCCGGTCCGGCGATAAAGATCATACTGAGATCGCGCTTGACGATTGCGCGATTGAGATGAACGTACATGAAATTGAGGCCGGGCGAGGTGCCCCAGTGTCCCAGCAGCCGCTTCTTGATGTGATCGGCCGTAAGCCGCTCTTTAAGCAGTGGATTTTCGAGAAGGTAGATTTGCCCCAGCGTCAGGTAGTTGGCCGCGCGCCAGTAGGCATTCATCAGCTTTCGCTCCGCGTCCGACAGTACCGCCATAAAAGGTCCTCCCCGATGCGCCGTAGCAGGTCGACTAGACCGCTATTGTTACGATGGTATTGAGTTTTTGCGGCTTATTGCCAGTGTCAAATCGATTAAATCGTTATCCCGGCAGCGCGCGAGTGGCGAGAGCGCGGCAGCGCTCGCCGTTGGCCGTCATGCCCTGCAGACAGCGCTCGACCAAAAGTACCAGGGCCCGCTGTAGCATTGAAATCATGTCGAACAGGTTGGTCACCGCTGCCGCGCCAAAGATGTTGAGATTCAGTTCGCCGCGCTCCACCGCGAGACGAACCGATCGTTCGCACCCCAGCACCTGAAAGCAGCACTGCAGCATGGTTTCGGGAACCGAGGGATTTATCTTACCCGGAAAGAACGAGGAACCTTCCTGCACGGCGGGCAGGTTCAGTTCACCAAACCCGCCGTCCGGACCCGAGGACAGCAGGCGAAGATCCGACGCGATTTTGATCAGCACCTCGGCCAGCAGCGCAAGCTGGGCGGCGACTTCGCCGAGATCGTCGAGATTCTGCGCTGCATCATACAGATTCGCCCGAGTCCGCAACGCGATGCCGGTTATCTCGCGAGCATGGCGCAAGACCCGCGCGCGATATGCGGTCGGCGCGCCGCGTCCCGAACCGATCGCCGTTCCGCCCAGATTAATCCGGCGCAGCGAGCCGATGCTGCGCCCGAGCTCGCGGGCGCGGCGCCTTACCGCCTGCGCCTGTCCTCCAAAGAATTCTCCGAGCGAGGTCGCTTCGGCATCACGCAGGCAGGTGCGCGCGAGGGTCATGACCGCCGCAAATTCGCGCGCGCTGGTGTCGAGCGCCGCGACGCAGGCCTCCAGCGCATCTTCCAGGGCCTGCCACATCTGCACCAGGGCGATTCTGGCCGCCGAGTGGCAGACTTCCGAGGTCGACTGTGATGCGTTCACGTGGGTCTTGGGATGTACCGGCGCATAGTCGCCGTGGCGCTCGCCCAGCGACTGGTTGGCGAGATTCGCAATCACCTCGTTGAGGTTCATGTTGACGGCGATTTCGCCACCACCACCAAGCATGTCCACGGGAAACTGCTCCGGATGTTCGCCGCGAATTAGCGCGTCACACGCTGACTCGATCGCGCGGGCGATGCGGGCCGGGAGCACGGCGGCATCGCGATTGGCCCGGGCCGCGGCTTTCTTCACCATGGCGAGAGCGCCGACGTACACGGGATAATCGCCGAGCTTGCGGCCGGAAAAGGTCAGATTGCTCAGCGAGCGCAACGTGTGGATGCCGTAGAGCGCCTGGGCGGGCACCTCGAGCGCGCCCAGCAGATCACGTTCGCGGCGGGTCCCCGCGGCGGGCCGGCGCCTACGCCGTTCGCCCATACCGTGCCATTTGCAGAATCTTGCTGCTCCGCGTGCCTGGCTTGGTGTCATACGCGAGCAGCGCAACCAAACGGGTAGTCTCGCCATGAATCGGGGTGACGCGATGAATCGAATTGCGGCCCTCGAACAGCAGCAGCGTGCCCGGCTGCATCGGCACCCGGACGATACCGTCCAGGGAACCCTCGAACAGACGCTTCACCCGCGGATAGTTCTCGTCGGTCGCGCTGCGGATCAGTGGCACGTATTCAAAATCACCACCGCGCTCCGAGGCGCGCAGTGCAATCGAGGTCACGAAGTCGGTCTGGTCGTAATGCCAGTGGAGGCGCTCGCTTTCGCTCATCACCGCCAGGTTGAGCGCGCCCATCGGATCCGCGTAGCGATACAGACGTTCCTTGGCGAGCGCTGCTGCTATGAAGTCCATCAACCCGTCCCATTCGTAAAGCCGGCGAAGCGCGGAATGCGGCGGAAACTGGTCGTAGGCGATCACACCCACGGAGGTCCGATCAAAGAAACGGCGCGGATGGTCCGGCGGCCACGATTCGTCCGGAACCTCGAGGTAGGCGGTCCCGGTGACGACGCTGTGATAGGCAAGCGGGGAAAGCGCGTCTCCCTCCTCTACCAGCACCGCGACCGCGTCGCGGGTGAGAAATTCGGGCAGCTCGCACGCCCCGGTTTCATCGAGCTGCCGCCGGCATTGTCGCGCCAGCTCGCGTGCCGCTTCGGACGACAGGTCATCGATCGGATATCGACGAAGATTGACCAGTTCGGCGGGTGAGAAGTGCTCTGACATCTGGGATTATCCGCTGCCGACGATACGACTGCCGGTGGTCCAAGGGAAGGACGGAGGTCGCGGGCAGAGAGCGCGAGAGCTACGGTCCGCCGTCAAGGCCGGGGAACCGGATGCTGCTGGGTGAGACAATGCACCGCACCCAATCCCCACGCCAGTTCGGTCGCCGGAATGCCAACCACCCGGCGGCCGGCGAACAGGCGCGAGAGGGTTGCGGTCGCGACCGCATCCGCAGGACAGTCAAACATCGGCATGATCACGGCGCCGTTCGCAATATAGAAGTTGGCGTAAGATGCGGGCAGGCGGGTGCCGTCGTACACCAGCGCCGGTGGCATCGGCAGGGTTTCGATCTTCAGGGCCCCGCCCCGCTCATCGCGCATGGTACGCAGCCGCGCCAGGTTGTCCTGGAGCACCCGGTAGTTCACGTCCGCGGGATCTTCCTCGACCACGGTGACGACCGTATCGCGTGCGACAAAGCGCGCCAGGTCATCTATATGACCATCGGTGTCGTCGCCCGCAATTCCATCGCCGAGCCACAAGATATTGGTCACTCCAAGGTAACTCTTCAGGTAGTCCTCGATCTGCTCGCGGGTGAGATGCGGATTGCGATTGCGATTTAAGAGGCACGACTCGGTAGTCAACAGGGTGCCCATGCCATTGGGGTCGACGGAACCGCCCTCCAGGACAATGCCGGGTTCGACTGTCTCAAAATGGTAGCGGCCGCCCAGTTGGCGCGGCACCACGTCATCGAGATCGAAGGCGCCATACTTTCCCCCCCAGGAATTGAAGTTCCAGTCCAGCGCGATTTGCCCGGGGCCGGGTCCGCCGAGCTCGGTCCGGTTCACGAAAATGGGACCGTGATCGCGGATCCAGGAATCGTTGGTGTCCAGATGAAACAGGTCGATGCGGGCCATCACCGCATCGTCGCGGGCGGCCTCTTCGATCATCGCGCGAACCGTCTCAATATCGTTGGGGTGTTTGAGCAGTACGCGCAGCGGTTCGCAAGCGGCGATCGCTGCGGCCATCTTCGCGAACACGCCCGGAATGGGCTCGAAGTTTCCCGGCCAGGTGTCGAGGTTATGGGGCCACACGATGTAGGTGGCCAGATGCGGTTCCCACTCCGCCGGCATTCGATAGCCGGCCAGGCGCCTGCGATGATCCTCGGGAATTGGCGGCACTTTTCAGGAGCGGAAGCGGCGGGTGAGATCACCGTACGCATCGATGCGCCGGTCCCTTAAGAACGGCCAGTTTCGGCGCGTGCGTTCGATTTTCCCGAGATCGCATTCGACCACCAGGGTTTCCTCGCGGCTGGTCCCCGCGCTCGCCATGACCTCCCCGAACGGATCGACCACGAACGACGATCCCCAAAACTCCAGATCGTCCTCAACTCCGGTCCGATTCACCACCGCGACATACACGCCGTTGGCAATCGCATGCGATCGCTGAATCGTCTTCCATGCCTCGAGCATCTTGACCCGGTCGTCGGGCGTCTCGCCGTGCCACCATCCGATCGCGGTCGGGTAAAACAGCACCTGCGCGCCCGCCATTGCCGTGAGCCGTGCGGCCTCGGGAAACCACTGATCCCAACATACGAGCACGCCCATCGTCCCGTACGCGGTCGGGTGCGCGACGAAATCCAGGTCGCCGGGCGTGAAGTAGAATTTTTCGTAGTACCGCGGGTCGTCGGGGATGTGCATCTTGCGGTAACGACCAATAACGTCCCCGTTGGAGCCGATCACGACGGCGGTGTTGTGATACACGCCCGCCGCGCGCCGTTCGAACAGCGACGCGACGACCACTACCTTGCGGACGGCGGCGATTTTGCCAAGCGCGGCGGTCGAGGGTCCCGGAATCGGCTCCGCGAGATCGAAGAACTTCGGATCCTCCACCTGGCACGGGTACTGGGAGCGAAACAGTTCCTGCAGGCACACCACCTGCGCTCCGCGCCGGGCCGCATCCTCGATCTGTGAGATTGCCTTGTCGAGATTCCTGGAGGGCTCGGGCCCGCAACTCATCTGCACCAGCCCAAGCGTCAGCCTGTCGCGCGCGTCAGTCATTGTCTGATCTTTGATAGCAATCGCGTACCCGCCACGCCACCGCGCCGCGAAACTCGCCCGCAACATTTGCGCTTCGCGGCGGAGGGAAGGCAGCGAACGGGCCAAAGAGAACCGCGTGATGCCTGGGTCGCGGCGAGAGATTGCATGAGCGGCGATGTGATAATCTAATAGGGCGGCATTTGAGAAAATGCTGCCGGGATTCTAATCGCATCTGAGCTGCCCGCCGCTGATAGCCGGGTCCTGCGCAAGGGAAGGCCGCGAACCCCGCCAGGTCCGGAAGGAAGCAACGGTACCGGCTGTCTCCCTGTGCCGCAGGGGTGCCTGGCTATCATTCGACGGGCAGCGTTATTAAGGGATCATTCGATGGCCGAAACATCCCCTCCGCATCTGGTCCTGGCTCGCAAATGGCGTCCCGACCGCTTTACCGAGCTGGTCGGCCAGGAGCACGTCACTCGCACGTTGAGCGAGGCGCTAAAGCGCGGCCGCATCGCGCATGCTTTCCTGTTCACGGGAATTCGCGGGGTCGGCAAGACCACCGCGGCGCGTATCCTGGCCCGCTGCCTCAACTGCGAGCGTGGTCCCACCCCGGAGCCGTGCGGCGAATGCGTCGCGTGCAACGAGATCCGGACCGGCAGTGCGCTGGACGTCAGCGAGATCGACGGTGCCACCTATCGCAAAATTGACGATGCGCGCTCCATCATCGAAAACCTGAGCTACCGGCCCGCGCGTGATCGCTTCAAGATTTACATAATCGACGAAGCCCATCAGCTTACCGATCAGGCTTTCAACGCCCTCCTCAAGACGCTCGAAGAGCCCCCTGCGCACGTAAAATTCATACTGGCGACCACCGAACCGCAGAAGATGCCCGAGACGATTCTCTCGCGCCTTCAGCGCTACGACTTCCGCCGGATTCCTTTCACCACCATCTGCGACCGACTGCGCGAACTGACCGAGCGCGAGGAGACTCGTGCGGAACCGTCCGCGCTGCGGCTGCTCGCACGCGAGGCGGGCGGCAGCATGCGGGACGCGGAGCGGATGCTGGAAACTGCGATCGCGACCGCGAGTGACGGTCAGGTCACCGAAGCGGAAGTGGCAACCTCGTTGGGCGTCGCCTCACGGGGCACGGTCTTGAAGATAATCGAAGCGATCCTCAGCCATTCCGCCGCGCCGGCGCTGCGGATGACGCGGGACCTTGCCGCGCGCGGAGCAAACCTCGAGTCGCTGGGCCGCGATCTTCTCGAGACGCTGCGCAATCTCGCCGTCGCCAAGCTGCCGGCCGACGCCGGACAGACTCCGCTCGATGATATTCCCGATCACGAAGCGCAGGAACTGCGCCGCATCGCCGCGAGCGCCTCGAGCCGCGATCTGATGCGGCTGTTCCGCCTGATGGCTGAGGCGCAGGAGGAGATCGTCAGCTCGCCCTACCCCGATTTGCTGATCGAAATGGCAGTAGTGAGGATGGCCTCGCTGGCGCCGGTGATGGACGCCGACGAGTTGCTGCGCGCGATCGACGCAGCGGGCAGCGCGCCCGCGCGCGGCCTTCCCTCTCCTTCCTCGGGCGGTGGCGAGGGCTCGCGAGGTGCTCCGGGAGAGGCTCCTGCAAATGCCCGCCGGCTTCCAGTGAAGGGCGAGGTCAAAGCTGATGCGCCGCTGGTCGCACCGGTTCCGGCGCCCAGCTCCGGCCCCGCGGCGGCGGTTGCGTCGGATCTGCCGGCGTTTCGCGACCATATTCGTTCGCGTCGCGCGGCCCTTGCGGGATTCATGGAGCAGGGCGCGCTACTTGGGTTTGAAAACAACACGCTGACGGTCTTTCCTCGCAATGACATCTATGTTCGATATCTGGCAGACAATCGCCAGGTGATCGGCGAACTGGCAACGGAATTTTTCGGCTGCGCTGTGAAGGTCGAGCTGGCCGGGCCCGGCGGGGTACCGCATCCACCCGAGGTGTCTGCGCCTTCGCCCCAATCGGATGACCCTTCAACCGACACCCCCGCGGCGCCGGCGCAGGTTCCACCAACCAGGGCTGGCGACTGCTCTGCAGACGAACGCGCGGAGATTTACTCGGACCCCGGTATGCGGCGAATTTTTGACGCCTTTGAAGCACGGCTGGTCGAAGTCCGCCCCTCGCGAGGCAGCAGGGAGCAGGGTCACTGAGTTTCCGCAAAGGAGTATCCCATTGGCAGAACTCGATTTCGGCGCGCTGATGAAACAGGCGCAGGCTCTTCAGGAAAAGCTCAAAGAGGTGCAGGAGCAGGCCGCGGCCAAGGTGGTCAGCGCCGACGCCGGGGGCGGGATGGTGCGGGCGAGCGTGGACGGCTCGATGCAGGTGCGCAAGATCGAAATCGACCCGGCGCTGCTGGCCTCGAACGACAAGGCGATGCTCGAGGACCTGATCGTGGTGGCGGTGAATCTGGCTCTCAAACGCGCCCAGGAAATCGTCGCGCAGGAGATGGGGAAGGTCGGACCGCTGGGCGGAATCAAGCTGCCCGGTTTCGGCAGCGACTGAAACGCGCGGGCTTAAGATGGCTGAGAACCTCAAACGCAGCGATGGCCTTCCGCCCGCCATGACGCGGTTGGTCAAGGAACTTTCTCGGCTGCCCGGAATCGGCGAAAAGACCGCATCGCGGCTCGCCTTCAACCTGCTTAATCGCCCGCGCGAGCAGGTCATTGCGCTGGCGGAGTCCCTGCTCGAGATGAAGGAGCGAGTAGGCCTGTGCGCCGACTGCTTCGGCCTCTCGGACCATCCGCGCTGCCACGTTTGCGAAGATCCCGCCCGCGAACGTGAGGTCATCTGCGTGGTGGAAGGCCCCGCTGACCTGATGGCGATAGAGCGGGCGCGCAGTTTCGACGGGGTCTATCACGTACTGCACGGTGCGGTCTCGCCGCTCGATGGCATTGGTCCCGAAGACATCAAGATCAACGAATTGATCGCGCGCGTCAGTCCTCCCGCGCAAGTTCGCGAAGTAATAATCGCGACCAACGCCACCGTCGAAGGCGAGGCAACCGCCCTCTACATCGCCCGCGTGCTGAAACCGCTCGGAGTCAAGGCAACGCGCCTGGCGCGCGGATTGCCAGCCGGCGGCGACCTGGAGTACAGCGATTCGGCGACGCTGCAGAGCGCTCTGAGCGGCCGTCGCGAACTGTAACTCCGGGAGGACGCTTCAACCCCAGCGCATCGCCGATGAAGGCTGGTATGGTCTTGCGCGGGTTTGCCGCGCTGGTGTTGGGTGCCGCGTGTAACTCGAAACCGCCTGATCCGGTTGAGAAAGGTCGGATGGTGTACATGACCAACTGCGTCGTTTGCCACAATCCCAATCCCAACCTGCCGGGGAGTCAGGGACCTGCGATCGCCGGATCATCGCAAGCCCTGCTGGAGGCGCGAGTGCTGCATCTCACCTATCCGCCGGACTACACGCCGCAGCGAAAAACCCACGCGATGCGGGCGTTTCCGCAACTAAAGAATCACATCGGCGACTTGCACGCATTTCTGGCCGCGGCAAAACAGCAAGACCACAGTGAGTAAGCAAGCAGCCTGCAGATTGCACAGCTTCCATCAGGCGCCGGAATCTGCGCGCCGTTTTCCTACGCCAGGGTCACTCTGATGATGATCACCAGCACGATCCACAGGATCACGCCTGACCAGATCGTTCCGGAAATCGAATCGAGCGGCTTCTTAGTCGTGCCCTGCGAGCCCATCAGCGCATTTAGCTCAATAAGGACGATCACGGCGCCCGCGAGCAGTACCCATCCGATCAACCCGCCCGTGGTGCCCTCGTTGAACAGGTTATAGTGGCTGGCCGCGCCCATGAAGAACAGCATCGGAATTGAAAAGAGAGTATTGGTCCGCGACGCGAGCGCGCCACGCCGCCCGGCGGGCGCGGCCGCGGGATTCGCGGGCTGCCCGGCCGCAGTCGCGACGGCGTTGGCGATTACGATTTTCTGATTCGGCCAGATAACGAACCACACGTTGGCCCACATGATGAGGCCCAGCGTGCCGCCGGTGAAAATCGCCACCGTCCAGGGCGTGAACGAAAAGCCGATCCGATTCCACCACATGAGCAGATAAATCAAGCCAAAAATGACCGTACCCATCGCGCCCCATCTAAACCACCAGAGCGCGCGCGGGAGCAGCTTCTGCTGGGCGCCGCTCCGTACCGGCGGTTCGGTTTCGGCGAAAAAGGGCGTCTGCACGAAATTGAAGTAGTACAGGAGCCCGATCCACGTGATGCCGAAGAGAAAATGCAGCCAGCGCAGAACTATCAAAATCAGGTCTTCCATTAGCTTCCCCCTCCCCGGAGAGACTCTTCAGCTGAAATCGACGCTGAAGGTTCTTTTTCACAGCATAAGACAATTTGCAATGTGGGGGTCGCGCGGAAACCCACAGTAGCCTTTCCCCTGTAAGTGTTGAAGCGGGCGACTGAGGATTCGAAGGACGCTCGTGAAGACCGATCGTGAGTAGCGGGGCTTATGCCATCGAGCGCGATTGCCAGTTCGCAAAGATGAGTTCGTAGTTCGAAAACGAGGCGATGGTTGAATCTTTTGTTGAGTAGGCGAAGGCGGCGCGTAACAATGAGCTTAGCTGTAGTCAGTCGCCTCGTTTTCAACCTCCAGCCAACGACAACGTCGTTGCTTAATCCCCGCTGCGCCTCGGCGCAGAGGGCCGGTGTTCAGCGGAGAAAGGATTAGTCACATGGCCTTTGAACTCCCTCGTCTTCCCTACGCGATGGATGCGCTGAAGCCGCATCTTTCCGCCGAAACCCTCGAATACCATTACGGGAAACATCACGCTGCCTACGTCAATAACCTTAATAACCTGATTAAGGGCAGTCCCAACGAGGGCAAATCACTCGAAGACATCGTCAAGACCGCGCCGAGCGGTGGCCTTTTCAACAACGCCGCTCAGCATTTCAACCACAGCCTCTACTGGAAAAGTCTGGCGCCGAAAGCGGGCGGCCAGCCGAAAGGGGCGGTGGCCGCGGCGATCAAGAAAGGATGGGGAAGCTTCGACGAATTCAAAAAGAAGTTCGGCGAGGCGGCGGCCACCCACTTCGGCAGCGGCTGGGTCTGGCTGGTGCGCAAGCCGGACGGATCGCTTGCGATTGAGGCGACCCATGATGCCGCAACTCCGCTGACCAGCAGGAATCAGCCGATCCTGACCTGCGATGTGTGGGAGCACGCGTACTACATCGACTACCGCAACGCGCGCCCGCGCTACGTCGAGGCGTTCTGGAACCTGGTGAACTGGGAATTCGCCAGCGAGAACCTCGCGTAGCGGAGAGAGAAGTCGGCAGATTGCGCCGCTTCGCAATCCGAAAATCGGCGCGATCCGAGAGCCCGGTGCTCTTCTCTTTTCCGAGGCCGCGGCATTAAGATCCGCGGCATGGAAAAGCTTGAAGGCAAGATCGCGATCATCACCGGCGGCACTGGTGCCCTGGGCCGTGCTGCGGTCGATCATTTTCTGACGGCTGGCGCACGGGTGGCGGTGCCCTGGATCGTCGAGCCGGAAGTTCCGCTGCTGCGCGAGCGGCTCGGCACTCGTTTTCCCAACGATCAGCTGATGCTCGCGCGCGCCAACATCGGCGACGAGGCTGAAGCCGCCCGGTTTGTCGAAAGCGTCGCCAAACGCTTCGGTCGAATCGATATCCTGACCAACCTGGTAGGCGGCTTTTGGGGTGGAAAGCCGATCAGCGAGACCACCGCCGCAGAATGGCAGGCCATGTTTGACCTGAACCTCAAGCCGACCTTCCTGATGTGCCGCGCGGTCGCGCCCCTGATGCAGAAGAACAAATACGGCAGAATTGTTTCGGTTACCTCGCGCAGCGGTCTCACCGGCGCGGGCGATTTTGCGGCTTACGCGGTGGCGAAAGGCGCGATCGCGACTTTCACCTCATCGCTGGCTGAGGAACTGCTGGCGGACAATGTGCTGGTGAATGCGATTGCGCCCAGCACCATCGACACTGAAGCCAACCGTAAGGCGATGCCAAAAGCGAAGCACGAAAACTGGGTCAAGCCGGAGGACATCGCCGCGACCCTCGCGTACCTGTGCTCGGAAGATTGCCGCGTAACTTCCGGTGCGGTGGTCCCGGTATACGGTCGCGCGTAGCGACGCGAAACTCGCAGGGGGTAGCCAGTCGGCTGGGCTCGTTGTTTCTCTGTCCGATGCTCTCGGCGACGTGGCTAGTTGGCCGGGAGTACCAGTCGCGAGGCGATGATTTTGTACACCTGGGCGCTGACGGCCATGCCGACGTGACTCGACATCACTTCGATATTCTCGACCAGCGGCGAGCCGCTCCGATCGACACAGCTCTGCCAATGCACGACGCCGTCGGTGCGAGAATAAATGACGGCGATGGGCACCTTGTCGGGCGCTCGATTCGAGATCGAAAGCCCGCACGAGCACGACTCACTGAGACAACCCTCGGACTTGCCCCTGACTCTGGCGACCGAACGGGCCAGCGCCTGCACCAATAGATTTGCCGACTCGCGCACCGGTCCGAGCGGCGAGCCCAACGTGATCACCCGCTCGATGCGATCCGGATGGCGATGACCGAGCTCGCGCGCATAGATCCCGCCCAGACTCTGTCCGACCACGACCAGCGGTCCGTGGTTGCGGTCGGTGACCCGTTCCAGGCGCTGTCCGAGCCGGTCGAGCGCTTCGCGCGGGCACTCCGAATTCGACCAGGTGCCGGACATCACCGCGCGATGACCCATCATGCGGCAGAAGTTCGCCAGCGGCGCGAGTGTGATGTCCCCTGCCAGGAATCCCGGAATGAGCATCACGAGCTTGCCTTTGCCGGGTTCCGCGTGGGGCCATGGATAGGTGAACGCGTGCAGCCACAACATGGTGGCTTCCAGGGGCACCCGAAATTCACCGAGCGCATCCAGCATCGTAGGCCGACCGCGCGGCCTCCGTCCGAAGTTCGCGAATGCGTGTGACCGGGTGTTCACGGTTTTTTCTAAATGCTGTAGTTGATTGCTGTCTTGCGTTTATCCGCGAGCGATTGCAGCGTGGCGCGCCCTAGAATCACAGTGACCGATTCGCGGACCTCGCGCCATACGTCGCGCATCGGACACGGCACGCCCTTGGGACATTGCCCGCTCCCTGCCTCCTCAAGACATTCGACCGGGCAATAGTCGCCTTCGACGATCTCCAGAACGTCGGCCATCGAAATACGGGCGGGGCTGCGGGCCAGCAGGTAGCCACCGCTCGGCCCTTTCTGACTGGCCACCAGACCGCCCCGCTTAAGCTCGATGAGCAGGCGGCGCAGGTAATTCTCGGGGATACCCTGCGATGCCGCGATCTCCTCGACCCGAGTCGGTTCCGAGCCCGGATAACGCTCTGCCAGCATTAACAAAGCCTTCAGGGAATAGTCGACTCCGACGCCGAATTTCATCGTCTTTCTAAGGCTTTTTTAACACAACCCGGCTATTCAGAGAATAGTCGACCCAGCAAGTGATCTAAGTAATTGACTAAGAGAGTCATCAAAGTTACCTTTTGCCAAGGCAGGTCATTGTCAGTGCCCAAACGTGAACCTCCATCCTGGGAATTAGTCCTCAAGCGCAACACGGTTGAGCGCCTGAAACACGAGCTTTTTCCGACCGAACTGAGCGGTCAGTGGCACCGCCTCGTCGACACGCCCTATGAAAAACTTCCCGAAGAGGACATCGTC
>JBKPEA010000069.1:0-16679 GCA_046728175.1 Thermodesulfobacteriota bacterium | reverse complement strand
GCACCAGCGTATGCCGGTCTCGGAAGTTTGTGTCGACCGGCGCTCCACCGTGCAACATGCCCGGGTGCATCACCACCATGTCTCCGGGCCGCGTGGCCCACGAAATGATCTCGTACTGGTTCGGGTTGGTCTTTCGCTCCGCCTCAATGTCGGGAAGCCGCGGTAGCGCACCGCCGCCATGCAAGGGGACAGTAGGGTCGTTCAGATCTTTGAAGTCGGTGCCATCGTAACGAATTCCGTGATGGGAACCGCGAACCATCTCAAGGGCATTCGGTTTGGGAACGGCTTCGAAGCTGATCCAGGCATTCGCCCAATGCTTTCCCTCCCAGGGAAGATAGGAGGTGTCCTGATGCCACGGAGTGCGGCCGCCTTTGCCATTTTTTTTGAGGAAGACCTCTTCGGCGAAGTACCAGACGTGCTTCGAGCCCCAGAGATCGGCGAACAACTCGCCAAACGGGAGCGAGGAAATAAGTTGCTTCGCGCGTTCCGTCACCCCGGGGTTCGCGTTCTCGTTGTGGGTTTCCTTTTCGGTCCACGCATACAGTTCGGCGGCGAAAGGGCCCGGGTTCGCGATACACCAGTCGTAGACCGCCCGGCATCTGGCGAGTTGCTCTGCATCGAGAAATCGCTCAATCAGGACCGCGCCGTCTTGGGCGAAGGCTTTGCGTTGAAATGGGTCCATTGCTGGGTCCTCCAGTTCGTGCTGAAGATCCACTAGCACGGCTGGCTATTTAACGCAACACTTGTTATGTAAAATAGGAGATAAACGTGAACTACCTTCGGCGCCAGGCTTCTCCTCCTAACCTCACATCTGCGCCGGCTTTACCGGCGGAGCCGGGCCACCGCGCCAGGCGCGGACGCCCTATCGGCGATCGCGAGGCCAAAAGCGGGGAATTGATCGAGGCCGCTCGTTACGTGATTGCCCACCAGGGGTACGCGGGTGCTTCGCTGCGCAGGGTTGCGGCACGGGCGGGCTGCTCGACGGGCGCCGTCACCTATTACTTTGCAAACAAAGAGGAGATGGTCGCGAAAGTTACCCACGCGCTGTTCGATGAATTCGACGGGTGGCTGAGTGATCAACCTTCGCCGATCGATATCCGTGCGATTTTCGACCGCATGATTCTCTGGACTGGCTCCCGGAAAGGCGACGCCTGGCTGGTCGCTTTTCAACTCTTGGTTCGGGCCGCCTCCGATACTTCGCTCGCCGCGGTGATCCAGAAGCGCTATGCACAATTCCGCCGTAAACTTGCCGGTCTGCTGGAACGCGGACAGGCACAAGGGGTAATCCGCGGCGACATTCCGGCGGATTTACTCGCCGATCAGGTGAGCGCAATCGGAGATGGCTGGGCGATGATGTTCCCCGTCGAGCCGGAGCGTTTCGGCCGCGGCCGCGTTCACGATTTGGTCAATGCGGCGATCACTATGTTGACACCCCAAGACCGCTGAATAAAAACCGTGTAATTTGTGCATCCAAGAATGTCCATGGCGACTGCCACGGATCCGGTCCAGATAGACCGGTGACCGTGAGAGGTCGCTTACAGGCGCTGGAAGCGGACGCAGCAAAATTTGAAGGGGACGAAATGGTCCAAGGTTCTTGCCACTGCGGTGCGGTTCAATGGCGCTTCGAAGGGATGCCCGAGTCGGCCACCGCCTGCAATTGCACTGCATGTCGCCGATACGGAGCGCTGTGGGCCTATGGTTTTGAGGGCGAGGGCATCGATGTCTCGGGTCCGACCCAAACCTACACACGGGGAAAGTGGGTCGTTTTTCATTTCTGCCCCGGATGTGGCTGCGTCGCGTATTGGCGAGGCTTGGAAACTAGCAAAAGGGGGCGGCATCCGATGGGGGTCAACCTGCGGATGGCCGATCCGGAGAGTGTGGCATCGATTCTCATTAACCATCACGAAGGGCTCAAGACCGCTCAGGACCTGCCCCGAGATGGACGATGTGTTGCAGATTATTGGTTTTGAATCGCCTCTTGCGACGAGAGTGATTTGTTTTCGCGAGCGTAACTGTGGAGCGGGAGCACGTCGGAGTCGCAGCAGACCCGGCGGCGGGCGTGCCTTGTCGCTCTGGCTCTCGCGATTCCCGAACCCAGAGCATTCGTTCGTCTTTCCATCGCATTGCCATTAAAGGCAACAAATGCATCTCTCACATATGCGACGTGAAGCTTGACTGGCCTATGAGCCCATCGCGTTAAGCATTCGAAAACAGCTCGAAGAAACGCGAAGTTATCGTTCCGCCTCTATGACGGGCGGCCATACTTTCGCAACACGACTCGCCGAGAATCCCGCCGTTTCGGAAGAGACGGTCTGACAGGTTGCTGGCCACATCAGCCCTCGAATGCTTTCACGGTACGCGCACATCCATGCTCGCGCGCGACGTGAAGCCGTCGCAGCTTTGGAGACGCCGCCAGTCGCAGGAACCTGGGTTTGAGGAAGCGTCCTCAAAAAAGAGCTCACAGGCAGGGAATCCGTCGAAGCCACGCTCAACTAAACATCGGCGAACGAGGTTGATTTGAAAGGGTTTGAGCGACCCGAACAGAGGTGACAGATCGGTAGGGTCGAGAACTGGCGCGCGGACGGCAGGTGGAGGGTTACCATTCACTCTCTTTCGATAGAATGTTGGTTTACAGTTCCACCATCGTCACGTTTCCAGTTCCCGCCGCGTCAAACCGAGCGGGCGGATTTCCCGCACTCGGCTTTCCTGCCTGCTTGGTCGCAAGGGTTATGAGACCTCGTGCTGCGAGCACTTTCGGCGTTAAGCGGCGCACCCGGTAACTGCAGAACAGTCCGAGTTCGTCATAGAGCCAGCGCCTACTCCACCGCTTCCAGCCGTAGCCCTGTTGATTTCGGGCCCGCATCAAATGCCGTCGCACCTTCTTCTCCACCCAGTCTTGGCAAGAGCCAGAAGCCTTGTAGCTTGGATGGCAGGAGGAGGGAAACCAATGACCGAAGCCCCATCGACAGAATCGACGTAAGGACACGATTGCGAGTCATCGGGCCGCAGCGCAAGCCATGGGTTATACTTTCTCGCCTTTTCGGGAGGAGGTGTGGGATGCCGTGGAAGGAGTGTTCGGTGACGGACGAAAGGCTTCAGTTTGTAGGTCGGCGACTGGCCGGCGAGCCGATGGCCCTGTGCAGGGAGTTCGGTATCTCGCGTAAGACCGGGTACAAGATCTTCGAGCCCTACCAGGAATACGGAGTTCATCAGCCGACGGTACCGGACCGATATCACTGGCCAGACCGGGCTTAGGATCGTGCGCAGCATCCTGGCCGGAGAACACGACCCGGAGCGGCTGGCCGCGCATCGCGACCCTCGCTGCCACGCCTCGCGCGCTGAGATCGTGGCGGCCTTGACCGGTAACTATCGCGCCGAACACCTGTTCGCGCTCAGGCAGAACTTCGCCGCCTACGAGTTCCTGCTTAGGCAGATCGCCGAATGCGACGGCGAAATCGAAGCCCTGCTTACGACCCTGGCCGCCCAACAACCACCACCTTCAGCACCACTGCCCGCACCGCGCAAGCGGGGTTCCAAGCATCAACCCCAATTCGATATCCGCAGCCCACTGCATCGCCTGACCGGGGGCGCCGACCTCAGTCAAATCGACAGCATCGGACCGCATGCCGCGCTGCAACTCATTGCCGAGATCGGGACCGACATGCGCCGCTCGCCCACCGAAAAACACTTTGCTTCCTGGCTGCCTTGGCGCCCAACAACAAGATCTCGGGCGGACGCCTGCTCAGCTTCCGGACTCCACCCTCGGCCAATCGCGCCGCGGCCATCTTGCGCCGCTGCGCGATGAGTCTCACTCGCACCTCCACCGCGCTCGGGGCCTTCTATCGGCGGCTCGCTGCGCGCGCCGGCAAGGCCAAGGCCATCACCGCCACTGCCCGTAAACTTGCCCTACTCGTCTACCGGGTCATGTCCGGCCAGTTGGTCTATACCGACCCAAGCGCAACTGCTTACCAGCAACTCCACCGCACCCGTGAACTCAAATCACTACGTAGACGCGCCCGCCAATTCGGCTTCCAGCTGGTCGATCAAACTACCGGAGAAATCCTAAATGCTGTTTCGTAGAGGAGAGCCGCAGTCGCCATTCTCGCCTGTGGTCCGACAGGCCGGAATTCAGACTCAAAATCTTGGTTCTGCACACCAGCACCTTCGATGCGTTCGAAAATAAGCGTTGAGAGCCCCCGACTCCTCGGCGCCGCGATGTTAATCTGCGAGATAGCCCGGCTGGAGCCTAATCTCCCGACACCGTCCCGCACGATCGTCCGCCGATCAGTGCCGTCAAGCGACCTGGCCCTGGTCAGGATTTAGGTTGCGGCACAATACGTATATAGGGTTTCGGCGCCTTCCATCCTTGCGGGTAGATTTTCCGTGCTTCTTCGTCGGAAACCGATCCCGCGATGATTACCTCTTCGCCCGGCTTCCAGTTGACGGGCGTCGCCACCCGGTGCTTCGCCGTCAGTTGCAGCGAATCTAGGACGCGCAGCACCTCATCAAAGTTGCGCCCGGTGGTCATCGGGTAGACGATGAGCAGCTTGAGCTTCTTGTCGGGGCCGATGACGAAGACATTGCGAACTGTCTGATTGTCAGCCGCCGTCCGCTTGGCAGTGTCGCCAGAAGCAGCGGCCGGGAGCATTCCGTAGAGCTTAGAAATTTTCAGCTCGGGATCGCCAATTATCGGATAGTTGGGTGAGGCGCCCTGGGTCTCTTCGATGTCCCGCGCCCACCTGCCGTGGTCCTGAATCATATCGACGCTCAGCCCAATGATCTTGGTGTCGCGTCGGTCGAACTCAGGTTTGAGTTTGGCCATATAGCCGAGCTCGGTAGTACACACCGGCGTGAAATCTTTGGGGTGGGAAAACAGCACGCACCAGGAGTCGCCGATCCACTTGTGAAAGCTGATGCGACCTTGCGTGGAGTCAGCCTCGAAATCCGGGGCAATATCGCCAATCTGGAGAGTCATGGCACGCCTCGCTGGAACAGCTTGAGCTTTTTTAAGCGCAAACATTGTCCATCTCGCGCCAATTCAGTGTCAAGGATCGAACTCTTTCGGCAGCTGGTGCAGACATTCGATCAGGCTGCTTCGACACAATTTTCTAAAAGCTCGGTTGCGCCGGGAGGGTTCTATCGGGCACGAGCAGCTCCGGCCCGTCATTTTTCACGCTGTTCACGAGTGATGAAGCGGACTCAGGAGGACGAGCTTATCGTCTGGAGCTGACACGAGCAGTGATTTCAGTAGCTAGGGGGCTCTCCACGCCAGGATTCATCCGGTCTACTACAGCGGGTTCGTCAAGCTACGTTCCGGAGCAAATCGAGCACGAAATCCTGAACAGTCGCGATCTGTCAAAAAAGGGTCCGCCGCTGCGTCGGTTGGCGTACGCCACGCGGATTGCGAGTAAGGTGATCACCCTGTCCGCGCAATAAATAGGTCCTTTGCCATGTAGAATCCGCCATGAAAGAAGAGCTAAAAATGGACGTCTGCATTATCTGCGGACGAAACGTTCCACCGGACAGAAACTGATTGCGGTACGTCGACACCGAGTGGGGTTTGGTATCGCAGAAACTTGCTAGCCCGCGGACTCTATAAGGCGCCATGCGGCTGAACAAACGATCCCGCAGGACCAGCGTGTGAAACAGAACAGTTCCAAAATGGGCGACGAACGCTTCTTCTCGCCCGCTCGTCTTGTAGTAATCAGAATCCGACCTCAAGGCCAATAGGAAGACGTTCCTGACATTCACGGAGAAAGTATTGGCGAACACCGCGACCGACGAAGAGATCGCATCGATCGTTGAAGGAGCTCGCTGCTCAGATTCTGAAAGAGCGGAAGCCTGCGCTCACCTGCTCACTTTCCCGCGAGGGACACGGGCGGGAAGCCTGTGCCACCCCAGAGAAGATTCAGCGGGTGAGGAGGATGCAGCCGCCGAGTGGACCGCCACCGACTCCGACAGTCGCGACCTCGGGCGAACCGGCCACCTGGCGACCGCCTGCTGCGCCGCGCAATTGCGTACATGCTTCGTGGAGAAACCCATAGCCGTGCAGGCGGCCGGCTGAGAGCTGGCCGCCGTTGGTGTTGAGCGGAAGCTCGCCGTCGAGCGCGATGCGTTTGCCTCCCTCGATGAAGCGGCCACCCTCTCCTTTCGAACAAAAGCCCAGTGCTTCGAGCCATACGATTGTCAAAAAGCTAAAGCCGTCGTAGAGCTCAGCGATATCAACGTCGTGCGGCTTAAGATCGGTGCGCGACCAGAGCATCGCGGCCGCGTCACGCGCGGCCATCGTCGTCAGGTCATCGAACTGATCCCACGATGGGCGGCCGCGGAGACCACATCCTATCGCCTCAACCTTGACCGGCGGTCTACGGAGGTCGCGCGCCGTCTCGCGCGACGACACGATGACTGCGGTGCTGCCGT
Source organism: Thermodesulfobacteriota bacterium (assembly GCA_046728175.1). Taxonomy (GTDB): domain Bacteria; phylum Desulfobacterota; class Binatia; order Binatales; family Binataceae; genus JAFAHS01. The sequence continues at coordinate 10,259 of JBKPEA010000069.1, read as the reverse complement.
CGATGGGGACATCGCAATCATAGAGGCCGAGCGGGTCGGAGATCATGCGAGCCGCCAGGTAATCATCCATCGTGAGCGGAGCGCGAAAGATTGCCTTGGGATTTCGTGCGGCGTTGGCGCGTTCGTTAAGCGCGATTGCGGCTAACTGTTCACGGGTTGTGCCGAATTCGTGAAAGTGGCGCATCGCCATCATCGCGACCCAGTTGGCCGCGGACTGCGCACCGAACGGCACGTGCCATTGGTATTCGCCGCTGATGCGCGAATGGCCGCCACCGACCAGCGAGGCCCGGCGCTGCGGACTCTGAGCGGTGGATTCCCATACCGTGCGAAAGCACAGGACGTGAGTGGCGAGACCGGCGGCGATGGCCGCGCAAGCCGAAAAAACACCGCCGAGTTGTCCTGCTGCCTCCGGCCCTCCGCTGAACCAACGAAGTTCTAGCCCGAGAGCCTCCTTGATGTTCCACACGCCGACACTTGAAAAGCCTGGGGTCGCGGCAACCGCGCCCGGCCAGGTTGCGACCCCGTCGATGTCGGCGGGCGTAAGCCCGGCATCAATGATCGCCTCGAGGGACGCATCGACGGTGAGCGAGATAGGCGAACGATTCAGGCTACGCCCGACGGTGGATTGCCCGATGCCGCTGATGACGGCTGCGCGTTCGCCGATAGTCATGCGGCGTCACTGCGGAACAACGGCAGCCACACGTCGTCAACCTTCTCGAATTGCACACGCACCGGCATGCCGATCCGCACGGAATCGGTGGCGACGTCGACGAGCCGGGTCATAAGGCGCAAGCCCGGTTGCTCAACCAGTTCCACGATTGCCAGAACGTACGGGACCTGTTGGCCGGGGAACCATGGATGCCGGTTCACCGTGTACGTGTGAACGTGCGCGCGGCCACTCACCGGCACTGCTGCAACGTCAGTGCTGCGGCACTTGGGGCATCGCGGGAGCGGCGGATGAATCCAGTGCGCGCAGGATCTACACCGTGTGATCAAGAGTTCGCCACGAGCCCCGCCGGTCCAGAACGGGACGTTCTCGAATTGCAGTTCCGGCAAAGGAGGGCGGGCGCTCATCCGCGGCGAATCGTCGGTCAGTTGAGATCGAATCCGTAAACGCGCGCCGCGTTCTCGCCTATGACCTTGCGCTTATCGGAATCAGGGACACCGACAAAGTGCTCCTCGATGTTCTCGCGGCACTTGGGCCACGACGTATCCGTGTGCGGATAGTCGCACGACCAGAGGAGCGCATCGACACCGATCATGTCACGGGTGCGAATACCGACCAGGTCTTCTTCGAAAGTCGCGAAGATATTTTTACCGAAGTAATCGCCGGGCTCGTGCTGCAGTTTCGAATGCGTCCAGTAGCGATGCCGTTTATAGACATTGTTGGCACGCTCGCGGAAATAGCCGAGCCATCCGATGCCGCTCTCGACGGAAACGACCTTCAAATTCGGATGCCGATCGAAAACCCCGCTCCACATCATGTATGAGAACGCCTCGGCGGTCCCGAGTGTGATCGTGTTGATCATCGTTTCGATGCCACCCGGATGGGCCATCGCCCATGGCGCGACCTTCTGGCCGCGTTTTTCGGCGATGTGGATGCTGACGGACAGGCCGAGATCACCGAGCGCGGCCCACAGCGGCTCATAGTCAGGATGGTTCCATTCCTTTTCGTCGGCTGGAAAGACAGGAAGCATCACGGCGCGAATGCCGGGGAGCTTGCCCGCGCGCTGAACCTCCTCAACCGCGGTCTCCGCGCTCGCCATCGGAACCAGGGCCGCGCCCGACAGACGTTTCAGATTCTGCGAGCAAAACTCGGAGAGATGATCGTTGTATGCACGCATGCAAGCGATCGCCATTTCCCAATCACCCGAAAAGCCACGGCCGCCACCGAAGCCGAGACCGACATTCGGATAGAGAACGGTTGCCCAGACTCCCCCTTCATCCATGTCGCGAAGGCGCGCCGACGGGTCGTAGCATCCAGGCCGCACGTCCTGCCATCGAATGCCGACGGCCTGGTAGTCCTCGTACTGACGACCTGCCATTACATCCAGCCCAAGCGGCCGTGGCGCAGGCGCACCGGGCATCATCCATCCTTCGCCCCCACCTGGAAGCTTGACGAACCGGGGGCCTTTCTCGCGTAGTCCTTTCGGCAGGCGCTTCTCCCACAGATCCGGAGTTTCAGCGAGATGATCGTCGGCGGAAATGATTTTCATTTTGTGTGTCTCCGAGAATAGATCGCGTTCATCAACCGCGATTGGTCTCCCACACCAGCGGCAAGGTATCGAGCCCCGCGACACCCTCGACGTGCTGAGTAATCTTCGCTCCTGGCTCGATGCGGTAGTCGGGGATGCGCTTGTGCCACTCCTCGATTGCAACAGCTAGTTCGACCCGCGCGAGGTGCGAGCCGAGGCATCGATGCGGCCCGGCGCCAAACGAGAGATGCCGGTTCTCCGGACGATCGATGATGAATTTGTCGGCATCGGCGCGTTGCTTTGGGTCGCGGCCCGAAGCGGCGGTGGGCAGCACGACACGATCGCCGGCCTGCATCGGGCAGCCGGCGAACTCAACGTCGCGGGTCACGAAACGCGCGGTAGTGACGATGGCGTAATAGCGGAGAAACTCCTCGACCGCATCGGGAATTGTGTCCGGATGCTCGCGCAGCGTGTTCCTATGGTCGGGATGTTCAGCTAGATGCCTGAAGATATAGGTCAGCATCCCGGCGACAGTGTCGAGACCCGCCATGTAGAGGAGAAACGAAATCGCGAGTAGCTCCATGTCCGTGAGCTGGCGATCATCGATGGTCGCGCGGGTCAGGTAGCTGACCAGGTCGTCGCGTGGTTTTTTGCGGCGCGCGTTGATCAGCTCTCCCAGGTACTGCGAAATCTCTTGCTGAGTCCGGAGGCGAAGCGAACGGTCAGGGTCGTCCGCGTCGCTGGTGTGCATCAGCTCATCAATCCATCTCAGGAACTTGCCCGACTCCTCGACCGGCAGACCCATAATCCTCATGAAGATGTGCGTCGGATAGAGGCGTGCGAAATCAGTGACGAGATCGCATCGTCCCGAGGCTCGGAACGATTCGATGAGCTCGATACATCGTTCGCGGACCCGCGGCGTGATCTCCTTTGCGGTCGTCTCGGTGAACCATGGATTGAGCAGGCGGCGATACTTCTGATGTTCGGGTGGATCGAGGGTCAGCGGAATCCAGGGAGGCTGATCCTTTTGATCGATTACCGGGCTCACTACCCGGCTCGAGAAGATGTCGGATTTTTGCAACGCTTCGCGCTGATCGTCGAATCCGAGCAGGTACCAGATTTTCCATCCGGGCGTATCGCTGCGATAAGCGTTGCTATCGTGGCGGAGCGCATCCCAGATGGCGGGATATTCGACCGCGAGTGTAGGCTCGTTTTCGCGATTGAAGTACGGGAAAAGCGGAACCGATTTCTCCCCTTCTGACGTCTTGCCCATCGCCATGTCTCCTTGATCGAAAGCGCTGCTTACGGCCTCAGCGAAAGCGCGTCCTCTGGACATTCATTCACCGCCCGCCTCACTCGCCCTTCGACTTCCGGCGGAACGGCCGGCAACTTAACGTGCGACTTCTGATCGATCTCATCGAGCTCGAAAAGCTCCGGACAAATCGCGCGGCATCGCGCGTGGCCCTGGCATTTAGCGGTATCGACCGTGACTTTCATCGCGTTTGGCAAGGTTCGCTTGCTACGCTAGCGTACTTAGCTATATACCTTTGCAAATGCAAACCGGACGGCTACGCGAGCAGGAGGATAGCGGTGGGAGCTTTCGGTGATTCAGAGAAGATCGCGCTGCCGAAGACGGCGGAATTGGTGGCGGACCGGATTCGTGCGCAACTGGCGCGGGGAGAGTTCAAGCCGGGCGACAGCCTGCCGTCAGAAACCGTGTTGATGCAACGTTTCGGCGTCGCGCGGCCCACGATGCGAGAGGCGATTCGGATTCTCGAGTCCGAGTCGCTGATCAGCACGAGGCGCGGTGCACAAAAGGGACCGAAGGTCCAACCCGCGAACGCATCTCTACTCGCGCGCCGCGCAGGCCTACATTTGCAGCGCAGCGGCGCGACCTGGCGCGACTTGTACGAGGCGCAGGCGGTGATCGAACCGGGCGCAGTGGCACTCGCCGCGAAAAGGCGCACTAGGGCGGACCTCGCGACCTTGCACAAATTGATCGAACAGGCGCGGGAGATAGAGGACGTCGCGGACTTCAGCCCCATTGCCGCAGAGTTTCACGTCGCGCTTATCCGGGCGTCCAAAAACAAAACCCTGATTATGTTCGGCGAGATGCTGCACAGCCTAATGCGCGATCTGTACCGTGCGCGCATCGCGATGCTGCGGCCTATCGGCGAGAAGCTGAAGGTTGATTCGCTCGCGCTGTACGAACACGTGCTGGAGCGAATCGACGCGCGCGATGGCGCGGGTGCCTCGCGAGTCTGGGGAGAAGAGCGTTCTGCGCTTGAGGCTGCGCTCGGGCGTCTGGCCAGCGACCAGGGAATCGAGCTGTACGGTCCATGAATGCGGAGAGGTGCGGTCATCATGAACGGCGTCATGAAGGGTGTGCGCGTTCTCGAAGTCGCACAGTTCTGGTTCGTTCCCAGCGCTGCGGCGGTGCTCGCAGATTGGGGCGCGGATGTGTTGAAGATCGAGCATCCGGAACGCGGCGACGCGCAGCGCGGGCTTGCCTCGGCGGGAGTGTCAGTAGCAGCGGGCGGCGTCGATTTCCTCGTGCAGCAGCCCAACCGGGGCAAACGCAGCATCGGACTCGATATCGCTCATCCGAAGGGCCGCGAGCTGCTCTATCGCCTCGCGGAAACCTGCGATGTGTTTCTCACCAACTTTCTTCCCGATGCGCGCCGCAAGCTCCAAATCGACGTTGAACATATTCGCGCGCGGAATCTGAAAATCATCTATGCGCGCGGACACGCATACGGAGCGCGTGGGCCCGAGGCGGAAAGCGGAGGCTACGATGCGACCGCATTCTGGACGCGCGGCGGCGTCGCCGCGACGCTGACGCCGCCCGGCACACTTGAACCGCCCTTTCAGCGTGCGGCGTTTGGAGACGGAATAGGAGGGATGACGCTAGCGGGCGGAATCGCGGCGGCGCTGTTTCATCGCGAGCGGACCGGGGAAGCGCAGCTAGTTGATGTTTCGCTGCTGGGCACGGCGATGTGGGTGATGTCCCCGGATATCGTGGCGAGCAAACTGATCAACCAGCCGCACCTTCCGGTTGCTCCTCGGGCAACGCGGCCGAATCCTGCCGTGAACAACTACCGGACGAAGGACGGCCGCTGGTTGATCCTAGTTCATCTGCAGGCAGATCGTTATTGGCAGGACCTTTGCTTGCGGCTCGGGCGACCTGAGCTCGCGACCGATCCACGATTTGCCGACATGATTGCGCGCGCGAAAAATGCCGCGGCCTGCACGGCGGAGCTCGATGCTGCCTTTGCGGCGCGAACGCTGGATGAGTGGCGCCGTGCCTTCGAAGGCATGGAGGGACCGTGGGCGGCGATGCAGACGCCGCGCGAGCTGCACGATGATCCACAGGTGACGGCCAACGAGTATTTGAAGGAAGTCGATGGAGGCCGGCGTGGGCGCTTCTCGCTGGTGGGAAATCCGGTGCAGTTCGGCCAGACGCAACCTCCCCTGCGACGTGGACCTGAGATGGGCGAGCATACTGATGAAGTACTGCTCGAGCTTGGCCTCACACACGACGAGCTGATGAATCACAAGGCATCGGGCGTGATCCACTGAATGCTGGAAGGGACCAGCAGGCGCAACTCCCATAATTTCGTTGCTTGCGCGAGACTTCAATGACGGTGCGGAGAGATCGCGGGCGCGCGCAACGTTCGATAGCGGCGGAAGGGCGAGATGCCAATTGGCTGGATGCAGCTCGATCTCCCGGTCCCTGCCGCCACGTCATGCGGTTGGTCTGCGATAAGTTGTGGAAGGTGTCGCACAAGATCATATAGTCGCTGCCTTCGTGAACAACTGTCCTTGGTCAACACCTCCGACTTTTCCGAGATCCTGCAGCACGCGTGTGACATATTGGTGCTGCGGGCGCGAGGGCCGTCTCTACCATCAAGACTGCCCGCGGGCCACCCGCGAAGCCGGTGCGAAGCGGTCTTGACGCAGGCGAGCAAGGCTGCGGCCTGATAGAGGCAATGTTCGACCGGCCATAAGCCGAGTGCGATCTGGCCGCCGCGAGTCGATGGGACGGCTTTTGCCTGCGGGAAGCGAGGTGCTCCGGCGTCTCGTTCAGAAAAGGGAGAAGGGTGGTGCCAGCGAGCCGATCCATACGCACGCAGATCGGGACAATAGTCCTCGCTACGAGCTTCATTCAGCTTGCCAACGGCTTCTTCGGAACCTTCATCTCCATGCGGGTGACAATCGAGAACTTCGACGCAACGATGACCGGCATGGTCCTCAGCAGTTACTTTGGCGGCTTCACTCTGGGCGCGATGCGCTGCAGCCGGATCATTGAGCGGATAGGGCACATCCGCGCCTACGCCGCATTTGCCGGCTTGGTCGCCGCCGCAACCGCTATTATGCCGCTCTTGGTGGGATCGCTGTCCTGGACTGCCCTGCGAGCGATCGTTGGGTTCGGCTGTGCCGGGATTTTCGTTACGACCGAAAGCTGGCTGAACGCCAAGGCCCCGCCATCGGAGCGCGGGAGGGTCTTTTCAATCTATATGGTCGGCACATTCCTGGCTCTCGCGGTCGGTCAGCTTCTGATCGGCCGCGTGCAGATCGATTCAGCCGCACCATTCAATGCGATCGTTGCATTGTTCGCCGTGGGCCTGGTTTTAGTGAGCGCAGCACGCGCCGAAGCGCCTCTCGCGAGCGCCGCGGTAAAGCTGCCCTACGGTTCGCTCGCACGAGCGGCGCCCACCGCCTTTGTGGGCTGCGCCTTGAGCGGGCTGGTCTCCGGTACGTTTTACGCGCTTGTTCCTGCGTGGATGCAGGACCGGGGCATCAAGCAAGCGACCATTGCGCTGTTTATGCTAACGGCTGTACTTGGCGGATTTGCTTTTCAAGTACCGGTCGGCCGCGCCTCCGACCGTTTCGATCGGCGTGTGGTGTTGGCCGCGCTCGGTCTGGGCTTCGCTGGCGTTGCGTATGCAATGGTTCACCTGCCGCGCTCCCTGCCGGTGGTCCTGCCCGCCGCGGCCTTACTCGGTGGCTTCATGTCGGCCCTTTACCCAGTCTGCGTCGCCGACGCACACGATCGCATGCCGGCCGATCGCGTGGTGGCTGTAAGCGGGCGGCTCATTCTGGTGAGCGGGCTTGGCTCGGTCGTCGGCCCGCTGATCGGCGCCATCCTGATGGCACGCTTCGAAATCGACGGCGTGTTCTATTTCATGGCCACAGCGGTCCTCCTGCTTGCGCTCGTGGCCGGACTTGGCAGTGTGATGGCGCCTCGCCCGAGGCACTTGAAACCAACATTCGCGATCCTGACACCTCAGGCCGGGCCGCTCGCGCATGATCCACAGAGCTCCTCCGGTGAACCGTCGTAGCCGGATCTGAGATAGTGCCGACTCGCGATGCCGCGGCTCGACCTATTCCTTTTCTACTCTACCTGAACTGTCCCATGAAGAAGGGTCACAACGTGGCGCCTGCGGTGACGGCGCTTCCGGCTGCAAATTGTCGGGAAGCCGAAATTCTAGAGGTCTTTTTAGAGATTGTAAAAATCAAATATTGAGTCGTTCTACTTCCAATTCCTCGGCTTTATTTTAAACTCGAGGAACTAGACCAAGGGCGAGCAGATAGCTTCCTGAACAGCTAGGTTCGTAGCAGATAGCCTGCGTTCGAGGAACATAGCTCTTGGGCCGGTCCTCTCCGACAGTCCTTGTGCTTTCCTTCAGGGCTGTGGGGTTTTTCCTAGATCGGCTATGAGGCTCTTGGCCTGTTCCAGCTCAGGGCTGCTCCAGTCGCCGGCGCGGGAACACATAGGTTCAAGCAGTTTCCGCGCCTCATAGGGTTTGCCCTAGGCCATCCAGAGGCGAGCAAGACTCAGTGCGCTACGCACTAGGTACGCGAAAGCGCCCTGCTTCTCGGCCGTCTCACAAGCAGCAAGAAAGCACCGCTCGGCCTTACGCCCGAGAGCCGCTCGCGACGCAGCGGCCCCGTCGCTTTCGCGCTCCCTCAAATGAAGCTCGCGCGAACCCGTTGGGTCTCGGCCTCGTACTGCCGTTCTTGCGTCACATTCATGTCCGCAAAGGCAGCGTCCAGCTCCACATGGGCCTCCTCGACGAGCCCCACTTGGCCAGGGAGCTCTGCAATGATGGTGCGAGCCAAAGGTGCCACATCTGCGAACCCATAGTCTTGCATCTTGCAAGCAATCGTCGCGCTTCCTCGATACTTTGAGTCTGACCCGCGCCGCCATCGCCACGTGTCTATATAGATCTAAAGACACCGAGAGCAAATCGAAGTCGTATTTATCAGCCAACTTCTGACCTTCGTCTACGAACATTCCTTATTCCACCCACTCGTGGCGCGCGTGGTGCCCGATGCTGAGGTTCGTCATCGTCCACACCGTGGTGAAGGGCTGCTCCAGGCTTCTCGCTCGTTCAATCGCCTCCTGCTGTCGGTGGCTCCAATCAGCCTTTCCAAGGCACCATCCCGCCAGCGCGGAATAGGTGAGACAAGCTGTGGCACCAAGGCGGCATTCTATCGATTACACGTGCTCACTCCCCGAGGCGAGACCCACAGGCTGTGAACGCGTAAATATCTCGCGATTGTCATTCGCCATGGACTCAAGTAACTAGAGTGTCGGCACGCAGGGCCACCATGCCACCACTGATGGGTTGGCAGGGCATCGTCGCCCTCATCGTCTTCGCAGCCGCGATCCTCCTTATCGCGGTCGACGCGATCGATTTGACTCTCGCGGTTATCGTCGGCGCCGGGATCCTGATCGCCAGCGGCGTGACGACGCTCAGAACCGCGGTCGGGTACGTCGCCGAAGCGCAGACCATCGCGTTGTTCTTTGGAGGGATGGTGTTGGTTCGCGCGTTCGCTCCCACCGGAACCTTTGAATCGATTGGGGTTCGCCTCTGCCAGCTATCACGAGGCAGCGGGAAGCGATTGCTGCTCCGGATCCTGATGGTGATAGCGCTCATTGGTGCGGTGCTGCCGAACGCCATTATTGTGATCCTGCTGGCGCCGGTGATGATCAGGATCGCGGAGTATTTCGAGACTGATTTCACTCTACTGCTGTTTCTGCTGGTTTTCGTCGCGAACAGCTCTGGCCTGCTGAGTTTAGTAGGAGACCCCGCCTCCTTCGTGGTCGGCGATGCGATGAATATCGGCTTCGTGGGGTTCCTTAGAATCGTTACACCCGGCGCAGTCCTCGCAATTCTCGCCCTCATGGCATTGGTGCCGTCGTTGTTTCGACCGCTCTGGAAGATTGACTACAAGAGCGAACGTCCATTGGAGTTGCCCCAAATTCGCGCACCCTTCCTGGTGCTGGCCGGCGCCGTCATCCTCGTCCTCGAAGTAGGGTTCTTCATATTCGGCGATATGTTGACGGTACGGCTCTACCCGGCTGCCGTCTCGCTGCTCGGATCGGTCCTGGCGCTCGCGATCGTCCATGCAAGCGGCCTCGATTCTGTGGGGCGATCCTGCGCGACGTCGATTGGATAACGCTGATTTTTTTCTGCTGCGTGTTCGTGATGGTGGGTGCGATGGCCGACCACGGCGTGTTGGCTTATGGGGCGCTGGTCATAACGAACCTGTTCGGCCGCAACCTGGCACTGGCGAGTCTTTCGATGCTGTTCGCGGTGGGCGTGGTGTCCGCCGTCGTTCCAAACATCCCACTGGTAGTAGCGATGGTGCCGCTGGTGAAGGGCTATACGGTCAACATCGGGAAGCCACTCCGGTGATGATGAGTTCGAACTACAAGGGCCAATTTCCCGCGCCCGTCATTCCCCTCTTTCTCGCGATGGCGTTCGCGGCGACGCTGGGGGAAATGCGACCATGATCGGCTCTTCATCCAACCTGATTGCCGTCGGCGTGTCAGCGCAGCATGGGGCGCCGCATAAGGTTCGTCGAATTCGCGAAATACGGCATCTGGGTGACGATCGTCGTTCAGCTGGTAGTTTCGGCAGCATATATCGGCTTCGATTCCTGCTTCCCGCAACTCATCGCTGATACCTCGCCGGACCGATGATCATTAGCTGAACAACAGGCAAGTGATCGCTGGGTGGATCTTCAGTGCCAGCTTCGTCGCGAGCGTGAGCG
>JBKPEA010000068.1:0-11622 GCA_046728175.1 Thermodesulfobacteriota bacterium | reverse complement strand
TCCCCTAGGCGGACGTGAGCACGATCCATCCATTGACCGGCCTCAGTCGCGGCCGGGTAGCTGTAGTACGGCTGCACCTTGAGCCGGCGGTAGTACTCGTTGAGCAGGGCGATGACCTGGGCGCAGGCGTACGAGCCGCCGGCGTTCTCGAAGAATGCCTGCCCGTGGAGAGACGGCTCGGCAAAGGCGGGAAACTGAGAGCGGACAAAATCCAGGTCTAGGCAAGGCTGTGCGTTCACGGTGTACTCCTTACCATCCACTCAGGATTAATCTTTGCGCGCTCCCATGCGTGTTGCGATCCGAGGGCATCACTCGAGGGCTCGAAAAGGTCGCGAACGAGGTAATCGACAGGCTTCGAACGTTCGAGGCGCGAATCAGCCGTTCGAACGGGCCCGACGCTCAGCTTAGTTCAAGTCCTTCCAGGTCGCCTTTCTCGCGCCACTTGGCCATCAGCGCGTTAAACGCGTTGATACCCGGTGCGTAAGCTCCAGCGATCAGGCCCGCCTCGGCTTGCAAATGGCCTTCGTTGTTGTAATAGCCGGGCGTGCAATTCGAAAGGAAGTCCGTTGTCATCACGGCGAGCCGTTTGATTTCCGCGACCCACTCCTCCTCCGCTTCCTTGCTAGGTTGCGAATAGCGGAAGCCCCGGTTCATCACCTCTTTGATGATGTACCCGATGTGTTGTGCCTGATCATCCAGCACCGCAGTCAGGTTCACTGAAAAGCCATTCTGCGATGGCCCCAGGATGAAGCAGTTGGGGAAACCGTGGCTGGAAAAACCGTGGAATGTCTGCAGCCCCTTGGCCCAATGGTCGGTCAGAGTTTCGCCACCGATGCCGATTACTTCGAAGCCGGCTCGCCGTGTGTAGTCCGTACCGACTTCGAAGCCGGTTGCGAAGATGATGCAATCAACTGGGTACTCCACGCCATTCGCGACAACGCCTGTCCGGGTAATTCGCTCAACACCCTGGGTTGCGCTGGTATCTATCAACTTGACGTTGGGCCGGTTGAAGGTCGGCAGATATTCGTCATTGAAGGTCGGCCGCTTGCAGAACTGGCGATACCAGGGCTTCAGGGCTTCGGCGGTGGCCGGGTCAGTGACGGTGTGATCGACCCGCGAGCGAATACTGTTCATCTTCTGAAAGTCGACTACTTCTGCCATTAGCGCCATCTGGCTCGGCGACTGCGGGGCGACATTCTGGGTCTTCTTCTCCGCGTTGCCGATGATACCGACGCCCAGGTTGCGAAAGATGTCGGTCCAGCCGTCGCTGACGAGGTCTTCCTCTACAGGAACGCCGGCAAATATGTTGTTGAAGTTTTCGCGACGCGCCCGTTGCCAACCGGGCTTCAGGGTCTTCGCCCACACAGGATCGGTCGGTTTGTTTCCGCGCAAGTCGACCGATGAAGGTGTCCGCTGGAAGACATAGAGCTGCCTGGCATACTCGCCGACGAACGGCACACACTGGATAGCCGTGGCACCGGTGCCAATCACGGCCACTCGCTTGTCGGAGAGCTTGGTCAAGCCGCCCGAATGGTTGCCGCCAGTGTAGCTGTAGTCCCAGCGGCTGGTGTGGAACGTGTGGCCCTCGAAGTCCTCAATCCCCGGAATCGCCGGCAATTTCGGCCGGTTGAGGGGGCCGGTCGCCATAACCACGAAACGCGCGCGCATCGCATCACCCCTGTCGGTCGAGACGATCCAGCCAGCGCCGTCGTCGTCCCAGCGCAATTCAGTTACGCGCGTCTGGAAGCATGCATTGTTGTAGAGCTTATAGTGCTTTGCGATGCGCTGCGAATGCTCGTAAATCTCCGGGGCGAACGAGTACTTTTCTTTGGGCATGTAGCCCAACTCTTCGACCAGCGGCAGGTAGCAATAGCTTTCGATGTCGCACTGCGCACCGGGATATCGATTCCAGTACCAGGTGCCGCCGAAATCTCCCCCTGACTCTATGATTCGAACGTCTTTGATACCCGCTTCGTGGAAGCGCGCGCCGGCCAGCAATCCACCAAAGCCTCCGCCGATGACGACCACGTCGACCTCATCATTGAGCGGAGCGCGGGTAAAGGCAGACTCGACATAAGGATCGTCGGTAAAGTGCCGGAATTTGCCGGAGACTTCGACATATTGCGCATTACCATCGATCCGAATGCGCCGGTCGCGTTCCTGGTTGTACTTGTTGCGAAGAGCATCCGGATCAAAATCCAGCTTCAAGTTGGCTATAAACGTTGCGTCATCTTCCATATTGCTTTCCCACGCCGGGTACTTCCGGCCCTTTTGTCATCCGATACTTGAATCTTCAGCGGTCGTCGCGATGCCGGTTCTCGGGACCTCCATCATCAATACGTTCGGGTTTAGGTTCTGACCAGCGACACCCGGGAACTAAGCGTCAACAGGTGTAAGGGACATCGGCGCGGTTAGCGACCTGTGAAGCGCGGCTCGCGCTTCACCTTGAAGGCGTGGCGCCCCTCCCGGATGTCTTCGCTAACTTCCTGCGGCCAGATGAAATTCAGATACTCTCGTTCGTCGCGCACGGTCTTGGATTCCATCGCCTTGTAGTGCCCGTATTTGACCGCCTTGATATACATCGGCGGGATTCTCTTGAGCTTCTCTGCCCATCGAATCGCCTCGTTCATGAGATCTGCGTCCGGCACCACCCGATTTACCATCCCCAGTTCGTGGGCGCGTCGTGCGTCTAACATCTCGCCGCCGTTCCATGCCAGCAGCATGAATTCGAGGCTCGCCTTGAAGGGTACGTAGGGTAAGTAATCGATGGGCGGGATCGAGATGCCCACCCGCGGTTCCGGAAAGCCGAACATCGCGCTTTCGCCCGCTATAGTGATGTCGCAGCCACGGACGGCCAGAGCCCATCCCCCTCCGAGAGCATACCCATGAACCGCTCCAACTATCGGCTTGAATACCGTCACCCCGTTCTGTGGATAAGCCCGATGGACTCTGATGGCCCATGGGATTCGTAAATCGTCATTCGGGCGACCTCCGCCGATGTCCGCACCGGCGCAGAACGCGCGCCCGGCCGCGCTTAGGATCGCGACCTTCGCCAGAGGATCGGCCTCGAAGCGGGCCCAGATCTCGTTCAGTGCGTCGGCCAACTCCACGCTTAGGGCGTTCAGCTTGTCGGGCCGATTCATCCGGACGAAAGCCACCTCGTCCCTCACTTCGTAGCGCACTATGTCATCGCTCACGATCGATTCTCCTTCAGAAAGGATTCCGCGTCCCCGAGCCTAGCAGCATCATGGCCGACAATGCACAGCGATCAAGGGAAATCCGCTACTAAGTGGTACGGGAGAGACCCGCGGCGGCCCGATCCTGGCGGTGTGCGGCGCCCGTGTGGAGGATAACAAACCTACTTTCCGCGCAGCTCCGCGTCTAGTCGAGATGCGCCCGGTGAGTCTGCGCACGATCCTTTAGTAAGATCATCGCCTTAGGGCCTCTGCTTGGGGGCAATTGGCGGCGAACCGTCGACGAAATGGCACTCAAGGAGCAAGCTCCCTGGTTTCGATCGGCAGGAAACGTGAAAATTCACCAAATGAAGCTGGAAGTTCTTACGAATTTACTTCCAAGTGAACTGTCTCTGCATATCGTCTAACAAACGTTCGGTAGCCAAGATTCTTTCACCATCGCCGCGCCCCTGCCGGGAACGGGTGACTTCGGCGTGTCCGGCCTCAACTTAGATCTGCGACTGCGACGCACGCCTACCCGGCAAGACCCCTCTCAACTCGACGGCAACGGCTCGAAGCCGAGCGTGAATAAACCGTCGCCGGAGGTTAACCCAGCAATTCGCAAAAAGGAATCGTGAACGGGCCAGCTCAATTCTTCAATTTCTTCCGGCAGAACACAGTCTGTATTGGGGAGGACGATCCTCGGCTGGCGGAGGTGATGCGATGAAGCGCGTAGCGATGCTGTTGCTGTGCGCAACGCTCTCCGCCTGTGCGGGACTGACCCACCCCAAGTCGCAAAGGATGGCTGCACCGTGGACCTTAAGAAGGTCTGCCAGTACGTGTTCGACAGCGGCGGGGTGACGTCCACGCAGGACGGCCTGCAAATCAACCGCCAGCGCTCTGAGAACATCTCGGTGCGCCACATCGAGGTGCTGGTCCCATTCAGTCATGGCAGTGGCGCGCAGTTGCGGTGCGTTATCGATACCCAGGCCGCGCGCCTAACTGACGCTCATGTTTCGGAAGGACCGGCGCTGAACGATGCCGACATGGAACACATCCGGCAGAAGGGGCTGTGCCAATGAGGACGTTAGCGTTCGCGATAGCGGCCTGCTTTCTGGTGACGAGCTGCGCGGCGCAGAAGCCGCTGGCGACCCATTGGGACGCCACGCCGGACCAGACCGAACACGACGAAAGTCGTGTGGAGGGCGTCGGTACGGTGATGGCGTTTCCCAATGGCCAGCATCCCGAGCGCATTGCAGTGCGCTACGACAACGGGGGGATGCTCGAGCTGGGCTGTGACGGGCAAGCTGTGCCGTGTCCCAACGTGACCGTCAAGGTGACCGGCTTCAACCCCGAGCACCTGCCCGAGGGCTGGACCTTCACGCCGCCCGAGGGCGTGTACAAGATGGCGCGTAGTGATGACCCCAACATCTTCGTCGTCAAGGACTCCAACGGACAGATCGCCGCGTACTATGTGGTGAACAAGTTCAACCCGCAGAAGAGTTCGGTGGTCAGAACCTACGATGAGGCACTCGCGGCCGAGAACGACGGCGCGGGCTGGCATTACACCGGCAAGGCGCTCGAGTACACGGCGCTCGCCGTGCTGTTAGTCGGCCTTGTGGCCATCGTGGCGCTGGGCGCGGTCGCCGAGGCGCAGCAGCAACAGCGGGCGCAGCGGCCGGTCGTGGTCGAGCAGTCGCCGACCATCACCCGCTGCAACCCTAACTACGCGGGCGGGTTCAACTGCTTTTCGTACTGAGCGAGACGGACATGGCGGTTACCAACGCCCGTGCCCGTCGGTTGAGTGCCGCCGCGGACTGCTGTCGCTAATCTGGAGAGGAGGCATGGAACTATTTTGCCCATAATAATTGGACTCATATTGTTCGTCGCCGCAGGGGCGGTCTACATCCGCCTTCGATGGGGGCGGGCACCTCAAGCGTATCGTGCGATGGTTGCAATCGCCACTGCTTATCTCCTTATGGGAGCAGTCTTGGGCGGCTGGATCCTACATCGCGCCATGCTGCCGTCGAGTACTGCTGTCGCAACGAAAAGCCCAAGCGTCAGCAATCCCGCTGTCGTCACATCGGGACTGCCGAATAGACTCTCGGCGACTGTTGTCGGCATCACGGACGGCGACACGATCGAGGTCGCAGACAGCGCAGGCAGGCAGAAATCGGTCCGCCTCGCCGGAATAGACGCGCCCGAGCACGACCAGCCCTCCGGGGCGCAATCGACGCAGTACCTTGCCTCGCTGGTTTCGGGGAAGAACGTCACCCTCGAATGCGAGAACGAGAGATCTTATGGCCGAATGATCTGCAAGGTCCTCCTACCCGGCGGCGAGGACGCGTGCCTCGATCAGGTGAAGGCGGGGATGGCGTGGCACTACAAGCAGTACGAGGACGAACAGAGCGCGGCGGATCGTGATGCATACGCGGCGGCTGAATGCAGCGCAATCAAATCGCATATCGGACTATGGAGTGATCCGCATCCAGTGCAGCCGCAGGATTTCCGGCACGGGACCAACTCCGTTTTGCTCCTTGACGCGAACGGCTGCCGAAAAAGTAGCGAGCCGACTAGCGGTACAGTGGTCGGGAACGCCCGCAGCCACATATTCGAGTGGCCGGGATGCCCATATTATTCCGAAATCTCACCGACAAACCGGATGGAGTTCGCCAGTCCGCAGGCAGCCGAAGCAGCAGGATACCGCCCTGCACACAACTGCCCGTGAGGTCCCGCCCCGTCGCTATCTGCAGGCGGGTAAGAAATACTGCCCACGGCCACGCACAGTCGCAGGTCTCCTATGGCCACCCCGGCTCGCGCGATGCCGCGATGCTTGGTCTGGAATCCATGCGCAACCGCAAAGCCGGTGGCACAGCAAACGCACCCCGTTTCGCGGAGCTGAAATCAGGTCGTTGGTGAAGCCAGCTTGCAGCGTCAGGATAGACCGTCCGTGATGGAACAGCTGCGAAAAGCAGAGCCAGGGAAATCGCTGCCGCCGCTGTCTCCGTGCCGCCGAGGGTCTTGCTGCCTCGCAAATCGCGCGATGCCGCGCTCCAGCAGTTTCGATACTGTTTCCGGTCCCGCGCGATGAAGGGGTTTGAACTCACGTCCGCGCGTCTGATTGTAGGCCACAAAGAAATGCTCGATCTCATCGAGCAACGCCGGCTCAATTTCGTCCAATGAGCGAAGGTTCGCGCGCTCATGCTCTGCGACGGCAATCGCGAGTATGCGGTCATTTCGAAAAGTGCTTCCGTCTTGGGTCTGTTCCGTTTCGATTACGCCGAGCGGGCGCGCGGACATGACGCAACCGCTGCAAGTCGCGGCATCCATCAAGATAAGAATATCCAGGGGGTCGCCATCGTCGCCCAACGTCGAGGGTATGAACCCGAATTCGCGAGGGAACCTGCTACCACGTGCGAGAACATAGGACAGTGCAAATACGTCCGAATCGGGATCGTATTTTAGTTTGACCCGGCCGCCGCGCGGAGATTCTACTACCGCATTCAGGATCGTGGGGCGCTTGGAAAAGGTGGGAAGCTTGATCAAATTTCGACTCGCCATGTGATCTAAATAGCAATGGCCGTGCCGATGGTTGAGGAGGGAACATTGGGGGCAAGGCCTCCTCCTTGCCTCCCAAGGTCCCTCATGCCCCGCCTCGTACGAATCTCAAGAAGGAATTTTCTCATTTGGTGCGCAAACGTGTACGTCAACTCAATTCACATTTCCGGGACATTGTAAAAACGGGGAAGTGCGAGGCTGTTCACGATTTTCGCAAAGCCACGCGCCACCTCCAGACCATCATTGACATTTTCGGGTTACGCGGGCATCCGGGAAAGGCGAAAAAACTTCATCGCGAGCTGCAAGACTTTCGACACGCTGCCGGCGAATGGCGAGACGCCGACGTTATCTTGCGGCCGCGCGCCGTTTGGTCCTGTTCATCTGCAGAGCGCCCGAATACCACCGGTTCACCGACGTCTTTCCGCTTCGCTGTTCGCGATGGGCGAAAGCGGCCACGCCAAGACTGGTGCCATCGAGAACTTTAGCGGTCCAATCTGATTGGTGTCGTCTAGCAAGTCGATACTACTGCGTCGGATGGCGATGGCTCGTCCCTGCCCTTGAGCGTAGGATCGCGCGGGCGGAGGTGGCGACTGTCGACCTTCTGGAACTGGTTGCGACCCGTCGCTTGATCGAATCGGACCTCCACCATGACCAGGCTGGCGCGCTGCGGGCTATTGCCGGGAACCGGGAATGACTCGCTTTCATCGTGCGCCATCACCGTGGCGGGAATCCAGCCGAGCTGGCTTGGTACCCAGACCGCCGCCCCATGGCGCAATTGCTCGGTGTTCATGAAGCTCAGCTCCTGCCTCGGCGTTTCTTTCGTGCGGCTGCGCCTTTCTTGCCTAATTCTGTCCGGACCCGGCTCGGCAGATGCGCAATCGTCCTTTTCTTTCGCGCCGCGGCCGCTGCCTTCTTGATGTTCTTGCGAGCCGCCGCACGTTGCTTTTGACTTGCCATCTCACCAACCTTCAATCACTTTCACTTTCTATTGCCTGGCGTTCCGTTCCATCAGTCTCTTCGAGTCCCGGCAACCCCGGCGACAGCGCAGCTTCCATGGCGAGTGTAGTCAGGGTGCGTTCGTTCCAATCCAGATGCGCCTTCTCCTGCTTGCGCACGTCGCGCACCGCCTTCCCCACCATGCTCCTCAGCTCGGTGTCAGCGATCTTTTTCTCAAGCGAGGTGAGCATCTCCCAGTTCCAATGATCCTTGGTTTCCGCAAGCACCAGATTCTCGATGTTGTTCTGATCTTGTAGCTCCGGGGGGTACCGCGGCCGAGAGCAGCCCTTTGGCTTTGTGCTCAGCCGCTTTTGCGCCCGCACTCCGGTAATCCGCATCGGCACCCGCTGCCTTTAACAGCTCCGTACACAGTTCGACGTGATATTCGGTTTGATGAAGTAACTCGGTGAGCTTTTCCTGGAATTCTGTATTTCTCAGTCCGTTGAGGGCCTTCTCATGGAGTTTCACACCACCGATCTCGACCGCCAACATCTCCGAAAGAAAGTCGCGCAGCCATTGTGTGCGAATCGACTTTTGTCGCTCGTCTGACCCGCGACGCGCCTGGCGGTGGCCATCGTGACGAGTATTAGGTTTTGCCATCTGATTACTCCATGGAATCGTCGCGGTTCCGCCGGCCCAACTCGCGGAGCGTCTCGGTGGCCAGGTCCGGCATCATGGCGGCTAGATCCGACAAACTGAGCACGCCTGCGAGCCGGCCGTTTTCGTCCACGCATAGTAAACGCGCGACATGATTATCCCGCATAAGCTGATGCGCATTTTCAATATCCATATTGGCCCGGCAGAACACCGTAGCCGGAGTTGCAAGTTCGCCAACCATAGTGCTGGACGGCATTTCCTCCGCCACCATACGTACAACTATGTCGCGATCGGTAATCGTGCCGAGTATTTCTCCGGTCGTCAGGTCGCAAACCGGCAGAAATCCGACATTGCTTTCCCGCATGATGGTTGCAGCTTCAGAAACTGGGCCATTCGCGTCGGCGATCAAGACATTTGTTTTCATCAAGTCACTGCAAAGCATCTTTTCCCTCCTGAGTGATTCTTTGAATCGACTGCTGGGCGCATACACTGGAACGCAAACAAAAGAGCAACTCACATACCGAGAGCAGATCCGCTTAACCCTTGATTTCGTCTGAGGCATGTACGCGATCAGTGTGAATCGGGAAAATATTCCTTCTCCCGTGCTGATTGCTGGTCGGAATTTCAATCTTCGGTCGCAAAATCCTGCGCATTCCGCAGAGCAGAGGCTCGTTAATCGTCGTTGATACCCAGGACTGTAAACAAAATCCGCCTTAGCCACTGGAGGCCTGATATTTATTCAAATGGGAAATTACGAGCGTAGCAGATATTGTCGAAGCAAAGCATGAATTTGCTCGTCGAAGCATGATTGGTTTCGAAATTCCAAATCCAGGAGCAGATGGTGCCTAAATCGCGGTCTCAATGCCTGAAGTTGTCGTGAATTGCTCCTTTTTTACAGTATTCTCACGACTTATTGACGGGCGCGATTTCAGCCAGGAGTCTCGACTTTAACTTCAGGAGGTACAGGGAGTGGGCCCAGGTCGATGCGAGGGACATCGCCCCGCGCACCGTGACACTGGGGAGTCCGGCACGAGATTTTCTACGAGAATGTCCGCAGGCATCTGGTCATTGCTCATGAGCGCCTAGCGGCTTTTCTGACGCGAACACGCGTTCGGAATGGAATGATACGTCACCAGCGATTCCTTCTGCGTAATTTACCACTTCCTCGCGCGCGACTAGTCAATTCAGTCTCGATTCCGTTGGCCTGCGGTGCAAGATCACGCACTGCGGCGATCCCTCCGGTCCCCTTATGATAAATGTCCTTTCCACTTTCGAGAAAAATCCGCCCGTTGTCAGGTTTGCCACGAGCAGGGGCATATAGATGACATCGACCCGATCGTTCAGATCGACGCCCTTGAAACAGCGCTTCGATGTCGTCGGGTCGCAGCCGCATGCACCCATGGCTTCGATCGCTATATACGCTACTCGGGTGATTAGTACCGTGAATCCCTATCATGGGAGCACTGAGGCCGATCCAGTACTTCCCGAGTGGATTGTTCGATCCTGGTTCGATCTCATTCACCACCTCCTTTCCCTCTGCCTCTTTTTTTGCGCTGAATCGACCATGGCACGCGCCAAGTGGGTCTTTGCGCATCCGGATCACCACCAAAGAGCCGATCGGAGTTTGCCATTGCTTGCCGGGTTGCCCAACTGCAACCGGATATGCGCCCCTCAATTCCTTGCCTTCAAAATGAATCAGCATTCGCTGAAGCACATTGATCTCTATGGAATCCGATTCCTCGACCGGCATGATATGACGGTTGTCTACGTGAACAGTGTCGCCTGCATAGAGACGGTCGCTAACCTCCTTGCCGTTGCGAGCTAGTATCCCTGGCTTCTCTCCGAATCGTGAACCTATACTGGCAAAAGAGTCGCCATTGCCGTGAAATCGAATTCTCGCCCATTATCTGATGTGCAATCGGCATGGCGGGTGTGCCAGGGCCAGGCGCGGCAGACGACGTCGCGGGAGAAGAAGAAGGATGCGCGACGCTTTGACTCGTGTCTGCGCGACCGAAGCCGATGGTTGCGGACGCGATAAAACACCAAGCCAGAATGATCAGGAACTCAATCGTCTAACAGAAATCGTTGGAACGAAGAACGGTTGATTCGAAGAAATCTGCCGCAGCATGCCCATTGGCTTGTCCCAGGAAATTGCCTAATGAAATTCGATATAAGAAATACTTAAGTCGTTGATTGGTTGCCGAACCATGCGGAGCGTGAGCTGACTCCCCGCTGAACACTCGATTTTCAGTCATCTCTTTTTTGTTTTAAAGGATGGGCACTTTCTATGCCGAGGGCCATAGAGTATCAAAGCACAGCAAATATTAGAGTAAATCAGATACTTCCCTCGCTGGTGAAAGAAAATTCCAACCACCTGAATGCCCGGCCAGGCAATGAAATAAATGGGCACACCAATCGCCCGCATGACGAGAACATCGAATACCGGAATGGGCGGCTTGAACCTGTCGACACGCGCTCTTTAGATCAGGATGGCAGCCTGCGCCCGAGAAACTGCGCTTAGGACTTGGATCGTTCCGATGATTCGAAGCGTCGACGACTCCGGCACGGTCGCGTAAAGAGGCGTGGAACAAATCGCCGCTCTGAGCCCGCAACGGCGGCTCGATCGAGTCGCGCGACGGAACGTCTTTCCCAAGGGCAAGTATTCTGTTGTCCGCCGAAATTCGATCCGGGGCTCGAACTAAAACTTGCGGGCAACACAAATGTCGGGGCAGCTGTCCTCTAGTCTTTCAGCGAATGTAGTCTTTCAGCGAATGACTAACGGTTTGCGTCATTATTTGGTGGGCGTATGACCTTAATCTCGACTGGCACCTTTCCTTGCTTGCCCGTAAGGCCGATGTCCTCTGCCGCTCGCTTCGAAAGGTCGATTTTGTGAGAACCCAGTGCGGGGCCGTGGTCAGTGGTGGTTACTTTGGTACTCTTGCCGTTCTTTAAATTGGTTACCTTAACGTCGGTTCCAAGCGGAAGTTTGTTCGACGCTGCAGTATGTCCGCTTTGATGGAAGGTGTTACCATTCGCGGTCTCCCGACCGTTGAGACGATTCGGATAGAAGGTAGCCTTGCCATTTAGAGTCTCCCCGGGCTTAACCTTCTTTACGTGCCGCACGCGTCTGTTTGGTACGCTCGCGCCGTCCGTCTCGCTAGCTTTCACGGGCAACACGAATGAGATCATCGCTACGATCATGAACAGCGCAGCCACCACAAGCAACGATCGGGCTTGAGAATATCGCATATTCAGACTGAACGACCGTAAGCAACACCATTCTGACCAGAAGCGATGA
>JBKPEA010000067.1:0-36584 GCA_046728175.1 Thermodesulfobacteriota bacterium | reverse complement strand
CTACCGATGGTGCCGCAGGGGCGCGACAACATGATCTCGTGGCTGGCAGCGCGCTGCGATGGGGACGACTACGGCCATCTGTTCGAATACGCATTTTCCAAGGATCGACTGTTTTACGGGCCTTATCAGATCCAGGCGCGGATTAATCAGAACCCGGAAATCTCGCGGCAGTTGTCGCTGTGGAACCAGATGGGTTCGAAGGTGGTCTTCGGAAACCTGCTCGTCATTCCCATCCAGGACTCGCTGCTGTATGTCGAGCCGCTCTATATTCGGGCGGAGAATGGACAGCTTCCCGAATTGCAACGAGTGATCGCGTCGTACAGCGATCGCGTGGTAATGGGCGAGACGCTCGAGTCCACCCTGCAGGCGCTGTTTATCGAAGCGCCGGCCCCTTCGGCGCCGGTCCTCGCGAAAACCGTAGCGCCCAGTGCGATGCCGGGTGCGCCCGCGGGAGCCGATCTCCAATCTGCTTCGCAGCACTACAATCGTGCCATGGATGCTTTGAAGACGGGGAACTGGACCGCGTTCGGCGCCGAGATGCAGGCGCTCGGACAAGAACTGGGGCAGCCGGCTGCCCGGCCGCATCACTAGGATTCCCGCGGTGCTTGAACGATCGGTCAGATGTTTTGACAAACACGGCGAGCGGTACTTAAATGGTGAGCATACGGTCTGAACTACCGTTCAGGAGGGTTCCGCGATGAAGCGAACCGGAGTGCATCATCTGGGATTGGCCACGCTCGACATCGATCGCACCATCGAGTTCTACACCAAGAAACTCGGTTGGGAAGTTGCCTGGGCGGACATCATCGAGACCGGCAAAGAGGGCAAGATCAAACACGTTTTCCTCAACACCGGAGACGGTTCGCTGGTTGCCTTCATGTGTCCGGAAAAGGTTCCGGGAGTTCCCGAGGAGTGGGCGACCGATATCAACAGCGCGCAGGGCCTGCCGGGCGCCTTCTATCACTTTGCCTTCTGGTGCGATGACGTGAAGGCGCTGGAAGAAAAGCGCGCGATGCTAATGGAGCGTGGGGTCGATGTGACGCCGGTGGTTGACCATGAGTGGTGCCGCTCGATTTACTTCCGCGATCCCAACGGGCTGCTCCTGGAGTATTGCGCGACCATGCGCGAGTTTACCGCCGAGGATAAGATCATGAAGCATCATGACCAACCCGGGCCGATGGTCTCCGATCCGGAGGACGCGAAGAAGGTCTACCAGATGCTGATGGGTCCGCAGCAGCCTAAAGCCGCCCCACGGACGCCCGTATAGACGCGAGGACGCGGCTCTCACCAAGGCTCGACAGAGCGGTCGGAGGTTGCTCCCGGCCGCTCTTTTTTTTCCGGATGCAATCGCTGATACTCATGCCGCCCGAAACCCAAGATTGGAGTGTTCCCATGGCAGAGTTCGGACTTTTTGAAGCGATCAACACCGCAAGAGCGCTACGCCGGTTCAAACCGGATCCCGTGCCCGACGAAGTGATCAGCAAGATCCTCGAGGCCGGAATCCGAGCGCCGTCTGGCAGTAACGAACAAACCTGGCTGTTCGTGGTGGTCAAGGACCCCGAGCAGCGCCGCAAGCTTGGCGAGGTCTATCGCAAGGGCGGGGGCATCCTGATGGCCTTGTACGCCGACCGGGTCAAGCCCGCGCACATGGATCAGAAGCAGTACGACAAGCTGATGGCGTCGGCCACCTTTTTGATCGACCACATGGCCGAGGCGCCGGTGCTGCTGCTGGCCTGCCTGCAGCCGGGACAGGTCGGCGCGCAGCCCGCGAAGTTGGCGCCGGAGGTCGTCGCGGCGATGCGCAACCTGGCGCGAATGGGAGGGTCGAGCATCTATCCCGCGGTGCAGAATATCATCCTCGCCTGCCGCGCCTTCGGACTGGGCACGGTGCTGACCACCATCCACATGTTCTTCGAGGACGAGGTTAAGACGATCCTTGGGCTGCCCGCCGAGGTTCAGACTTACGCGCTGCTGCCCATCGGCTACCCTCGCGACAATTTTGGCCCGATCCGGCGTCGCCCGGTCGCCGAGGTGGTCTGCCTCGACCGCTACGGCAATCCCTGGAAGGGTTAAGCTAATCTTCCGAAGCCAGGTCGGCGCGCACTCGCGATGCGGTCTTCTTGACCGCATCGCGTTGTGCGATCAGGGCGGCGAGCTTTACGGGGTCGGCGCGACCCCCCAGCCGATATTTGTCCGCAGAATGGACGAAAGCGGCGTACTGCTCAAGCATGGTGCTGAAATCACGATAGGATGGCCGTTGTGCCTGGCTGCGCCGCAGCGCCTGGAAGGCCTGGGCCTTGTTCAGCGCATAGTAGAACTCGCCCATCTCCTCCGAGGAAATCTCGCGATCGTCGACCTTGAAACCCGCACTGCAGTAATCAGCTAGTTTCTCGGTGAGCCCGCTTAGCAGGTCGACGGTGGCCGCCATTTCCTTCCGATAGCCGGCCGAATAGCAGGCGGCGACCAGCGCCAGGGCGCCGGCCAGCATCAGATAGAAAACGGGCCGGCCAAGAGCGCCGGCCCGTGTGGTCTCGGTCATGCGCCGACGATCCGTTCAGCCCAGGTTCTGCTTGAAGAACGCGATGGTCTTGGTAAAGGCTTCCTTGGCGTGCTGCGGATGATGCGACGGGCGATCATCGCACATGAAACCGTGGTCGGCATCGGCATACAGGACCACGTCCGCGGTCTTCCTCGAATTCTTCAGCGCATCGCGGAACTTGTCGACCTCGGTCAGCGGTATGAAGGCATCCTTGCCCCCAAAAAACGCGAGCACCGGGGCTTTGAGACCTTCCACGTAAGCGATTGGTGGTTTTTCGGCGGGCTGCCGGGAAGTCACCATCCCCCCGCCATAGTACGGCGCGGTCGCCTTCACGTCGGCATTGCGGCAGGCGGTAAGGAACGCGACCCGTCCCCCCATGCAGAATCCCACCGTGCCAAACGCTGGCTTTACCTCTTTGACGGTCTTCAGGTAGTTGATCGCTCCGGTCATGTCCGCGACGACCTGATCGTCGTTGAGCGATCCCATCAGGCGAAAGGCGCCCGGCAGATCATTGTATGCCACCACGTTGTTGGGTTGGCGGAAGTAGAGATTTGGGGCGATTGCCACGAAGCCTTCAGCCGCGAAACGCCCGGTGATGCTCTTGATGTGATCGTTGAGCCCAAATGCCTCCATCACGACGACCAGACCCGGGTAGGGACCGCCCGACGCGGGACGTGCCAGATGGCAAGGCATTTTCTCGCTCCCGACACTGACTTCCTGCGAGACGATTTCCATCGAAATACCTCCTGGATGATTGCCCGTACCGCGCACGGTTGCCGCCGGCTATGAGCCGGATGCGCGGGTAAGGCCCCACGACGTGAGGCCGTTTTCCTATCTCGCATACAAATTGCCGATGCTCAAGCGGGCGTCTCGCGCAAGGCTATCGGTAACCGGTAGCATACGGCGCGGTGCTGTGATGGGTGCTGGTGGATGATCCCCCTGCGTGACAGTTCGACGAAACACCGCTTCACGCCGATTAACACACTGCTAATTCTCGCGAACCTGGCGGTGTTTGCCTACGAATTCCTGCTCGGTCCCAGAGTCGAAGGTTTTGTTCGGCGCTATGCAATGATTCCCGCGCAGGTCGGCGCGTCGCTCGAACTATTCCACTGGGGAGCGGGGCCGGACGCACCGAGCGCGGGCCTGCGACCCATTCTGACACTGGTCACCTCTATGTTCGTGCATGGCGGAGTCCTGCACGTCGCCGGCAATATGCTCTACCTGTTCATTTTTGGGGCCGGCGTCGAATGGCGCCTGAGAAGCCTGAGATTTCTGGTTTTCTACCTCGTGGCCGGAATCGCCGCCGCGGTCGCGACCATTTCGATAGCGCCCCAATCGGAGATTCCCGTTATTGGTGCATCGGGCGCAATCGCGGGGGTATTGGGGGCCTATTTCATCTTCTATCCGCGCGGCCGTATCACGACCATCCTGCCCGTGTTCATTTTTATTCAGGTTATCGAGGTTCCCGCAGTCATCTACCTGTTGCTTTGGTTCGCGGTGCAACTCTACGCGGGCCTGATGGGTGGATCGCAGGGGGCGATCGCGGGAGGGGTGGCCTGGTGGACGCATATCGGTGGATTCCTGTTTGGCATCGCGCTGGGACCGCTGCTGGCGCGGAGAGAACCGTCTGATCGACGGATACGGTGACCTGTGGATATCCTGTTCAAAGCGGTTGGGATAAGATGTCAATTGGTAAAACACTCTTGAAGCCGACTCGTGGTTTGCGAATAATCCCGACCCTCTGAAATCGGCGTTTGGGTCCGGAAGGTGGTGGTTACGGTGGCGGCGGCTGCGGACGACATCCTAAGACGCGTTCCCCCTCAAAATCTCGAAGCGGAGCAGTGCGTGCTCGGAGCGATCCTGCTCGACAACGAAGCCATCAACCACGCGCTCGAGATTCTGATTCCCGAGGATTTCTACCGCGACTCGCATCGCGAGATTTATCGCGCGATGATCGAGCTCACGGATCTGCCATCGCCGGTCGACGCGATCACGCTGAAGGACTGGCTTAAGAAAAACGGCAAGCTGGAATCGATCGGTGGTCCCAGCTACATCGCCGAGCTTGCCTCCATCGTTCCGACCGCTTCCAACATCGCGTACTACGCGCGACTGGTTCGCGAGAAAGCCATCCTGCGCAGCCTGGCATCGGTCTCCACGGAAATCGCGGCCGGTGCGTACGAGGGACCGCCCAACGTCGACGAGTACCTGGACGAGGCCGAGCATCGCGTTTTTGAAATTGCGGAACGGCGAATCCGGCCCTCGTTTCACTCGATGAAAGAAATCACCCCGATGTCGATCGCTCTGATCGAGCGGCTGTACGAGCGCAAGGAACTGGTCACAGGGGTGCCGACCGGCTTCATCGATCTGGATCGGATAACCGCGGGGCTGCAACCATCGGACCTGATAATTCTCGCTGCACGACCGTCGATGGGGAAAACGGCGATGGCGCTGAACATCGCCGCGCACGCGGCCATGTATGCAGACCCGCCGGTCGGAGTCGCCTACTTTTCACTCGAAATGTCCAAGGAGCAGCTCTCCTTGCGCATGCTGTGCGCCGACGCGCGGGTGGACAGCGCCAAGGTCCGCACCGGCTACTTGAAGCACGACGACTTTCCGAAGCTGATCACCGCTGCCGACCGCCTAAGCCAGGCCAACATCCTCATCGATGATTCGACCGACATCACGCCGATTCAGCTGAAGGCTAAGTGCCGGCGGCTCAAGCGTGACCGATCATCCAATCTCGGACTCATCGTGGTGGACTATCTGCAGCTGATGCGCGCGTCACGGCCCGGCGAATCGCGGGAGAAGGAAATCTCGGAAATCTCGCGATCGTTCAAGGCGCTCGCCAAGGAGTTGGGGGTCCCGGTGCTCGCGCTTTCGCAGCTGAACCGGCAGGTCGAGACGCGCCCCGACCGTCGCCCGCTGCTTGCCGACCTGCGCGAATCTGGTGCCATCGAGCAGGACGCCGACGTAATCGCCTTTATCTATCGCGACGAGATGTACCATCGTGACACCAAAGAACCGGGCGTTGCCGAAGTTATTGTGGCCAAGCAGCGGAACGGTCCCACCGACACCGCCAAGCTGACCTACTTAAGCCAATACACCAGATTTGAGAACTACACGCCCGACGTTGGAGCGTTCGAGGATACCGGCGGGTAGCATCGCAACCTGCCAGACCACGGTTCTCGCCAAGGCGGCCTGGCACGCGTCATTGCGCCCACGCCAAAATCTCATCGCTCATCGCAAGCGCGTGAGACTGCGCGACGCAGTCGGCCATCTTGCGCCATGTCATGGAGGGACCTATTTCTCCGGCTCGGGCTTTTGAACGGGAAGTGCTTCGCTGGCTTCCAGATCCAGGTTGCTCGGAGGATTCGCAAATTCTGCCGGCTCCCCCGCGTCCGGGGGATGGGTCTCGACGCTTTCTACCGGACCAGCTTCCGCCTGTTCGACGGCGCGCTCGATTTCCTGGAATTCCTTCAGGTCCGGCAGACCGTCGAGGTCTTTAAGTCCGAAGGTCTCCAGAAATTCCGGCGTCGTCGCGTAGAGGATGGGCCTTCCGGGCGCTTCCTTACGACCGGCTATCTTGATCAGGCGTCGTTCCAGCAGAGTCTCGAGCACCCCGCCGGAATCGACTCCGCGCAGCTGTTCCAGTTCGGGGCGCGTGACGGGTTGACGGTAGGCGATGATCGCGACCGTCTCCAGCAAAGGCCGGCTAAGGCGGGGCGGCCGCGCGGCGAGCAGCTTGCGGACGTAAGGGGCGTGTTCCTTCAGGGTGCGCAGCTGGTAGCCGCCCGCGACTTCCTCGAGCCTGAGGCCGCGATTGTGGGCAGCGTACTCCGCGGTCATCGCGGCCAGCGCCTGCTGGACTTCCCCACGGGGCGGATCGTCGAGCGCAGCCTGCAGCCGCGCTATAGAAACCGGCTCGCCGGCCGCGAATAGCAGGCTTTCGAGAATCGATTTGAGACGCTCCTCTTCCACCGGTTTTCCGTCAAAGCTTGCTGGTTTCCCTAATCGTGCACCGAACTTGCGCGCCGAAAAACTCCCTCCCGGACACCCGTCCTCTAGGGAGAGGCTGGAAAGCGCCACGGGGACGGGGCTCGCTTCGGGAGGAGCGGATCATGTGGGTGGCCCGATTTGTTGAGCCGAGCGGCGCTCCAGCATGATCGGACCGAAGCGAACTTCCTGCCACGCGCCGACTTCGCCGCGGCGCATCAGTTCCAGCAACGCCATGAACGTGGCGATGATGCGCGGGCGGTCGCGCAAGTTCTCAAACAACCCGGTGAATTCGACCCGGGCGTGTTGTTCCAATCGGGTCAGGATGGTTGGGATGCATTCCGCGATCGGGATGTCGCGCAAGAAGATGCCGCGCGGGGTCTGGTCGGCGAGGCGCTTCAGAACGGCGCCCATCGCTTCGACCAGGTCGAACAGCGCCACCGTGAGGCGCGGTTGGTTGCCATCCGCTTCGGGCGCCGACTCGCCCGGCGCAGCAAAGACATCGCGGCCCAGGATCGCGCGTCCGCCCAGTTTCTCCGCGGCTTCGCGATAGCGCTGGTATTCCAGAAGCCGTTCGACCAGGTCGCGCTTGAGTTCCTCGGCGTCCTCGGTATCCGCCAGCTCCGGATGGGGCAGGAGGGAGAACGACTTTATCAGCAGCAGCGTCGCAGCCATCACCAGGTATTCCCCGGCGACATCGAGGTTCAATTGATCGAGCAGTTCCAGATAGGCGAGGTATTGTTCGGTGATGATGCGCGCGGTTACGTCGTGGGGATCGAGTTCCGCCCGCTTCAGCAGGTGCAATAGAAGGTCGAGCGGGCCTTCATAGATAGGCAGCTTGAAGCGCGGGGTCGCTTCACCTTCGGGCCGGGGTGGCGTCTCGGGCTCCGCGCTCACAGCAGCATCCGGGCCAGCGTATTGATAATCGGGTTGATCACCGCTTCCACCGAGTCCGTATATAGCAGCACCACGAGGATCAGAAATCCATAGGGCTCAGTCCGGGCAAAGGCACGGGCGGCGGGCAGGGGAAGCAGCCCCGTCAGCACCCGTCCGCCGTCGAGCGGAAGCAGCGGAAACAGGTTGAATACCCCGAGAGCGATGTTGACGAGGACCGAGGATTTCATCATGTAGGCCAGCGGCACGACGATTGGCGCCTGCCACGGCCCGCCGGCAAACTGCAGGATGCCGTGCAGCGCGAGCGCGCTAACGATGGCCAGCGCGAAATTAGTCAGCGGTCCGGCCGCAGCCACCTCCATCATTCCGGTTCGTCCACTTCGAAGTCGCGAGAAATTGACCGGAACCGGTTTCGCGTAACCAAACACGGGAAGATGCAAAAACATCAGGATGACCGGCAGAAAGATCGTGCCGAAAGGATCGATATGTGAAATCGGGTTCAGGGTCAGGCGTCCGGCACGTAGTGCTGTATCGTCGCCCAGTTGCAGCGCGACAACCCCGTGCATCACCTCGTGCGCGATGATCGCGAACAGGATCGGCAGCGCGGCGATGAGCAGGGCAGGAATGAAGTCGGCAAGCTTTTCCAATTTCAGTCGGCGTCCAGGGCGGCGGTCGCGCGGGTCGCGCGCGGGTGATAGGTGCGGTGGACCTTGCGCAGGTGGCTCCTGGACAGGTGTGTGTAGATCTGTGTGGTCGAGATGTCACTATGACCGAGCATCTCCTGCACCGCGCGCAGATCGGCGCCACCTTCCAGCAGGTGCGTCGCAAATGAATGGCGCAGCGTGTGGGGGCTCATCCACTTAAGCCTGCGGTCGTTAGCTGCCCACGCTTTAAGCGCCTTGAAAAATCCCTGCCGCGTCATCGGCCCACCCAGGCGGGTGATGAACAGCGCCTTGCTCCCGCGAGCCAGCTTCAGCGCCGCGCGGGGGTTTCTGCCGGTCGCGGTGCGACGCAACTCTTCCTCGCGCCGCTTGAGGTATTCGGCGATCGCGCCGGCCGCGGACCTGCCCAGGGGAACGATTCGCTCCTTGCCGCCCTTGCCGGGGACGGTCACCAGTCCCGCACGCAAATTGAGGTGGGGCAGCTGCACCCCGACCAGTTCCGACACGCGCAGGCCCGAACTGTAGGCGAGCTCCAGCATCGCGCGGTCGCGCAGGCCGCGGACTGTCGAGGTATCGATCGTCTCGAGAAGCAGCTCGATGTCGCGGCGCGAGAGGGTCCGCGGCAGCTTGCGGCTCAAGTTGGTCAGTTTCCCGGACAGCAGCGGGTCGCGGTTGATTACGCCGCGGTCCAGCATCTCGCGGGCGAGTCCGCGCACCGCCGAGAGGTGGCGGCGCTGACTGGTGGGCGCAAAGCCGCGGTCGGCCAGCGATTCCAGATATCGCGTGAGTGCGCCACCATCGAACTGGGCCGGCTCGAGCCGGTGCAGTCGACAGAATTCGTGAAAGCTTCGCAAATCGCGCGAGTACGCCTCGAGCGAGTGGGTGCTGAGCCCGCGCTCCACGCGCAACCGCATCAGGTGGGCGTCGATGAGCGCGTCCCAGTTGGTTTCCGGGGGCCTGCGCGCGCTCAAGCGATGCCACCTTCGGCGGGATGCTGCTCCAGTTTTTCCAGCAGCGTCTCGCGCAACTCTCGCATCCGTGCCAGATCGGTGACTTTTTCGCCGTTGCGGTCGCTGATGTAAAACACGTCGAGCGCCTGGTCCGCGTTGGTCGAAATCCGCGCCAGGTGAATCGGAAATCCGAGCTTGAACAGCGTGTGCGTGATGGTGAACAGGAGCCCGACTCGATCTTGCGTGAATACATCGACCACCGTGAATTGTTCGGAGGTGCGGTTGTCGACGGTGACCTCGGTCCGCACGCGGCGCACGAACTTGCTTTTGGCGGTGCGGACGTGGTGCGCGGATGCGACCAGCGCGCCGATCTCCTGTTGGCGCGTAATAACCTGTTCCAGGTCGCGCTGGACGCGGACCCAGCGGTCTTCCTCCATCGCCATCGCGCCGGCGCCCATCAGGTGCGATACGCGGAATACGTCGAGCGCGACTCCCGAGGCGCGGGTCGTGATCCGCGCCGAGAGGATGTTGAGGTTGTTGGCGGTAAGCACGCCCGCGATCATCGAAAAGAGGCCCGGCTGGTCGGGCGTTACCACGGTGAATTCGCTGAACTCCAGGTCCGGAAAATGACGGACGCGCGCGACCAGGGGGCGATCCCCGAGCGCGCGCATCAGGTCGAAATGCATCACGGTGTCGGATTCCGGGACCGTGAAGAAGTAGCGCTCCGGCATCTCGGCGAGGAACGCTTCGATTTCCGCCTGTGGCGCGCCGGTCGGAGTAAGCAGTTCACGGACGGTGCTCTTGACCGTGGTCAGGCGGCGCGCGGGGTCGACCGCCTCGCGATTGCCCTGTTCCATCGGCTTGAGCGCGCGCATGTACAGATCACTGAGCAGCATGTCGCGCCAGTTGTTGTAGACGTTGGGTGCGACCGCGCGCATGTCCGCATAGGTCAGCAGATAGAGCGCCTTGAGCCGATCGATCGAACCCGCGGTCCGCGCGAAATCATCGACCGTGCGCTCGTCGTCGATGTCACCCTTTTGCGCAACCTGCGACATCATCAGATGGTTGCGGACCAGGAACACCACCAGGTCGATCTCTTCGGGGTCGAGACCCAGGCGGCGCGAGACGTCCGCGGTCAGGGTTGCGCCGCGCTCATGATGGTCGTGACCGTGGCCCTTGCCGATGTCGTGGAGCAGGAGGGCCAGGAACACCAGCGGTAGACAATCGAGTTGGCGCGCCACTTCGGTCAGGAGCGGGGTCGCGACTTTGAATTCGCCGGTTCGCAAGCGCTCGAGTTCGCGCACCGCGACCAGCGAATGACGGTCCACCGTATAGATGTGATAAAGATCGTGAAGTACCCTCGCGTATAAATTTCCGAACTCGGGAATGATCGCACCCAGCACCCCGGAGCGATGCATTGCCTCGAGCGTGTCGGCGACGCGCTCGCGCCCGGCCAGGATTTTCATCAGCGCCGCGCCGGTGGCGGGACTGTTGCGCACGGGCTCGTCGATCAGGCCCAGTTTGTCCCGCACGAGCTGATAGGCGCTGCCCGACAACTTTACGCCCTGCGCCTGGCAGTCGGCGTAGATGGTGATCAGGTTGAGCGGATCGCGATCGAACAGCTCGGGATCGCCGATGGCCAGCAGCTTCTCCTGAATCAGTACCCCGGGACGAATCTGCCGCACCGGAGAGCGCCGGAAAAACCGCCCGCCCGCTGGTCCCTCGACGACGCGCGCGATCAGCCCCTCTGCGAACTGATAGATGGTGGTCGCGTGCTGATAGTACGTCTTCATCAAGGCGGACCCCGCCGGTTGACCCTCGACCGGTTTCAGACCCATGAGTGACTCGATTCGCTCCTGCATCTCGAAGGTGAGCTGGTCGAAGTGTCGTCTGGTAAGAAAGTGGAGCGAGTTGCGAACCCGCCATAGAAAATCGCGCGCCGCGCGGACTTCGGTTACCTCCTGCTCGGTGATGACCGCCTTCTGGACCAGCTCGCCCAGCGAGTGAACCTTGTATTTCACGGCCGCCAGCCACATGGCCGTGTGCAGATCGCGCAGGCCGCCTTCGCCCTCCTTGAGCTGCGGTTCGAGCAGATAAATCGAGTCGCCATAGCGGGCGTGTCGCTCGCGGCTTTCCTCGAGCTTGGCCTTGAAGAATTTCTGCTGGTTGCGGTTGAGGACCTCCGCCACCATCAGCTTGTCGAGCTCGGTGTGAAGCTTTTCGTCGCCGCCGAGGAAACGCGCATCGATAAGCGCGGTCTTCTCCTTGAGGTCCTCGTTCGCCAGGCGGACGCATTCGCGCGCGGTGCGCAGGCCATGTCCTACGGTCAAGCGCGCGTCCCAGAGCGCGTGCAGGATAAGTTCGGTAACCACCTCTGCATACGGACCGCGTTTGTAGTCATGCAAAAAGAGCAGGTCGATATCGGATTGGGGATTCAGTTCGGCGCGGCCGTAACCGCCGCGCGCGACGATGGTGATGCGCTGATTCAGCTTGGGAAAGCGGCGACCATGCTCGGCATCGGCATAACGGAAGAGTGCACGCAGTAGGTCGTCGACCGCCCCAGTGTACAGACGGACGACCTCGGTACCGGAGGCGCCGCCCATGTGGAGCTGCCAGAGCTCCTCGCGGACCGCTTCCAGGTACAGACGGGCGGTGGTTCCCGGAGTTCGGATGCCCTCAAATTCCTGAACCAGAGCATCTTCGCCGCGGGGGCGAGTGAGAGTCGCGGCCGACTCGGAAGATGGGGAAGGGGTGCTCGCGCTCACAAGTTGCCTACCGCGACATCGGCATTGAAGTAGTGGGTGATCGCGGTAGCGATACCGCCGGCGAGTACTTCCTGGTAAGACGCCGACGCGAGGCGTTGCGCCTCGCCGGCGTTTGAAAGGAATCCGGTTTCGACCAGCACTGCCGGCATATGGGCGCCCACCAGCACGTAAAACGGTCCCATCTTAGCTCCGAGTGCGTTCACGTCGGTTCCCAGTCCCGCGTCGAGGGTCGCAACCGCCTGCGCATCGATCATGCGCGCCAAGGAAGCCGCTTCGTTGGCCTTATACTGCTGACGCAGGTCGGTCAGGATGTAGTTTAGGTTGGGTCCGATGCCGGCGCCATAGGTGGCTGGCGCACCCGCGTTTTCCATCTGCGCGAGACGAATGGTCGCGCGATCGGTGGTGTTGTTCAGGTAGTAAACCTCAATCCCGCTGGTCATCGAGTTGAGGCTCCAATTCAGATGAATCGAGACGAACAGATCAGCGCCAGCCCGATTGGCCATTGCGGTGCGCTCCGGGAGCGGGACGAAGACGTCGCTGGTTCGCGTCATCTGCGTCCGCAACCCGCGGTCGGAAAGCCCGTGCTCGAGCCGCCTCGCAATCGCCAGCGCGAGATCCTTTTCCTGGGTCCCCGACGCGGAATTGGCGCCGGGGTCATACCCGCCGTGTCCGGGATCGATCATTACCAGCGGATGGCCCATCGCAGCCTCGCCACCTTCGCTCGCCAAGGCGAGCTGGGCCTGCGGCCGGATGGGCGCAGAGTTCGGTCGCTTTTCCTGCGACGGCAAAGCGGGTGCGACTTCCTGGCCGGGGGGTTGGAGCTTGGGGGCTTGCGGTTGGGCGATCGGCGGGGGCGCGGAACGATCGTCAACGTTGCGCACCAGGATGGGAGCCGCGAGATTGGATACTGTTCCGGCCGTGGCGAACCGCAGTACGATTTCGCGCTGCAAGCGCGCGATTGCATAGTCGGTTTTCCCCTCGACGTCGATCGCGATCTGAGCCTGCCCGCTTCCAACGTTGCTGATGCGCACGCTCGTCACCGGTGCGGCTTCCTGACCGAACAGCGGGCGGGTTGGCAATTCCGTTGTGGTGGCGGGAAGGTCGAGTATCAATTCGCTGCGGTGCGTGTGCAGGCTCCAGCCTGGCGCGGGCCCGCTGAAGCCAAAGTGGAGCTCGACCGCGCCGCCGCCGTGCTCGATGCGGGCGAACGCGAGCGATACCGCTGCGGCCGGGGCCGACGAGGTGGCGGCTAGTGCACACAGCACGCTTGTCGTGCTCGCCATCACTATCCGCCCCACCACCTTGCCCACTCCGTTCATGGCGAAACTTCTCTGCGAAGTTCAGGTCGAATCCTTTTTGAGACGCGTCTTAAACACCGCCAGGGTGGCCAGAGCTTCGACCGGAGTGATGCGATCGATGTCGAGCCCCCGCAGTTCATCGACCACGCGGTTCTCGACCGGAGAGAAGAGGCTCATCTGCTTGCTCGGTCTTTCGTGGTGACGGGCGTGTGCCAATCGCGCCTGGCCGGAATCGTCGAGTTCGCCTTGCTCGAGGTTGAAAAGAATCTCCCTGGCACGACCGATAATCGAGTCGGGGAGACCCGCGAGCCGCGCCACTTCGATTCCGTAGCTGCGCGAAGACGGCTGCTCGATGACCCGGCGAAGAAACAGCACCTCACCGCCCCATTCGCGCACCGCCATGCTGAGATTCTTCACGCGCGGACGTTCGCGCGCAAGGTCGGTCAGCTCGTGGAAATGGGTCGCGAACAGCACCTTGGCATGGGTCGAGTCGTGCAAATACTCGGCGACCGCCCATGCGATCGCCAGCCCGTCGAAGGTACTGGTCCCGCGACCCACTTCGTCCAGCAGCAGCAGACTGCGCTCGGTCAGCCCGCTGAGCAGGCGCGCGGTCTCACTCATCTCGACCATGAAGGTGGATTCGCCGCGGCGCAGTTCATCGCGCGCCCCGATGCGGGTCATCACCCGGTCGATGACTCCGATTGAGGCCTTGATCGCGGGAACGAAACTGCCCATGTGCGCCATGATCGCGATCAGGGCGACCTGGCGCAGGTAGGTCGACTTGCCCGCCATGTTCGGCCCGGTAATGAGCAGGAGTTGTCGGGAATCCGGGTCGGCATCAAGGTCGTTGGGCACGAACTCGCCCGTGCGCATGCCGGCCTCGAGCACCGGGTGACGTCCCTCGCGAATCCGGATGCGGCGCGTGGAGTTCATCGCGGGCCGCACGTAGCCGCGCCGCCGCGCAACCCTGGCCAGCGAGGCGAGCGCATCGAATTCTCCAACCGCGCGCGCGGTCTGCAGAATCGTCGCGCTTTCGGCCTGCAAGTCGCGCAACAGCTTGGTGAAGAGCTGCAACTCCAATTCCTTCAGGCCGGATTCGGCGGAGAGAATCCTGCGCTCGAGTTCTTTGAGACCCGGCGTGGTGAAACGCTCGGCGCCAACCAGCGTCTGTTTGCGCTCATAGTCCGACGGTGCGCGATCGAGATGCGCCTTGGTGATCTCGATGTAGTAGCCGAATACGTTGTTGTAGCGGACTTTGAGGGAGGAAATTCCGGTCCGTTCACGCTCGGTCGCCTCGAGCTTTGCAATTACCTCGCGTGCCCCCGAGGCGAGGCCGCGGAGCTCATCCACCTCACCGCTGAATCCGCGCCGGATTACGTTTCCTTCCCGGGGATTGACCGGAGGCTCGTCGCTGATGGTCGCATCGATTTCTGCTACCAGGTCCGGATTCGGTGAAATTCGCGCCGCAAGCTGGTGAATAAATGCACTCTTGCGATCGCCCAGCCACTGGCGTAGGGTCGCGACCGCTCCGAGCGCCTGCGCCAGCCGCAGACAGTCGCGGGGCGATGCACGCATCGCCCCCAGTCGTCCCGCCAGTCGCTCCAGGTCGCCGATTTGCCTGAGCGCATCGCTGACGGTGCCGCCCAGGTCGACATCAAACAGCTCCTCGATCGCATCGTGGCGCGCGCCGATTTCATCTAGGGCGAGCAGCGGGTAGGTTATCCAGGTTGCCAAGGTGCGCGCGCCTGCAGCAGTCACGGTTTCATCGAGAACCGAGAGCAAAGAACCGCGCCGGGAGCCGTCACTCGCCGCCACCAGTTCCAGGTGCCGCCGCGTGGTCTCATCGACCATCATGTATGCCGCCGCGCGATAAGAGATCGGCGCGTTCAAGTGGGCCAGGTCGCGTCCGAAGTTTTCCTCGACGTAGCGCAGTGCCGCGGCGGCCGCCGCAGCCATCACGTCGTCCAAGCCGGTGACCGCTTCCTCGCCGAACCGCCGCGTGAGCGTGCCACGGTCTTCGTGCTGATCCCTCCCGCGATCAACGACGGTGACGGACGGCCAGTCTTCAAGTACTGGTTTAAGTTCAGGGTGGGTCCCGGCCAGCAGGATTTCACGGGGCGCCAGGCGGGCGAGTTCCTCTTGCAGCGCCCGGAGGTGAGCGAGGTGGGTCGCCAAAAACTCGCCGGTGGACACGTCCAGTACCGCCAACCCGAACCCCTCGGCGCCATCGGGCGTGATCGCGGCGAGGTAGCTTTTCTCGCCCGCGATCAGCACGGTTTCCTCGCCGACCGTGCCAGGCGTGATCACCCGCACGATCTGGCGGGGCATGATTCCGCGGGCTTTGCCGTCCAGAGCGCCCTGTTCGCAGATGGCGACCTTGTGGCCGGCCTTGATCAGCTTGGCGATGTAGGGTTCCGAGGCGTGATAGGGAACGCCGCAGAGCGGAACCCCGTCTTTGGAGCGCGATGTGAGCTGGATGTCGAGGACCCGAGCTCCGACTTCCGCGTCTTCGAAGAACATCTCGTAAAAGTCGCCGAGCCGGAAAAACAGGATTGCGTCAGGCACGCGCTGCTTGACCGACAAATACTGCACGATGAGCGGTGTCTGTTTGAAAGCCACGGGAGGGTTGCGTGCCAGAATAGCCGCGCGGACGGATGCTGGCAAAATCGCGCTTTGCTCATTGGGGCGTGATTTATTAACATTTCTGTTGAGCAGGCCTCCGATCGTTCGTTTTTTCTTTTCGGGGCGGACACCCGAGCGAGTGAGACCAGGCCACAACCTTTTTTTGAGGAGATTGTTCTATGGGAGCAACACCTTCTGTGGAGAGTGCCGCTCGCGGCGCCAAGTCGAGCGGCGTGCTCGAATTTCTAAGAAGCGGTCCGAAGAAGCTTCTGATCGGCGGCAAGTGGGTGCCGTCCAAGTCGGGCAAGACCTTTGAGACCCTTAACCCCGCCAACGAGGAAGTGCTGTGCCTGGTTGCGGAGGGCGACAAGGCGGATGTCGATGAGGCGGTAAAGCACGCGCGTAAAGCCTTCGAGCAAGGCAAGTGGCCCTCGATGAGCCCCCACGGCCGCACCCACATTCTGCTCAAGATAGCGGAGCTGATCGATCAACACGCCGAGGAACTCGCCGAGCTCGAGACGCTCGACAACGGCAAACCGATCTTCGAGTCCAAGAACATCGATATTCCCGGCGCGGCCGAAACCTTCCGCTACTACGCCGGATGGGCCAGCAAGATCTACGGCGAGACCAACCCTTCGGAACCCGGGATGTTCAACTTCACGCTGCGCGAGCCGGTCGGAATCTGCGGACAGATCATCCCATGGAACTTCCCGCTCTTAATGGCCGCATGGAAGATTGCACCCGCGCTCGCGTGTGGCAACGTCGTCATCTTGAAACCCGCCGAGCAGACGCCGCTCACAGCACTGCGGCTGGGCGAGCTGATCTTGCAATCCGGACTACCGGAAAGCGTGGTTCAGATCGTTAGCGGCTTCGGCCCCGGAGCGGGAAGCTCGATCGCCGAGCATCCCGATATCGACAAGGTTGCATTCACCGGTTCGACCGAAGTCGGCAAGCTGATCCTTAAAGCTTCCGCCGGCAACCTCAAACGTGTCTCGCTGGAGCTGGGTGGTAAATCACCGAACATAATTTTCCCCGACGCCGACATGCAGGCTGCCGCGTTCGGGTCGATGCTCGGAATCTTCATGAACCAGGGGCAGGTGTGCTGTGCCGGGTCCCGCGTGTTCGTGCAGGAGTCAATGTACGATCAGTTCACCGATACGCTTTCCCAGATGGCGCAGAGCATCACGCTCGGCAATCCGCTCGATACCAGCACCCGCATGGGTCCGCTGGTGTCGAAAGAGCAGCACGAGCGCGTCTTGGGCTACCTGGACATCGGCAAGAAGGAAGGCGCGAAGGCCAAGGTCGGCGGCGAAGCAGGCAAGCAGGAGCGCGGCTATTTCGTGCAACCTACCGTGTTCACCGACGTGAAAAATTCCATGCAGATCGCGCGCGAGGAGATCTTCGGCCCGGTGGCGGCCGCGATCAAGTTCAAGGACGAGAGCGACGCGGTATTCCAGGGCAACGACACGACCTATGGCCTGGCCGCGGCAGTCTGGACCAAAGACATCAGCCGCGCACACAAGATCGCGCGCTCACTGAAGGCGGGAACGGTCTGGATCAACACCTATGGACAGATCGATCCGATGTCGCCGTTCGGCGGGTACAAGCAATCAGGCTTTGGCCGCGAACTCGGCAAGCATGCGATTGAGTTGTACACGCAGATCAAGTCGGTCTACACGAAACTCTAGGACCGAATTCCGTCAACCTGAGAAGGGGCACTCCAACTGGGGTGCCCTTTTTCTGTCGCCGTCGTGGCTCTGTCGCACCGGCCCGCCCGGGCCGGTGCTGAACTGTGGTGCACCACAGAACCCGCTCGCCGCTCACACTTCTCAATGCGCGTAGGAAATCGTTGAATCGTGGGATTTCCATTACCGGTGGAATTAGCTCACCATGTTTTAGCGGAGCAGTCACATCGTCCCTGTTAGAGAGCAATGTCTACTGAAAAAGACCGCCACGGTAATGGCGATACTCATCAGAGCACCACTGTGTTGAGTGAACCGCATCGGGAACCAGTTCGCAAAAGCAACCAAGCTATGATCTTACCGTCGCAGCCCGCTGTGACGACTCCGACTGCATCGGGTCCATTCGTCTCATCCGCACCTCGGGCGCGTCTCGAAGTTCGACCAATCGGAACCGAGACCGGATTCAAGGAGCTTGCGGCCCTGCATCGCCGAACATGGAAGAACCTGAATGTCGAGGAGAAGCGGGTGCACATGATTCTGTGGCCGCTGGCGCTCCACTTTGGCCTGTACCAGATCCAGCCGCGCGAGAATCACAAGAAGCGGCCCCGATTAATCGGCGCGTTCTGGGCGCGCTGCCTCGCTGATGCCCCTCTGACGCTGGGGCATCTTTATCCGACATCGTTGTTCAGGGGGCTTGATGCGGGTGATGTGTGGGAGTTTGGCGGGATGGTCATTGAGCCCAACTACCAGGGCAGGGGACTGGTCAAGATGATGTCGGAGACGGCGAAGCTGTTTCTTTTTTCGCGCCGTCCGAAGCTGATCATCACAAACCCCGTGGAAGCGCTGTACGACCTGTATCGACAGTTCGGACTCAAGGCGGTCGGCAACCGGCCGATCGAACATCCCCACGCTTACAACGTGAAAGTTTGGCTCATGTACGGCGACTTCGAGAAGCTCGCCCGGGCATATTTCATGTAGCGCTTTAGTTTCTGCGTGTGGGCTTCTGCAGTGCGCGAGGAATTTTCCGCGATAGTGCTCGCAGGAGGACGCAGCTCCCGGATGGGCCGTCCCAAGGCCGAACTCAAATTCGGCGCGACCACCTTGCTCGAGCGCATGGTTGCCGAACTGCGTCAAAGCTTTCAAGAAATCCTGCTGGTGACCTCTCCGGCGGGTTTGGAAAAAACAGGGCCCCTGGAAGAGGTCCGGGTCGTTCGCGACGAGCGCGAGTATGAGGGACCGCTCCCCGCGCTGGCGCTTGGCCTGACGGCGATTCGAAATGACTACGCTTTTGTATGCGCGTGCGATTCACCCTTGCTCCGGGCCGACCTCGCGTCAGCGCTCTGCGCGATGCTCGAGCACTATGACGCGGTGGTGCCCGAAATCGCGGGGCTCGTCCAGCCGCTGCATGCCGTTTATCGGAAACGTTGCATTGCCGCGATCGATTCGATGATCGCGTTAGGCGAAGCGCGCCTTGCGCAGATTGTGGAAGCTGTGTCGGTGCGCAAAGTAGGAGAGCGGGAGTTGCGCGCGATCGATCCGGATTTGCTTAGTTTCATAAACGTCAACACGCCGGAGGACTATCGCCGGGCGCTGCGGCTGGTCTCCGCAGCGAGCTAGCCGCACCCCACCCGCAGCGCAACCGAGCGCGGCTCGCTCCTGCCCGAGCCCTCCTGTCACCGAGGAAGGTACTTGGGGGGCGGTAACCTCTTAGTCCGGTTTTGCTTGCCAGCGGAGGACTGGACGGCGGGCTGCCTCGGCTTCGTCGACGCGCGACAGGCGCAGTGTGTGCGGAGCATTCTTTACGGTTTGGGAATCGTTGAGGGCCTCGTCGTAGATGCGCTCCATGGCTGAGATGAAGTGGTCCAGCACCTCTTTGCTTTCGGTTTCGGTGGGTTCGATCATCAGGGCGCCCTTTACCACCAGCGGAAAATAGATGGTCGGCGGATGGATTCCGAAATCGAGCAGGCGCTTTGCGATTTCGAGAGTGGATACTCCGGTGCGGCTTTCGAGGTCATGCTCGAGCACGCACTCGTGCATCGACGGTTGCGGCGACGCGCTTGGGAAGCGGTGTTCCAGTCGCTTGCGAACGTAGTTGGCGGCGACTATGGCGTTGCGGCTCGCCTCCGCCAGCCCGTCACTGCCGAGCGCCAGAATGTAGGTGTAGGCGCGCACCAACATTCCGAAATTTCCGTGAAATGAACGCAGCCGGCCAATAGAGTCGGGCCGCGACTCATCGAAAACCCACCCGCGCTCCGCGCGCTTGAGGCGCGGGCTGGGAAGAAACGGCTCCAGGACCTGCTTCACGCCGATCGGGCCAGCTCCCGGGCCACCGCCGCCGTGGGGAGTCGAAAAGGTCTTGTGCAGGTTCAATTGCACTACGTCGGCGCCCATATGGCCGGGCTTTGCGACACCCATCAGCGCGTTCATGTTGGCGCCATCCAGGTAGAGGAGCGCGCCCTGCTGGTGGAGAATATGCGCGATTTCGCAAATCTCGGGCTCGAACAGACCGAGCGTGTTCGGATTGGTAACCATCATGGCGGCGACATCGGGGCCGGCGAGCCGCCTCACCTCGTCCGCGTCGAGAAAACCGCGCGAGTTGGATCGCGCCACCAGGACCTCAAACCCGGCGAGGGTGCAGCTGGCCGGATTGGTCCCGTGAGCCGTATCGGGGATAATGACCTTGTGCCGATTCTCGCCGCGCTTGCGGTGGTAGGCACGCATGACCAGCAGCCCGCTTAGTTCGCCCTGCGCGCCCGCCGCCGGATGCAGCGAGATCGCATCCATGCCGGTAATCTCGGCGAGGGCTGCTTCGAGCCGGGCCATCAATTCCAACGCGCCCTGCGCCAGATGAACGGGAGTGAGCGGATGTATCGAGGCGAAGCCCTCCAGTGCCGCCATCTCGTCATTCACCACCGGGTTGTATTTCATCGTGCACGACCCGAGCGGATAAAACTGCAACGCCTGCGCGAAGTTGGCCTGCGACAAGCGCAGGAAGTGGCGCAGCACCTGGGGCTCGCTGAGTTCGGGAAATCCGACGAGTTCGGTTCGGCAGAGCTCGCTACCCAGGATTTCAGCGCCCGACTTGCTGCCTGCGGTCCGCGCGGCCAGGTCAGTGCCGCGTCTGCCCTCGGCGGAAAGTTCAAAGATCAAAGAAACCTGGGTCGGTTGGGTCGCTCTGGTGGGTTCCGTCTTTGGTTTCATTGCCACGATTGGGGTAATCCTGCCCGCAGTCGCCATCACCGCGCCTCCGCCAACACTTCTGCCAACCTGTGCAGCTCCGCACTGCGATTCATTTCGGTGACCGAGATGAGAATGGTGTCGCCGAGCTCCGGGTAGTGGGGTTGGAGCGCGATTCCGGCCAGGATTCTTTGCTGCTCGGCCCAGGCCAGGGCATTGGCCGGATGGGGCAACGAGACCGCAAACTCGTTGAAGATGGGTCCGCTGAATCGCCGCCGCAGGCCGCGTGCTTCGAGCACCTCGATCGCCTCGTGCGCGAGCTCCACATTGCGCTCCGCCAACTCGCGCAGTCCCTGCCGTCCCATCAGCGACAGGTACACAGTGGCGGCGAGTGCGCAGAGGGAATGATTGGTACAGATATTCGAAGTCGCGCGCTCCCGGCGAATGTGCTGCTCGCGGGTGGCAAGGGTCAGGCAGAAGGCGCGGCGGCCGTCTCGATCGCGAGTCTGCCCGACCAGCCGCCCCGGCATTTGCCGCAGATGATCGGTGCGAGCCGCCAAGAATCCAACGCCGGGGCCACCGAACTCGACCGCGAGCCCGAAACTCTGGCCCTCACCGGCGACAATGTCCGCGCCCAGCTCGCCCGGCGCCTTGAGCAGACCAAGCGAGAGTGCCTCGGCGGTGGCCGACACGACCAGTGCCCCGGTGTGATGTGCGATTTCAGTCGCCGTGCGGAGCGGCTCAATGACCCCGAACAGGTTGGGGTATCCGAGCACCACGCACAGCAATTCCTCGCCGGCCATATCGGTCAAGGCGCCGAGATCAACCATGCCGGTCGAGTTGTCGAACGGCAGCTCGACGATCTCGACGCCGTTGAGCGCGCTTAAGTACGTGCGGATGGTGTCGCGATAGTCGGGCCATAGCGCGCGCGAGACTGCGATGGTCCTGCGCTTGGGCCTGAGCCTCCGCGCCATCAAGACCGCCTCGGCCGTTGCCGACGCGCCGTCATACATGCTGGCGTTGGCGACGTCCATGGCGGTCAGCTGGCTAATCAACGTCTGGAACTCGAAGATGGCCTGGGTCGTACCCTGGCTCGCCTCGGCCTGGTAGGGCGTGTAGCTGGTGGCGAACTCGGCGCGCGAGGCCACGGCACGCACGGCCGCGGGAATGTAGTGGCGATAGTAACCCGCGCCAAGAAAGTTCGTGTAGTCGGAGGCGCCCTGGTTGCGCGCGGCAAGTGCGTGCAGTTCGGAAACCACCTCAGCTTCGCTCCGGCCCGGCTCGAGTTTGATATCCGCCAGTTCGCGGAGCCTGGCTGGCACGTGGCTTATCAGGTCGGCAGCGTTTGCTACTCCGATGGTTTCTAACATCGCGGCGACTTGAGCCGCCGTGTGCGGAATGAATCTCATCAGTTGGAAACGCCCTCCTCCCCGCCCGTTGCCTTTGAATTCGAGGTCGATGCACTCATGGATGTCCGCTCGCGCGTGGTCGCCGGTAGAATGGAAGCTTCACGATGGTCGCGGGTGTCTGCCGATTGCGTATTTCAACCTCGACACCGGTTGCGTCGGCTGGCAGCGAAGGAGATATCTCACCGGCGCTCAGGTAGGCCATCGCAACCGGCCGCCCGACGCTTGGACCCATGGTGCCGCTGGTGACAATTCCCATTTCGCGGCCGGCACGGAAAACCCGATAGCCCCGGCGCGCGATGCTGCGTGCATCGTCGGTTTCGATGCCGATGAGCCGCTTGCGAGGTCCCCGGTCGTGCTGCGCGCGAAGCGCGGCCTCTCCCACAAACCGCCGACCGAGCCGGACGAAAGCATTCAAACCTGCCTCAACCGGTGAAGTCGCGCGGTCCAGTTCATGACCATAAAGGGGAAGGCCGGCCTCCAACCGCAAGGTGTCGCGTGCGCCAAGCCCACACGGTACCAGTCCAACCGCCCTACCGGCATCGAGAACCGCACCAAAAACGTTTTCTCCCTCAACCGCCGAGACAAAAAGCTCGAAACCGTCTTCGCCGGTGTAGCCGGTGCGCGCGGCAAGGCATTGCGCTCCTGCGACCCTTCCTTCGCGGAACGCGAACCGCGCCAGGTCTGCAATCGGAAAATCTGCTAGCGGAGTGAGAATTGCAGATGCTTTCGGGCCCTGCACCGCGACCAGCGCAGTCTGGTCGCTGACATCTCTAAGGTCGGAGCCCACGGCGCGATTAAGTTGTGACAGCCATTCCCAGTCGGGCGCGATATTCGAGGCATTGACGCACAGCAGGTATTGGTCTGCGCCCCGCCGATAGACGATCAGATCGTCGATCGTGCCGCCGTCATCGGCGCACATGATCGTGTATTGCGACTGCCCATCGTGCAGACCGGCCGCCGAGTTGGTGAACGCGCGCTCGAGTAATTCCAGGGCATGCGGTCCGCGGAC
Organism: Thermodesulfobacteriota bacterium; assembly: GCA_046728175.1. Lineage (GTDB taxonomy): Bacteria > Desulfobacterota > Binatia > Binatales > Binataceae > JAFAHS01. Next base: position 13,584 of record JBKPEA010000067.1, on the reverse strand, counting down.
TTCAAACTCGCCCATGTGGCTCAGATCGAAGACCCCCGCCGCGGACCGGACGGCCAGATGTTCGGAGATGATCCCCCCGTAGCTGAGGGGCATCTCGAAACCACCGAAAACTGTCATGCGGGCGCCGAGTTTCTGGTGGAAGGCGAACAGCGCGGTACACTTGGGCGCGTCCATGTGCAGCTGATTCTAACAAACCGAAAAAACCTCAACGAGACAAATCGCCGGTAGATGCCCACAATCGCAGGACGCTATCCACAACACCTTGCCCCATTTTCAAGCGTGCTATAGTTCGAGTGAAGCACCATGAGTGCCATCATAATTGATGGACGTGTGTTGCGGGAAAAGCTCATGCCCGAGCTGCTCGCCCACGCCAGGGAGCTGCGCGAGCGCTACGGATGCGTTCCATCGCTGGCGGCTATTCTCGTCGGAAAGGATCCCGCGTCGCGGCAATACGTCCGCAACAAGGAGCGGATGGCGGTGGACCTCGGCTTTCAGAGTCAGATCATCGCAATGGATGCGGCGGGCTGCACAACAGATTCACTCCTGCAGGTGATCGCGCAACTCAATTCCGATTCCAAGACTACCGGCATCCTGATTCAGCTGCCGCTGCCCGACCCGGTCGATCAGTTTCGACTATTCGACGCGCTCGACGCGCTGAAGGATGTCGACGCCGTCGGCGCATCGAGTGTCAGCGGGTTCTACCGCGGCGCATGGGGCCACTTCATTCCCTGCACGCCGCGCGGGATCCTCTCCCTGCTCGACTTTTTCAAGGTGCCGGTCGACGGTGCCCGTGCGGTGGTGATCGGAAGAAGCGACATTGCCGGAAAGCCGGCCGCTCTGATCCTGGGCGGCAGGCTCCGCAACGCGACCGTAACATGGTGTCATCGGCATACGCGGGATCTGGCCGGGGTCTGTCGCGAAGCCGACCTGCTGGTGAGCTGCGTTGGAGCGGACGTGGGCCATCCCTGGTTGATTACTGCGGACATGGTAAAACCGGGGGCGTGCGTGATCGACGTCGGATTTCGGCGGGTGGGGCCAGGCCGGTTTGCGGGCGACGTGGACTTTGAGGCGGTCAAAGAAGTGGCGGGTTGGATAACCCTCAATCCCGGTGGAACCGGTCCGACGACGGTCGTAGCCTTAATGCAGAACCTGATCGACGCGGCGCGCTACCAGCTCGGACTTGAACGCGCCACGTACTCTGTGTGATCGATCGTCGTGCGCTCGGTTTTGCGCGCGCCGTCGCGTTCGCCTAGTTTGGCAGTTCGGGCATCCGGAATTCACCTGCGATGGAATCGAAACCGCGCAAAACCTCTTCCAGCGCAGCTACCACGCTTAGCGAACGGATCATCGGCCCGCCGCGTAATGTGCGCGATCCGCTCATTTTCCATAGCCTTTCGCTGATCGCGTTTCTGGCCTGGGTGGGCCTGGGGTCTGACGGCTTGAGCTCGTCGTGCTACGGGCCGGAACAAGCGTTTCTCGCGCTGGGGCCGCACCAGTACCTGGCGATCTTCCTGGCCTTGCTGACCGCGCTCACCGTGTTCGTGATCTCGGCGTCGTACTCGCAGACCATCGATTTGTTCCCGAGCGGGGGCGGCGGCTACCTGGTTGCCACCAAGCTCTTGGGTCCAGGTGCGGGCGTGGTGTCCGGATGCGCACTAATCATCGATTACGTGCTGACCATTTCGGTTTCGATAGCCAGCGGGGCGGATGCGATCTTCAGTTTCATGCCGGTCTCGATCCTGTGGCTCAAGTTCTGGGTGTGTTTGCTGGTGGTTGTGTTCATGGTCGGTATGAACCTGCGTGGGGTCAAAGAATCGGTCATTTCGCTGCTGCCGGTCTTCCTGGCTTTTGTGGTTATGCACGTGTGGCTCCTGAGCTACATATTCCTGAGTCGGGCAACCAAATTGCCGGCAATCTTCGGCGCGGCGGCGCACGATGCACGCGGAGGGATCGATACGCTCGGCGTCATTGCGATGGGGGTGATTTTTTTTCGCGCGTACAGCATGGGCGCAGGAACCTACACGGGGATCGAAGCGGTCAGCAACGGGCTGCCGATTCTGCGTGAGCCGCGGACCGTCACCGGCAAGCACACGATGCTGTACATGGCGTTCTCGCTGGCGTTCATCGCGGGCGGAATCCTCGTCGGCTATCTGCTCGAAAACGTGCAGAGGGTCGAGGGCATGACGCTCAATGCGGTGTTGTTCCAGAAGGCCACCGCGCACTGGACCCTGGGCGGGATCTCGGTCGGCGGTCCGATCGTCACGCTTACGCTGGTGACGGAAGGCGCCCTGCTCTTCGTCGCCGCGCAGACCGGGTTTATCGACGGGCCGCGGGTCCTGGCGACCATGGCCACGGACCGGTGGCTTCCCAGGCGGCTTGCGCACCTGAGCGGCCGGCTGGTGACCCAAGACGGCGTGATCGCGATGGGCGGCGCGGCGATTCTGATTCTGATTGGCACCCACGCACGGGTGGGTTTGCTAGTGATTCTGTATGCGATCAACGTGTTTATCACCTTCACGCTCTCACAGCTGGGTATGAGCGTTCATTGGTGGCGGGTACGCGACTCCGAGTCGCGCTGGAAGCGCAAGCTCGCCGTCAATGGTCTCGGGTGCATCTTCACCTTTTCGATCCTGATGCTCACTCTCACGCTCAAATTCGACGAGGGAGGGTGGGTAACGGTGCTGATAACCGGCGCGCTAATCAGCGCCTGCTTTTTGGTGCGACGGCATTACAATCGATTCGCGGCGGCTCTCAGACAACTGGAGGCCGATGTCACTCCGCTGCTGTACGAGGCCAAGCGCGAGACCGCGAAGGAACCCGATCCCGGCGCTCCAACCGCGGGCATCCTGGTGGAGGGATTTAACGGGCTCGGTCTCGCCACGCTGCTCGCGCTGACGCGTCTCTTCCCAAACGAATTCGAGAATGTCGTGTTTATTGGTGTGGGGGAGGTGGACTCCGCGCTGCTGAAGGGGCCAAAGGAAGTCAACGAGCTGGAGCAGCGAATCGCGGACGATCTGAAGGAATACTGCGAATTCGCAAGCGATCTGGGTTTACACGCTTCCTTCAAATTCGCGATCGGACCCGATGTGGTGCTGGAAGTCGTCAGGCTCTGCGGCGAGCTTACCCACCAACATCCGCATTTGGTGTTTTTCGCCGGCAAGCTTATCTTCTCCAATGAAGCCGAGGGCTACCTCGGGCGGTTTCTGCATACGCATACTGCCCTCGAGGTCCAACGGTATTTGCAGATCGAGGGCCTTAGCCTGGTCATTCTGCCCGTGCGCGTGGCCCCTACCGAGCCGCAACCGATCCCACCGACGAAGCCAAGCGCGCAGCGGCCGACGCTCCCTTGACTGGGTGCGCCGGTGCTGGCGTAACTGCTCACAATCATGTCGGAATTGCTGGAGTCGGTTCCCGACACCGGCGGGGGACTCGCGGGCGCCGCAATAGTGCTGCCTGCGGTCGAGCGGATGCGCTGGGAGGTTTGGGCGCTCGCGTGGCCGGTTATCCTGTCGTTCGCGCTCGACTCGATTCTGGGACTGGCTGCGATGCTCATGGTGGGGCGGCTCGGAGCGGAGGCGGTCGGGGCGGTCGGCTTGGCGACTCAGATTCTCGGAGCGGTGCGCGCCGGAATCGCGGCGGTCGGAACCGGAACGATTGCGCTGGTCGCGCGCTACACGGGCGCGAACGAGCGCGACGATGCCGAAGAGGTGCTCAAGCAGTCGGTGATTTTCGGGGTGCTGGTCTCCACGCTAATCGCAATTCCGGTGATCGTGTTCGCCCCGCAGTTGATGATGTTGTTCAGGGTTAAGGGACGGATGGCCGCGATGGGCGCTCGGTATCTGCAGGTGGTCATGCTGTCCGAACCGTTTCAGGGCATCTTCCTGATGTGTGCGTCGGCGCTGCGCGGCGCCGGAGATACCCGCACGCCCCTCTGGATCGGCGGGATCATCGACGTGCTCGCGATCCTTCTGAATTACGTATTGATCTTCGGGAAATTGGGATTGCCCGCGTTGGGCGTCGACGGCTCGGCGTTCGCAACGCTAATCGCGATTGCGGTGGGCGGTCTGCTGTTCTTCTGGGCGCTGTCACTCGACGGAATGCTGCTCAACTTCAAGTGGGAACGGCTGTGGCCTGACTGGAACATGGGATGGCGAATTCTGCGGGTGGGTAATCCCGCTGCCATCGAGCAACTGGTTATCCAATTCGGGTTCGTGGCATACGTCGCATTTGTCGCGTCCTACGGGGAGAAAGAGGTGGCGGCCTACTTCATCGGAGTGCGGATTCTCGCGCTTTCGTTCCTGCCCGGGTTTGGATTTTCATCCGCTTCGGCAACCCTGGTTGGACAGGGACTGGGCGCGGAGGATCCCGAGTTTTCGCGCAAGGCCGGATGGGTCTCGACCCGGCTTGCGGTCCTGCTGATGAGTGGCATGGGCCTGCTGTTCATCGTGTTCGCACGCCAGATCGCAGGAATGTTCATCGACGATCCACAGGTCATCGACTATACGGTCGCTTTCATGTACGCGCTGGGCGCCGCGCAGCCGCTGATGGCGATAGACTGGACCATAACCGGAGCACTGCGCGGAGCGGGGGACTCGCAATTTCCGATGTACGGTTCGCTGGCCGGATTCTATGGGGTGCGGTTGTTCGTGACGATCCTGATCGCGAGACATCACGGGCCGATCGTCTGGATCTGGTGGTCGCTGCTGGTCGACTACATCGTGCGATCTGCGATCAAAAGCTGGCGTTTTCGGACCGGCAAATGGATGACGGTGCAGGTCTGATATGATGAACTTTGCAGAGCCGACCGGGAATGCAGGGAAGCAGATACGGTGAACAGAGCGGTAGCGCTGACCATCACTTGCGCGATAGCTCTGGTGCTGTCCGCCTGCTCGGTCACGCCAGGTGGCGGCAGCTCACCGGACGCCAAAATCATGCAGCAATTTCAGTCCAAGGATTTGAGCAGCCATGCGGTGCGATCGATCCGGCAGGTTGAGGTGAACAACCTTGCGATCATGCCGATAGTTGCCGCCGTTCCGTTTGGCGGCGATCCGCTTGCGCCCGGGGCGGCGGACACGCTTACCGCAGATATCTATCGTCAGGCATCGGGGACCTGGAAGCTGGTGCCGCAAGGCGCGGTGATGCAGGCGGCCCAACAAACCCAGCCCGGCGTCAACCTCGACGAAGCGGCCATCCAGGTCGGGCAGGCGACCGGCGCCGAAGCAGTGCTGTACGGAAACGTCGAGCGCTATGTGGAGCGAGTCGGCGCCGAATATGCGGCCGACAAACCCGCATCCGTCGCTTTCTCGCTGAAGCTCTTGGATATGAAGAGCAAGCAGGTGGTGTGGACTGCGAAATTTTCGAAAACTCAGCAGCCGCTCGGGACCAACTTCTTTAATCTGCCGACCTTCCTCGAGAATAAAGGGCAATGGGTGCTCGCGAGCGAATTGGCGAGCGACGGCGTCGAACAGGCGGTCGGGAATCTGCGCAGCAGCCTTGGCATGGCTCCGGTTCAGCCCGCAGCTTCCGCGGAACCCTGACACGCGGACGCCAAGGGTGCCTGAGGTTTCCGAGCGCCCTCGACCTCGCAGGCTCGCGCCAGCAGGCACCGGCTGCGCGCCGCTCGCAGCGCTCCTTTTCGACGTCCGCGCCGTTCGACTGATGAGCGCAAATCTGCCGCCGCGAGACTGTTGGCATCCGCTGCTGCGCTACTTTACGCGCTTTCGCGGGAGCGCAATTGTTGGAGTGTGACCGGTACCGCACAGGTCGAGACGACGGTTGAGGGCACGCTCGACCATGTTTTGTACGTTAACGAAGAGAGCGGTTACGCGGTCGCGGTGGTCAGGACCTATGCCGGGCGCGGCGACTCCAGGACCGTAACCATCGTGGGAAGCCTGGCAGGGATGGAAATCGGCTCGGCAATTCGCGCGCACGGCCGCTTCGAGAAACATCCCAGGTTCGGCGAACAGTTCAAAGTCGAAGACTACGAGACCCTCCGGCCGGCCGGCGCGTTCGCGCTGGAGCGATACCTGGCAGCGGAGATTCACGGTGTGGGGCCGTCACTGGCACGGAGAATCGCCGAACATTTCGGCGACGATTTGAGAGAGGTTCTAGACCACGCTCCCGAGCGGGTGCGCGAAGTCAGTGGCGTCGGTCCCGTGGTCGCAAGCCGGATTGCGGCAGCCTGGAAGGATTCGTCGGGACTGCGCGAGCTGGTAGTGTTTTTGCGCGGCCACGGAATCGGGGCGGCCCACGCCCGGCGCATCCACAAGCGCTATGGGAGCACCTCGCTCGAGGTAGTCCGGCGCGACCCCTACGTGCTGGCTCGCACCATCCACGGGATCGGGTTCCGCACCGCAGACACGGTGGCGGCCAAGCTCGGAATCCCCAAAAATTCGATGGAGCGGGCGCGCGCGGCGATTCGGTTTCTGCTCGAACGGATGGCCGACGAAGGGCATGTCTATGCGCCGCGCGAATATCTCGAGTGGCAATTCCAGTCCGGGCTCGAGATAGGTGCTGATTGGGTGCCTCGCGCACTCGAGGAACTCGTCGCGGGCGGCGAGGTGGTAGTGGAAAAGGCGGACGAGCATGTGGCGGTCTATCTGGCGGAGCTGCATGCCGCAGAAGTGAACGTGAGCCGGCGCGTGCGGGCGCTCAGCGCCGGACGACCGATGAGTAAGCAGGTTGCGGACCGATCGCTCAAGAAGGCAGAGAAGGCCGGGGGCCTCACTCTTTCCACCGAGCAAATGCGTGCGCTTAAGACTGCCCTGTCGAGCGCGGTGACAGTGATTACCGGAGGGCCCGGAACCGGCAAGACGACCATTCTGCGGTTCTTACTGGTGGCGCTGGCCGAAGCGGGTCTCAAGCCGACTTTGGCCGCACCGACTGGACGCGCGGCGCGCCGCCTCCAGGATGCGACCGGACACGATGCGCGGACGATTCATCGATTGCTCGAGTATTCGCCGGAGACGCAGGGCTTCGTGCGCGATGAAAATTTCCCATTGCGCACCAATTACCTGATCGTCGATGAGGCCTCGATGATGGATATCGAGCTCGCCTCGAGCCTGCTCTCGGCGCTGGTGCCCAATTGCTCGCTGGTGCTGGTGGGAGACCGCGACCAGTTGCCTTCGGTCGGACCGGGCAGCGTTCTTAAAGATGTGATCGCCTCCGATCTGGTCCCAGTCGTACAGCTTCGCGAAGTGTATCGGCAAGCGCGCGAGAGCCGCATCATCGCGAATGCACATGGACTAAACCGCGGCTATTTCCCCGATGTCTCCAATGATCCGGACGGCGATTTCTTTTTTATCGAACGCACCGCTCCCGAAGAGGTGCTTGCCACCATCAAACAGCTCGCGCGCGAACGGTTGGTCGGCAAATTCGGTGTTCGTGCACCCGCCGATATCCAGGTGCTGACTCCGATGAATCGCGGACCTCTCGGCACGCAAGTGCTCAATCGCGAACTCCAACAGCTCCTTAACCCAACAGGACGAGGAATTCGTGCGGGCGAGCGCGAGATTCGCGAGGGTGACCGTGTAATCCAGCTTCGCAATGACTACGAAAAGGGAATTTTCAACGGCTCGATAGGCCGGGTCGCGTCGGTCGATGTTGAGCGTGGACGCCTCAGCGTCGGGTTTGAGGAAGGTCACGCCGATTACGATCAGTCGGAGTTGGACGAGCTGGGGCTCGGCTATGCCATCTCGGTGCACAAGAGTCAGGGAAGCCAGTATCCGGCAGTTATCGTCCCGGTACATCCAAGCCACTACCTGATGCTGCGGCGAAACCTCCTTTACACCGCCATTACGCGGGCGGAACGAGTTTGCGTGCTGGTTGGGACGAGAGCCGCGTTGCAGCAGGCGGTGCGCAATCAGGACGAACGTCGGCGTGCGAGCAGGCTGGCCGAGAGACTGCGAGTCGATTGATCATTCTCACGGCCTACTCGGGTAACGCATTAGTCCGCGGCAGACCGGAGTTTTTCGCACATTTTCGGTTGGTTTAAGGCTGAGGAACCCGTCCGCCTTAGCAACCTGTCGCCATGGCGCTGGGTGACAACCCGCCCGTGAAGTATGCGAAGAGCAGGATCAAAACCGACAAGGTCGCGATCATCAGCAAAATCGCCCCGAGCGCGCGCCACGCGGAGAAACGGTTTACCTCGCCGATGCAATTCAGCTGCACGACTACCCCCCAGCCTATGAGCACCGCGTTGAGGAGCATCAGCTCGATCGTCGAACCGGTCATCACCGGCAGTCGGCTATGTTTGAACTCAGGCGGACTTACTGTGCCCAATAAAACCAGAGCGATGCTGACGATGGCCGCGGTGATCCCGGGAACGTGCGACCACGCCAATGCCGCGCGCATCTCGATTGCAGATGAGACGCCGCCCAGAATGCGGCAAAAGAACCCTACCAGCCAGGCCCCTACGTATAGACCGATAACTCCGACGATCGCGCCGAGCACGACTCCGATGGCGACGCCCACCGGCCACAGCGGGCTCAGCGGGGTCCGCCGCGACAAAGCGCTGAACCACGCGATCTCGAGCCTTCCCAGCCCGCCACGGAGCATCGCCAGCCCGATCACGTAGCGAGTCGGATCGGTATCGATCAGACGCCGCATGGTTTCGCGCGGCGCAATCCACAGCGAGAAAAATGGCTTGAGGGAGTCGGTCACCGCTTTGCAGTCTACTCAACCAGACGTCCGGTCAGAACGCCCTGCAACTTCCCGCCGGTCTCGAACGCCTCAATGGCAGGAGTGGGTACGGTAGCCTCCGTGGGCGGGGAGACCGCGCGTTGGTCCCCAATAAGTGCGCGGCCCCCGCCACCGCTTCATGGTCTTTGTACCTTCCCTTGGGTTTTTCGGTCGTGAGCCGCCGGCGGAAGAGAATGCGCGCCGGACCTTTAAGTACATCACCCTTACGTCAGGCTCGCTTCCCCGTTCCGCAAATGAGGTCGAGCGCCGAATCGACAATCCGCAGCAGGGCGGCACGCGACGAGCCCGAACGTGACCTGATGGCCAAGGAGTAGAGGGCCGCCGAAGCCATGCTTGCCAGCGCCGCCGGGTCGGAACTGCGAGGAATCTCGCCGCGACGTTTACGCGCGAAGCGAAGCCGCGCCTCGAACGCGTCCTCGATCTCGTCGAGCCCTTCGGCCAAATTGGTTCGCACCTCGCCATTGAGCACCGACTCGGTTACCGCGGTGCCGATGAGAAAGCATCCGCGGGCGGCCGTGTCGCGCGGCAGGTAGAGGGCAAGGGCGCTGTGATAGACACGGCGCAGAGCCTCACGCAGCGGCAGATCGTAGCGCAACGCATCTTTCATCCCCGCGCGCGCGATCGCGCGGTAGCGATGGAGCAGGGTGCGATATAGTTCGCGCTTGTCGCCGAAAGCGTGGTAGAGGCTGGGCCGGTTCATGCCGGTCGCCGCGCTCAGGTCATCCAGCGAAGTCGCCGAATAACCGGCGTTCCAGAACACCGCCATCGCCTGCGCGAGCGCGGTTTCCGGGTCGTAGGCGCGGGGCCGCCCTCTGCGCGCCGGAGATTTTTGTACTGATATGGACATAATTACTTGACTCTCTACAATTTTATGCAGTATGGTACAAAAATCAACCCGAAGGAGACTTTGCTCTCATGGATCTTTATTTCTCTCCGCTGGCGTGTTCGATGGCCACCCGGATCGCGTTCTATGAAGCCGGCATCGAGGGCCGCTTCATCGCGGTGGACACCCGGGCCAGACGGCTCGCGGACGGAACGGACTTCCTGATGGTCAACCCGATGGGCCAGGTGCCGGTGCTGCGAATGGATAACGGGGAGCTCCTGACCGAGAATCCTGCCGTGCTGCAGTATGTCGCTGACGCCAGGCCGGTGGCCGACCTGGCACCGCGCGCCGGTCTCGCACGCTACCGGCTGCAGCAATGGCTCAACTTCATCACGACTGAGCTGCACAAGGTTGTATTCGTCCCGCTGCTCGATCCCTCGATGCCGGAAGGCGGAAAAGCCTACGCGCGCCAGAAGGCAGAACAACGGCTCGCCTACCTGAATGCCCGGCTCGAGGGCCGAGAGTACCTGCTGGACCGGTTCACGATCGCGGACGCGTATCTCGCAACCGTACTGAACTGGGCGCGATTCACCGGCGTGGATCTGGCCAAATGGCCGGCGGTTAAGAGCTACATGGATCGCATGTATCAACGCCCGAGCGTCGCCCGGGCGATCGCGGAGGAAACCCGCGCCTACCAGGAACAGGAAGCGCGTCGCGCGCCGCGCTGAGTGTGCCTCCGTCTGCGGGAAGAGCGGCCATAGGCGGCGCCTCGGGCGCGCCCTGGTTAAGTGGTGGCGACCTCACGCCTTGGACCTGCCCCGAGTCGACCGCCCCAGAACAAAAAGAAACTGCCCTCTCCGGCTCCTTTGCGAGAATCCGCGCGGGTGCTTCTCCGCGAGCTAATCAGCTACCATCGCCTAGTTGGAGGACATCGAGATGGCAGAGCCGGTTGGCAAGCTCGATCACATTGGTATCGCGGTAAGAAGCGTTGCGGAAGCGCGGAAATTCTTTGAGGGAATTCTCGGGGCACGCTTCATGTACGAAGCGGAAAGCGAGCGGGCTGGCTACCGGTTGGCCGAATTCGACCTGAACGGTCTCACCGTGGAATTACTCGAACCCCTGGGAGCCAACTCGTTCCTGCACAGATTTCTCAAGGAGCGGGGCGAAGGCATGCATCATCTCACCTTCAAGGTTCCCGACATGAAAGGGAAGGTCGCGGAACTGAAGGCGCAGGGCGTGCGAGTGGTCGACGAAATCGAATGGTCTGCCACTTCCTACGAGGCCTTCATCTCGCCGCGCTCAAGCCACGGCGTCTTGATCCAGCTCGGCAACGGTCACCCGACCCTGTCGAATGATCCCGAGTGGTTCAAGAAAAAGAAGGACTAGTTCGGGCGCTATCCGATCAGTCCGGGATTCGCACCGCCATCGATGGTGATGTTCGCGCCATGGATGAAAGCGGCGCGCGGCGAGGAAAGGAACGCGATCAGGTCGCCGACTTCTTCCGGCTTGCCGGGACGCTTGAGCGGCGTCATCCGCGCATAGATTTCATCGAGATTGCGTCCGCCCGCGCTGCGCTCGGTGAAAAGCTGGAGGCGTTCGGTCAGAATCGGACCCGGATTGATACCGACCACCCGCACGCCATGCTTCGAACCTTCGTCGGCCAGCGCTTTGGTGAAGTGATTGAGCGCCGCGTTTGCCGCCCCACCGACCATGTAGCCGGCGCTCGGCCGCAAACCGGCCGTGCCAATGACATTGATAATGACGCCGCTGCGCTCGCGCACCATGTGCGGCATGACCTCGCGCGCCATCCGCACGTAGCCGAAGAACTTGAGTTCGAAGTCATCCTGCCAGACCTCGTCCGCGAGCTTCAGGAACTCGCCGGGACGCGCGCTGCCGGCATTGTTGACCATAATATCAACGCGTCCCAAGGCGCGGACGCCCTCGGAGACCACCCGCCGAATGTCATCGGGCCGCGTGAGGTCTGCCGACACAGTGAGGACGCGTGCACCTTCCGCAGCCTTGCGTGCCGCCGCCGCGGTTTCCTCGAGTGCGTCCTGGCCACGAGCGCAGACCAGCACCGACGCACCTTCCTGCACGAAGCGGAGCGCGGCGGCGCGCCCGATTCCCTTGCTGCCCCCGGTTATGATTGCGGTTTTGCCGCTGAGTCCCAGGTCCATGGAGTGCAGGCTCCCATTGAGATTGCGTCCGGGTCAAGCAGCCCAGACTCTCACTGCCCGTCGTGCGTCCTGCCAAGATGAGTAAAAAACACGCCCCCTTTTCTCTCCAGTGTAAACGAAGAACAAAGGCGGCTAACCGCAATTCACATCTGCCTTAACAGGTGGTCCGGTATCTGGCACCATTATTAGGCTTGGTCCGCCTCACATGAACGAAATCGTAGTCTCGATCCTGAGCGCCGCCATCGATCGCGCGCGCGCCGAGGGTAAACTCGTATCGACTCCCTATACGGTTGCAGTCGAAGCGCCCAAGGATGCCGCGCACGGCGACCTTGCATCGAACGTGGCGCTCGCGATGGCGCGCACGGAGGGCAAGCCGCCGCGCGCAGTCGCAGAGATAATTCGCGACAGCGTGGAACTCCCGGCCGACGTCGCGGAAATCACGGTGGCGGGCCCCGGGTTCATCAATTTCCGCATGGCGCCGCACTACTGGCACAAGCAGATGCGCCGGGCGATGAGCGAAGCGGCAAACTACTTCCGGCCGCGCCGGTGGGAATTGCGCCCGGGAGCGAATCATCGAGTGCAGATCGAATATCTCTCGGCCAATCCGACAGGGCCTTTGACCGTGGGCCACGGGCGCAATGCAGTGCTCGGCGATACGATTGCGAGGCTGTACGAGGCGGCCGGCTTCGAAGTCACTCGCGAGTATTACTTCAACGACGGTGGACGGCAGATGAAGCTGCTCGGGGAATCGGTGCGAGCGCGCTACCTGCAGGAGCTCCGCCGCGAGGCGAAACTGCCGGAGGACGGCTATCAGGGCGAATACATTCGCGAGATTGCGCAACAGCTAATCGCCGAGAACGGGGACAAGCTGGTCGATGTGCCCGACATCGACGTATTCCGCGCTGCGGCGGTCAAGGCAATCTTCGCCGACATCAACCAGACCTGTGCGCGCCTCGGAATCACGTTCAACGTCTTCGCGAACGAGCTCGACCTCATGAAGGACGGAAAAGTCGAAGAGGTTCTACGTGGGCTCGACCAGCGCGAATTGCTGGTTGAACGTGATGGCGCCCTGTGGCTGCGCGGCGGTCCCGTCGGCCTGCCCAAAGATGAGGTACTGGTACGCTCCGGTCCTGACCGCGAGCCAACCTACCGCACCCCAGACATCGCGTACCATATCCAAAAACTGAAGGCCGGCTATGACCTGATTATCGACGTGTTCGGCGCCGACCATGTCGCGGAGCATCAACAGGTGATCGCAGCCGTCAAAGCGCTTGGGCATGACGTCACTCCGGTGCGTGTGATCATTTACCAGTTTGTGACGCTCACGCGCGGTGGCGAGAAGGTCAAGATGTCCACCCGCAAGGCGACCTACGTCACGCTCGACGAATTGATCGATGAAGTTGGGGCGGACGTTGTGCGATTCTTCTTTTTGTTCCGTAAGTCGGACAGCCATCTCGACTTCGATCTCGACCTCGCACGCAAGCAGGCGCCCGAAAACCCGGTCTTTTACGTGCAGTATGCGCACGCGCGGCTGGCGAGCATTTTTCGAGAGGCGGACAAGGCCGGCCTCGCACTCCCCGACGATTCCGAGTCGATCAGGCTCGGGCTGCTTACGGGCGAGGAGATCGAACTTGCGAAGCGGGCGATCGGGCTGCCGGCGGTGATGACGGCGGCAGCCGAACTGCTCGAACCCCATCGGATCCCCTTCTATCTTCTAGAGCTCGCTGGAGATTTCCATCGCTATTACAACAAGCCTACGAATCGTATAATTGGCACAGATCGCGATTTGAGCATTGCTCGGCTTTTTCTCGCGCAGTTGCTCAAAACGGCGATCGCCGCTGGGCTGGGACTGCTCGGAGTAGGCGCTCCGGAGCGGATGTGAGG
>JBKPEA010000066.1:0-74330 GCA_046728175.1 Thermodesulfobacteriota bacterium | reverse complement strand
ATCGGCGTCCACCCCTCACCGGTGAACACAGCGCCGCGATTTTGCGCGATGAGGTAGGCGTCGATTCCGCGGAAATCGCCCTGCTTGCAAGCGAAGGAATTATCTAGCCGTGGCCGGACTCCCGCTGGAAGGCATCCGCGTTCTGGATTTCACCTGGGTAGTCGCAGGTCCGGTCGCGACTCGTATTCTGGCGGATCATGGCGCGCAAGTCGTAAAGATCGAGCGCAAGAATCCGCCGCCACTGGGAAATCGCAAGCTCGGCCTGCAGTGCGATCTGCATCGCAACAAGATTTCCCTGGCTCTTAATATGGCCGAGCCGCGCGGCATCGAAATTGCCCGGATGCTCGCTGCCAAGAGCGATTTGGTGATGGACAATTTCTCCGCGCGCGTGATGCGCGCGTGGAGAATGGACTACGAAAGCCTGCGCGCCGTGAAGCCGGAGATCATCTGTATAAGCATGTCGGGTCTCGGCCACACCGGTCCGCGCTCGAGTTATGTCAGTTACGGACCCACGCTCCAGGCGCTCTCCGGCTACACGACCATGATGGCCGACAGCAATGGTGAGCCGGCGGGTTACGGCTACTCCTACGCCGACATGTGCGGCGGGTACACGGGTGCGCTTGCGGCACTGGTAGCGCTATGGAATCGCCGGCGCACCGGGCGCGGCCAATTTGTCGACTTGTCGCAGTTCGAAGCAGTGACTTCCGTTATCGGCACCTCGCTGATGGACATCAGCGTCAACAACCGCGTGCAGGAGCCCTTCGGTTACACCTCGCAGGAAGGTCCGGCAGCTCCGCATGGCGTGTATAGATGCCGGGCACGCGAGCAGGACAACGATCGCTGGGTCGCCATCTCGGTGCGCTCGCAACTCGAATGGGAACGTCTGGTGCGGGCTCTCGGAAATCCGGTCTGGGCAGACGATCCCAAATTCCGCACCTTGTACCTGCGGATGCGCAACTGCGAGGATCTCGATTCGAACCTGGCGCGATGGACGATAGAGCGCAGCGCTGAAGAGGTGATGATGACCCTGCAAGCAGCACAGGTTGCCGCCGGTTTGGTGGCCAACGGAGCCGACCTCTGCAAGCGTGACCCCCAGCTAAAGGCGCGCGGTTTCTGGCCGACCGTCAAATCGGTCGGCGACAAGACCACCCATGTGACCGGCATCGCGTTCAGAATTTCCAGCGGGTCGGGCTCGATTCGCTCCGCAGGTCCGGAAGTGGGCGAAAACGGCGACTACGTGTTAGGAGAAATCCTCGGTCTTAGCCGCGCCCAGCAGGCGGAGCTTCTTAACGCCGGCGTCGTGTGGCCCTGACATTCGGCATCAGCAACACAGTTTGTTCGGGTTCTTCTAGGAGGCGAGACTGATCGTTTTCATCGCCGACCGTCGGAGGCACGCGCCTTCAATCCATCACTCCAACTCCCTCCTCCGCTTCCTCCGCACCGGCGAGGAGCGCTCCCGATAAAGACGCGGCCGTGCACGGTTTCGCGTCCACTCCAGTCTATATTTGCACGACTGCCGTTTCACTCTTTTTCCGCCCGGCGGGTCTGATTTCACAGGAGATGCTGCTGACCTGGCGCCGCCGATTGTCTGTTAATTCTGCACAAGTAATTGCGCTAAGCCATTGATTTTAGAAGATATTTTTCAGTCGCCGCCTGTATTGCATTTGCTCGATCATCGGCGTACCTGATTTACCAGATAAGCACTGATAATAGAGTCAGTGCACTCGAAGAGTGGCTTGCCACCCGCTCTTCAAGGGGAGGTTCACCGATGAGCAGCATGGCAAAGATGGCTGTATTCGCCGTCTTGGGATCCGGGTTCGTGGTAATAGCATTGGTCGTCGCAAGTTACCTGAACACCGCTGCCGGCTAGTCCGCTATTCGCCCCGCGCTCCATAACAGGAGCGCCCACCAAATAGCATGCCAAAGCAGTTCGACAAACTGCTGAGGGTTGTTTCGTGCGCCGTTGATGCTGGCGCCTGCTAAAGCTCGCTCATCGTCTCAGTCGAGAGATTCGGTTTTCTCGCGCTTGCACATCCGAAGCGCCAGGCGTGAAAGGCGCTGCGCCCGCCATCCATATGGGGTCCCGTCGTTCAGCGGACAGGCGATGGATTGAGGTCGCGGTCGGTGCGCGTTGAAATGCGATGGGGCGATCGCCGCCTGCGCGGGTTAGAGATCCTTCGGCCATTCAAGGCGGCCGGCGTAATCTCTCACCGCCGGGATTGCTTCAGGTGTCGAAGGCAACCGCTGACGAGAAGCTTATCTGCGCGCGGGTGTCGACAGAATCGAGGCAACGCGGGCTCTTTAGTGGCGGGGCGATCTGTAACCGGCGTGTGCCGCGATTCGACTGAGATTGGGCGCTGGCCTAACCTCTGCGGTTTGCTAGACTTAACCAGCGTTCGGTAGTTGCGACCACATTCTTCTACCTGCTTTCCAAGCATCTGACTTATGTTCGACACGCTCAGCGATCGACTCGAAGGCGTCTTCAAAAAGCTTCGGGGGCAGGGCCGCATCACCGAGCGCAACATCGAAGACGCGCTCCGTGAAGTGCGCCTCGCCCTGCTCGAAGCCGACGTCAACATCAGAGTCGTCCGCGATTTCGTAGACCACGTAAAGAAGAAGGCGCTGGGACAGGAGGTTCTGCGCTCCCTCACCCCCGAACAACACCTCATCAAGTTTGTTGCGGAGGAACTGACCCGCGCGATGGGTGGTCAAGCTCGTGAACTCGACCTCAAGGTCAAGCCGCCCGTCAAGATAATGGTCGTTGGACTCCAGGGCTCGGGCAAAACCACTTCTCTCGCCAAGCTCGCGCTGTGGCTCAGGGCGAACCGCAAACGCCACCCACTCATCGCCTCTACCGACGTTTATCGTCCCGCCGCGATGGAACAATTGCGCGTACTTGGGAAGCAGATCGACGTGCCCGTGGTCGACAGCCGCGAAGATCAAGATCCTATAGAGATCGCGACGCGCACCCTCGCTCGCGCCGAGGCCGGAGGACACGATGCAGTCCTGGTCGATACCGCGGGGCGGCTGCAGATCGACGACGAGTTGATGGACGAATTGCAGCGGCTCAAGGCCGCGCTCAATCCGCACCATATAGTCTTCGTCGCCGATGCCATGACGGGCCAGGAAGCCGCCAATGTCGCTGCGGGATTTCATGACCGGCTTAAGGTTTCCGGCGTAATTTTGACCAAGCTCGATTCGGATGCGCGCGGCGGGGCGGCGTTGTCGGTCAGCTCGGTGACGGGTGCGCCGATACTCTTTGCCGGAACCGGCGAAAAACTCGATGCATTTGAAGTCTTCTATCCCGACCGCTTGACTTCGCGGGTACTCGGGATGGGCGACGTTTTGACGCTTATCGAAAAGGCCCAAGCCAATTACGATCAGACCAAGGCCAAAGAACTCGAGCGCAAATTCAAGAAGAACGAATTCACGATCACCGACTTTGCCGAGCAGATAAAAGCAATTCGCAAGATGGGATCCCTCGGCGACCTAATCGGAATGATCCCAGGGTTGAAGAAAGTCGCCGGGGCGGCGGATTCCGAAGAGGCGCGCACAGAATTCCGGCGTATTCAGGCGATTATTGATTCTATGACACGGCAAGAGCGGGAAAATCATCTCATACTGAACGGCCGTCGCCGCGCCCGGATTGCCGCTGGCAGTGGAACTTCCGTGCAGGATGTGAACCGATTTCTCAAGCAATTTGACCAAACCCGCAAAGTCATGAAGAAAATCACGCGCATGGGCGCCGATAAGGCGATGATGCGCGGACTTGGCTTTGGGCGCTAAAATAGAGAGAGGAGAATCAATGGGACTGGTAATCAGGCTGCGCCGCCACGGTGGCAAGAAAAAGCCGTTTTTTAGAATCGTCGTTGCCGACTCGCGCTCACCTCGCGACGGCCGCTTCGTCGATCAGATCGGCACTTACGATCCCGCGTTTGACCCGCCACGGGTAACGCTTAAGAAGGACACCACTGAGCGCTGGCTCAAGGCCGGTGCTAAACCGAGCGAGACGGTGAGGAAGCTCATCAAGCAGGCATCTTAACCGCAACGGTCTCCGCCCGACGCGACCCGCTGCAACGGAGCCAACCATGAAGGAGCTCGTTCAGTTTCTGGCGCAACAACTGGTGAACAACCCGGACGCGGTCGAGGTCAAGGAAACTCAGGGCGACACTGCCTCGGTGCTCGAACTGCGAGTAGCCAAAGAAGACCTGGGCCGCGTGATCGGCAAACAAGGGCGGACCGCCAAATCGATCCGAACCATCCTTAACGCGGTCGCGTCGCGCACCAGCCGTAAGGTGGTTCTCGAAATAATCGAAGAGAAGTAAGTCGGCCGATGCCGCGTAGCACTGGGCCGACTCGGGATCCTGCTCCGGGTCCACTGGCGAATGCTTACCCGGAGCCATCGCCGGACCTGATACGCATCGGCCGGATTGCCGGAATTCATGGAGTACGTGGCGCGCTCAGATGCCGCCCGGATAATCCCGAATCCGAGTCATTTTCCACGCTCAAAACGATCACGATCCAGACTGGCGCTCACTGCCGCGAGTACCAGCTCCTGAAGGCCGCCCCTGCGGGCCGCGGGATGGTGAAAATCGAACTGGCCGGGATCGAGGATGCAAACGCGGCGGAGGTGCTCAAGGGAGGCATCGTGATGGTTTCGCGCGCCGACCTGCCCCCCACCAACCCGCACGAGTTCTACTATTTTCAGGCGATCGGATGCGAAGTGTTCCTGACCGACCATACGCGGCTTGGGACTATTGCCGAGGTCTTCTCCAACGGTGCTAATGACGTGATGGTCGTGCGCGGGGAACGGCACGAAATTCTCGTCCCCGTAATCGAGGACATCGTAAAATCGGTTGACGTTGCCTCGCGCCGCGTGGTGATCGAGTCGGTGCCGGGTCTGATCGAGGACTGAGTTTCCTCTCCGCTACTTGCAGACCGCGCACGATTGGCAGTTCAGCTTGTTACTGAAGTGACTGCCGAGATATTCGAGGCCACGGTTCGGACAGAACGTGAATGCCCCCGGATGGTACCATCCGCCGTTCATCGTCGCGTCGTCCTCGGCCTCTCTCTTGCCAGGTGCGTCAACCACCCAGCCGCCTTTTTCCTTGACCATGAACAGCGTGAGCTTGCTCGCCTCACCCTTGGGTATGTCGTTGGATGACGGGGTAAACATGTTCGCTTGCATGACCGCCTTCCGATCATCAGCCCGCATCACCCTGACGTTGCCATCATAGGCCACCGCTACCTTGGGGCCGCTCTGGGGGAGACGCAGCTCTTCGGCAGTGAGTTTCTTGGCGTACTTCTTCTCCACCAGCGGCTTCAGAGCCTCGACATCGCCATCCGCTATCGCCTTGAATGCCTTCTGTGCTGCCGCGGTAAGGGCGGGATCGGCGGCGGCTTCTTGCCCGCGCAGTGACGAAGCTGAGAGCGCGATTGCGATCGCGATCACGGCGGTAGTTCCGAGTGCCAGAAGCCTGCTCGACGGGGTCATCGTTGTCCTCCGAGTTGAAGCAGCTAACTATCATTCGAAAAAGCACGGCTGCAAGAGCCCTGCCTCTGCGCAAGACGTCTGGTTCTGGTCGGTGCGCCTTTATAAATTGTACCCATGAGCTCGCCCAGGCCTGTCCGATGGAATTTCACGTAATCACACTGTTCCCGGAGATGTTCGAATCGCCGTTTCGCGGTGGAATGATTGGCCGCGCGGTCGAGCAGGGATTAATTCAGCTGAAGGTCCATCCTTTGCGCCCGTTCGGTCTCGGTAATTACCGGCAAGTGGATGACGCACCCTATGGCGGTGGCAGCGGGATGGTCATGCGGCCGGAACCACTTGCAGCGGCGATTGACGATGTCATCAACCAGCACCCCGGGCTTTGGAAAGTCCTCATGACTCCGCAGGGGGAGGTCTTTAGCCACGCGTTGGCGCGGGAACTCGTGGCCAGGCCCCGCGGTTTGCTGCTAGTCGCCGGGCGCTATGAAGGTATCGATGAACGAGTGCGCTCGCTGGTCGATCAGGAGATTTCGATCGGCGACTACGTGTTGAGTGGGGGCGAGCTCCCCGCGATGGTGGTAATTGAAGGGGTGGGAAGGCTCATCCCGGGAGTACTTGGCAACTCGGACTCGCTCACGGAAGAGTCGTTCGCGGCGGGCACGCTGGAGTATCCGCAATACACCCGTCCCGAGGAGTTCCGCGGCATGCGGGTGCCCGAAGTACTGCTCGGCGGGGACCATGGCAAGGTACGCGAGTGGCGCCGGGTAGAGGCCGAAAAACGCACGGCCCGGCGGCGCCCCGATTTGGCGCACAAATCCTCACGTGGCTGATCTGTTTCTTGCGCTCGTTCACCACCCGGTGGTCGACCGAAACGGCCGCATTGTCACCTCGGCGATAACCAGCCTCGACATTCATGACCTGGCCCGCTCCGCATGCACTTTCGGCGTGCGCACATTCTTCATCGTGCATCCGGTGGCTGAGCAGCGCCACTTCGCCGCGACCGTGATTGACCACTGGAAATTCGATTTCGGGCGCGCCTTCGACGGGCGCCGGCGCGAGGCCCTCGAACTGGTCCGGATCGTTCCCGATCTCGATGATGCTCTCACGGCTGCCGAGCATCTCGCCGGCATACGTCCGCTGGTGGTGCATACTTCGGCACGCACGCAGATGGGGGTAACCTTCACGCAACTCCGCGAGCGGATGCGGGAGCCCGACGCACCGCCCTTGCTAATCCTGCTCGGAACCGGCTTCGGATTGGCGCCCGAGGTGGTGCAGCGCTCGGACTTGCTGGTGCAATCGATTCGCGGCGTAGGAGACTATAACCATTTATCGGTGCGAGCCGCGGGCGCAATAATTCTGGAACGCCTGCGCGGAAGCTAGTCGGGGGCCGCGATGAGATGCCAACGGTACCTGCGCTGTTCCGGTTGGATGATGGTTGCTGCGACGCTGTTGATGACGGTCTTCGGCTGCGCGCTCAAGGAGTCGGTTGGACCTCCCGTACACCCTTCGTCTTCGATCACGGTCCCCAATCCGGTCGGCGCCGTGGTTGCCAACTGCCGTGAGCTGGTGTGCACGCAGGCCGACCTTCCGTCCTGCGATTTCGAACAGGTCATCGAGGGCGCGGACGTCAAGCCGATCGTCGATCGCGTGCACTGTGCACGCTCCGAATTTGGAACCGATTGCGAGGAAAGACGCTCCCCCGGTAGTGACCCGCTTCTCAGCAATCAGGGAGAGGTGCTGAAGTTCCGCTGCGCAGGAGATCCGGTCGAATGCTGGACGACCGGAGGCGACGCGACCTGGGAAACCACCCTGGATCCGGCACGCGAAGGCGGTCGGCCCCTTCGCTATCCATGTCGGCGGCTGCATCCCGCCGCCCCTGAGCCCGCGCAGCAGCCCGTGCCCGGCCCCGATACGGTGTAATTCCATAAAACCTCAGGTTTCCGGTGCTCGCTTGTGTCGGTGGGCGCCTTTGGGTACTTTCTTGCACTCGACCCCTGCGCCAGCTCTTTTCCACAGCGGCCCCAGGCGGAAGCCGAAAAGGAGCCGAGGCGAGTCAAACGGGTCTGAATATTTCCATGAATAGTGTCATCAAGAAGCTCGAAGACCGTGGCTTGCGTTCCGATCTCCCCGCATTTCGCGTTGGCGATACTGTGCGCCTTCAGGTCAAGGTTCGTGAGGGCGAAAAAGAGCGTATTCAGTCGTTCGAAGGCGTGGTCATCCGGATCAACCGGGGTGGCAATCGTGCCACATTTACGGTTCGCAAGGTTTCCTATGGCGTGGGAGTCGAGAGAATTTTCCCAGTCCATTCGCAGCGTCTGGAGAAGATCCAGGTACTGAGCCACGGGCGTGTTCGCCGCGCCCGCCTTTACTACCTGCGCAAGCGTCAAGGCAAAGCGGCGCGCCTTGACACCACCACGCAGCAGTAAAGTCGACTCAGTCCTGCCCGGCCCGCGCGGGACTCCGCACGCCCGGACGACGGGTCAACCGCAAGCACGAGTAGAATGGGGGATCGGCTACTTGGCCCGGTTCGTCATCTGAACATGGCCGTAGAAATGGGCGCCCTCGTTGATCGCGATTTTCTCGGCCTCGATATTGCCGTGAACCCGCGCGCGAGGTCCTAGTACCACGCGTTTTGACTCGATAACGTCTCCACGCAACTCCCCCATGATGACCAGGCGTGGCGCGCGCACCTTGCCCTCGATGGTGCCCTCTTCGCTGATTACGACCAGCGCGGCCGAGGAAACCTCGCCCCGAAATCTTCCCTCGATCCTGACCGGTTCATGGAAAATCAGCCGACCGGAAACGTTAATGTTCCGTCCGACCGCCACCCGGGTGCGCTCCTCCACCCAAGAATCGGCGGGCGCTTTTGGACTGGGCGGCGCGCCTTTCGGGACACCGTTATTCCCGGGATGGCTGGGGCGATCCATCAAAAAACCAACCTAAACCTATTGCGCAGGGAACACATGACAGGCAACCCAGTGCGAGCCGTGTCCCGTCTCGAGCGCTGGTTCCTTTACTCTACAACGATCTTCGGCATAGGGACACCGCGGATTGAAGGCGCAACCGGGAGGCGGATCGACCGGACTGGGCATCTCGCCCGGCAGCTTGATTCGCTCCGGTTTGGAGGCCTGATCGATCGTCGGAATCGCTGATAGCAGGGCCCTGGTGTAAGGATGGCGCGGGTTTGCATAGATCTGCTCGCGCGACGCAAGCTCGACAATTTTGCCCAGGTACATTATCGCGACCCGGCGGCTGATGTGCTCGACCACACGCAGGTCGTGAGCGATAAAGAGGTAGGTCAGGTAGAGTCGCTCCTGGAGATCCTGCAGCAGGTTGATGATCTGTGCCTGGATCGACACGTCGAGCGCCGACACCGGCTCATCGAGCACCACGAAACGCGGATTTACCGCGAGTGCCCGTGCGATGCCGATACGCTGGCGCTGACCTCCGGAAAATTCATGCGGGTACCGATTCATCGCGTCGGCTCCGATTCCCACCATTTCCAGGAGCTGAACGATTCGTTCTTCTTTCTCGCGCCCGCGCGCAAGGTTGTGTATCTCAATTCCTTCGCCGACTATCGAACGCACTTTCATGCGGGGATTCAGCGATGCATATGGATCTTGAAAGACCAGTTGCATGTCGCGTCGCAACGCTCTCAATTCGCTGCGCGTGAGCGTCGAAAGATCCCGCCCGTCAAACCAGACCGTCCCCCGCGTCGGATCCATCAGACGCAGGATGAGCCGCCCCAGCGTTGATTTGCCGGAGCCGGATTCTCCGACGAGTCCGAGCGTCTCACCTCGATAGATCTCGAGATTGACTCCCGCGACCGCCTTGACCGTCAGCCGGGCACGCGACCACAGGGCGTCGCTGCGCGCCCGGAACTCCTTCCAAATACCATCGACTCGGACCAGCGGCCCGGAACCTTGGGGTGGACCGGGCGGGCGGGCACCTGAGTCTTCAGACCCGGATACAAGCGACATAGTGATCGGGGGTTTTCTCCTGGAGGGGAGGATCTGCGGCGGAACATTGCGCGACTGCGATCGGGCAGCGGGGATGGAATCTGCATCCCACGGGGGGTTTCAAAGCGCTGGGTATCGTGCCGGGAATCGCCTGCAGTCGTCGCCGCGGCGAGCCGTCGATGCCCGGAATCGATCCCAGCAAGCCTTTGGTATAGGGATTCAGCGGATTGCGGAACAGCTCTGACGCGGAGGTCTGCTCCATCACGCGCGCCGCGTACAGGATGGTCACGGCGTCGGCATATTCGTTGACGATTCCGAGATCGTGGGTGACCAGGATCACCGCGAGGCCAAACCGCTCCTGCAGCTCACGGATGAGATCCAGAATCTGAGCCTGGATCGTGACGTCGAGCGCCGTCGTCGGTTCGTCCGCAATGAGTAGCCGCGGATTGCACGACAGCGCCATCGCGATCATGACCCGCTGGCGCATCCCACCCGACAGCTGATGCGGATAGTCGTTGATGCGTCGTTCGGGGTCCGCGAGCCCCACCAGGCGCAGCGCTTCGATCACGCGGTCATGGGTCTCGCGGCGGTTGGTGCGCTGATGAAGCCGCACCGCTTCGCCGACCTGGCTGCCGATCGTGAAAACCGGATTAAGGGAGGTCATCGGCTCCTGGAAGATCATCGCGATGCGAGCGCCGCGAATCGCGCGCATTTCGGGTTCGGGCAGGGTCAGTAGATCCTTGCCGTCAAACAGGATCTCGCCGTCGGTAATTCGAGCCGTTTCGGGCAACAGCCGCATGATCGACAGCACGGTCGCGGTCTTGCCCGAGCCTGACTCGCCGACCAGTCCCATCAGCTTCCCGGGTTCGACCGCAAAGCTCACATGGTCCACCGCACGCACCTCGCCTGCATCGGTAAGAAATGAGGTGCAAAGTGATTTGACTTCGAGCAGGGGCGCCACGTCACCTCAAGGCTAGCATCGCAAAGACGGCGCGAACCAGATGATCAGAGGAACCGCGCGATCGTCGTTTCACCGCGCATTTGCCGGATCCAGACGATCGCGCAAATGATCGCCCAGGAAATTAAACGACATCACCGCCAGAAAAATGAAGATTCCGGGAATCAGAATCCACGGATAGTGGCGCAGGTTCTGCACATCCTCGGCCGCCGCCAGCAGATTTCCCCACGACGCAGCCGGCTCCTGGATTCCGAGGCCCAGCAGCGACAGGGCGCTCTCCCCCAGAATGAACCCCGGTATCGAGAGCGTGGCCGCCACGATTGCGTAGCCCATCACCGAAGGAATCACGTGGCTGCGGATGATGCGCCAGCGTGAACCGCCCAGCGCGCGCGCTGCTTCCACGTACGGCAATCCGCGCACCGAGGCCGCCATTCCCCGAATGATGCGCGCAAACCCCGCCCAGCTGATGAAGCTCATGATCGCGACGATCAGGAAAAACGTCACCACGGTGCTGAGCCCGGCCGGGATTATCGCCGCCAGCGCCAGCAGGAAATAGAAGGCCGGCAACGACATCTCGATTTCCGACCAGCGCATGATGAGGTTATCGACGACCCCGCCCACGTAACCCGACAGCGCGCCGATCGTGATCCCCAGCGAAAAACTGATCAACACTCCAATCAGCCCGACGAACATGCTCACGCGCGCTCCGTAGACAATCCGCGAGAAAAGATCGCGCCCGATACCGTCGCTGCCCATGAGATAGAAGGGTTCTTTGGGCGAATCGGTGGTGAACAAGTGCCCACGGTGAAACAGGCGGATGTATACCCGACGCGATTTGTCGGGCACGTAGCGCCGCTCCACGCGATCGACCATGGTCAGCGGATAAGTATAGAAAAAGCCCCGCGACCAGTCGGCCGGGCCTGCGACACGTAACTGCATCGGCGGACAATTTGGCATCGCGCGGTTCTGGAACGTGGGGTCATACGGCGCAAAGAACGGCGAGAGCAGCGCGAACAGATAAAACAGCGTCAGGCAGAGCGCGGAGAAGCGCACGGGCCACGACGAATACCGCCACTCTCGCCGTAACGCCGAGGCAAGCTCGATCGATTGCGTCGGGGTCGCAAGCGGTGCGTTCATTGTGCCGTCATCGAGGAAAAATCTACCCGCGGGTCGACCGCGACCAGCGCGATGTCCGCGAGCAGGTTACCCGCCAGCAGCAGCACCGTTCCCATCAGCACGGATCCCATCACCAGGTAGATGTCGAGCGAGCGCACGGCGTCGAGCAGCAGCAGCCCGAGGCCTTGCAGGTTCATGACCGCCTCTACCAGGGCGGCGCCGCCGAGCAGGTCGCCGAGCGAGTAGCCGGCCATGGTAACGAAAGGGTTAAGCGCGTTGCGCAGCACGTGCTTGTAGATCACCACGCGCTCGGAGAGTCCCTTGGCACGCGCGGTCCGGACGAATTCCGAGTTCTTGATTTCCAGAATCTGGGAGCGCATCAGGCGCATGAGGCTCGCCATGCCGGCCACTCCCAGGACGAATACGGGCAGGATCAGGTGATTGATGCGATCCGCGATCCGATTCCAGAAATCGAGGGTTGCGTAGTCAACCGAGTAGGTACCGCCAATCGGAAACCACCCGGTCTGTAGCGCAAAATACATCATCATGAAGGCGAGAAAAAAGTTCGGCAGCGACATGCCGAAGAACGCGAGGAACGACAGGATGCGATCCCAAATTGAGTTCTGGTTCACCGCCACCACGATTCCAATCGGGATCGCGAGCGCCCAAGAGAACAACATCGAGCTGGCGGAGAGGATGATGGTGTTAAGTGCGCGCATTCCGATCAGCGAGGTGACGTTGACGTGGTAGGCGAGGGAGACGCCCAAGTCGAGGTGCAGCACCGACCAGAGCCACTTGAGGTAGCGCACCAGCAAGGGTTGATCGAGGCCGAACTGCGCCTCCATCTGCTTGATAACCAGGGGCGAGATCTGCGGATTCATCTTCAGGCTGGAGAAAAAATCGCCCGGCACGAGCGACATCACGAGAAATGACAAGAAGGTAATCCCAATTAGCAAGGGGACCATATTGATCAGTCTGCGTATCAGAAACCGTCCCATCGGCGCGCTACGAAGCCCGGTTAGAATCACGACTCATTGCGGTTTGAACTGAATCCATTCGGGCTTGTAGGTGCCCCATACCGTCGGCTGATAGTTCTCCAGGGTGTTGACCCAGGCGTGGTAGCGGATTTGTCGCACGGTTTGGATGACGGCGAGCTGATCGTGCAAGATTTTCTGAATCTCCCAATAATAAGGTGCGCGTTTGGCGGTATCCATTTCCGCGGCACCCTGGTCGAGGAGTTGGTCGATTCTGGCTTCCCATTCGGTCGTCGGCTTCGGTTGATTGGGATTCCACAGGTGCAGGTTCCCGGAGGAGCGATAGAAGTTGGCGCCATCGTTGGGCTCGATCCCTCCGGTAAATCCCATCAGCACGCAGTCCCAATCGAAATTGCTGTCAAGCTTCTCGACTAAAGTGATGAAATCGATGGGCCGATAGTTAACCTTGATGCCGAGATTTCCAAGATCCTGTTTAAAGATCGCACACATCTGGTCGCGTTCCGGGGTTCCCGTATTAGTAACCAGGTTGAATTCCAGCCGGTTGCCCTTGGAGTCGACCCGAACTCCCGGCGATATCAGGTGATAGCCGGCGGCCTCCAGCAGACGCGCGGCTTCCGACAAATCGTAGTCGTAGTCCTTAAGATCGGGGTTGTGAAAGATCTTATTGGCCGGCGAGATGTCGGCAACAGCCGGGGTCGCGAATCCGTGGAAGCAGAGATTGATGATTCCTTCTTTGTCGACCGCGTGCGCCATCGCGCGCAGAAAGTTCAAGTCCGTGAACCAGGCCAGCTTGGGACTGGTGACCCCGTTCTTCACGAAGTGGCGCGGGTTTCGGTTGAAGCAGAAAAACAGCGTCCCGGTGTCGATCCCGATCTCTCTGACCGTAATCTTTAGCTTCTGCTGCTGATCTTTAAGATCCATCACTTCCTCGGGACGCGGACGCAGAATGAGATCGGTCTGACCCGACAGGAACCGCAGATACGCGGCGTTGAGGTCTTGCACGATCATCCTGGTTTCCGCATGAAGGCGCGGGAGTCGTCCGCCGTGCTCGTCTTTCATCCAAAAGTCAGGGTTGCGCACGTATTGAACAACCTGGCTTGGGACGTAGCGTGTCATCTTGAAGGCGCCGGTGCCTACCAGCTGATCGGGAGCCGTGTTGATTCCCCACGTCTGGTTGAACTTGCCCGCGGCATACGCCGCGCCGAGAACATGCTCCGGAATAATCGGTACACTGCCCGCCGAGGACAGCAACGGTGCGAAGGGGCGCGGCAGGGTTAAGACAATCGTATGATCGTCGGGCGCGGAGCTCGCGATGGGCTGGCCGTCGACCAGCAGCACGGAACGGATGCTGGTAGCAATCTTCGGATCGTAGACCACCTTCATCGTGAACAGAAAATCGCGAGCAGTCAGAGGCTGGCCGTCAAACCATTTCACGTCGCGCCGCAAATGAAAGGTGACCGTCTTTTCGTCCTTTGAAATTTCCCAGCTCTCCGCGAGTTCTCCTTCGGGCAGTGTCGTAAGAGGGTTGGTGCGCACCAGTCCTTCGAAGAGGTCGCCAATCGTCTCGCCCGAGGTCGCATCGGTTATCAGGATCGGGTTAAAGGTGCGTGGGTCCCCGGGTTCTGCCTGGTACAGGTTTTGTTCCCGGGTGTGATCGCTTTGGCCGCGGTTTACGTGGCATGCGGCAATGGCCACGATCGAGAGCAGCACCGCAGCAAATTTGGCCCGTCTATGGATTCGCATTGTCCAGCTCGGCCTGCTCCCCAGCGGAGGACGGGGAGAGAACGAACACCGAGTCAGGCACTTCCCCGTTGATGATTGGACGTTTGTAATGGAATGAAATTCGGCTCTGTGCTCTGGGAAAGCTCGCGTCCACCGCATAGGGAAACATCAGTCCCCCCAAATCCTGGTATTCGCTGTAACGCACTTCGTAGTCGACGCTCCCGTCAGCGTTGCGCATCCGGACCAGCACAAGTTGATCGTCCTGAAATCCCAACTCGCGACGCGCCGAGTTTTCGACGCTCCACGCGGCCACCGTCATCGCCCCCTCGGTCACAACTGCGTCCGGCGGGCGCGCGGCGAGCGCGGCGGAGTCGGGAGCGATTCCCAGCAGCAGCGTCACCGCGTCGGCGGGCGCCATTGGAATCTGGATAAATTGGTTCAGGCTGTCCGCGGTGGCGGCGGCGCGGGTGAGCCGGTTGCGCGAGGGTTCAAAAATCGCCAGCTGTTGTCCGCTGGTCGCAAGGATTAGCGCGACGTTGAATGCCGAGAGCGCCTCTACCCGAAGGCTATCCGGGCGTTTGGCGACTATCTGTTCGCGCACCTTGGGCGGATGCCGGTCCGGCGCCGAGTATCCCATCACCGCCTCCGTCTGCATCGACACCAGCGCTCGATCACGTTCCGCGACCTTCTGCGTCAACTGATGAATTAGGGACGCGCTATCGTGCGAGAGTTCTATTGGGCCGGACGGGGAAGTGCCTGGACTCAACGACGCGCATGCCGGGAGCAGGGTCGCCAGTGCGACGATCGCGGTCAGGCGCCCGAGCGATCGCATCGCCTGTCCGGCCCGACGGCTCAATGCACTGTATTTTGCGCGTGCTCGAGGACCTGCAGCTTGTCCTTGAGCCGCGCGACTTGATCCGATTCCTGCGCCTTCTTGAGCGCGTCGTTGTATTCGTGCGTGGCTTCCCGCACCTTGCCGATCTTCCGATAGGCGTCGCCCAGGTGCTCGGTGATTGTCGGATCGCTGCCGGTCAGATTGACCGCGCGTTCGAGCATTTCAACGGCCTTCTTGTATTCGCCCTTCTGGTAATACACCCAGCCGAGGCTGTCGATGTAAAAGCCGTCCTCGGGCTGAACATCGAGGGCCCGCTTGATGAGCTGCTCCGCCTCCTCGAGGTTCTTGCCCTCTTCGGCGTAGGTATAACCGACGTAGTTGAGGGCCTGGGCGTTCTTGGGGTTAAGCTCGATCGCTTTCTTCATCTCGGCCATGCCCGCTTCGCGCTGCTTGGAGAGGTCGAGGCAGGCACCCAGCTTGAAATGAAAGTCATCATTGCGCGGATCGATCGCGACCATGTTTCGTGCGATCGCAATCGCCGCAGCATAGTCTTTCTTCTCGGTGTACACTTCGCGCAGAAAGCCCATCAGCTCAGTGTCGTTGGGCTTGAGCTTCAAGGCCTCATTCAGCGCATCGATCGATTTGTCGTAGCGGTCCTGCTTGTCATAGATGATGGCGAGCTGGATGCGCGACTCGACATAGTGATCATCGGTCGGCGGGACCTCCTCGAACTCGGCGATGGCGCGGTTGTAATCGTTCAGCTCCATGTACACTGCACCCAGGTAGAACCGGACCTGCATGTTATTCGGCTCGGTCCCAAGCACCAGGTTGAATTGGGTCGCGGCCTGATCGTAGTCGCCGTTGCGGAAGTAGAGGAGCCCAATCTTGGTCCGGGTGTCAGTCGGATTAGTCTCGATGCCTTCCAGCTGGCGCAGCTCGCCCAGCGCTTCGTCGTACTTCTTCTGGCCGACGTAGATTTCGGCCAGGCGCTTGCGCGCGAGCTCGTTGTTCGGATTGATCTGGATGATCTTCTTGTAGTAGGCGATTGCTTCTTCCGGCTTGTTCTGCAGAATCCGCAGGGTAGCGAGGTCGAGCAACACCAGTTCCTGTTCCGGATTTCGTTCCAGCGCTTCCTGGTAGTAGTGGTCGGCCTCATTGTACTTCTTGGCCCCTACCATGACCCGGCCCGCGTAGTAGTAGCCAAGGAACGAGCCCGGATCGAGTCCGATCAGGCTCTGAAAGGTCTTCTCCGCCGCGGCGAAATCGCCGCGCTTGGCGTACAACGTTCCCAGATAGAGGTAGGCCTCCTGGTTCTTGGGACTTAGCTGCAGAACTTCCTTGTAGTAGCGTTCCGCGGTCGCGTCATCGCCGAGTGCCGAGCTTATTCCGGCGGCGAGCAGGCGCGCATCGACCGAATTAGGATTGACCTTGAGCGCTTCGTTGGCCTCGTTGAGCGCTTCTTTCAGGCGGCCGTCGCGTACGTAGAGAGTGGCAAGGCGAACCCGGAGCTGGGCGTTGGTTGGGTCGTAACGAACCGCGTCTTCATAACCCTTCAGCGCGCCTTCGCGATCATTGTCGTTGTTCGCGGTTTCCGCGATTAGAAACGCGCCCATCGCCTTCGCGTCCGAGGGTATTTCGACGGCGGGCGCTCCGCCAAAATTGTTCGCATCACCGGTGCTGGCGGTTTCCCGGGTCTCCGGCGGGCGTTGCGCGGTTTGCGCACATCCAACCAAGACCAGCGACGCGACCGCGAGCACGCCCACTACAGATTTGGCTGAAAATCTCATTAATTTGACGGGCGAGTCCAGAAGCTTCTCGACCAATCTAATAGCACTATGCCGGACTATTTGGGGAGAGCACCGGCCCCTACCCTTTCCGCCAAACCCTCTCGGCACCCTTCCATTATACGTCCCGCACCCTCCGAATCGATATATAAACGGCCAGCGTCCGCCGAATTATCGCCTTGCCAGCCTTCACCCCTTCGGCTAGAGCGTCTGCTTTACGGTGCCCAGCAGCTCTCAATCGCAAACGAACGACGAGCCTTCCTCCGGACAATCCACCCTTACCCGTCTGACGTCGCGTCGGACTCTCGGTTTCACCTCGCTGGTGTGCCTGATGTATCTGGTCGTGAGCGGGGGGCCCTACGGAGTGGAGGACGCGGTCCGGTTCGCGGGCCCGAAGCTGGCGATTCTCCTGTGCCTGATCGTGCCGTTGACCTTAAGCGTGCCAACGGCGCTGATGGCTGCCGAGCTCACGGCACTGCGGCCCGTGGAGGGCGGATTCTACTTCTGGGTCAAGGAAGCGCTGGGCCCCTTCGCGGGCTTCGCCGAAGCCTATCTGACTATCCTCTACACTGCCGTGGACATGGCCCTCTATCCGGTCCTGTTCGCCGCATATTTGTCGTATCTGCTCCCGCTCGGGCCTGCCGCGCAGGTCGCAATGGGCGTGGGCCTGGTCTGGTTGGCTGGATTACTCAACCTCGCCGGCATTCGCCCGGTCGGCGACACCTCGATCGCGCTGGCCGTCCTGCTCCTGCTGCCGTTCGTCATTTTGATCGCACTCGGCTGGGAGCGCATTGCGAATTTTCAGATGCCCTCGGCTCCACTGTTCGGGACGGATCCTCTGGGAGCGCTGGGCGCGGGGTTGACGGTTATCATCTGGAATTTCGGCGGATGGGAAAATCTGAGCGTCGTCTCGGCGGAAATAGAGAACCCGCGCCGCAATTACGTCCGCGCGATCGCGGTGGCGGTTCCGCTGGTGGCCGCGGGCTACCTTCTGCCCCTGATGGTTTCTTTGAGCGGCGCTCATAATGGCGCGAACTGGCACGAAGGCTGGTTCTCTCAGGTTGGCAGTGAACTCGGCGGCCCGACGCTCGGCGCGGCGATTGCTATCGGCGGCAGCGTTATGTCCTTTGCAGTCTTTCAAGCGGCGATGCTGTGGGTCTCGCGGATGCCCTATGTGCTCGCGCGCGAGGGTTATTTGCCAGCAGCGCTTCGCGAAATATGGGCCACCACGGCGACGCCTCGAAGGTCGATTATCTGGTGCTGCCTCGCCTTCACGCTGCTGGTTCCACTCGGCTTTCTCGCGCTGGTGGTCCTCGACGTCTTCTTCTATATGGCGGCACTAACCCTGGAGATGGCGGCGCTGGTTAGGTTGCGGCAGCTCGTTCCCGACCGTGAGGGTTTGTTTACTGTCGGTGGGGGAAGGGCCGGTCTGCTGCTGACGGTGATATTGCCCCTACTGACCTGGTCAGCAACCTTCGGCCTCGCGTTATCCGTAGGCGACGGCAGACGAGATTTCACCATCGCTCTATTGCTGGCGCTCGCGGTGTGGCCAGCTTACGCACTGACCCGCCGGCGTTGGGGCGGGCCGGCCCGCCTTGAGGAGCAACCCGGCTACAGTGGCGCGTCGACTACTTCATCGAAGCGCGAATAGTCGAGCACCGGTGTTCCCCCGCCCCGAAAGCTGGTGATGTCGGCCAGTCGCTTGCCCCACAGTATGTCTTCAGCTCCGTAGTAGTGTCGGGCGTTGACGGTCTGCGAAAAAGTCTCCTCCAGTCCAGTCAAGGATATGACGACCATGACGCCGGAGTCGCGAATCGACTCGGGCGTCTCGCCCGAGAGCGGACTATCGGGCAGGATCTGATGAACCGCGGTCCAGCTCAGGGTAAACAGCGCGCTGCGCTCGCGCTGCAATCGGAGATCGTAAAAACGGCGCAGCCGTTCACCCTCGCCGGTAACCTCAATACGCGAAAAGGTCATATGGATCTGCGCTTCGAGAATGCGGCTCTCGCGCAGATTCGCCATCCTGAACATGAGGCTCGGAACGCCATCGCGCCTCGACACCACCACGTAGCGGCTGAAACGCACCCGCGCGCTGGGCAGCGAGAACTTGGCGAACACCAGCCCGGTCATCACGGCGAGTCCGACCAGGCCCATCAGCGCTTCGACCGAAACCAACGCGTTGGAGAACAACGTGTTCGGATGCAGCACACCGTACCCGATCGTCGACATGGTCTGTATGCTGAAGAAGAACATGTCGGGATACGAGTCGGGCCGTGCACCCTGCACCCCTCCGTCGAGCCAGTAGGCCAGACCAAACAGCGCGTTGGCGGCGGTAAACGCGCCCAGTACCAGTATCAGCAGGATCGGCCACGGCGAGCGAACCAGGTAATGGTAGAGGTCCGCAAACGGTGTTGCGCGACTACCGCCGACGCTCTGATAAGACTCCGATGGATCCTCGGCCATCCCGGAAGAGTATACCCCTGGCGCGCTCGGCTCACCGCCAGTGTCGACTGTTGGCTTCGAGGCGCTGCGGCGCAAAGTGTGACCCCCAGCCGCGCTCGGGGGGGTGCTAAGCTACCTGCTTTGGAATGTCGTGTGGCTACTTTCCGAAAGCACCGCGCAGGGCCTCGCCTGCTTTCTTGATTCCGGCCTTGCCCTGGTCCAGTGCGTCGGCGAAGCTGACGAAGCCGTGAGTGACGCCCTCGTAGCGCGTGAGCGTGACCCTTACGCCGGCCTTTTTCATCTGCTCGGCGTATCGCTCGCCCTCGTCGCGCAACGGGTCGTGACTCGCAGTCTCCACCAGCGCCGGAGGCAGGCCGGCCAGGTTCTTCGCTTTGTTCGGACAGGCCAGCGGATTGGCCGCGTCTGTCGGTTGGTTCAAGTAGTGACCCCAGAACCATTCCATATCGGCGCGGGATAGCACGAACCCGTCATCGGAGAATTCTTTTTGCGATGGAGTGTCGTTTGCGGCCGATATAGCCGGATAGAAGAGCAACTGAAAAACCAGCTTGGGCCCTCCGCGGTCGCGCGCCATCAGGGCGCACACCGTCGCAAGGTTGCCGCCGGCGCTGTCACCCCCAACCGCGACTCGATTCGGATCACCGCCAAATGACGCCGCGTTAGCGGCGGCCCATTTGGTTGCCGCGTAGCAATCCTCGGGCCCTGCAGGAAATTTGTGCTCGGGCGCCAACCGGTAGTCCACCGATACCACGATGCATCCGGCGGCATTGGCCAGCGAGCGGCAGAGTACGTCGTGCGTCGTGATACTGCCGAGCACCCATCCGCCGCCATGAAAATACATGAGCACGCCCTTCGGGACCCTGCCCTCCGAGGTGTAGACCCGTATCGGAACTGGCCCATGCAGTCCCGGAACCTGCCGATCCTCAACGCGATAGACCGCGGGCGGCTCGACGGTACGCGCTTCCAGCAGGGCCTGCATCTTAACGCGCGCCTGCTCCGGCGTTTCTGCGCGCAGAAACATCGGCCCGGAAGCGTTCGCAAAATCGAGCATCGCCTTCATTTGTGGGTCCAGCGCCAGAGCCATGGCCAATCACCTCAAGGGAATCGGAGTCTTACTGATTGCACCACAAAGGACCCAGGAAGAAAAACCTCCAAATCCTAAAAACCGCCGCAAAGGTAGCGCCCTTGGGTCGGGTGGCTCACAATCGCACATGACGGAGGCGTAGTGCGTTGGTCACCACGGAGACTGAACTCAGGCTCATCGCCGCACTTGCGATTATCGGACTCAGCAACAGACCCAGGAACGGGTACAGAACGCCCGCCGCGATCGGCACACCGAGTACGTTGTAGAAGAAGGCGAAGAAGAGATTCTGGCGGATGTTGCGCATGGTCGCACGCGACAGGCGCCGCGCCTTGGCGATACTGCGCAAGTCGCCTTTCACCAGCGTGACGCCGGCGCTTTCCATCGCGACATCGGTGCCGGTACCCATCGCAATTCCCACCTGAGCGGTGGCCAGCGCCGGGGCATCGTTGATTCCATCGCCCGCCATCGCGACGATACGCCCCTGCGCCTGGAGCCGCTTCACTTCTTCCGCTTTGGCAGCCGGGAGCACTTGCGCGCGGACCTCGTCGATTCCGAGTTTTGCCGCTACCACGGTGGCGGTTACTCGGCCGTCTCCGGTCAGCATGACGATGCGTACGCCTTCGTCGTGTAGTGCCCGCACAGCGTCCGGGGTCGAGGACTTGATCGGGTCGGCGACCGCGATCATTCCCGCGGCGCGTCCGTCGACGGCTACCAGCATCACGGTTTGTCCGTCACCGCTAAGTTGCTCGGCGAGAGTTGCGACGGTGGAGGCTTCGATACCAAGCTCAGCAAAGAGCGACGGATTACCGAGGACGATTGAATGACCGTCGACGTTTCCGGTCACTCCTTTTCCCGCAACCGCCTTGAAGTCTTTCACCTGAGACAGCGCGAGGCCCTTCGACTCCGCCCCGGCCACAATTGCCGCAGCGAGCGGATGCTCACTGGCGCGTTCCAGCGCAGCCGCATAGGCGAGGACTTCGCTCTCGCTGGTCCGATCCACTGCGGTGACCGAAACCAGGCGCGGCCTTCCTTCGGTCAGGGTCCCGGTCTTGTCTGCGAGCAACGTGTCGACGCGCTCGAGAATCTCGAGCGCCTCTGCGTTACGCACCAGCACGCCTTCGCGCGCGCCGCGTCCGGTTCCGACCATTATCGCCATCGGGGTTGCAAGCCCCAGCGCACACGGGCACGCGATGATCAACACAGCCACCGCGTTTACCACCGCGCGTCCCAGCCCCGCACCGACTCCCAGCCAAACGACAAAGGTGGCCATCGCCGCCACCATCACCGCGGGCACGAAATAGGCGCTTACCCGATCGGCCAGGCGCTGAATCGGTGCGCGGCTTCGTTGCGCCGCACTTACCATCTGCACAATCTGCGCGAGCAGCGTTCCCGCGCCGACGCGTTCGGCGCGCATCACGATTCCCCCGCTGGTGTTTACGGTGCCGCCGATCACTCGATCGCCGGCCTTCTTCTCGACCGGGACCGGCTCTCCCGTGACCATCGCTTCGTCAATCGCGCTGGCCCCTTCGATTATCGAGCCGTCGACCGGGACCTTCTCGCCGGGTCGGACCCGGAGCCTGTCTCCCGGCCGCACATTGTCCAGAGGGACATCCGACTCGTGGCCATCATCGGCGATACGCCGTGCGGTCTTGGGAGCGAATCCCAGCAGAGCGCGAATCGCCCCGCTGGTCTGGCTGCGCGCACGGAGTTCTAGCACCTGTCCGAGCAGGACCAGTACCACAATCGAGGCGGCCGCCTCGAAATATGCTGGTATCAGACCATGCGGGTCGCGCAGTGAAGCCGGGAAAATCTGGCGCGCGAGAGTGGCCAGCAGACTGTACACATATGCGACACCCACGCCACTTGCGATGAGCGTGAACATGTTGAGATTGAGCGTCTTCAGCGACTGGTATCCGCGCTCAAAGAACGGCCACCCTGCCCACAACACCACGGGAGTCGCCAGAACGAGCATCAGCACTTGCATGGCGGCGGGAGCCATCACAGCCATCAGGACGCGCTCGGGCAATAGCATTTCCACGAGGATCGGAACCGTGAGCGCAAGTCCGATCCAGAAACGGCGAGTCATATCGAGCAGCTCTGGATTCGCGTCGGCGCTCTCTGCGTGCGGCGCGATCGGCTCCAGAGCCATACCGCAAATCGGACAGACGCCCGCCGCATCGCGGACGATCTCGGGATGCATCGGGCAGGTGTACTGCGTGCCAGGTGGTGCGCTCAGTTCGGGAGATGGTTGGACCACCGCTTTCGGCGAACCACCGACGAACTGCTCTGGGTTTTGCTTGAACTTCGCAAGACACTTCTGGCTGCAGAAGTGGTAGGTCGTGCCGTGACGTTCGATCGAACCCGCCGCGGTAGCGGGATTCACGTCCATTCCGCAAACCGGATCTTTCACGGTGGGGGCGCCGGATCGGGCGGCGCTATCGAGGTGTTGATGGTGGTCTTGCTGACCCATCGGAATGGACGATAGCAATCGGCGGTTGGCGGCGCGACACGCTTTCACGGTGAGGCGCACATGCGACTTTAGCTTTCTCTTAGCCTGCTGCGCCTGCTTCCATGGAGTTGGACAAGATGGTGGACTTGGCTAGATCACGCCCTCCACGCTTCGAACCGGAGACGCCAAGACGCATGCCGTTTTTGCGTCCACCGGGAGCGGTGTTCAAGCGCCCGCGCTTTGCGCAAGGTGGTCGCCGCGTGCTCACTGCGGAACGTGGCGGAAATCGGCGTGCCAGCGGGCTTTGAACCATGGTTCGCCGTCGCGAGTTCCGTAAACTCCCGCTCTTACCGCCATCGCATCGTCTCTAATCCTGCAATCGAGCATCGTGACTTCGTCGACTGCGAAGGTGCCGCCGCGCAGTCCTGGCTCGATATGCTCCTCATCGAACCGAAGGTCGGATCGCATCTTCGCGTACGCGCGCCCATCCGTCGCCAGCGCATCGACCCGGCCGCGCGCGTTCTTGATTTGTTCATTGGGAACGACGCCGGTTTCGCTGAAAGTCAGATGAAAGGGTCCCTCACCGATGCGCTGATAACAGAGCCGATAGGTCTTGGGCGTCCAGTAGCCAACTTTGTGAGCGCCCGGTAACCGCTCCAGGTCATCCACCATGACGACCTCGCCCTCCCAGCATCCGCGAAAAACCTGTGGGAGCTTTGGCTCCGCTTGCGAAGTAAGGGGTGGCGGGGGCGGTGGTCCCGGCGTGGGAACAACCCCTTTAGGCAGCGTCCCGGGAGTTGGCTGTGCGACCAGCAGGGCGTTCAAAGCAGCCGCGGCTGCGGCTGCCGCAGCAACCGTGGGATCGAGAGTTTGCGGGGCGGGTGCGACCTGCTGGGAAGTGGAAGGCGCCGGCGGAGGATTCGGCGCGATTTGCAATGTACTACCCCCGCCTTCTTGCGCGCTTGAAGACGGAACGGAGCGCGGCGTGAAACTCGGGATTGGCGCCGGGTTCTGCGACTGGGTCTGCGGAATTTCCAAACTGGTCTGCGCCGAAGCCGGCACCGCAAGACCGAGCACGAGGAAAAACAGGGGCCAAAACTTAACGCGAATCATCTCAGGCCTTCAGATCAAGCATACGCCGTGGCCGCTCGGTTCGCTTCATCGGTGATTATAGTCCCGGACTGGAAAGAAAGGAGGACCGATCTAGTCCATGGTAGCTCATCCGGCCCCAACCCTCTGACCGTTACTTCGCTCAGACCAGCTCTCTCTCGTCAAAGGAGAAGGCTTAGGCCCGGTCACATCGATCGTTGAAAACCCGCCGGGACCCAGGGCTGGCGGACGAGAAGATTAGGCGGGGCGAATGAGCCCGGACAGTCCGGCGAAGAGCAGGGGGGTCAGAGTCCATCCGGCGAGGATGTGCAGCCACAGATACCAGCGCAGCAGGGACGCAGCCATGGTGCCTGAATCAGGCTGGCCAGGATTTGGCCGCCAGTATTCTCCCTGATGCAGGTCGACCACCGGCAAGAAATTTTCCAACGAATAAACGAAGGCATTGAAGGGCGGATAGTGCCCCGGTGCACTGCCGGTCTCAGCGAACTTGCCGTAGGCATCGGCCTCGCTTGGGGTGATGATTCTCATCCGATATCCGGCACCGAACAGGGCGGTGCCGAACAAAACGAAACCGAGAATCCACCAAAGCGCTCGCAGCGGCCGATAGCCGTAACCGATCGTGATCTCGAGCAGCAGATTCCATATCCGCTCCAGGCGGCCCAGATTGCCGAACCCGCGCTGCGCCCGACGCTGTGCGATCAGCACGTCAGTAGCGCCGCTCGTGTCCCCGTTAGAGGTCAGCACTCTGGCGAGTTCCTCGTACGGTTGCGGTCGGTAACCCGGCGCCTCGCGCCCCAACCATCGCAAACGCGCCGCCGCATCCGTGGGACCCTCGACGATTGACTCATAGACGAATCCGTCAAGATTCAGATTTCCGGGCGCGGGCCAGCTCACCGCATCGTCGCCTAGCCCTTGGGCGCGCGCGTCGGAGAGATCAAGGATCGTTCGTGAGGTGTGGGTGACATTCACCCAGTAGATCATGCCTGCAACCGCAGCCCGCTCCGCGTTCAGTCCATTGTCACCGCCGCCGCCGAAATGCGCGTCGTTGAAGCTCAGCGAATGTCCCACTTTCGCGAAACGAAAATCGATGAGGCCGTCGGTGGTGAACCCCTGGTGAAAATCCGCGTCGCCCCCGATGGTAGCTTCTGTCGCCAGAATCGCATATTCACCCGGACTCGACACCTGCGCGCCGATGAAATCGAGGTTGCCGGTCAGGTGGGTGCGAAACATACTCACCGCGGCATAATGCCCGTTCAACATCGACAGGTCCCCATCGATGGTCGCGGAGTCAGCATCGATGGTTCCGGTTAAACTGCGGCGCAGGTCGATGCCCTGCGTGCGAGCATAGGTCAGGT
Organism: Thermodesulfobacteriota bacterium; assembly: GCA_046728175.1. GTDB lineage: Bacteria > Desulfobacterota > Binatia > Binatales > Binataceae > JAFAHS01. The sequence goes on along the minus strand of JBKPEA010000066.1, from coordinate 49,012 downwards.
CGATCCCGCCCGGAATGTAGCAGCCAAGCATGGTGATCGGACGAGTCAGGACCAGATAGGAAAAATCGATCTGGCCCGTGACGCGTGCTCCGGCGAAACCCGGACCGCTCGGGTGCACGAAGGCGGCGGCCGCGGGATCGGAAGCCAGCCAGCGGATGACCTCCCCGCGCACACTCCGTTCGGGGCCCCACCGGTCACCATGCGCAACCGCATTCGACGGGTCGCCGGGATCACTGCTGGGACCGAGCCATACCAGCTTGCGGAGCGCTGCCGCGCTGACCAGCAACTGCTCGGCGCGGTTCATGCTACCAAACTCCTGTTGCGCCAGTTTCAACAGAGCGGCACCGGCATCGGTCCGGGCCTCGGTTGCGAGGGCTTGCGGTCTGAGACCCGCGAACAGCAAGGAAATGGCGAGAAGCAATGTGGCGTGCGGCGGACGCGCGATCATCCGCCGATCTCGGCCCGCCACCGCTGGAAGAGCGCAGTAGATGAGCGCCCTGCGAGGTAGTCGTGCAGGGCTTGCTGCGCCTGCTGAGTGTGGCCCGCGCGGCTCAAGCTCAGGAAATGCGATTGCGCAAACACCGCGCGCTGCTCGTCACTGCCACCGCCAGACGCAATACCGCCGAGTGCGCTGCCGAGCAGCGCGGCGGCGCGGTCGAAGTCGCCGCGGGCGAACGCGACCGAGCCGCGCGCTTGGTTGATGCCGATTTCGCTCCACACGTATGCGGCGCGCCCGGTTTGGCGGCGCGCGTACTCTTCCATCTCCGCAAGCGCGCGATCTACTTCCGCCGACTCTCCCGCGCGCTCCAGCGCATAGAGGTAAATGCTGGTCAGGAATGGAAATACCTGCTCGTGAGCCTTGGCCCGGATGTGCGGCGCAACTTCGCGCCAGCGCTCCTGAACCTCGCCGCCCGAAAGCTCGACGTACCATAGGAGCAGGATCGCATCGGTGTGTTCGACGATCTCGTCGGACTGAAATCCCCAGATGTGATGTCGGTAGGCATCGAGCGCGCGATCGAAATCAAGTTGCATCAGGTACAACGTCGCCAGATGGAACCAGTTGTGCGCCTGGATGTACTGACCGAAGCTTCTCCACCCGGGAGCGTAGTTCTCCAGGGCTGCGATTCCCTCGCTCGCGCGCCCCTGCTCGCCGTAAAGGTGGGCCAGGCAATGCTGCGCCCACATCGAATCCGGGTCCAGCCGCAGCGCGGCACGCGAAACCTGCTCGGCGCGGTCGCGGCGGCCGTTCAGTTCCAGCGCGAACCCATACATGGCGAGCGCGTGCGGCGAGTCACCATTGGCGCTCGCCAGGTTCTCCATGATCTCCAGCTGGCGTCTGGCGTCGCCGGTCTCAAAGCAGTGGAACTCCGCCAGCTTGGCGGCCAGGATGTCCCTCGGCCAGCGTTCGATGATCTGCCCGTACGCGGCGATCGCGCGATCGAAGTCTCCGTCGCATCCGGCAGCGACGGCATCGATGAAGGCTCGCTCCCGCTCGTTCAAATCCGCGCTGCGTTGGCGCGCGAGATCCAGGTAGCGAACGCCGCGGCGAGCTTCCCGATTTGACTGCGAGAGTGTATGCAGCACGGCCGCACAGATCTGGAGCATCGCGCATTCGGGCTCGCGCCGCGCCGCTGCGGTAATGTCGGCCATGCCGGGCTTTAGGACAACGGCCGCTTCCGTAAAGTGATTGATCGCAGCGATGGCCTGGTCCGAATCGGTGGTGACGGCGAGTCCCTGGCTGTCTGGTTTCATTTCTGGTTCGACGAGTTTCGATCGAGTCGGCCCATTCTGGCGCCAGCCGTGGTCAAAAAAAAGGGCGTGCCGCATTTTGCGGCGCGCCCTGGTTGTCGGTGTGTTTCGTCTCGCGAGGGCCGAGGAAGTTACCAGCCGAGGAAGCTACCCAGCAGAGGTGCGAACACCGGGCCGTTCTGCCCATAAGCGTCGCCCGAGTATGGATAGACCGAGGACACTCCGCCACAGGCCCGCATCTGGCGCGCCACGTCATTCGCTGCGGCCGGATGGCCGGTCGCGCGGTCCTGGCGATAGACGTTCTGTAGGCGAGTCATGTTACACGGTCCACCGTAGCCATAGCCCCTGCCGTAGGACGGTGCGTAGCCGTAGTAGTTGTTCGGGTAATAAACCCTCGGCGCACGGCGAAAATCGTCACGATCGTGATCGCCCCAGCCGTAATGACGGAACTCGTCGCGATCCCGGTGGACCCAGCCGTTATGGTGGAAATCGTCGCGATCCCGGTGGACCCAGCCGTTATGGTGGAAATCGTCGCGATCCTGGTGGACCCAGCCGTTGTGGCGACCGTTATCATGATGATCCCAATCACGTGCGCTAGCCGTCATCGGCATAGCCAGCACCAGCATTACGCCCCCCGCCAACACCATTGGAATCAGCTGTTTGAAAATTCTGTTCGACGTCATCGTCCTTACCTCCGAACTTCTTTCGCTTGACTGATAGAGCACAGGAAGTGCCAACCTTACCGACGCCGAAATGCGGGGGTAGACAGCTAAAAGCGTCCGTATTTTCATAGCGAAGTCCTAGCCGATTCGCGTTTTGGTCTATCCCGAAACGTGCAAAAACAGCGCGATTTCAGATAGTTAACGAACGTTTAGGTTAAAGGGCGTTAACCCGGACGCGCCGCAGGGGATCAGTCGAAGTGCAGATGGCCTTGCGGATCGGATGGCGCCCGTCGCCGAAGCGGACGTTGCGTTCGAACGTGGCCTCGCATCAGGTCGCGTCTGCGGGAATTTTCTGTGTGAGCTGCGCGGAGGTATTTGAGTATCCGCAGGTTATCCAGTTGCCCCGGCCACTGGACGTGAGTTGCCAGGTTTGTGTGACGCTATCGGTAGCCGTCTTTTCGTCGCTGTAAACGAGCGAGGCGCCCTCCTCGGGCGGGCCATCGTAGATGGTCAGGCTGGGCCAGCTCGTTCGTGAAGCCGTTGTATCCGGCGGTCCATCCGGCGGGGGTGTCGGTGATTTTCAGATCCACCGCGATTGTCGGGGACACTGCACTTCGCCGCCGAGCGCCTGCCCAACCGGGCAAATTGCGGCGACGCAAAGAGCCATCCACACCGTATAGATCTTCATCGCGGCGAGGGTAGCGCAGCGGCCCCTCGTAGCAAGCCTGCGCGGGAACGTGCTATGTTACGTGGGTTCTCCGGAGGCACAACGCAAAAGCATGAATCCTTTTGACATCCACACGGCTAAAGCCCGTGCACGCGCGTTGTGCCCGCCGCCTGCGCATTAGGTAACAGCAGACATCGGTCATAGTACGGCGACCGCGGGTCCACGCAGAGTGTATCCGCTGGTCGCCGTTTTTTTCGCCGCCGAATGAGTTCGGACGAGAAATGAAAGGAATCCCGCGATGCTGGTCCAGGTAGAAAATCTAACTAAACGCTTCGACAACTTCACGGCGGTCAACGGCGTGTCATTTCGGATCGAGCGGGGCGAGATCGTCGGGATGCTCGGGCCCAACGGGGCCGGCAAGACTACCACGATCCAGATGGTCCTCGGCCTTATCACGCCGACCTCCGGAGAGATCCGGATTTTCGGCAAGTCCATGGCGACGCATCGCGAGCAAATTTTGCAGCGGATGAATTTCACTTCGCCCTACGTTGCGTTCCCGTTCCGGATGACGGTGCACGAGAATCTCAGCGTGTTCGCACGTCTCTATGGCATCAAGGAGCCGCAACGGCGGATCGCCGAGTGGCTGGAGCGGTTCGATGTCGCAAAGCTGCGCGACAAGCCGATCGCGCGACTCTCGTCGGGCGAGAACACCCGCATCGGGCTAGCCAAAGCGATGCTCAACGATCCCGAGCTGCTGCTGCTCGATGAGCCGACGGCGTACCTGGACCCCGAGATCGCACGCCAGGCGAAAGCGCAGTTGCTGGAAGCGAATCGCGACCGCGGCATGACGATTCTCTATACCTCGCACAACATGGCCGAGGTCGAGCAGCTATGCAGCCGGATTGTATTTCTGAATCACGGCCGCGTGATCGCGACTGGCAGTCCGATCGAAATTACTCACGCGATCCTGAAGGAAGAGCGTGATGAGCCAGCGCTGGAGGAAGTATTCCTGCGCGTGGCACGGGAGGCACGCGGATGAAAGCACATCGGATAGTCGCGGTGATGGCGCGCCACGCGTACGAAGCGCGGCGCAACGTCGATCGCGTTACGGACATGGTCTATTGGCCGGTGCTCGATGTCGTAATGTGGGGTTTTTTCACGACCTACCTGGGGCACGGCCTCGGCATGCAGCCGGAGGTTATCAAGTTCGTGCTGAGCGCGATCATCATCTGGGGACTGTTTTACTCCTTTCAGCGCGACCTGGCGGTGGGCTTTCTGGACGAGTTGTGGTCGCGCAATCTGATCAACCTGTTCTCGACGCCCCTGACGATCTCGGAGTACATGACGGGACTGATCTGCGTGAATGTGGCGAAGGCGATGGTGGGTGTCGGCGCGGCCTCGCTGCTGGCTCTGGCGGCCTATCACTTCAATATCTTCCCGTGGCTGCCGGGCTTCGTGCCCTACCTAATCAACCTGATCCTGTTTGCTTTCGCACTCGGCATAATGATCACCGGGTTGATTTTCCGGTACACCACTAAGATCCAGGCCTTGGCGTGGAGCTTTGCTGGATTGCTGGCACCGATTTCGTGCGTGCTATACCCGGTGAAGTCATTGCCGCCGTGGCTGCGCGAGATCGCGTGGACGTTGCCGACTACGCATTCGTTCGAAGGCATGCGTCAGCTGCTGGCCGGGGGCGGCTTCAACTCACACTACTTCTGGTGGGGCCTGGTGCTTAACCTCTTCTACTTCCTGTTTGCGATTGCGGTGTTCAAGATAGTCTTCGCCGCCGCGCAAAACCGGGGGCTGCTGGTGAAGCTCGAATAGAAAGACGCCCAGGCGCCAAGCCGGCGGGATTGGCACTCCAGGTCTGCGACCTTGCTCGCCTGACACCTTGGTGGTTTAGGCTCCTCTCCTGATTCACCGCCCGGGAGTGGCTGCGCCGACGGCGTTCGCGACTGCCGCTGACGAGGTCAGCACATCGGCCGTCGACTGGATCATCGTGAAGCGCGCGTTGGCCAGGTCGCGGTCGGCGGTCAGCAGCTCGACGATCGTGCTCAGCCCCTGGCGATAGGTTTCGATGTTGTCGTCGTAGGCTTCCTGGGCGGCCGCGAGCAACGCCTGTGCGAATTCATACCGTTTGACCGCGGTCTGAAAATCGTAGTACGAGCGCCACACCTCGGCGATGGTCTGCAACTCGAGCGAGCGCACCGACTCCCGCTGCGCCGCGCGGTCCGCTTCCGTGCGCCGATCGTCATTCAAGCGGCGAAAGCCGGTGAACAGGTCCCAGCGAAAACCGAACAACGCCGCGTACTGCGGTTGGCTGCTGAAATTGACCGGCGACGCCTGGAAATTGTACCACCAGTTGGCCTGAGTGTAGTTGGCGCTCACTCCGAGCACCGGGAACCATTCGGCGCGCGCCCGCGTCTGCTCCGCCTCCCTCTGGCGAAGCCGCGCGACCTCGGCGGACAAGTCGGGCCGTTCTCGCACCGCGGTGGCAATTAATTCATCTACCTCCTTCCCCAGCGACTTCGGGACCGTCTGGCTCTGGAGGGGTTCGACGTCCAACGGCTGATTGGCGGGAACCCCGATCGCCACCGCCAGCGCCGCCCGCGCATCGTTGACCAGGGTTTTCGCGTTCTCGAGTTCGAACTCCGACTGCGCCTTGCGTTCACGTGCGAGCAACAAGGCGGGTTGCGTCGCAAGTCCCAGGTCGAGTCTCTGCTGAACCGCCTCTAGGTCGGTCTTGGCAAGTTCAACGTTCTGCTGCGCGGCTTGCACGGCGGCTTTGGCGGCGGCCAGCGCATAAAACGATTGTTGTACGCCGAAAACCACGTTCTGCATGATCCGATTGAACGCGAAGTTGGACGCTGCCAACTGCTGCCGCGCGATGTCAGCTTCCGCGCTGCGGCGCCCGAAATCGGCCAGCGTGTAGGTGAGATTGATCATCGGCTCGACTTGCCATTGCTGAATCGCGATGGTGCGGGGCGACTGAAATAAAATTCGCTGGTAGCCAGCGTTCCCGCTGGCGCTGACCAGCGGGTAGTAGGGCGCTCTGGATGCGCCATAGCCGGCAGCCGCGGCGCGCGCATTCTCCCAGCTGCGGCGGGTCTCCGGATTGTTGGTCAGGGAGATATCAATGAGAGTGGCGAGGCTTTGGCGTTCTCCAGTCGGCATCGGCCGGGCTGGCAAGGGAATAACAGCCACCCGGGAACCGAGGCCTTGCGACGCAGGCGGAACTGCATACTCTTTGCGCACAGTGCGGGTCTCTGTCCACGATCGATCGGGCGCCGGCGGCGCAAATCGATCGGGTTCGATTTCCGGTTGCACCGGGAAATAGGTGCAACCTGCAAAGGTCGCCACGAGCAGCGCGACTGACGCCATCCGGACTTCACCCGCCATGAGTCTGCACCGCCACCGCAGCCCGCCCGCCGTCTTGCGCACCTTCCGTTTCCGTTCCCAGCTGATTTCCATTGATGTCCCCGCGTGTTTCCGCCTAAGAGTCTGTTTCGCGCTGCCCATCCCTGCCCAGGGCGCAATCTGAATTGAAACCGACCAGATGCTTGGGCACAATCGGGGTGCTTCGATGCGCAAACCCTCGCCGTTATCAGTTGCTGGCCTGACGCTGCTGTGCACATGCGTCGGATGCGATCCGATCATTAATATCGCGGGAGCCAATTTTCCTGCCTGGCTGTTTTGCGCAATCGTGGGTGGAATCGTTGCGATTGCATTCCGGCCGGTCTTTGTCACACTTCGTATCGAACCGTATCTGTGGCCGCTGCCAGCCGTCTACATCGCCCTCGCCGTGCTGGCTGCCTGCGTCGTTTATCTGACTTTCTTTCGAATCTGATGGCGGCACCGATGACTTCGGGCGTGCAACCCGGCGGCGACTCTGCGCTTCGTGTGGTCGGCCTGACCTTAAGCGCCGCAATCATCGTGGCGGCGATCGTCGCTGCGCTTTACGTGACCCGCATCTACTACGTCTATCCGCGCACTGACGACGCGTATGTGCGGGCCAACATGATCGCGGTTGCGCCGCACGTCAGCGGACCGATAGTAGAACTCCCGATCGTCGACAATCAGTACGTAAAGCAGGGTGCGCTGCTGTTCGTCGTCGATCCGCGTCCCTACCGAGCCGCCCTTGATCAGCTCACCGCGAAACTCGCGCTCACCAATCTCGAGATCAACGCCTTTACCGATGCGATAAACGCGGCAGCAGCCGAGCAGAAACGACGCGAAGCCGACCTTGCATACAACAAGCAATACCTCGGACGCATCGAGCCGCTGCTCGCCAGACATTTCGTCACGGCCAATGATGTCTTTGATGCGCGGTCACGCGTGCATGCAGCGGAGGCCGCGGTGGACAACGCGCGCTCTGAAGTGCGTCGCGCGGAAAACAATCTCGGCCAGCTCGGTGATATCAACGCGCGCCGCAAAGCGGCCGAGGCCGCGGTGGAAGACGCGCGCCTGAACGTCAACTATTGTTATGTTCGCGCGCCGTTTGACGGCTTGGTAACGAATCTCAATATCTCGGTCGGGCAGTATGGCAATCAAGGAAAAGACGTACTGAGCCTGGTCGACGATCGGACCTGGTACGTGGTGGCGAACTTTCGCGAAAACTTTCTCGATCACATTCGCCCCGGCATGAGCGTCGATGTCTACCTGCTGAGTTATCCGGAAAAGCGTTTTCGGGGCCGCGTGCAGGGAGTCGGCTGGGCGCTCTATCAGCAGAACGGGGCCACGGTGGAGGGCCTTCCCGCAATCGAGCCAACCCTCAACTGGGTGCGGCTCTCGCAGCGCTTCCCGGTGCGAATCGTGCTCGAAGATCGCGATCCCCAGCGTCCGTTTCGGACCGGGCAGACCGCAGTGGTCACGATCGAAGGGTTCAAGGACCAGCATGCCCCGCGAATGCGCCACCTCGAGCAACAGGGGAGGTCATATTGAATTGTCAGAAGGGATCCCCCGGCTTAGGGAGGAACCGGAGCTGGATCCGTCCTCACTCTCCCCGTGCCGGAAAGCAGTCTCCGGAGTCAGGGATTCTTGAAACGAATAATTCGTACGAATCCGCGGTCGGCAGACTGGTTTGACCTCGCACGCCGTATCAGCGTTTAATCACGGCCATGGCTGGAATTGTTGCTTACGGGTCATACGTTCCATACCGGCGGCTCAAACGAGCCGCTATTGCGCAGGTGCTCGGCGTGGTCGCCAGCAAAGGCGAACGCGCGGTAGCGAGTTTTGATGAAGACAGCGCCTCGATGGCGGTGGAAGCAGTACGCGACGCCCTCAAGGCCGCGCCCACCGGCACCATCGGTACGCTGCTGTTCGCGACCACCACGCCGCCCTACGGCGAAAAGCTCAATGCGACGGTGGTCGGCGCGGCTGCGCGCTTACCAAGCTCGATCCGCGCGATGGATGTGACGGGATCGGTCCGGGCCGGCCTGACCTCTCTCCTGCAGGGCGTCGACGCGGCTGCCAGCTCTCGCTCTCAGGCCGTCGTGGCGATGGCCGATGCGCGACTCGGCGCTCCGGAGGGCAAGGCGGAGCAGCAAAACGGCGATGGCGCCGCGGCCTTCGTGCTGGGGACCGACCACGTCATCGCGGAGTGCGAAGCAAGCTCCTCGCTGACCCGCGAGTTTCTCGACACCTGGCGCGCGCCGGGCGAGCAGTTCGCGCACTCCTGGGAAGAGCGCTTTTCACTTACCCAGGCATACGCTCCTCTGCTCACCAAAACCATCCAGGACGTGCTGACGCGGGCCAAGGTCTCGCCAGGAGATCTCGCCACGATCGTCATCGACGCCCCCAATCCGCGCGCGGTCGAAGAGATCGTCCGCGGAATGAAGATCGAACCGGCGAAGGTATCCGATTCGTTTGCGCTGACAGTCGGACAAACCGGCGCGGCCCACGTGGGGCTGATGCTGGCGAGCGTGTTGCCGAGCTTGAAGCCCGGCGAGCGGGTGCTGGTCGCATCGGTCGCGGATGGCGCCGACGCGATGGTGCTGCGCGCCACACCGGCGATCGCCGAGTTCAAACCGTTGCGCTCGGTCGGCAGGATGATCGAGTCGAAGGGCGACGTCTCGTACGGCAGCTATCTCAAGTGGCGCGAGATTCTTCCTACCGAGCCGCCGCGCCGGCCGGATCCCGACCGCCCCGCCGGCCCCCCCATGTTTCGTGCGGAGCAATGGAAATTCGGCTTTGTCGGGAGCAGGTGCACCAACTGCGGCACTCCGCAGCTTCCGCCCCAGCGCGTGTGCGTGAAGTGCCGGGCCCGTGATAAGATGGAACCGTATCCATTTGCGGACCGGACCGCGCGGATCGCGACGTACGCGATCGATCGGCTGGCGTTCTCGCTCAATCCGCCAACCATCAACGTGGTCATCGATTTCGAGGGCGGCGGACGGTTCCTGGGTGAGATGACTGATTGCGAACCCGAGAAAGTTGCCATCGGTGACGAGGTTGAAATGACTTTTCGCCGTCTCTTTACCGCCGATGGCGTGCACAACTATTTCTGGAAGGCGAGACCAAAACGTTAAGGCGGAACTGCCTTTCCAAATCTTCTCTCGCAATTCGCGGAGAGATAAGAGTTAGGGCCGGAGGGAGACCATGGCAAGCAAAGGCATCAAGGATCGGGTTGCAATCGTCGGAATGGGATGCACCAAGTTCGGAGAGCATTGGGACAAAGGCGCCGAAGATTTGCTGGTGGATGCGGCCTACCAGGCCTACGAATCGGCCGGTATCGGTCCGGATGATGTGGATGCCTACTGGCTCGGCACGATGGGGTCGGGAATCTCCGGACTGACTCTCTCCGAACCGCTCAAAATTCAGTACAAGCCGGTGACGCGGGTTGAGAATATGTGCGCCACCGGATCGGAAGCGCTGCGGCAGGCCGCCTATGCGGTCGCATCGGGCGCGTTTGACGTTGCCATGGCGATCGGCGTCGAAAAACTCAAGGACTCGGGCTACTCAGGACTGGTGGGAAACGTCCCTCCCAATGACGGTACCGAAGGGAGCATGACCGCCCCCGCATCGTTCTCACTCCTGGCGCCGGCGTATTTCAAGAAGTACGGACTCGATCCGGAAAAGGGCAAGGACGTTCTGTCCCGTATCGCGTGGAAGAATCATCGTAACGGCGCGCGCAACCCGAAGGCGCAGTTCCAAAAGGAAGTATCGATCGAGGCGATCAAGAACTCGCCAAAAATTGCGGACCCTCTGGGGATCATGGATTGTTCGGGCGTCTCTGATGGCTCGGCCGCGGCAATAGTCGTCCGCGCTGAAGACGCGCACAAGTACTGCAAGAATCCAATTTACATCAAGGCCTTGTCATTCGTCGCAGGACCGGCCGAAGGACCGCTATCGCCGGATTACGATTTCACCACTTTCAACGAAGTCGTAGCCTCATCGCGCGATGCCTACCGCCAGGCGGGCATAACCAATGCGCGCCAACAGATCAGCATGGCCGAAGTGCACGATTGCTTCACGCCTACTGAACTGGTGCTCTACGAAGATCTCGGCTTCAGTCCGCGCGGAACCGCGTGGCAGGATGTGCTGGAAGGTTTCTTCGACCTTGAGGGCAAGTTGCCGGTCAATCCGGATGGCGGGCTCAAATCATTCGGCCATCCGATCGGCGCCTCGGGATTGCGCATGATGTACGAAATGTGGCTCCAGTTCCGCGGCGAGGCGGGTCCGCGGCAGATCAAGGATCCGAAGATCGGCCTGACCCACAACCTTGGCGGCGCCCCCGGTCGCTGCGTCAGCTTCGTATCCGTGGTGGGCCGCAACGTCGGCTGATTTTCCGCGATCTGGCTGGCGGACAAGGCACCGGGAACAACCCTCGGTGCCTTGTCTTGTGGGCCCAGAAATATCGCGCCCCGGCATCCTTGCCCCGGACCGAACCGCGGACCTGGTAGCCGCGCCACAGCGATGCGAGTGCGCCGCGTGAGCAACCTTCTCCGCCGCGCCGGTGACCTTCCGCCCGCCACGCAGACATCTTTATCTCGACGCACCTTTGTGGTTCTGTGATCAGCCGAGCGGAAGTTTCCCGCTCTAAGGCCTGAGGAGAACTGCCACTGTCATCCGCCGCCGACACCTCGCTCGCCGGCTTGAAGCCGTCGCAGTTGCCGCCGGGGCCGGGCTTTTTCGCGGCCCTCAATTTTGTCCGCAATCCCTTTAGCTTCCTCGATGATTGTGCGCGCCGCTATGGCGATTGGTTCACGCTGCGCGTGCCCGGAGTTGCGCCCTTCGTATTCACCAGTGACCCCGTGGCGATTCGAGAAATTTTCCAGGGCGACCCCGCAATCTTTTGGGCCGGAAAAGCTAACCGCCCGCTGGGCGCGTTCATGGGCGAGCGATCACTGCTGTTTCTGGATGGGCCGGCACATCTGCACGACCGGCGGTTAATCCTGCCCGCCTTTCATGGCGAGCGGATGCAGGCGTACGCCGATACGATGCGATCCATTGCCGACGCCGAGATCGATCGATGGCCAATCGAGCAACCATTCCCGCTTCATCGCGCGATGCGCGCGATCACCTTTGAGGTGATCATGCGCACCGTGTTCGGATTGCAGGACGGCCCAGCTGCCACACTCATCCGCGAGACGCTCTCGAAGCTTTTCACCTTGTATGCCAGCCGTTTTGGCACGCTGTTCGCTCTCCCTGCCCTGCAGATCGATCTCGGCCCGTGGAGCCCGTGGGGTCGTGCCGTCAGGTTGCATCGTGAATTTTCGCAACTGTTGTTCGCAGCTATTCGCGAGCGGCGCGAGGCGGGCACTGAGCCGCGCGGCGATGTTCTCTCAATGCTGCTGGTGGCGCGTGACGAGAATGGTGCGCTGCTCGACCAGGAGACCTTGCGCGACGAAATGTTAACCGTGTTGCTTGCCGGGCACGAAACCACCGCCGCATCATTGTCGTGGGTTATCAATCGCCTGCTGGCCAACCCCGAGGTCGCCGAGCGCGCGCGGACCGAGGTCCGATCGATGACCGGTGCAGAACCAACCCGTGCAGAGCACGTAAACAAGCTTCGCTATCTGGAAGCGGTCATCAACGAAACCATGCGTCTGGACCCGGTGATTCCCAACGCGGGACGCGAACTGCAGGCTCCCGTCACTATCGCGGGCCGCGAACTTCCGGCCGCGGTGGTGGTCGCACCATGCATCTACCTTACCCATCGCCGCAGTGACCTGTGGGAGGACGCCCTGAAGTTCAACCCCGAGCGGTTTTTCGGCAGCCGAGTCGACCCGTACGCATTCTTCCCGTTCGGCGGTGGGACGCGCAGATGTATCGGCGCGGCTTTCGCGACCTATCAGATGAAAATCGTTCTGGCCCAAATCCTCTCACGCGTCGAACTGAAACCTGCCCCCGGTTACACCGCCCGACTCGAACGCCGCAGCATCGCGTTCGCCCCTTCGCGCGGATTGCCGGTCGTGGTAGCCAGCCGTCGCACCGGCCACGGGCTTTAAGCTCGATGTCCTTGCTGAGGGTGGGCGGTCGATGCTCACGGTTCAGTCCCGGACATCCAGTTCCATTCTGCGCGCGATGATCACCTTCATGATCTCGTTGGTACCCGCATAGATAGCCTGCACGGCGGCGTCCGCGTAGTCGGTCGCGACGGGATACTCCATCATGAAGCCGTAGCCACCAAAGAGTTGCAGGCACTGGCTGGAAACCTTCTTGAGCAGTTCCGTCGTCCACCATTTCGCCATGCTTACTTCGGTCACCAGGTCTTCGTGGCGAACGTGCGCGGCCATCAGGCGATCGACAAAAGCGCGTCCCACTTCGATCTCGGTAGCCATCTCGGCGATCTTGAACTGAGTGTTCTGGAAGGACGAGATCGCCTGCCCGAATGCGCGGCGCTGCTTGGTGTACGCGATGGTGTCTTCGAGGCAGCGCCTGGCGCTCTCGATGGCGCCTACCGCGCAGACCAGCCGTTCCTGCTGGAGCTTCTCCATCAGCATCTTGAATCCCTGCCCCTCCGTGCCAAGCAGGTTGGTGACGGGAACGCGGCAGTCCTCGAAGAACAACTCGCTGGTGTCCTGGCCCTTGAAGCCAAGTTTGTCGAGCTTGCGTCCGCGCACGAAGCCCGGCGCATTACCATCGACAAGGATCAGGCTGATACCACGATGCGCAGGCTTCGCATTCGGATCGGTCTTGGTCACCACGATAACCAGGTCGGCGAGCTGCCCGTTCGAAATAAAAATCTTCGAGCCGTTGATCACATAGTGATCACCCTCGCGCTTGGCAGTGGTGCGAACCGCCGCCAGGTCCGAACCGGTGCTGGGCTCGGTCATGGCGATTGCGAGGATCGTCTCACCCGAGATCGCCCCGGGCAGGTAGCGCCGCTTCTGCTCTTCGCTGCCGTACGTGCTGAGGTAGGGCATGCAGATGTCCGAATGCAGCCCCATCATGAGGCCGTGGGCGCGCACCCGCGCGAGCTCCTCCATCACGATTGCGTCATAGAGAAAGTCCACCCCGCCGCCGCCGTATTCCTCTTCGGCGTTTGCTCCCAGAAAGCCAGCCGCACCCATTTTGCGCCAGCTTTCCCGATCACTGATGCCGTTGCGATTCCATTCGACGACTTTTGGCTCGATCTCGTTATCGACAAACCGCCGCACCTGCTCCCGGAACATGTCATGTTCTGCGGTGAATATTTCGCGTCTCATTTGGGGCTCCTGTTGGGGCAGCAGCACGAAGAAGCTCCCGCCCGATTCTATGGATAGGACGAGAGGCCCCTCCGCGTAAACCGCCTCGGATCGAGCCAGAAAAAAATTGGGCGGCCGCGGCGCTCCTGTTCCATACTTAACTCATGGCCAGAAAGTCGCCTCCTGCGCCGCCCATACCGCCGCACCCGACGCTGAGTGTGCTCCATCACTCGGCGCAGCAGTGTCGCGCCTGCGAGTTGTGGCGCCATGCGACTCAAGCGGTCCTCGGAGAGGGGGCGCGAAAGGCGGAGGTGATGCTGGTCGGCGAGCAACCTGGCGACAAGGAAGACCGTGCGGGCAAGCCGTTTGTCGGACCCGCCGGCGCGCTGCTCGATAAGGCTCTCGCCGAGGCGGGCATCGCTCGCGCCGACGTATATATCACCAACGCGGTAAAGCACTTCAACTGGGAGCCGCGCGGCAAGATCCGCATTCACAAGAAGCCAAAGGCCAGCCAGATCGCCGCGTGCCGCCCATGGCTGGAAGCCGAAATCCGCCTTATCCAGCCAAAGCTGATTGTGCTGATGGGTGCAACCGCTGCGCACTCGCTTCTGGGTCCGGGCTTCCGTGTAACCCGGCACCGCGGCGAACTGATCGAAAGTCCATATGCGCCCCTGGTTACGGTGACCGTGCATCCGTCCTCGATCCTGCGCGCACCGGATGAAACGACGCGCGATGAGGAAATGAAACGGTTCGTCAATGAGCTGCGGTACGCCGCCGCGCGGCTGCGAGAATAACGGTGGCGGAGCAAATTCTTTTTGCCGCCGCGCGAGATCGTGACCGTGGGGCGGGCGGGGGCGGAATTGCCGGCCTGTCGCTGATCCGCCGATTGGTTTTTGCTGCTCCGCGGCGGTCGAGATGGTACTCCGCGCCGAATCGTCCCTCCACCGCTGCGGCGCGCCACCCCGGAAACCGGCAGAGGTTGCACCCTAAACTTAACCTTCGGCGCACTGGGTAACGGTAACGGGGGAATACCGAAGCTAGCGGGGAACCAATTTGAAAAAACCCACGGTGCGATTTTGCATCAGGGGCTGCAGGCTGAACGCTGTCGCCAGCTTGTCCACCTCATCGCGCAGGACCGTCGCGTAATCTGGTGATTCCGGCGCGCCGAGAAGGAGGTATGCGCCATCGGCGCTACGCGCATCAGCATCGAGCCCGTTCACCACAGCGGTCGCCATCGCATCATCGGCAAAGAGTACCGGAGGTATCGGCCCGCCCCATCCCAGAGCACGCTTCGCAAACAGTCGATTGAGGTGGTAGTCGGTGAAGCTTTCCCCGGGGTCATGCGAATTCAGGGCGACGAGGTTTCGCGAGGCGCCCGACACGTACAACTCCAGAAGCTGAAGCGAGACATTGCTGACGATGGTGGCCCTGGGCGGTGCTTTCGATTCGATTTGTAGCAGGGATTCAACGGTTGGTGAGTGCTGCGGTTCGGCTGACAGTCGAACCGAAAGCTCCGTTGCAAGCGCAATCAACAGCAGAAGATCGAGTATGACCACGCCCAGTGCCGCGGCCAGCCGTGGCGCGCTTCTCTCGCGCGCGCTGAATGCAGCGCGCATCCATCGATTGGACACGACCGTTCCATAGCCTGCCATGATGAATACGATGAACACCCCAGGGAGCAAATAAGCGGTTTCCGTGAACAAATCGAAAATGTAGACCGCAAACAGCAGCCCGAGTAGCGCCAGCCCGAAGTACACCAGGCGCCGCGTGGTCCGATGGTCGCGCTCCTGCAGGACCGCGGAAATTCCAACCAGCGCAAACGCGGCCGCGGGGAATGGGTAGAGGAAATACCTGGGATCGCCCTGGTCACCCAGCATGCCATCCAAACCCAGCAGCGCCGTCACATAAACCGGCACATTGCCGTGCGGATTTCGCGGTAGAGTCGGTCCGAAGAGATGCGACACGTTGAACTGCCGACCAGATTGCGAGTAGACCTCCGGCACCCACCATCCGTAGCCACTGCTTAGCGCGCCACCGAGATTAATTGCATTTGAATGGAGCTGCAGAAGGGGCATAACCGCAAGCGCGACGAAAAAGCCCGTGGCGGCGGCCGCCATGTCGCGAATACCAACGCCCTGGGGCGGAACTGCGATCAATGCAAGCGCGACTGCTCCCACGATCGTCGCGTTAGTCGGCCGCATGATCGCGGAGAAACCCGCGAAGAAACCCAGGATGATCCACGTCGCGTAGAGTGCGGCCTGGCGCTCGGGACGGCCTTCCTCATCGGTAGCACGCGCGAGTGCCCACGCTGCGAGGATCGTAACGGTCATCGTCGGCACGTCGCTGAGAACCAGCGTTGAATAGGTAACGAACACGGGACAGAGCGCGAGCAGAACCGCGGCCAGAGTCGCGCTCGGCCTGTCCAACAACTTGAGTGCGAGCAGGTATATCGCCACGATTGCGCAAAGCCCGATCGCGATTGTGACCCCATAGAGCCGCGCCACGTCGTGTCCGATTATCGGCAAGGCCGCGGCAAGAATCAGCGGATAGCCTTGGGGGTAGCGCGATGGGTAAGAATAGCCGCCGAAATGCAGAACCGCTCCCCGACCTTGAGCGAGATTCACCGCCTGCGCGGCGTATTCGAGACCGTCAGGCCACGGCATCAGTTCGGCCCCGCGGCGCGATCCCAGCCGGATCATCATCAGCAGGGCGAGAGCCAGCAAGGTTGCAAGTGTGAGGACATCGCGCACGCCGCACTCCGGCGCTGCGACGACGGCCGTGGATTTCTGCGAGGTTCGCTTCGGTGAGCCGTTCGTCATCGCGCCGGGCCGTCACTCGGCAAGCGACCGGAATCGGCGTGGGGATGGCCATCGTGCTTGTGGTCCCGCGGCTGGCGCGGTTCTTCTATCCGGAAATATGGATCGAGGACGACTTCTATCTTGAAAACGCGTACCTGGTTTCGGTTGGGATGCGTCCCTATCTGGATTTTCTCCACGTGCACTTTCCGGTTCTTGAGTGGATCGCCGCGGTCTATATCAAGTTATTCGGCGCGAGCCTGGTTTCACTCGGGTTCTTGAACGAAGCCGCGATCTTCGCGACCAGCCTGCTCGTGTTTGGGCTGGCGCGCCGCACAGCAGATCGGCCGATCGCCCTCGCCTCGGCGATTCTATATGGTTTCGCCGCGCTCGTCTTTCGCTACCACGTCTACGAACGGGAATGCTTCGTGGCACCGCTGGTGCTGGGAGCAACCATACTGGCGGCCGACGAGGACTCCTCGCTTCCTGCCCGCCGCGGCACGATAGCGATCGCGGGGCTACTCGCGCTCGCATGTGCGATTAAGTTGACGGCTGTGGTGTCAGTCATCGTTCTCATCGGCTATCTCGGCATAGTGCGGCGGCGGATGGGCAACGCAATCGCGATCGGTGCCGCGGTCGTGGCTGCGATCGCGCTGCTGTCCGCCTTCTGCTACTGGCGTTACGGATTTGAGTTCGTCTTTCAGACCTTCGTCTTCCACTTCATGAAGGGCCGCGACGCGAGGACTGCGGTAGTGCTCTACCCGACCCTTATCCTTGACGTCCTGGCGCCGCTGTTTGTTCTTGGAGTGATTCGCTTGTTCTCCGCAAGGCTGGCGAAGGGCGCCGCCGGTCTGGTGCTGGCTCTGGCGGCGGCGCAGTTCTTCTTCTTTGGCCTGCTCAGCCCGACCGCCTGGGGCCATAACTACCTGGAGGGGTTACCTTTTATCGCGATCGTCGCCGGCTTCGGCCTGGTCGCTCTTTATCGCGCCATCGGCAATCTCATTACCGCCGAGCGGGCGCCGCGGTCGGACTGGCTCTGGGCACTCGGTGGTGGCCTGTTTACCCTGGTTTGTCTGCTGATACTCACGCCCCTGATGAACGAGAACTGGCTGCGCAACAGCGTGTACGGTTTCGGGTTCGTGCCGCGCGAGGAAATCTCGCGAATTGCCGCGACCGTGCAGCGGGCAACGGCTCCCGATGACGAGGTGATCGCGCCGTCGTTCATTTGCTTCGAGGCAAACCGGCCCCAGTTGATTCGCTATCCAGAACTGTACGGAGCGTATCGCGAAGCAAAGGCTGTGTACGAGGGTTACGGCTTTCGGACAGCGCGCCAGCGATTAGGCACAGCCAATTTCTTCTCCCTTATAAGTGACACCGCGCACTTCTGGACCGATCCGATCAACGACGCCGTCGCCAAGCGTCGCGTGAAGGTAGTTATCTCTGACTCTCCGATTCAGCTGTTGCCGCTGGTGTTGGTTCAACCGGAGCTGCTCGCAAATAGTGGCTATCGGCCAATCCTTCACACGCAGCACTACACGGTCTGGGCGCTGGAGGCGCCTTTGACCAGTCAGGACGCACCAGCGCGCGGAGCGCGGTTACAGAAGAGGCTCTGGCTGCGTAACGTTTGCGAATGCCACCCTTAACTCTGAAGCGCGGCGGTTAGTCCTTTCCTGCGGGTTCCCGGACCCCAGGCGTGGCTGCGGGTGGTCATTCGCCTCCTATCGCCAATATCGCTGGAGAATTGGCGAAATCATCTTTTTAGTCGATCCGCCTGATGTCGCCTGATATCGCTGTGTCGAGGTTCCAAGCGCAGACGGGGGAACTGATGCGTACCTTAGGGAGGTTGCTCGGCGTCTGTCTGGTAATCCTCTCACGGTGGGCGGTTTCCGTTTATGCGCAAACACGGTCGTGCCCGCCGGGGTTCAATGACACGCCCGCGATGCCTGTGCATTTTGAGCAAGCTTCAGTCCTGAAGATGTCCGTGGGTCAGATCTTCGACACCGAGCAGCGGATCTTTGTTACCGATTTCAACGCCTGCGATGGCGCGGAACGGTACAACCGGCACCGGGCGCCGCGCACACCCGATACGGTACTGCGTCCGCGCTTTACCCGGGTGTCGGCGCCTGACTCAAACTCCTGCGCCGGATGTCACAATCAGCCACAGCCCGGCGGTGCCGGAGATTTTGTCGCCAACGTGTTTGTGCTCGCTCAAGCAGCCGATCCGGTCTTCAAGATCATTCTCAATGAGGATTTCAGCAACAGGTGGCTGGAACGGAACACTCTCGGCATGTTTGGGTCCGGGCCGATCGAGATGCTGGGAGGTGAGATGACGGCAGACCTGCAGAGTGAAAGCCAGAATGCGTTCGCCCGAGCGCACTCGTCCGGCCACAACGTCACCATCGCCTTGGTCAGTAAACAAGTCAGTTTCGGCAAGTTGACGGCCCCTCCGGATGGCAGCCTTGATAGCAGCACGGTCGCAGGGGTCGATCCCGATCTGATCATCAAACCCTTCTCGTGCAAGGGTGTGTTCCGCTCACTGCGCGAATTCACGGTGACCGCGATGAACCAGCATCACGGGATGCAGGCGCAGGAGCGTTTCGGCATCGGTAGCGATCCCGATCAGGATGGCGTCACCGACGAATTGACCGTCGGCGATATCACGGCGGTGACGGTATTCCAGGCTGCGCTGCCGGTGCTGCAGGTTTCAACCACCGGATTCGATCCGAGGGTCGTCGCGCATGGATCCGAGTTGTTCAATCAGATTGGATGCGCAAGTTGCCACATCCCGAGCCTTGCCCTGAACAAGAGCAAGTTCTGCGATCCTGATCCTATGAATCTGCCCAACACGTTCAACCACACTTCGCAGTCCTACTGTTTCGACCTCCACCAGATCGGCCTCAACGGAAACGTGGTTGTGGCATATACCGACCTGAAGCGTCATGTGATCTGCGACAACAACAAGCCGCATTACTGCAATGAACCAGTCTCGCCGGTACAAGCTTCCGATAGCAACTTCGCGATTCCGCTGGATCAGTTCTTGACCGCCAAGCTGTGGGACGCCGGCAACTCCAGTCCCTACGGACATCGGGGCGACCTGGACACTATCTTCGCTGCGATCATCAATCACGGCGGCGAGGCGACGCCCGCGGAGAGCCAGTTCGAGGCGCTGCCCGACTCAGATCAGGCGGCAATCGTCCGGTTCATCCATACGCTGGACATGCCAATTCTGCCGGCACAAAAGGATCAGGATGTAAACATGAGCAACTCCCCGCCCGCGAATGATCAAACCTCTGGCAACGCCCAGTAGCGAGTTGCACCCCTGGTAACGCTGCGGACGCAAAGCGTGGTCTAGGGCCTGCCGACGCGCGTGGCCACGTGAAGGATACTGAGATAGTGCTTACGGATAGGCCGGTCGGGACGTGCGGCCATCAGCTTCCATACGCCCGCGAAAATCACCTCGCGCTGCGCCGAGGTCATCGCGATGTGGCTGGAATACGTGTTGAGTACGTCGATGTACTTCTCGGCGGTGTAGTCCACCGTCCACACGTAACGCTTTACACTGACTTCGCCGAACAGACCGCTCTCTTCGATCTCGCTCCGGAGGTCCGGTACTTCGTCCGGCGCCGGCCAGCTCTCGGCACGTTCACCGATCGAGTCGTAGTACTTCTGAATCTGCTTGAAGAAAGGATCGAAGCCGGGCGGGAAGACGTGGTGTCCGCCGTCGATTATCGCGAGAGCACCGCCCTGCCTCACGATGCTCGCCGCCTTTTGATAGCGCACTGCGGGATCGACCCATCCCCACGCGGTCGCGGCGAGCACGAGGTCAAACTGTGCGGCACGCGGCTCGAAAGCCTCGAACGCTCCCGTAATCACCTCCACGTCGCGAAATTTCTTTAGCTCGCGGCGCGCGACCGCTGCGAGATGTTCGCCCAGCTCGACGCAGACGACGTGGCATCCTCGGCGGGCAAGCGGACGCGTCGCCTGTCCAGTGCCGCATCCGATTTCGAGGACTCGCGCGCGAGGTCGAAGCTCGGCTAGCGCGAACAGCTCATCGAATAACGCCTCCGGATAATCGGGTCGAGCCTTCTGATAAAGCTCGGCCCGTTGATCGAATGTGCGACGCAGTGATTCTCGATCCGCCATTACGCGAGCCCCCTGGGAATCCAGACAGCCGACCTGGCGCAGGCGCATTCTCGCTGCTTCGTGTGATACCTCGAAAAGTTCGTGCCTGCCAGCGCACCTGGCCATACTCATGCTGCGCTTGCGGCGTTCGCGCCAATGCTGAAACTACAGCTCCCCGGGCGATGCTCACGCGAATTTCTCGCCGGGGAAAATTCCGCGACGCCGCGCACCTCCTCACCCACTCCGCTCAGATCGTACCCGGGACTTGGCGAAGCGGAGGGGCCGCAGGGCGGGAATCTCTCCGGCCGCGGCGTCTGAAGCGTTTTTTGAAAAGGAACCTGTATTCGGTGACCTTATCGCATGGGTATCGCTACGTCGCATACTTCCTCGTGTGGACGCGCGCGGCGAAGTCGCCGAAGTAGACCTCGCGCGGATGACCAGCCAGCGTGAGCCCGCGCGACGTAACCCAGGCAGAGACATGGTCGTATGCAGAAGCGATTTGCGGAAATGCGACCTGAGTCTTCGTGAGCCGAACGTAGGCCTCGCAGTGCGCAGGTTCGCGGCGCATTCCCGGATCCGGTGTGCGGGCCCGCGCCGGATCGATTGGAACGCAAGCTTCGGCCGGACCGTCGTTATCTTCGTTGATTTCGCCGTAGTAGACGACGAAGCGCGCCCCGACTACAACCATACCTGCGCGCGGATGTGGTCAGGCGTCTCATTGCCGCTCCGATCCACGCGGGCAATTGCTCCACGTCGATGTCTCGTTGTTCGGTCAGAACGAGCTGTTCCGGAACCTCGCGCTGGCGGATCTCCGCCAGTCCTATGGTTGCTTCCCTGCCAAGCAGTTTGCCCCGAATGTATCCGACCAACTGATGCTGACCTGCGACCCGACGCTCGAACTCCTCCCAGTACGAGGCGAGTCGTTCGGCGCCAAGAGGACCCGGTGCAGAAACGATTTCGGCGACCTGCACGAGTGGCATATCGAGGCGTCGGAGCATGACCACCAGCCGCGCGGTCGCGAGCTGACTCTCGCGATACCGGCGATAGCCAGTGCCCAGGTCTACTTGGGCAGGTTTGAGCAGCCCGACATGGTCATACAGCCGCAGCGCCTTCATCGATAGGCGCGAGCGCCGTGCGAAGACGCCGATGCTCAATAGAGGGTCGGCGCCACGCGGTCTTGGGAAGTTCCGCTGGTGGGCCAAGCTCACCTCTCGATTTCGCCGGTGCGCCTGTCACCCTTCATGCTTGATATCCCGGAGGCGACTCAAATCCTCCGACTACTTCGGATAACTGAGCCGCGAACTCAATCGGGGTTCCGTCTTCCCACATCGGCCCGATGATTTGCATGCCCACCGGAAGACCTGCCCTGGTTCGTCCTACCGGCGCGACGGTGGCAGGCAATCCTGCCAAGGTTGCAAATCTGATCCAGAAAGGGAGGTCCTGCGCATAGGAGCGTTTGCCTTCGGCGGTGGCGATAACGCGCGCTTCCAACGGTTCGCTGTGGTCGTGCCGGAACGCCGCAGTGACGGTGGTTGGCAACAAGAACACATCGTGGCTGTCGAAGTATTTCTGCCACAGCGCGCGGTAGAGGAGTCGGTCCTGCGTTTGGTGCAGCCAGCGAGCGTGAGGGGCGGTGGCGGCTGCCGCAAATACGTCTTCCGGGGTGCCTTGGAGGCGCTGCCTCAGGCTCTCGCGCGCGTCATCGGCCATCTCAGCCGTCACCAAGGCGAACAGAAGATATATCAGGGTCTTCATGTGCGCATGGGCATCTACTCCAGCCGGCCAGCCGCGATCTAGTTTTGCTCCCGAGCTGCTCAAGCGGGAAAGCGCGTTTTCATAGACCGCTCGAATATCGGAGGCAACAGGCGAGGCTGGGTCGTCGAATACATAGCCGACTCGAAAATCTTTGAGGCGGAGGTGGCGAGCCAGGGGCATGCGCCAGGTCCACGCCTTGCCATCGTCACCATCGGCTCCGCCGAGCACGGTGAGGCCCAACGCAAGATCGGCGGCACTGCGCGCCAGCGGGCCCATCACCGAGAGGTCCATCGGATAGCCGGGAGACCCGTCCCAGGGACCGGGCTGGAATCCCGCCGTGCTCACGAGTCCGAGAGATGGCTTATGCGCGTAGACGCCGCAGAAGTGCGCCGGAATCCGGACCGAGCCCATGAGGTCGCTGCCGATACTCAGACACCCAAGCCCCGCTGCCAGCGCAGCGGCGCCGCCCCCGGTCGATCCGCCTGGCGTGAGTGTAAGATCCCACGGATTGTTCGAAGCTCCGTAGATCGGATTGTAGCTCTGCCAATCAGCCAGCATGGTGCACACATTGGTCTTACCCAGAACGATCGCACCCGCGGATTCCAGGCGCTCTACGGCAACTGCGGTCCGAGGACTGATTGCATTCTTGAGCGGTGGCAAACCCCAGGTGTTGGGCGAACCGCGATAGGCGAACGATTCCTTGATCGTGACCGGCACGCCGTGAAACGCGCCCACGGACCTGCCCGCGGCAAGGGCAGCATCGGCTTGTTTGGCGCGCGCCAACGCCCGCTCTCGATCCTGCCAGACGATCGCGTTCAGCTTGGGGTTATAGCGATCGATTCTCTGGAACTCGAGGTTCAGCAGTTCGGTCGCCGAAATCTTCTTGTTGTTCACCGCATTCGCGGTTTCTGCTGCGCTTGCAAAGGCGGGTTTGAAATCCGATGAATTCATTCTGCCTCCATGTTGGTGCCGACCCTGCGCGTGGTTCGTCGCCGAAGCCGCTGGTGCTTCAAGGGGGAGGGGCAGATCAGCGCGGTGGTGCTTGCTCCGATCCATTGCAATGCAGCGCTACGGTTCACGTTCGTGAGTCCTCTCGTCAGGTGGCTCCTTCTGCGATGACCATACAGTCTCCCCTTGGGACAAGGTCAATCGAGGCGAGCGACCTAATTACGCTGGGATGGGCAGCACCTTGGTCTCTAGCCCGCCCCCAAGGAAGGGAAGGACGGCGGTAGGCGTAGTGGCCACAAACCTTGGTCGCCCTTTCGGTTTCCTGGAAGCGCCCGGGGTTAGGTCCGTTCGCACCGCCGAAGGCCAACTTGCCCTTTCGCGCGGCCCTTTGCTACGGCTCAGATGTTTCGCCGTGGAGGAAGGTCTATGGCCGCTGCTCCCAAGTCCAAGCCGGTTCACCCTATTGGTGCCGAAGAAGAACATCCGGCGCTCGATGCTATCCTGGGCGCAAATCCGTTTGTCGGAATCGATGCGGCCCAAATTGTCGGTACGCTCGCTCGGGTAGTGGGCCATCTGGCAGGACATCCGCGCGTGGTCGCGTCTCGCCTCGTACAACTGTCGATCGAATTGGCCCAGATAACGGCCGGGCTGTCCGATGTGGAGCCGGACCAGTCCGACAAGCGCTTTACCGATCCCGCCTGGCAGGAGCATCCGCTCTATCACCGCTTGATGCAGTCCTATCTCGCCTGGCGTGTCGCCATGCACGACCTGGTAGGCGACAAGGACTTTGGCGATTGGAAAGATGCGGGGCAGGCGCGTTTCGTGATGACGCTGCTCACCGAAGCGCTTGCGCCTACCAACGTTCTGCCAGGCAATCCGGCGGCAGTGAAGCGCGTCTTCGATACGGCGGGCATGAGTCTGGTCGCCGGGCTGCGCAACTTCGCGGTCGATTTGTTCGCCAATGGCGGGATGCCGCAGCAGGTCGACAAGCGGCCGTTCGAAATCGGCCGCAACATCGGTATCACGCCGGGCGCGGTCGTCTATCGCAATCCGCTGTGTGAGGTAATCCAGTATGAACCGGCGACCGAGCGCGTGTTCGCTCGCCCGCTGCTGCTGATCCCGCCGCAGATCAACAAATTCTACATCATGGATCTCGCCCCGGGCCGCAGCTTTATCGAATACGCCGTGAAACGCGGCATCCAGGTTTTCACGATCAGCTGGCGCAATCCGACGCCGGCCGACCGTGAATGGGGCATCGACGAATACGTCGCTTCGTGTAAGGAAGCCATCGAAGCGGCCTGCACGATCACGGCCAGCCCCGACTGTAACGTGGTCGGCGTGTGCGCGGGCGGGATCACTTCCTCGCTCCTGCTTGGCCATCTCACCGCGGCGGGAGATCCGCGCGTCCATGCGATGACGCTGCTCGTCACCATGCTGGACACGCAGGCGCAATCGATGGTCGGGATGTTCGCGACCGAAGACGCGATTCGAGCCGCGATTCGCCGTTCGAAGAGAAAGGGCGTCCTGGATGGCGCCGAGATGGCGCGCGTGTTCGCGTGGTTACGGCCCAACGACCTGGTGTGGAATTACTGGGTGAACAACTACTTGATGGGCAAACAGCCCCCGCCGTTTGATATTCTGTTCTGGAACGCCGATTCCACTTGCCTGCCTGCCAAGCTGCACGAGGGTTTTCTCGACTTGTTCCTGCGCAACCCGCTGGTGAATGGCAGTGAAGTCAACGTGCTCGGCACGCCGGTCAACCTGGGCGACGTCAAGAACGACCTATACCTGGTCGCCGGGATGACCGATCATATCTGCGCGTGGCGGGCCTGCTATCGCGCCGCTGGAATGTTCGGCGGCAAGGCCGAGTTCGTGCTGGGTTCGAGCGGGCACATCCAGAGCCTGGTGAATCCTCCCGGCAATCTGAAGGCGCGGTTCTACGTCAATCAGCGCCTGCCGCAGGATGCCGAGGCGTGGCTGCGGGGCGCGACTGAGACCAAGGGCTCCTGGTGGGATCACTGGCTCAAGTGGCTGAGCGCGCGCTCGGGAGAGGATCTGTCTGCACCTAAATCGGTAGGCGGAAATGGTTATACGCCGAGCGATCCAGCCCCCGGAACCTACGTTCACGAACGGCACTAGGCTGGTTCGGCCCTGAAGGTGCGATTCAAACCGACCCCTTCTGCGCGAGCAAAAGAAGCCGGCCAACCTCCGCCCGTGACGGAAGCGGCTTCACCTACCGCGAGGCCAGGACTTCGGCGAGGTGACGTACCTCGATGTTCGCCCCGGCGCGGCGCAGGCCGCCGCCGATTTGCATGAGACATCCACAGTCGTTCGACACCACCACCTCGGCGCCGCTTTCACGGATCGCGCTCAGCTTGTCCGCGAGCATCGCCCCGGAAATGTGCGGGAACTTCACCGAGAACAAGCCGCCGAAGCCGCAGCACTCCTCGCGCTTGGTGATTTCCATCAACCGGATCCCATTGACCGCGCTGAGCAGCGCCATCGGCTCCTCGCGCACGTTGAGCTCGCGCATCAGATGACATGACGGGTGGTAGGCAACCGTACGCTCGTAGCGCGCGCCGAGGTACTTGACCTTCATGACACCGACCAGAAACTGAGAGAATTCGTAGACCCATGGCCTGATCGCTTCTGCCTTGACCGTCAGGCCCGCGTCGGTCGCGAGCAAGTCGGAATAGAAGATTCGTATCATGCTCGAGCACGAACCCGACGGAACGATGATCGGCGTATCGTGCCGGCAAGCGGCGAGAAACTTACGCGCCAGATCGACCGCCTCATCGCGAAATCCCTCGTTAAACGCAACCTGTCCGCAGCAAAATGCGCTCTTCAGCGGTCGCACGCGCAGCCGCAGCCGCCCGAGCACGGTCGCGGTCGCGTCGTAGACCTCGGGAAAAAACTCTTCCGCGAGGCAGGTCGAGAAAAGCTGGACTTCAGTCATCGCGTGGCCACACCACGATTACGTCGAGCGACTTGGGTCCATGCACCCCCATCACGATGCGTTTCTCGATGTCCGCGGTGCGGCTGGGTCCGGTTATCAGGGTCAAGCGACGCGACTCCAGCGCCGTGCCGCCCAGCGCGGTTAACGTCGATGCCAGGTCAGCTTTCATCCGGTCGATCCGCACCAACACCAAACTGGCGGGTGGCAAGAGGGTCAGCGCCGAGGGCCGGGTTTCATCGCTCAAGACCGCAAGGGTACCGGTCGATGCGATCCCGTAGTCGGCTTCGGCGAGACCCGCATCGACGTGCGCGAGTTGCTTGCGCAAGTCCGGCCTTGTGCTGCCATCGACCCTGCCGGTTCGGATCACATCGATTCCGGATTCGCTGAGCGTCTTCCGCACCTGGCTCAGGTCCACCAGTACGCCCTCGCCCACCGCGATCGATTTGACGCCGCGCTCGCGAACGATCGCGCCCACCCGCTCGGCCAGTTGCTCCGGCGCGACAGGACCGATGGTTCGGCCGCCGACCGCTTCCAGTTCATGTGCGAAACAGCTCACCAGCTCCGCGCGCTGACCGTCGGGTTGCAGTGCGGGCGCGCGTGGCGCCGCGTGATCGGGTGCTGGCGCTCCGGACGCGAGTGCGTTCTTCACGCGCGCGACGATCGTTTGCAGGTCCGCCATGGTCAGTCCTCTTCCGCCCGAAGCTTGCTGCGCCGTGGCCGTGGACGGGGAAAGTCACGGATGGCGGTCCAATTCGAAAACGGTGGCGGCATGCGCTTGATCCAGCCATCGCGGGCCAAGGGCTTAAGCGCGATCGCACCGAGTTTGCCCAGCATTCGAACCGCCGAGGGATGCCTCGCCAGCCGCGCGAATTGTCGCGCGCCGGCACGCGCGCGAGCGGCCGGGGCCGGCCATTTGGGAGGATCGCTGTCCGCCGCCTCCTTCCAGCGCAGATGCAGCAGGATCCTTGGAATGTCGATCTTGACCGGGCAGATATCTTTGCACGCGCCGCACAGGGTGGATGCGAATGGCAGATGCGCCGCTGCGGAACCGACCAGGTTCGGACTCACGATCGAGCCGATCGGACCCGGATAGGGCGAGCGGTACGCGTGCCCTCCGATGTGCCGGTAAACCGGGCACACGTTGAGGCACGCGCCGCAGCGGATGCAATACAACGCTTCGCGCATCACCGGGTCGGCGAGCATCGCGCTGCGTCCATTGTCGAGGATCACCACGTGCATTTCGCGCGGACCGTCGACTTCCCCCTCGCGACGCGGACCGCCAATGAAATTGGTGTAGGTAGTGAGCTTCTGGCCGGTTGCGGTGCGCGCGAGCACCTCGAGGAAGTGTGACACGTCGGCCAGGCGCGGAATCACCTTTTCTATGCCCATGACCGCGATGAACACTTCTGGCATGGTCGAGGACATGCGGCCGTTGCCTTCGTTCTCAATCACCACCAGCGTGCCGGTTTCCGCAATCGCGAAATTTACCCCGGTTACTCCCAGGTCCGCGCTGAGAAATCCCTCGCGCAGCCGCGCGCGAGCCTCCGCGGTCAGGCGCTCCGGTTCCGCGGTGTAGGGAATTCCAAACTTTTCCTGAAACAGCGCGCCGATGTCTTCCTTGGAGAGATGAATCGCAGGCGTGATGATGTGCGAGGGCGGCTCCTGGCGCAGCTGAACGATGTACTCGCCGAGATCGGTCTCGAGGACCTCCATTCCGGCGTTCTCCAGCGCCGGATTTAAACCGATTTCCTCAGTGGTCATCGACTTGCCTTTGACCACGCGCCGGGCACCCATGTTGCGCGCCACGTTCACGATGTAGTCGCGGGCCTCCTCGGCCGTCGCTGCGGCGAATACCACGCAGCCGCGCGCTTTTAGTTTGCCGGTCAGCTCCACGATCAGTTCATCTAGATGTGCGATGGCGTGCTCTTTGATTCGGCGCGACTGCAACCGCTCTTCTTCATAGTCGGAATACTCTGCCTTGACTTGAGCGAAATGGTCCAGGTGCCGGCTGCTGGCGTTTTCCAGTTTGCGCTGGAGCTCGCGATCGGCGGCACCCGCTTCGCTCGACTCAAAGAAGCTGGAGGGTTTGGGCGATGCGGCCATTGAAGACGACTACGCCCGCGCGCGCTAGTTGATCAGCGAGACCTGCCGCACCAGCCGCAAGACGGCTTCGCGCGCGACATCGGCGGCGGGATGCTCGGGCGCGAGTGAGAGAAAGCTCTGAAAATCGTCGAGCGCGGCTTTGAAGCATTCGAGCCGTTCGTAAACCTGGCCGCGCTCCGCGAGCTCCTCGACCGCACGCGGATCGAGCATCAGGATTCGATCGAGCGCACTCAGCGAGCGTTCCCAATCGGACGCACCGCTGTAGATGCCCTTGAGGTTGCGCAGCATCCGCACCAAGATCTGGCGGGCACCTGCGCTCTTGAGCATGGCCGGGTGCAGCTCCACCGGCTGACGATAGATCTCCGCCAGGCGGGCCTTGACCTGCTCAAGGGTCAGAATGATGCCGCCGGAAAAAGGATCGATGAGGAGCTCGCCGCGTTCGTCGACTGCTTTGACCAGGAAGTGGGTGGGAAACGACACGCCGTAAAGGTTGAGCCCCAGGCGGCGTCCCACTTCCAGGTAGATCACGGACAGGGTTATCGGAATACCGAGCCGGCGCTCGATAACGTCATTCAGAAATGAATTACGCGGGTCGCTGAATGCATCGCGATTCCCTTCGAAGCCTTTCTGCTCGAACAGGAAATGCGACAGCAACTGTACTTTCTCGACCGTGTCACTACCGGCATTGACGATCGGCTCGGCTTCACGCGCCAGCTCCGAAAGCCGGTCGACATAGTGCTCGACGTTGAGATCGGGATACTCTTCCTTGGCAATCAGCAGGGCCCCGCGGGCCAGAGGTACGGGCTCCCGCGAAGCCAGCATCGAAAATTCCCGCCGCGCATCGTTCATCAGCTCACCGCTCTCTCCTCAGTCTTTACTTGCGCGCAGCATTTGACAAGCGGCTAGGCGACCATTCGATCGAGTCCGGCACACGCCTCTTCCACAACCTGCGCATCAAGGTCACGTTCCCTCGCGCCTTCCAGCGCGTGGCGTGCGGTTCGGCCCCCAAGCTCGCCCAAGGCCCAGGCTGCGTGCGAGCGGACGAGCGCCTCCGGCTCCCGCTCGAGCACCTGGGTCAGCGTCGGCACCGCATCGCGATTTCCGGTGTTGCCCAGGACCACGGCCGCGTTTCGCAGCAGCCCGCGCCGTTTCGCGCGTTTGATCGCGCTTTTGCTGAAGCGCCGGCTGAACCAAAAATCATCGAGAGCCATCAACTCCGGTAAGCGCGGCATCAGCTCGTCGACGCCGTTCTCGGGCACACGAGGGTTCCACGGGCAGACCTCCTGGCAGATGTCGCAGCCGAAGAGCCACATCCCGACTTTCGCTCTGAGCTCGCGCGGAATCGGGCCACGATTTTCGATCGTCAGATAGGAGATGCACTTGCGCGGCTCCATCACATAGCCATCTTCGAGCGCGTGCGTCGGGCACAGATCCAGGCATTGGCGGCAGGTACCGCAATGCTCTCGATAGGGAGCGTCCGCGCCATCGAATTCGACGTCAGTGAAAACTTCGGCGAGAAAAAAATAGGAGCCGCGCTCGCGCGTCAGCAGCATGGTGTTCTTTCCGAACCAGCCCAGGCGCGCCCGCGCGCCCCACTCGCGCTCAAACACCGGGCCGGTGTCCACATAGGTTCGAGTCACCGCTCCCGGACAGAGTGATTCGATGGCTGCCGAGACAACCCGGGCCCCCTTGAGCACATAGTCGTGGTAGTCGGGACCGAGGGCGTAGGCTGCGATTCGTCCACGCAGCTCTGCGCGCCAATCCACCGCTGGCGGAGAGGGGGGAGCGTAGGGCCATAGGAGAGTGACGACCGATCTAAACCGCCCGTCGATCGCGCGGGGATCGAAGCGTCGTTCCGGGACGCGCGCGAGGTAGCCCATTGCGCCATGACGGCCTTGCCCCAGCCATTGCGTATAGAAGGCCTCCCGGTCAGTCAGGCGTTTGACGCGGCTGAACCCGACCCGCGCAAAGCCGGCTTGGGCGGCAATGCTCTCGACCGTCTGTTCGTGATTTGTCACCGTCAGCAAAAAGTCTAGCATTTTCAAGCACTAAGCGCTCTCCGGAATAGTGGACTGATTGACTCCAGATTTGCTAATCGTTACCTTGAAAAACAAGGAGCTTCAGATGCCCGAAGAACTGCATCAGCACGACGAGACCCCGGCGCCGAAAGTTGATACTTCCACGCTTCCGAACGTGAACCTCACCCCGAAAGCGGTCGAGATGGTCCGTAAGATGCACGCCAAGGAAGGCCTGGGAGCAGACCAGGGACTTCGTATTGGCGTGGTGGGGGGAGGATGCTCCGGCTTCCAGTATCAGCTCAATTTTGACCGGCATAAGGAAGGCGACCGGGTGGTAGATCTCGGCGGCGTCAGCGTCTTGGTTGACGATTTTTCGTTGCCCTACATCGCCGGCACCACTCTCGACTACGTAGAAGGCCTCCACGGCGCCGGCTTTCGCTTTGACAATCCGCGCGCCTCGCGCACCTGCGGCTGCGGGTCGTCGTTCAGCGCGTAGAGAAACCTCAAACGTTTCAAGGGCCGCCCCTCGGGTCCGTCTGGTTTTTCCCTTCGGGAGTTGGGCCGTTCGAATCTTTCGCCGTTCAGAAAACGAATCGAGCGGAGCGTGAATTCGACCGGCGCAGCGCAGCTGCGCAATAGTGCCATCCGCGTCACCAAGAAACTCTCCCTGGACTTCGGTCCTCATCGCGACTATCTAGCCCTCCGCGATATGCTGGAGCCTTGCGACGATGTTGTCCGCTGTTCGCACCTTGCTTTCACCAGCACGGCGGCGCTTCATGCGGGAATGCGGGCGTCCGGCTCTGGCCGGGCTGCGCGCGCGGCTTGAGGCGGCGGGGTCGCCGCGCGCGATTGCGCTGTGCTCGACACTCCTTGACGCGAACCGGGAATTCCTGGCGTTCGCACTTTCGGCGAAAGGGCCGCTCAGCGCGCTGGCAACCCACGCTACGCCCGAGACTGTTGAGGCCTGCCTCGCTGCCATGCTCATTTTTTCGGTGAACCTGTTCGCTCGAGACGAACTCGCCCGCAATGAGAGCGAATTGATTCCGCTGCTCGCGAAGGTAGCGCAGCTCACCACGACTCAGGTGATGCTACGCCGCGACAATTTGCGCAAGGCGCCGCGATCGGAGGAGTGGCTGCTCTACTCCTGGATGGTCACTGCTCTGGGCGCGGAACGGCCCGCGTACGACGGCGAACTGGAGCGACGCTTCAGCTACAATTACCTGGCCTACATCGGACAGTATCGCTCGATAGTCGAACGCGAAGCGGCACGGCCTGAAGGGTGACGGAGATAGATGTGAAAGACCTCGAAGGCAAGGGGATAATCATTACTGGCGCGGCCCGCGGTATTGGCCGAGCCATCGCGCTCGAATGCGCGCGGCGCGGCGCCAATATCGCTTTCAATTTCGTCAAGAGTGAAGCACCTGCTAAAGCACTAACCACTGAAATTGAAAGCCTCGGGGTCAAGGCCCTGGCGTTCAAATGTGATGTTGGCGATCTCAAGGCAGTTCGCGAGATGGTGAACACGGTCAAGAAGGAATTCGGCGCGATCGACGGCCTGGTCAACAACGCCGGGCTCACCCGCGACAAGGTCATCGTAATGATGACCGAGGAGGACTGGGAGCAGGTGCTTCGGACCAATCTAACCGGTCCGTTCAACTTCATCCGCGCGGCGGTGTTCATGATGATGAAGGCGAAGCGCGGCGCGATTCTCAATATCACTTCGATAAGCGGATTGATCGGCCTCCCGGGACAGGCAAACTATTCCGCTTCCAAAGCCGGCCTGGTGGGCCTGACGAAATCGCTCGCCAAGGAAATTGGGCGTCTGGGCGTCCGAGTCAACGCGCTGGCCCTCGGGTTTGTCGAAACTGACATGACTGCCGCGTTGCCCGAACAGAACAAGAAGCAGGCGCTCGACATGATTCCGCTCGGACGTTTCGGAAGGGTGGAGGATGTGGCACCGACCGCGGCCTTTCTGCTCTCCGACGCAGCCAGCTATATCACCGGCGCCGTCATCAACGTGGACGGCGGCCTGGCGATGTAGCGGGACTTATGATCCGAGCGGACCGCCGCGGCTAATGCCCAGCGCGCTGGCCCCACGCGGCCGCGCACGAGAGGATGTCTATGGTCTGGCCGCGTTCGACCGCACGATACTTGTCCAGAAACGCGGCGTCGATTTCGCGCGCGGGTGACGGCTCATGCGGATGGCGCCACCGGCTGTATGCATCGGGTCCTCCGTTATAGGAGGCGTAGACCGATCGGGCGAGCGCGGCGCCGTCGAGACCGGCGGGATCGACTCGCGGCCTCGTCAGCACCTGCTGGGTCATCTGCATCAGGATTTCGGTACCCGCGCCTGCGTTGTAGAGGACGTCCCACTTGAGCTTTTCCAGGTTGTAAAAACCACGCCAGACATGCTTGTTCACCTGCATCAGGCCGATGTCCCCGGTGGAGCTCTCAAGCCACGTCACCCGGTCATCGCGTTTAATAAACTGCCGCCAGCAGCTCTCCTGCCACGCCGCGCTCTTCACCAGCGCCTGGAACGTCGGGCGAAGGCGACCGTCCAGATCTGAAGATTCAAGCTGGCGCTGCACGCTTAGCTCGAGCAACCGCTCCATGTCGCCGCGATAGCCGAGCGCGTTCGCTTCATCGACCACGATGCGCCGCAGGCGCAAGGCCACTTCATTAAGCTGCGGAACAATTCCAAGCGGCTCACCCGCGCAGGCATCGCGCGGTTCGATTAACGACCAGGGAAGATGGAGCCATCCGCTGGTCGCGGGCGTTGCTTCCGGAGTCGGTGTTGGAGTGGATGACGCGCCAGGAACGCCGGGGGTCTCGATCGGCGATGACGAAATAGTCGGCGAGCTTTGCGGCGTGCTCGTCAGCGGGACGAGGGTCGGGCCGAGCAGCTTCCTGAGTTCCGGATCCTCGGCAAAATTGAATTCCAGTGGGTCGCCAGTGGCGTCAGGCGCCATGATATGCGCCAGGCGCCGCAAGTCGTCCGCCGAGATTCGCATCCCGAGCGACGGCGCCGCCTGATCGAGCGCGAAGAGCGCATCGCCGGCGGAAATAAACGACAGAAATTGAAGGGCCCGCGAGCCAAACTGACCGCGCCGCGCTGCGGCCCGGACCGTGAGGCCGAGCTTCTGCCAGGTATCCACAAACAAAGTGCGCACCGGGTCGGGGCCGGCTGCGGACGGCGGGCTGGCGAGCGCCTGAGTGAGGCGATACCGGCTGGTAAGCAGGATCTCGAGTAACTCGCTGCGAAATTGCCGATCGGCGACAACAATCCCGAGCTGTTTTACCGCAAACACCAGAAACGCGT
This sequence comes from Thermodesulfobacteriota bacterium, assembly GCA_046728175.1. Lineage (GTDB taxonomy): Bacteria > Desulfobacterota > Binatia > Binatales > Binataceae > JAFAHS01. The sequence goes on along the minus strand of JBKPEA010000066.1, from coordinate 15,290 downwards.
CCCAGTCATCGAGCTGTTTCTGAAACGCCTCGAGTTCGGCGGGGGTGGGCTGGGCCGGCGTCTCGCTCGCCACCGGCTCGGGAACCTCCGGTACCGCTACTAGCAAAATGATTTTGACTCCGTCGTCGGTGGCGGTCACGGTTGGATCGGCGCGCACGGTTGCGAGTGCTTTTCGGATGCGCTCGGCAACGGTCGGGGTCGCGGCGGCTTCCGCGAGCCCCCCGAGCTGTTGCAGCGCAGGATTCAGGTCGTAGGAGAAAGTTTCCATTCGCGGGACCAGGTACCGCTTGGTGAGATCGAAGCCCCGCCCGGCAATCAGAGTTTTCTGCCGACGCGGGTTGTACAGATTCATATCCGCGATGTGCAGCATCAACCTGAGCCCGCGGGCCAGGTAGGGTTCGGATTGCCCTTCAACGATGCCGCTCCAGGTGAACGGACTCACGCAGCGGCCACCGAGCGCAACGCCCAGGCTCAGCGCGGCGGTGGTTTCCAGTTGCACTCGCTCACCGGCGCGCGAAAAGGACGGGTTCTCCGCATACAAGAACTGGCACTCGCCGGGCCCATTCCAGAGCGCGGCGCGATCGCCGGGAGCGGTGTAGAGCTGATGGCGAACAGCTTCGCCCAGGGTGAGGTAATCGATCGTGAGCGGAACTCTGACCTCGGCGGCGCGCGCCAGAGCAGGGGCGAGCGCCAGCAGCAACCCCGCAAGCGCGCACACTGCCCAGTACCCGCCTGTTCCTGACTCGCCCGGGTTGGTACGGGCTTCTGGCGCGTTCGCTTTTCCGGCAAGCTTCCCCTTCAAGGCGCGCACGACAAGTCAACCATTACGACATCGACCTCCCGCCTTGAAAGCATTTTTCCCGCTTACGATAATTGTGCTGGAACCATGACCGATCGTCAGAACGATTTTTACGAGGCAGAGGCGCCACAGGCTTCTCGCGAACTCGCGGAACTCCGCAGCTCAAGCGACTACGTCCCCCCGTTCCACATCATCCGCCGTCGGGTGATCGACGATCTGTTCGATGGCAAACCGACCATCGATGCGACCCTGGTGATTCAAATCGGCAACGTCGAAGAAACCGAAGCGGCTTCGGGCGTTGGAGTGGTACACGCCCTCGACGTCGCGCTGCGCAAGGCGCTGCTCAAATATTTTCCGTTCCTGGATGAGGTTCGCGTCACGGAGACCTACACCCACGCGACCGGCGAGTCGACCGAGGCCGAAGTGGTTTCGGTCAAGAAGTTCTCGGACGGAAATCTAAGCTGGACCACGCTGGCCAAATCCGCCAACACCGTCGAAGCCGGATGGAGGTCGCTGCTCGATGGATACGAATGGCGCATCTACATGGAGAGCTTGAAACTGCGCAGGCTGAGCGCCAACCCCAGATTTTCAAGCCGTTAGAGGTCATGGCAGAAATTGCCGAGGAGCGCAGCGTCGGGAAGGCATCGCCCGGGAAGCTCGCTCTGCTGTACGACGGTTCGTGCACGAAGTGCACCGAGGGTGTCAACCGCGCGTGCCGCTGTGACAACACCGGCAACCTGGAGCCGATCGACCTGTTCGACCCGGCCGTGCACGTGCGCTTTCCAGACCTCAAACTGGAGAACCTAGTGGAGGAATTGCACGCGGTTGACGATAGCGGGCGCGTCTACCGCGGCGCACGCGCAGTCAATGAGATTCTGCGGCGCCAAAACGGCCTCAGGTCATGGCTCTCATACCTTTGGTACATTCCTGGCTATCCGTGGCTGGCCGACTGGCAGTACAAGCGAATCGCCGCATCGCGCTACCCGCGGAGTGCGGCCGGCCGCTTGAAGCAATCGTCTTCCGGCCATCGGTCTTGAGTCCTTGCGCCACTCGACGCCTGATTCCTTCCCCCTGGCCCGCCTGCGTCCGGTTCGAGGAAATGTCATCGAGCCACACCGGCCTCGCCTTCCCGAGGGCGACTGGGTCTGAGCGTCGCGAGGGTTCCTTGGGCTCTCGCGGATGCCGCACCGCGCCATCCCCGGCTTTCCTCGGAATCGGCCAGGCTGGCCAAGGAAGGGGCTTGACCAGTCGAGTCTGGGCACTGGGGGGAAAACTCGCGCCACTGCGCGAAGTAAACTGTCTCAGTTGTTTCAGCCCAAAGCGGCGCGGTAAGTTACGATTCCTGGCACCGTGAAACCGTTTTCTATCTACAACACCCTGTCGCGCGGCGTGGAGGTACTGAAACCGTTAAATCCTCCGACCGTCACCCTCTACTCCTGCGGCCCCACGGTTTACCTGCCCCAGCACCTTGGAAATCTGCGTACCTACCTGTCGTGGGATTTCCTTCGCCGGGCCCTGGAACTCAGCGGCTATCGGGTCCGTCACGTGATCAACGTCACCGACGTCGGCCACATGACCTCCGATGAGGACGAAGGCGAGGACAAGATCGAGAAAACCGCGCGCGCCGAAGGCAAGTCCCCTCTCGAGGTGGCGGGCTTTTATCTCGCGATGTTCCAGCACGACCTCGCGATGCTCAACGCCGAGCCTCCGCAGGTGTGGTGCCGCGCCACCGACCACATCTCCGACATGCTCGCGCTGATCGAACGGATCCTCGCCGCGGGCATGGCTTATGTCACGAAGTCGGGCGTGTACTTCGATGTCGAGAAGTACCGCGGGACCAACAAACTCGGGAAGCTTTCCCGCCAAAGCCTCGTCGAGCAGAATGCGGGACAGCGCCTGGAGCACTCGCCCGACAAGAAGAGCCCGCACGATTTCGCACTGTGGGTCCTCAATCATCCGGACCACCTGATGCAATGGGACAGCCCCTGGGGACGGGGCTACCCGGGGTGGCATATCGAATGTTCCGCGATGTCGATGAAGTACCTGGGGGAAACCATCGACATTCACACCGGCGGCATGGATCACATCGCGATTCATCACGAGAACGAGATCGCGCAGTCGGAGAGCGCGACCGGTCATCGCTTTGTCGACTATTTCGTGCACGGCGCATTCCTGGTCGACAAGAGCGGCGCGAAGATCAGTAAGAGCGCGGGCAAGTTTCCGCTGCTCTCGGACCTGAGCGCGATGGGCCTTGACCCGCTCGCCTTCAGGCTGTTCTGCTTCGGTGCCAAGTATCGATCGGAATTGGCCCTCTCCGACGAGGCCCTGCGCGCGGCGCAGGCAAGTCTTGATTATTTGCGCGAGTTCGCACGCAACGTGCCACCGGAGGCCTTGGTCACAGCGGACAGCCATTTCGCGGCCGGGTTTCGTGATCAATTCGTCGAGGCGCTCAACGATGACCTCAACACGCCGCGGGCGCTGGCGGCCGCGCGCGAGATGGTGGCCGAGGCAAATCGTCGCGGCGACCGAAACATCTGGAGCACGCTGGAATTCTTCGATCGGGTGCTGGGACTTGATTTGCAGAAGACCCGCGCCGCGGCGCACTCCACCGAATTTCCTGCGGAGGTCCAGAAGCTGATCGACGAGCGGGCGGCGGCGCGGCGAGCGAAAGACTTCCAACGCGCGGACCGCTTGCGCGCGCTGCTCGAAGCACACGGTTACGAGGTGAAGGATGGGCGCGACGGCGCTGCAACCTACCGGCGGCGCGAAAAGTAAACCCGGAATCCGATGTTTTCGCGCTCCTTGAACGGTGCTGCCATGCTCTCTTAGAATCGCGCCTTGGCTAGCGGCCCGCGCGGCAGGTGACTGATGGGAATTGAGCTCAAGAAATACGATGCACGAATTCAAGGCGAAGGGCCCGAGGTGCGGCATCTCGATCCGCACAACGCACCCTACTACCTGCCGATCGGGGACGAGGTAGATATTTTCAGCGCGGCCTACAAAGCCCGACTGCCGGTGCTGCTCAAGGGGCCCACCGGATGCGGCAAAACCCGCTTCGTCGAGCACATGGCGCATCAGTTGTCCGCGCTGGAGAGCGGACCCAACGAACTGATTACGGTCGCGTGTCACGAGGACCTTACCGGCAGCGACCTGGTCGGTCGCTTCCTGATTCAGGCGGACGAGACGGTGTGGGTGGACGGGCCGCTCACCCAGGCGGTCCGGCGCGGAGCGATCTGTTACCTGGATGAAATTGTCGAAGCGCGCAAGGACACCACGGTGCTCATCCACCCGTTGTCCGACCATCGCCGAATTCTCCCCATCGAAAAACGCGGCGAGACGATCGAGGCACATGACGGCTTCCTGCTCTGCATTTCCTACAACCCCGGTTACCAGAGCATCCAGAAGAACCTGAAGCACTCCACCCGGCAGCGTTTCGTGACCATCGAGTTCGTTTATCCTCCCGCGGACAAGGAAGTCGAGATCATCGCGCACGAATCCGGCGTCGACAAAGACATGGCGATGCAGCTCGCGATATTGGGTGAGAAGGTGCGCAACCTGAAGGCATCGGGACTGGAGGAAGGTGTCTCCACCCGCCTGCTGATCTATGCGGGCGAGCTGATTCGCCAGGGCATCACCCCGCGGCGTGCAGCCACGGTGGCGGTCACCTGGTCATTGACCGACGAGAGTGACAGCAAACGTGCAATCGATGAGGTAGTGAAGGCAATTTTTCCGTAACCGTATCGGCCGCAACCCGCGCTCCCGCGCAGAACCCAAGGAATGTCACCCATGAGAACTCTGTCCCGATGCGTCAAGCCGCTTCTGCTTGCGGGTCTCGTCGGTAGTGTACTGGTCGTGAGCGCAGTTTTGGTCGCGCAGGCGCAGGAAGGTGGCGGCCAGACCGGGCCTCGGCTCGACTTTCCCGCGGGCCTGGCCACCGACAGCCGTACGGTGTGGGTCGCAAGTTCGCGCAACAACACCATCACCGCGATTGACACTGCCAGTCACAGCATTTCGCTGGTCGCCGGAGAAACCTTCAAAGAAGGCAGCAACGACGGCACCGGGCCGAGCGCACGATTCAAAAGCCCCGACGGACTTGTCCTGGTGGGGCGCAACCTCTACGTGGCCGATACCAACAATTCCGATATTCGCAAAGTCAATGTCGATACCAAGGTGGTAAGCATGGCGGCTGGCATCGCCAATATCCCGGGCACCGACGACGGCCCGGCGGGTGCCGCGCATTTCAACCTGCCAACCCAGCTGGCCAGCGACGGCAATGCCATCTTCATCACCGACAGCGGGAACAGCACGGTTCGTCGCTTGTCGCTCGCCGACAATACGGTGAAGACGATCGGGGGCCAGGCACAACAGACCGGTAAAGATGATGGACCGCCCAGCAAGTCCACCTACTCAGGTGCGCGCGGCATCGCGACCGATGGCAAGTTCGTCTATGTGGCGGACACCGGGAACGACATCATCCGCAAGATCGACATCTCCACGCTCGAGACCAAGACCATCGCCGGCACCGGCGAGGAAGGACTCAACAACGGTCCCGGCGACAAGGCCACCTTCAACAATCCAGGTGCGCTGTGCCTCAATGGGACCTCGCTGTACGTGATGGATGCGGACAATCACGCGATCCGAAAGATCGATACCTCCTCCAACGAAGTCAGCACCGTCGCGCTGGCAAACGGGCATATCGGGTCCGGATGCACAGTCACGGCGGACGGCCACACCCTGTACTACTCGGACACCACGGAGAACGCGATTCAAGCCACCGACACTTCCAACGGCAACTATACACCGCTATTTCCGGTCCAGTGATCGGGGTGGAGCGCGGTGAGCAGTTGATCGATCTGCGCAGCGACACCGTCAGCTTGCCCACGCCCGAGATGCGCGAGGCGATCGCGCGCGCCGAGTTGGGCGACGACGTGTACGGCGAAGACCCGACCGTCAACCGCCTGGAAGCGATGGCAGCCTCGCTGATGGGCAAAGAAGCGGCCTTGTTGGTGCCCAGCGGCACTATGGGCAACCTCACCGCGATGCTGTCGCACTGCGCGCGCGGTGCCAAGGCAATCGTAGGTTCTCAATCACATACCCAACTGTATGAGGCGGGTGGCGCATCGGCGCTCGGCGGGGTGGTGCTGGCGTCAATTCGCAACACCGATGAGGGCGAGCTGGACCTCGCCGAATTGCAGCGGGAACTGGCGACCCCCGCCGACGCGCACTTCGCGCAACCCGCATTGGTGGTAATCGAGAATACCCACAATCGCTGCGGCGGAGCGCCGGTCGGGCTTTCCCACCTGGCACAGGTGGCGGATCTTACGCACGGGCGTGGGCTGCAACTGCATCTGGATGGCGCCCGCATCTTCAACGCGGCGTTGGCCCTGGAAGCGAGTGCCGCGACCATCGCCTCGCATGCGGACACGGTTTCGTTCTGCCTCTCGAAGGGACTCGCATGCCCGATAGGATCACTGGTGTGCGGGAGCCGCGACTTCGTCGCGCGCGCCCATCGGGTTCGCAAGATGCTCGGCGGCGGAATGCGGCAGGCAGGAATAATCGCGGCGGCCGGCATCGTCGCGATTACCTCGATGATCGATCGGCTCGCCGAAGATCATTCCAATGCGCGCGCGCTGGCCGAAGGCCTGGGTCTGGTCGCCGGGTTGAGCGTCAGGCACGTGAGGCAACGCACCAATATGGTAGTCTTTGATGTCGATGACGCTTCCGGGGCACGCAAGTTCCAGGCGGCGATGAAGGACCATGGGGTTCTCATCTCGGGGCGCGACGCGACTTCCTTTCGCGCAGTTACCCACTATGGCGTGACGCGCCGCGATGTCGATCGCGCGGTAGCCGCCGCAGCGGAGGCCGCCGCCGAGGCGTTCGGCGACTGATCTCTTCCCGCTCCCGGAGCGGGCCAGGACGAGGCGGCGGCGCGCCGGCAACTGACTCAACCGTCGGGGCATTTCGACTTATGGATTCATTAGAACGACTGTTCTCCGTCCGCGGGCACCGCGCACTCGTTACCGGCGCATCGTCGGGGCTGGGGGTTGATTGTGCACATGCACTGGCACTTGCAGGTGCCGATGTTGCGCTGGTGGCTCGGCGCGAGGATCGAGTCAAAACGCTCGCCGACGAACTGACGCCAAAATATCGAGTCCGGGCGGTTGGGGTCGGTGCGGACGTGAGCCGCGAGTCCGACCTCGAGCGCGCGCTGGCGGACTGCGTGCGTGGGCTGGGTGGAGAGATCAATATCCTGGTGAACAACGCCGGAGTGTCGCCGACCGGCCGCGCGGAAAATTTCAAGCGCGAGCTGTGGGAGAATGCGGTCGCCGTGAACCTGACCGCGCCGATGCTGTTGTCGCAGCGGGTGGCGCGGGCGCTCATTGCGGCGAACAAACCCGGCAGAATCATCAACATCGCATCCATTTATGCCAGCGTCGCGAGCTCCGTTTATCGCTTGTCCGCGTATGCAGCTACCAAGGCCGGACTGGCCAATCTGACCAGGCAGCTTGCGGTCGAATGGGCACCCTATGGAATTTTGGTCAATGCGATCGCTCCGGGATGGATTCCAACCGAAGCCACCGAAGGCGGGATCGCAAAGCCGGGCAACAAGGAACGCATGGAACAGTTCACCCCCCTGGGCCGGCTCGGTAGGCCCGAAGAAATCCGCGGTGCCGTAGTTTTCCTGGCCAGTCCCGCCTCTAGTTACATAACCGGAGCGATCCTGGCGGTCGACGGCGGCTACACTTCGTGGTAGCTGTCCGGGCCGATGCCAGCCCCAGAGGAGCGCACTAGCGAATGAATAACTCGCTGAGCCTCGCCGGCCAGATGTTCCGGCGCAAGCCCGCGGCGACCTTGCTGACCGAAGCGAGCGCCGAGGGGACGGGACTCAAGCGCGCGCTCAGAGCTCTCGATTTGACCCTGCTGGGTATCGGCGCGATCGTCGGGGCCGGAATTTTTGTCCTCACCGGCGTCGCCGCGGCCAAATACGCCGGTCCAGCCATCGTGCTTTCCTTCATGGTCTCGGGCTTCGCCTGTGCGATGGCGGCGCTGTGCTACGCGGAGTTCGCCGCGATGATTCCGGTGGCGGGCAGTGCCTACTCGTATTCCTACGCAACGATGGGCGAACTGGTCGGATGGATTATCGGGTGGGACCTGGTCCTGGAGTACGCGGTCGGCGCCGCCGCCGTGGCGGTCGGGTGGTCAGGGTACCTCCGCGTGATCCTCGCCGGCCTCGGACTGCAGCTTCCCAGCTCGCTGATCCATGCGCCGGGTTCGGCTCCCGGTGCGATTATCAACCTGCCCGCGCTGCTCATCGTTCTGGTGATCTCGGCGATCTTATATATCGGCATCTCGGAAAGCGCGCGTCTCAATTCCATCATCGTGACAATCAAGCTGATCGTCGTCGTTCTCGTTATCGTGATCGGTGGATTCTACGTGAAGCCGGCGAACTGGAGTCCCTTTGCGCCGATGGGTTGGGGCGGCGTGATGAAGGGTGCGGCGGTTATCTTCTTTGCTTATATCGGATTCGACGCGGTCTCGACCGCGGCGGAAGAAGTGATCAATCCGAATCGCGACTTGCCGCTTGGAATTCTGGGCTCGTTGTTCGTTTGCACGCTGCTGTACATCCTGGTGGCGGCGGTGCTTACCGGCATGGTTCCAGCCGCCGCCATCGACCTCAACGCGCCACTGGCATCGGCATTCGTCATTCGCGGGTTAAACGTGGTCTCGGGGATCATCTCGCTCGGCGCGGTTGCGGGGTTGACCTCGGTGCTCCTGGTATTGCTGCTGGGACAGTCACGCATTTTCTTCGCGATATCGCGCGATGGTTTGCTGCCGGCCGCGTTCAGTAAGGTTCATCCCAAGTATCGGACGCCGTACATTCCCACCACCGTCACGGCGATCGCGGTAGGCCTCACGGCGGCGTTGCTGCCCATCCAGGAGATCGCCGAATTGACCAACATCGGCACTTTGTTCGCATTCGTGCTGGTCTGTGCCGGAGTCTGGATTCTTCGGCGCATTGAGCCTGAGTTGGATCGGCCTTTCCGCACGCCGCTGGTGCCGCTAGTCCCGGTACTGGGGATTTTCTTTTGCGCGTATCTGATGCTGAGCCTGCCAGCGGTCACGTGGATAAGGTTTTTTGTGTGGATGGCTCTGGGCTTCGCGATCTACTTCGGCTATGGCCGCTTCCACAGCCGGATTGCGCAACAGGAGAGCGCCGGTCGGGCCGCGGCGAGCGCCGACTGAGTGAATCCTCATAGTGCTGACGGAAACGGCGGGCGCGGTGTGTCACGCCCGCGGCCGCCGCGAAGTAAGGCCGGATCGTGCTGGTTCGTAGTTTTACGAGGGCTCCGGCTTTCAACGGCGCCGGGCCGGGCGCGCGTGAACGGGATCATCGCGCCTTCGCCATCGCCATAGGGATAGACGCTTGAGTCCGATTGGTTATTCGCGAGGCGGAAAAAACCTGCAGTATTCTGGCCGCTTGCTTGCGGAAAACAGCCCGTAACCAGCCACAACCTGCGCTGAGCCGATTGAAAGAGTTATCAGCGTCCAGCACGGCAATCTCCGTGCCGGAACTTGACTAGCCGCCTGACCGAATCGGACCTATTGCGAGCCGGCGCGCGCCAGCGCATCCGGGGTCATGAACGCGTTATTCACGACGCCCATGTCGATATACCAGCATTCGTGGTCGGTCGATTCCCGACCGGGCATGTACACGACTGAGGTACCGCCGGTGGTCAGGTCCTCGTCGACCAGCGCAACCTGGAACATCCGCTTGTAGGGATAAATCGCAACCTTCGCATCCGGCACCGGGCGGTCGCGATAGGTGTCGAACGTTGCGATGCTCTTCCAGAGCTTGCCGGTGCGGTCGTACTGGTCCGAAGCGGTGATGAACCATCCTTCCGCGTCGACGTACAGAATCCGGCGGGGAATCACTGAATCGTTTCCGGGCTTGGCGTCCGCCTCGACCGCGTACAGGTGGCGCATCTCCCAGTTCTCCGGGCAGACGCTGCGCCCGCCATCGAACGGACAGGCGGCCGCCGGCGAGTTCTTCGCATGCACGCAGGCGAGCATGTCCTTCTCGCCGAGATACTTATAGTTGTAATCCTCGATCTTCGCCGCAAATCCGAAGTAGGAATCGGGATCGATTACCGAGGCATACGCCGTTCCGCCCGAGGGTCCGTTGCCTCCACCTGCCGAGCCGTGCGAGCCAAATCCTGCCAGCATTCCGATCGCGTCCGAAAGGATGGCGGGCGACTCCCGCCGGACTCGACGGCTGCCCGGCTGAAAGATCCAGGTGTTGTCATCGACCTTGGGATCGCTATGGCGGAAGCGGATCATTCCGAAGCCGCGCAGCGACGACGGCTCCAGGAGTGGATAGAAGGCGAAGCGAAAACGGATTCCGCTGGCGGCGGCATCCGGGTCAGTCGGAATCGGAGGGACTTCGATGCGACCGATGTTGTTGTAAAAAGCGAAATGCCCGACGGTGAAAAAATCGACCGGCGTGCCGTTCGCGTTGGCCGTGTAGTTGGCGACCTCCGCATCGCGCAGGTCCGCATCGTCGGTGTAGAGCGGACGAAAACTGAAGTTCCAGAGGATCTTCGCCGCGATCTGCGGATCGTTGGGGTCAACCAGCGGGAACGGCTGTCCCGCAACATAGTTCTGCAAGGTCCCATCAGGCAACAGATGCACTTGTGACGAATATTTTTCGGTGGCGGTCTTGTACGGGGGCGGCCATTCCAGTTTGTCACTCGCCACGATGTTGAGCTGCATTCCCTGCTGGACCATCACGAGGTTGCCGGGGCTCAACAGGTTTTGCACCCTGCTCGCGTTGTCCTTGGTTATCACGTCTCCAGGTTTGACTTGGGCGTTCAGGCTCGGCGCGCCAACCAGCATGCCGAGTACCAGCAGAGCGGACCTGGGGAAACTCAGACGCATCAAGCGCCTCCTTTTACTCTGCACACCATACCAAGCAAGTTGGACCGGTACGCTTTTGCCGAGCCGAGTACGGGCACGCTTCGGGACCCGACCGGCGCGCACTCTCCGGGCGGGCTGCCCGGCGCTTGTCTATCTATACTATACAGAGGACTGGTCGGACTGCAATCATGGCGACGCGACCGGAAGCCGGGCTCGACGAATCTCAATGCCCCAGCCGGACGATGTTACCGGGTTCCAGCATCGGCGGCGTAACCACGCCCTGATTGATGAACCAGGTGTCGCTGAAATCGCTGTCACGGCTGGGCGTGTACAGGATGGTCGAGAATCCGCTGCGGACATCTTCGTCGACCAGCGCGGTCTGAAACATCCTCTTGAAAGGCCAGATCGACTCTTTCGCGTCGGGGGTGGGCCGATCGCGATAGGCATTGAAAGTTGCGACGGTCTTCGAAAGCTGGCCGTCGCGGTCGTACAGATCGGACGCAGTTACAAACCAGCCTTCCGAGTCGATGTACAGGATGCGCTTTGGAATCGAGGTGGGACTGTCCAACAGCGGGGTTTTCTTGGCGGTTGCTTCAACCACGTAGAGGTATCTCATCTCCCAGTTCTCCGGGCACACTGTGCGCCCACCGTCGGTGGGGCACGCTCGCTCCGGCGAATTTGCCGCCTCCACGCAGGCCAGCATTCGCTTGACGCCGAGCAGTCTGTATTCAAAGTCTTCGATCTTTGCGGCAAAGCCGAAGTACGTGTCGGGATCGAGTGTGTTGGCGTAGGTGACCGCGGGTCCTCCCGACGAGTCCCCGCCGCCGTTCTCGATGGTATCGGCCAGGGTATTGGCCGCAACGCGCCTGACTTTTCGCGAAAAGGAGCTGTACACCCACGCGTTGTCTTCCATGCGCGGGTCGGCGTGTCGATAGCGGAGGAACCCGGCCCCCCGCATCTCGGATGGTTCCAGCAGGGGATAGATCGCAAACCGGTAGCGGATGCCGCCCTGTACATAATCAGGATCGACGGGTTTGGGCGCCACCTCAGTTCGATCGATATTGTTGTACAGTGCGACGTGACCCGCTGTGAATCGTTCGATTGAGTCCGAGACGGTCGGATCTGCGGTGCGGCTTTCGACTTCCGCCTCGCGAATATCGATGTCGTCGGTGTAGAGCGGGCGATAACTGAAATTCCACATTATCTTGAGCCCGATCTGCGGATCATTGGTGTCGAGCAGGGGAAAGGGGAGTCCCGCCACGTAGTTGCCAAGTTCTCCGCCCGGCGAAAGCCGGACCTGCTGTGAATACTTCTCGGTTGCCGCCTTGTAGGGATTGGGCCAATCGAGCTGGCCGGTGGAAACGATGTTCATCGTCATGCCCTGTCGGACCAGGAACCCGTTGCCGGGACTCACCAGGTTCGCGACCTTGTACGCATCCTTAGGAGTGATCACGTCGCCCGGTTTGACCTGCCCCAGTGCCGGTCTCGCGCCGGCACCCAAAGCCAGGCACAGCAGCATTTCCAGAACGAGCCGACCAGCACGTACAGCGCCGCCCAATCTCATGTCACTGCCCCTTGACCTGTTCGTCCCAACCAGCACGATCACTAAATCGCAGCCGCGCGCATCCCTAGCGGATCGAATACTCGGAGACCCTCCATTTGCCGTCGGCGTCCATCATCGGTACCACCACTTCGACCGCGGACTTCTTGTGGGTGAAGGTAGTGTCATACTGAATCATCACGTACTCGCCATCGGGCGCGCCCGGCATGGTGGTCAGGTACTGGACCGTGCGGAGGTTGCGGCTCACCACCGAGCCGAGCGCTGAACGCCACACCGAAACCTGCTGCTTCCATTGTTGCTTGGTGGTCACGTTGCGAAAATAGGTCGAGGCTTCCAACCAGCTGCCATTGAACTTTCCCTGGTCTACCAATCCCAACCATCGTTCCGCGGCGGCGGTCGCCTCCTTGGCCGCCTCTGCCCGATCAACCGCCCGGGCTGGCACCAGGCAGAGGACCGTGACCAGGCAGCCCAAACCCGCCGCCAATAGCACTTTCATTGCGACTCCACATCCTTGCCGCGCGGCGAGCCTCACGAGGCAATTGACATTACGAAGGCAAATCCGAAACCGAGCGGCGCGAGCGCCAGCGCTATCAACACCCACGCTCGCGTTTGCCCAAAGTTGATCGTCCATCCAAGCCCGAAGCGCTTTTCCACGAACAGTGCGGCGTCCCGCGGGTTGAAATAGAACATCCCGAACTTCCATGCTTCATCGGGCGTGTCGTCATCGGGACGGCGCGCGGCATGACCTCCGGCGGGACCGATCACGATCAGGTACAGCGAGCTCGCGGTTAGCAGCGCCAGGACGATCAGCTCGACCGGTCGAATATCAAACCCCAGCGGGAGGGTAGCCGAAGCGGCCACGAAATATTCGGCCCCCAGAAAGAGGGCGATCCACACGGCCGGAAAGCTGTACCGAGTGTGCTGCGCGCCCGTATTGCGCCGGGCCCAGAAGAGGAATCCATAGCCAAAGAACGCCAGGAGAGAGGCCACGCCGCCGAGCAGTCCCAGAACTCCGTAAACGTGCATGGGAGTACGTTCGATCCACAGATCGGGCTGACCATCGAAGCCCCAGTGAATCGGGTAGGGATCGGGAAGTTGCTGCCAGTTGGCGTAAGTCCACAAAAGCACCGCCGCCATGGTTATCAGGGGCGCTACGACGAGGACCGCGAGGATCGCGGGGGGCTCGTGGCGGGAGAGGTCGGCCTCGCGCGTTTCGGGTGGCGCGATCCGATTGGGCAGGGTAGCGGTGCGCGCGAGCAGGAACGCAATCAGAAAGATGATGTACTGGGTGCAAAAGGCCGCCGGTCCGCTCCAGGCCTCAATCGCTTCCACCGCCCCAAAGGCAACCAACAGCCCCGCCAGGGCCGACAACAGCACACCGCGACGGTAGTACCTGACGATTCTCGCATGGCGGGGGGAACGCCGAAATTCGGGATCGACCGTGACTGAGAATGCAACGCCCGGCCTGCTTAGCTCGGGCATCAGGTACTCAAGTGATGCTGCAACCAGTACAACGAGGCTCCATACGGGATTCATATGGAGAACGTTGAGCCAGATCATCTTGGGGTGCCTTTACCCTCCCGTCCCAGCAAGGCGGTCGCCGCTTCCTCGAATTCCGAACGGATGGCCTGCGGCGAAACTCCGGCGGCGCGGACCTGCGCGATCAGGTTGCGCAGGCGCTGTGCGAAGGCATTGCGCACTTTCGGGCTCGGAGCAGGGGTACTGCGCGATACGACCAGCGCTCCCCGGCCCCGCTCCAGGTTGAGCCATCCTTCCTCGGCCAGGTTGCGATACGCCTCCGCAACCGTGTTGTGATTGACGCCGAGATCCACGGCGACCTGCCGCACGGTCGGGAGCCGCTCGCCGGGGGTGAATTCGCGTGCGACGAGCATCGCGCGGATTTGGTCGGCGATCTGCCGATAGACTGGGATCGAGGACCCCAGATCGATTCTGACGATTTTCTTGGTGGTACCCATTTTTTTGTCTAGTCAGAGTAGACAGATGCCCAGGATTTTGCAAACCGGCGGCCGGAATTCCGGGAGTACTTAACTTTCTCTAGACGGAAGGGATCGGATGCTGCCTCACAGCCCGCGGTCACGGGGTCCGCACCACTCCGACGTCCTCATTGATTCGCAGCCTTCTGCGCCGCTGCCGCGGCGGCTGCGGCGGCCGCCTTGGTTTGCCTGGCCTTCTCGATGGCAGCCCCGCGCTGGTCGCCCCGCGCCTGGTTCCTCGTCATCTGCTGCCCGGCTTTGGCGCCGAGCGCCTGCATCTCCCACTTGGGCTTGTTCATCTCGACCCAATTCCCGTTTGCCAGCGCGTAGGTAAACACGAGGTAGCGGAGGGTCCCGGTTGAAGCGCCCTTCGAGCTGCCAGGCTTGGTCGGATCGTATTCCACCCCGCCCAGCTTTACGCTCACCACCAGTTGATTGTGAGGTCCGTAATTCGGCAGGTACTCGAATTTCTGCTGCAGGTCGACGTAGGGTTTGCCTGCGGCCTTCTTTCGATCCTGCTCGTCGAAATAGGGGCCCGCTTCGTCCGACACTTTGTCGGTGAGCGAGCGTTGTAGCGCCGGAGTCAGGTCCCGCTGCGCGCGTGGATTGCGCAAATCAACCGCCCAGGCCGATGCGAGTGGGCCCAGCGTAAACAGCGCGGCCGCCACGATGGCGGCCGCGCTGACTATGGAATTTCTCATACTCATACCGTCTTCTGATTAGACGGCGCGAAGGGCCAAACCCTTCGCCGGCTGCAGCCCTTTATTTCTCGAGGCCGCGGCCGAAGGCGGCGACCGCGTTCTGCCACTGCTCGCCGAAGGCCAGAATGAGCACCTGCTGGTTGATGTGGGTGTCCTTGGTCAGCGACTTCATCGAGCCGCCCCCCGAGTTGGCCAGCACCTTATAGGAGGCCCGGGTCTGCTGGTAAAACTCCGGCAACGGCGAAATCTTGGGCGGCTCCTCGCGATGCACCTTGAGCCAGAACTCGCGCTCGAACCGCTCGTGCTCCTCGGCCGCCACG
>JBKPEA010000065.1:0-8318 GCA_046728175.1 Thermodesulfobacteriota bacterium | reverse complement strand
AGCCGGCGACCGCGATCGACCGGCGCACCTGTCGGCATTCCGGCTACCTGCTGAGTCAATCGCGGCGCCAGCGCGTCGAAGAAGTGTTTGGCTGGCTCAAGACCGTGGCCGCGCTGCGCAAGACCCGCCATCGCGGCCAGGTGCGAGTCGGCTGGATCTTCACACGGGCTGCAGTGGCCTACAACCTGGTACGGATCCGGAACCTCACCGCTCTCCCCACCTGAACGGCCCACGCAGCGGTGCTCTAGCAATCCTTTTGACACTCACAGCTCCTTCAAGCCGGCCGATAGCAAGTTGCCCAAAGAGTAATTCGATGAGTACTCGGCATTTTTCCTCATCCTGCTAAAGGCCGTTTCCCTCCGCACCGTCGCCCGGAAAGCGCGGCAACGAGAATCTGAAAGTCGCACCTTGCCCGGGTTCACTGCGCACGCTGATCTCGCCCCCGGAAGCCTTCACCAGCTGCCGCGAGATCCACAACCCCACTCCGAACCCGCCGTAGTTACTCGGATCGACGGCCCGCTGAAATCGCTCGAATATCCGTTCTTGCTCGGCTTCCGCGATCCCGATGCCATGGTCTTCGACGGTAAGCCAGGCCTGCGACTGGTCTGCGCCGACCTCGACGTGAACCGGCTGGCCACGCCCGAACTTCAATGCGTTCTGCAGCAGACTGCGAACTACTTCTTCGATGTGCTCTGGGCTCCAGAAGCCTTCGACGGGCCCGGGTGTCCGCAGCGAAACCTCGCAACGGGCCTGCTGAGCCGCCTCCGTCATGCCCGCAATCACCACCGACGCCAGTGCGGACAAGTCCACGTTTTGCGGATCGAGCTTGATTTGGCCCGCCGCGATGATCGAGACGGTTATCATTCGGCTGATCAGCGCCTCGACGCGGTCGGCCTGCTTCTGCACCCGCTCCAGCCGTTCGGGCAGCCTGACGATCGCGCGTTCGAGATTGCCCGACTTCAACTCATCGCGAATCGTCTGCACGTAGAGCTTGAGAGCGGAAAGGGGGCTGCGGAGTTCATGCGACGCGATCGAGAGAAAATCGTCGCGTTCGCGCAAGGCGGACTCTGCCGCGAGGCGGAGGGCCCGCTCTTCCTGCGCCTTGTTCCGCTCGGTCACGTCCTTTATCGAGATTATGAAACCAACGGTCATGCCGCTGTCGTTGTAGAGAACCCACATGGCGACCTCGGCCTGGAAGCGAGAACCGTCCTTTCGCACGCGCCAACCTTCGTACTCGACTCGCCAATCGCGGCTCGCAATCTCGAGATCGCGCCGTGGGCGACCCTCCCCAACCTCTTCCGGCGGATAAAGAGTGGAGAAGTGGCGGCCCACGATCTGGTCGGGCCGGTAGCCAGTCATCCGTTCGGCACCGGAATTCCAGGTTCCCACATTCCCACTCAGATCCACAAAAAAGATCGCGTAGTCGCGCAGGTTTTCGACCACTAATCGCGACCGTTCGCGGCTCTGCCGGAGGTTTTCCTGAGCTACCTTTCGTTCGGTGAGGTCTCGGGTAACCTTGACGAAGCCCGCTGGTTCCCCGTTCGCTCCGCGTACGGGCGTAATTACCACGTCAGCCCAGAATCGCGAGCCGTCCTTGCGTACCCTCCAGCCTTCCTCTTCGAAGCGGCCGTCTTCGAGAGCGGTGCGAAGGGCTTTGGCAGGGAGACCTGCTTTGACGTCTTCAGCTGTGTAGAAACGGGAAAAATGCTCACGGATGATCTCGTTCGCCTGATATCCCTTAATTCGCTGGGCGCCGAGATTCCAGGTTGTTACGTGCCCCGTCGTATCCAGAAGAAAGACGGCATAGTCCTTGATTAGCTCAACGACCGAGCTGAAGTCGCTGTGCGCAAGCGATGGGCGGGCTGCCGCAGTCGGATCGTGGGCATCCAAGCTGTCAGAAACGTCGCGGTCGTCCGCCCCCTTCGGTGACTTACGGTCTGTGGGTACCATAGGTGACTTACGGTCTCCGAATGCGGTGGGAAGCTCGTATGAGAAAGATCGCAGACAGCTTTCAGTCGGTCAATTGAAAACTTGTGCGGCGCAGTAGGTAATCATCGGGCACAGTTTCCCCTGCTTTTTTTCAGCACATTCGGAGAGGTGGGCCTGTGGGCGCTGCAGAGCAGCTCCAGCTCATCCGTCAGGTCATTGCGGCGAAGCTCCCGCCGCTCTGCAGGGACCGCTTCCGAATGCGACGCCGGCATGGATGGTTGGCTAGAGCATGGATTGCTACCCGCCCAGGTGCTCCAATTGCCGACCCCCGATGTCGCCTGTCTAGGCTCCAGCCTGAATTTGCCGTTATGATTTCCCATGAAAGTTTGTGGTAGCCATGGTTGCAGGGCGGTGGCGGAGGAAACACGCCCGACCCGCGTAGGTTCACGATCGATGAGCTCGGCTCAGAGGGTGGGACTCGTGCTTTCGCACAACCATCAGTGGAGTCGATCCGGCGAGCAAAGACTCGGTCGCGCCTGGCGAGCTGATTCGTAACTGAGGTCCCCCGAAGATCGTTGGAGGTTCAGGTACTGTCTCACGGCTCAAAGCGCCCCCGCCCCGCCTCAACATCGCAAGCAGGCGCTCCGGAGTGCCAAGATCGCTCCATTCGAGGCCGGTCACGGGCATGACCACCATACTCCTGAAAACTTTTTGTAGTACGCAGTAAGAGAAATCTGCCGGCCGCAAGTTCCGGTACAGAAACTCGATGGCTTGCGCTTCGAACGACGTACCAAGTGTTGTCCTTACGGCGCTGAACGACCTGTAGAGGTCCGGGAGCGCTCGGGCAATCAGCGCCAACAGTTCTTGCGTGTTCCCGATCAGAACGAAGCTGTTCCAGAGGCATCCTCTCCGGAACAGCTCCTCGGCCATCGCGAGCGGCGGCTTTTCATGAAAGCGCCTGACGCGCAGCAGGTTATGGAAGACCGACCAACCGACCACTGCGGGGCGACCCGGTTCGATCCATCCATACCCAACTTCGGGTCCGTCCGGCTGGATTCCGAGCAGCACCACCCTTTGTGGAAATACCTGGACATAGTCAAAGGCCAGGTCAACGTATGTCATGAATCGGCAATCGTCGCTCACGTAGTGGTCGCTGGGAAAAATTGCCACCGCGCTGTCCGGGGTCAGCTTGGCAAGCCTGAGCAGGGCGTGGAGAATTGCGGAAGCTGTTCCGCGATTCTCGGGCTCGACTACCAGCGACTGTTCATCGATGTCAGTCAGTTGGCTTTCGTAAAATTCTGCGTGCGCGGCCGCCACCGCCGACAGAATGGAGCGACGGTCGATGCCAAGCGAAACCCGTCGCAGGGTCCACTGTAGCATCGTCTCCGCGCCGGAAATGGGGCAATACTGCTTAGGGATCGCACGACCGGTGACGCTTTTCATGAATGACCGCAGGCGGGTACCCTCGCCTCCCGCTAGAACGATCGCCGCTCTTCGGCTCCGAGCATTCGCGGCCGC
The DNA here is from genome assembly GCA_046728175.1 of Thermodesulfobacteriota bacterium. Classification (GTDB taxonomy): domain Bacteria; phylum Desulfobacterota; class Binatia; order Binatales; family Binataceae; genus JAFAHS01. Next base: position 4,871 of record JBKPEA010000065.1, on the reverse strand, counting down.
ACTCATCCTTCTCTCCACGAGCGCCGAACCGCTTTCTGGTTCAACAGCGTGGTGCCATTGGACCGGTCCGCTTGCCAACGCTATGCGCGAATCGTTGCGCGGATGGGATCTGCGATCAATTTATCGAAAGATATAGGCGACCTTGGCTATGGATGGCCGTCAGGACGCGCCACGCGTTCCGATAAGCCGGTTGCGGATTGCGTACAATGTGAGTTCTACGCGGTCCCGAATCTGTAACTTTTTGTATATGTTGTTTAGGTGAACCTTGACTGTCCCCTCGGTTATGCCAAGCTTGCGAGCTACTTCCGCGTTGCGCATCCCGACCGCTACATAGCGCGCGATGTCCGATTCCCGCGCGCTTAACCCCGCGGCACCCTCGGCTGGCGATTTCGCCGTCAGCTTGTCGCGCAGATCGGCCGGCATCCAGACGGCGCCCGTAACCGCCGCCCGAATCGCCTCTCGAATGGTTTCCGCAGCAAAGGTTTTCTTGACGATCGCTCGCGCGCCCAGGCGTAGCGCGTCGAGGAGATCGTGCTCGCGGTCGGAGCCTGTCAGCACCACGACTTTGGTCAGTTGGGCAAGGTCGGGGATATCATCCATCATCCAACGGTCCATCTGCAGGTCCAGCACCAAAACGTCGCACCTGGTTTTTGTGACCGTGGGGGTAAGTTCGTCGGCTCGTTCAACCTCTCCGGCGACCGCTATATCCGGGGTTACTTCAAACAGTGCCCTAAGCCCTTCGCGCACGATCGCGTGATCGTCCGCGATCGTCACTCGCACGACTTTTACACTCGGGCCGCGGTCCGGTCGGACGCTTCTTCCCACGTGCCGCCCGCGGTTTCGTTTCAGAGATCCTTTTTTGGAAGTTGTCGTTTGAGCCTAATCACCCCTGCTTTGATTTTGTACCAACGCCCACTTCTTGGCAGCACAAAGAGACGCCAAATTTTTCCACTGATTAGAAAATTTTTTCGATTGTTTCAAACAGAACCGTATCGTTATGCGTGTGGCTCGACCATGGGGTCTGCTCATTCTGACCGCGAACTTAGACACAGGGAGCGGCGCGCCACTCCCTATGTTCCCGCGTTTCATTACTTTCGCGCTGCAATACGAAGAAGTGAGACCAAGAATGAATATGCTGGAAATGTAACCATTGTGAGTATTGATCGCATAGGTCGCTCTTCTGACTAATCGGGATTCTTGGTTGTTCGGCCGTTTGCCACCATGCCGGATAACTGCATCTCACATGCCAGTGGTCGTGGTACGCATCGCTGTCACCAATTGGGGAATAGGCAAAAATTCCACAGCCGGGTTGCGGATCAGCTTCGGAGCTTGTGGTATCAAGGGTCGTAAAAAATTACATGGCTCTCTTTCGGTCTGGTCAGGTTCTTATGGAGGAGGCCGCGATCGACAAGCGTTAGTCTGATAAACGCTGATATTTTTTTTCAAGGTCATTAGGCCAATTGATTTACCTAGGAATCTTCAAAGTGTACTTTTTTACGTCCTATTGGCGGAGGTTTCATGTCTAAGACCGCGCCAACGAGTCCCAGAAGGAGAGGTCGCTAAATCGCCAACGCGAGCACTCGGGCAGGATAAGCAGACAGAAATGCGGTCATGCTAGAAAGAATGCTTTGCTGCTGATTCTAACGCTGCGTATCGTGAACTTATCAATCATTCGGAAGGTCAATTATAAGACTGTATGCGACGCGTTTCAGTCGGGCTGGGGCAATGTCCATGCCGCCGACCGCCCGGGACCGCGCTTGACGCCCTGACCTCAGGTTCTTCAATTTTCCAAAGGGGAATTGAGATAGCTTGGTGCAGCGTACCTGCAATTGGCCGAAAACGAAAGGGCTGAACTCCATAAAGAACGTTTCAGCCCAGATGAATCCGCTTTCGTCGGTTTAGAAACTGCAGTGCAATCACCTGGGTTCCGGGACCCGAGCGCGATGATCATCCGCGTGAGCGGGCACGGGGCGAATGCGGATCTCCCGCTACGTTACCAGGGCAACCGTGATCGAGCGTTGCGACATGGCGACTTGGATTCGCGTCGCCGAAGTATGGCCGGGCCGAAAGAAGCGATCAGTCACTAAATCTTCCATAGGATCACCTTCCTGCCCCTTTGATTAAAAGCTGGTTGCCGCACTTGCCCCCGATGGCGTCGAGCAGCACCTGGTCGTCTTCGATGCGGTAGAAGACGCGCAGGGCACCCGATTTTCGCTTAGCCCTTGTACTCGTCGTGGCGGCTCCACCAGGGACCCGTGCCGGTCTCGTTGCGTCCCTTGGGAGCACGGTCTAACCACTGGTACATGCCCCAGAGGGCGTCCAGTCCGCGCGCGTAAGTAGAATAGGTGTGGTAGACGACACCATCCTCGAGCACGAACGCGCTCATCCCGGGCCTCTCGCGCCTGTACCTGGGCGTGTCGGTCCCGCACATCGCCGCGAACCGTGCTACGGGCGCCGGAACCTGCGTTGCGTCGAATGTCTGGTTGCTGGGCGCGTAGTTGTATTCGATGCGCCCCTCGCGCTGTTGTTCTTCGGTGACCGAGACGTTGAGGTCGAAGTTGAAGTCGCTGTCAAATGAGGACGCCCAGGGGAACGTCCAGCCCATGCGCTGCTTATACGCCTGGACCTTCTTAAGCGGGGCCCGTGACACCGCCCACAGCATCACGTCGTGGTTCGCCAAATGCGCGACGAACCCGTCGAAGCCGTCCGCGATCGCCGAACAGGACGGGCACCCGGCAGTGTAGTCCGGCCCGAACATGAAATGGTAGACGAGCAGTTGCGAGCGGCCGCGGAAGAGATCCGCCAGCGAGGCGTTGCCTTCATCGGTCTCGAACCGATACTCCTTGTCGATCGGAACCCACGGCAGTTCCTGACGCCGTTGCGCGAGCTCGTCGCCCCGCCGCGTCAGCTCCTTCTCCACCTTGAGCAGGTCGACGCGCGCTGCGAGCCACTCCTGACGTGTCCCTGTCTTGTGCTTCGTCATCGTTCTGGTCTCCTTTCTCCGGGGGTCCTCCGTCGTTCGTTGCATTCTCGATACGACATGTTTCATTCGCGTCCGCGAGATAAATCTTACCTGCAGCGCACCGAATGGTGAGAGTTACAAGTGTGACGGGATTGTGATGGACGCTCTGACCACAGCCGCGGCGCGGGCACTAGCCGCGGGCGATCCCCTCGGCGCACTGAACGCGATGGGCCTGCGCGACGACCCGCCTGCCCTCGCCCTGAGAGGTATTGCAATGGCGCAGCTCGGCGATTTCGTTCGAGCGAGGGCTCTTTTGCGCAGTGCTGCGCGTACCTTCAGCCCAAAAGAGGCCGCAGCCCGCGCTAAATGTGTCGTCGCCGAGGCGGATGTGGCGCTTGTCTCGCGCGACTCCGGCTGGCCTGCAGGAGCACTGAAGGCGGCGTGGGCGACGCTCGAAAAGCATGGCGACCGCATAAACGGCGCGTATGCGCGGTATCTCGAGGTCCGGCGCCTCCTCCTGATGGGTCGCATCGACGAGGCGGAGCGTACCCTCGCTGAGCTCAACGCAGCGCCTCTTCCTCCCGCACTGCGGACCGTCCGCGAGCTGGTGATCGCGGGGATCGCCATTCGACGACTCCGCACTAAGGCCGCGCGCGCAGCGCTCGCTCGAGCGCAACGCGCCGCGCACCTCGCACGTATCCCTGCGCTGTCGGCGGAGGTTGAAAGTGCATCCCTCCTCCTGAACACGCCGGCGGCGCGCCTGATTGCGAGTGGCGAGGAGAGACCTCTCCTGCTCGGAGATGTGGAAGCACTGCTGGCTTCGAAAGTGCTCGTCGTGGACGGGTGCCGTCATGTGGTGAGCCAGGCACGCACGGTGGTTTCGCTTGCCAGACGTCCGGTCTTGTTCGCACTTGCGCGAGCGTTGGGCGAAGCGTGGCCGAAAGACGTTCCGAGGGACGTACTCCTGGCACGGGTATTTGGAGCAAGGCGCACCGATGATTCGCATCGCGCGCGGTTGCGGGTCGAAATCGCGCGGCTTCGGATCGTGCTGCGAGCGCTGGTCGGCGTGGGCGCGACCAAAAGAGGGTTTGCCCTGGCGCCACGCCACGCCCGCGGGGTCGTCGTTCTGGCGCCCCCGGTGGAAGACGACAGTGCGTCGGTGCTCGCTTTCCTCGCCGACGGTGAATCCTGGTCGAGCTCGGCTCTCGCGATTGCGCTCGGAATGAGCCAGCGCACCGTGCAGCGGGCACTCGACTCGCTCGCGGCGGCAGGCAAGGTGCACTGGTTTGGTCGCGGGCGAGCTCGTCGTTGGATGACCCGGCCCGTGCCGGGATTCACGACGACCTTGTTAATGCCCGCTCCACTCCCGAGGGCTAGGATGAGAACATGAGTCAATCAGCGGCCGAAATTGTCCGTGAGTACGGGCCCTTTCCGGGCGTCGAGCACGTGCATGGAGTCACGTATGACGGTCGGCATGTCTGGTTTGCTGCCGGAGACACGCTGAAGGCCTTCGATCCCTTAAGCGGGAACCTGTTGCGCTCCATAGATGTCGCTGCGAACGCAGGAACTGCTTTCGATGGGCGGTACCTCTTTCAGCTCGCCGGGAATCGAATCCAGAAGATCGATCCAAGGTCCGGCAATGTGGTCGCCACGATCCCGGCGCCCGACGGCGGTTGCTCGGGGCTCGCATGGGCCGAAGGGATGCTGTGGGTCGGGCAGCATCGAAACCGCAAGATCTACCAAATCGATTCCCGAACAGGGGCGATACTTCGCACGATAGCGTCCAACCGCTTCGTCACCGGGGTCACCTGGGTCGACGGTGAGCTCTGGCACGGTACCTGGGAAGGTGACGAGAGCGATTTGCGGCGGGTAGACGGTCGAACGGGAGAGGTACTGGAGAGGCTTAAGA
>JBKPEA010000064.1:0-14643 GCA_046728175.1 Thermodesulfobacteriota bacterium | reverse complement strand
CCGCGATGGCGGGTCTTGCGCAGCGCGGCCACGGTCTTGAGCCAGCCAAACACTTCTTCGACGCGCTGGCGCCGCGATTGACTCAGCAGGTAGCCGGAATGCCGACAGGTGCGCCGGTCGATCGCGGTCGCCGGCTTCTGCACCACGTGCGGCGTGACCTGATGGTCGCGCACAAACTCCTTGGCATCGTAACCCTTGTCCGCGCCCAGGGTGACGCGCCTAAAGCCTGGGATCTCCTCGACCATCGCGACCGCCCACGCCGTTCGGCATAACCGTCGGCCTCGGTGAGCCGCGTGTTCACCACCAGACCGTGGCGATTCTCCATCAGCAGATGGCCCAGATAGCAGAGCTTGGCCTCCTGCCCGCGGCCTTCTTATACAGGCGCGCCTATGGGCCGCGTCTACTATGAGCAATATTCGCGAAAGCTCGTTGGAGAATTCGGGACCCGATTGATTTCAGACATTGGCATCGCGGAAATCTCGCAGCTTCAAACGAAGCGCTTGAATGAGGGTCTCTCTGCCCGATCTGTCAACTGCGAGATCGCAACGCTGCGTCAGATCTTGAAGCACTACGGATGCTGGACTGCGATAGCGGGGCGAGTTCGCTTCCTGTGGGAAAGAACTGATTCGGGGCGTGCGCTCTCGCTAGAGGAGGAAGACAAGCTTCCCCAGGCTATCTCGCGAAGCGCGTCCGCCGCACTCTATCCGTTCTTCCTCTTGTCGCTCGACGCTGGTCTTCGGCCCTCGGAGAGCCGCGCCTTGCGTCGTAAGGACCTGACGTTGCGTTGGGAGGATGGGGGCATCGCGGAAGGCGAAATCGTTGTGTCGCGTTCGAAGACGGAAGGCGGAACGGGGCGGGTCGTTCCTCTGACGAACCGCGCACGTCAGGCGTTGTCGGCATGGCTCTTGCGGATTCCTAGCGCGGACCTCGACAGTTACGTCTTTCCTTTTCATCGGATAGGTCTGGCCGGCAACGACAGGAAGGCGTGGTTGTGGGATGTGAAACTAGATCGGCCGATGGGTCAGTGGAGCTACAAGTCAGCTTTTGACACGGCTCAACGACACAGCGGCGTTGCGTGTCGGTTCTATGATGCGCGTCACACGTTCGTCACTCGTCTCGCAGAAAATCCGAGCGTGTCGATCGAGACGATTCGCCAGTTGGCCGGTCACGTGAATGACCGGATGCTGGCCCGCTACGCTCTCACATTCGTGCGCAGGCGAGGCGTGAAGCCATTGCAACCTTGGAAAGGAGACCCGCAGCAGCGTCCCCTTTCGAAAATGGAAAGGGGTGGGCACAAAATTGGGCACAATCGCCGAATGGGCGACAACAGCGATCGCGGAGAGGTGACGCTAACCCCCCGAAAAGAAAGGATTTTTCGATGGTCGGGGTGGCCGGATTTGAACCGGCGACCACACGCAACCCAAGTGTGGCAACTGGATTGAGCCATATCGAACCACGGTGGGAAATCGTAGAGTTTTTAGAGTACATGTCATTATGGATGAAAGCGCGTTACTCATTCGTGAGCACCACTAATCCCGCCGAAAATGTCAGATATGTGTCAGATGGAAAGTGCCGATTCATGACCAAGACGCTGCGGGTAGCTCAGCAAACAGCCGCCTCCACCCTCCCGACGAGGAACGGCCGATGGCTACAGTTTTAGCGCTCTTTGTGACCGAAAAGCCTACTGACCTCCCTCGTGGCACTTCGGACTCCGTTGGAGTACAGAAAAGTGTACGCCTTCGAAGCGTGAGGCCGGTCGTTCAAGAAGCATTTGAGCAACCACACGGGGAGGGGGCGAAAATCACCTATGGCTGGCTCCGTTCCCGACCAATCTCAAACGCCCGAAGTCAAGCACGTCTATCAGCACCCGAGCATCGACAGCTTGCGCTGGAACTTTTTGACCTTCCGGGAAGATGACATCGTCATCGCGACGTCGGGCAAAACCGGCACGACCTGGACACAGGGGATAGTAGCCAACCTGATCTTTCTCGGGCGAGACCTGCCCGGGTCCCTCTCGAGATGTCACCCTGGCTCGAAATGCGGATGGTCCCACTTGAGCACGTTCTGACTCAACTCGAGCAGCAAACCCATCGGCGCTTTATCAAGACGCACCTGCCACTGGATGGCCTGCGTTTCGATCAACGGGTCAAGTATTTATGCGTGGGTCGCGATACTCGCGATGTCTTCATGTCGTGGTGGAACCACTATCGAAGCTTTACCGAGGAAGCGCTGATTTCGTTCAACACCGCTCCGGGGCGTGTCGGACCGGAACTACCACGATGTCCCGATGATATTCACAACTACTGGCGAACCTTTATGACGCGGGGCTGGTTTGATTGGGAGAACGAGGGCTATCCCTCTTCCTCGCCGCTGCGCCATGCGCAGTCCTGGTGGGACTATCGTCACCTGCCGAACATCCTTTTAGTACGCTACGCGGACCTCCTGGCGGATTTCCGAACGGAAGTTCAGCGGATAGCGGACTTTCTTGAAATCCAGGTTCCACAGGAGGAGTGGCCAACAATTACTCGGAACTGCACGCTTTCGGAGATGAGAGCCTCGGCCAATGAGGTTTACCTCAAGTTGATTCGAGCGGGCGGCATTCGCTGCGAAAACCGAGTGCACTTTCGCGCGCTCTGTTCGCAGATCATGCGACGAATTCTGGTGGACCATGCGCGTGACCGTGGGTCTGCCAAGCGCGGCGGCACCGAGGTGCGCGTTTCGCTGGATGGCGCGCTGTTGGTCGCGCCGGCCCGCGGAATCGGACTACTGGCACTGGACGAAGCACTCGAAAAATTATCCAGGATCGATGCCCGCAAAGGCCGGGTGGTAGAGTTGCGTTACTTCGGTGGATTGAGTGTCGAGGAAACGGCGGAGTTCCTGAGAATTTCGCCAGAGACAGTTAAGCGCGATTGGAGAATTGCCAAGGCGTGGTTGCTTGGCGCGCTGACCGAAGACCAAGACCACACAAGCTCGTGACGGGCGGCGGGGCTTACCGAATTCTTAAATCTGGACATTGCGCCGGGAAAAGCGACGACTCCTGCGCGCTCTGAATGTGACCTAGAAGAGTAGGTTGGCGCACTCGCGGCTATTTGGCTATGTAGCCGATCTCATCATCAGTAACGGAGAAATGATCGACCGGCAGCAGATCGTGATGGAACCGAATGAGAGCTTGGCGTCAAACTTGAAACCAGTGTTCAAGGCGAACCGCTCAACTCCTCAAGTAGCGCATTGGCGTCCTTGGTCGGCGGTGTCGAAGCCTTCGGTGAACCAGTTGTAGATGCTGGAGAGCGTCGCGCGCGTTGCCTCGCCGCGATTCGTGTTACGCAGCCGCATACGCGCGAGGTTCGCGGTGGCGCGCAACTCCTACGTTCAAATCCTTAATAACCTGGCCGAGTCGCCCACCCGAATTTCTCCGCCACTCACGACATTGCAAGCGACCCCCGCGCGCCAGCCTGGCTTGAGTGCGCTCCGGAGGCCTTGCCGCTGAATGTCCATGACTCGACATGGTGGGTTTTCCTCGACGATCTCGAGCACTAAATCCCCGATCGAGATCCGCGCGCCGAGGCTATCGCACAGATCGATTTCTCCTAGCATCAGATTCGCGCGGCGTGCCGTCCACGGAACTTCGACTCCGAGGTCCGTACATGCGTCCTTCCACGCTTCAGCGCTAATGACCGTCACCTGCCTGCCCGGCTCGCGTCCGTGGTAGTCGCCATCGACGCCGGACTCTTTCGTGACCAATACCTCAGCAACGATCTCCATCGCGTCACGCGGTTTTTTCCGCCTCGCGATACCGAGCAGCTTTCCAGAGGGAGATGACGGTTCGGTTTCCATGGTGCAGGAGTATTCGCTGGGACACCGCCAGTCAATGATCTCGACCGCAGGGCTAGCAGCAGCCGCTGAACTCCCCCACATCACTATTTTCACCGCGGACCCGTTCGTGGCTTGGCGTCAAACTGATCGCTCAAGAGACATGAACTGGGTCGAGGGTGCAAAGCGTCAGGAACTGGAAGGCATCGCGTCAAGGACGGCCTTGGTCTGCGTGGTGATGGCATCGCCGACTATGCGGTCGGTGAGTATAAACAGCCGATTGGCCTTCACCCCAGCCAGCACCATTCTGCCTACCTCGTCGGGCGCAACGCCTGTGGCCAGCCAGGCAGAGGCTTGCGCCATCCTTTTGTCGCTCATCTCGATCTCTTCTGGCGTCATCTCGATGCGGTTGTCTGCCGGGAAAGGCGAGCGTGTTCGGGATGATGCTTGTAGCAACTGGTCCTGGACAGAGTACGCTGACCCCGATGCCGAAACGCTCAAGCTCCCAGCGTAGTCCTTCCGACAGCCCAACCACTGCGAACTTCGAGGTGGCATATTGAAGTCCACTGCCCTCGGCGATCAGCCCAGCGCCCGAGGCGGTGTTGACGATGTGGGCTGGGATCTTGTGTTCGATCATCCGTGGCACCAAGGTCTGGATGCCGTTGATCACCCCGTTCAGATTAATACCCATGACCCAATCCCAGAGCTCGTAGGTCATGTGCGCAACGTCGGCGCTGGCAGCCACGCCGGCGTTGTTGCACAAAATCGATACCGGACCGAGCCGCGCTTCGACCTCATCGGCCACGCGCGCATAAGCCTCACGATCCCGAACATCGAGAACGAAGGTTTCCACCGACGTCCGTACGCCCAGTTCAGTGCGGGCAGCATTCAGCGCAGCCTCATCGATGTCTACCAAGGCCAGTTTCGTGCCCTCGCGCGCGAATGCGCGCGCGATGCCGAGACCAATTCCCCGCGCACCACCGGTTATGAACGCGGTCCTCCCTTCGATGCGGTCCATTGTTCACCTCCAAGCCGTTCCTCTTGTTGGAAAGCAGCGTGCTCAACCAGCCTTAGTTGTTACTTCTGACGGTCAGCCATGAAAGCTCGCCCAACAGTGCCTTGGCGTTCTTCAGATCGGCGGTGTCGGAGCCTTGGTCAAAGCGGTACGCAGGTCTCGCGCTTGCCATGCTCACCGCCAGGTCACGCATGTACCGGCGGCCGCCGACTGACCCACGGCTGAGCCTGTTCAATCTGCGCCGCAACACGAATCAGCAGGTCTTCGCGGCCCATCGCCGCCACGAGCTGAACTCCAACCGGCAACCCTTCGGCACTCCAATGCAGCGGCAACGAAATCGCTGGCTGACCCGTGAGATTGAACCGGGAGGTGAAGAAGACATGCTGCTGGATCTTGCTCACCAGCTTCCAGTGTTCATCTTCGGGAGGTGTCATCTCCGCCAGGGTTGTGGGTGGTTCGCAGACCGTGGGCGTGAGCAGCAGGTCGAATCCTGTCGACCACCAGCGGGCAATTTGCCGCGCCCACCGATTCAGCCATCCCTCCGCCTTCAAGTATTCTTCGAACACCACTGGCGGCTCTTCCGCCTGGAACACCACGAACCACGAATAGGGCTCGACGTCCTCTCGTGTCACCGACCTGCCTAACACCGAGGCTAAGCCCAGCATCATCTGGTGCCCAGAGGCCCGATTCAGGGCCTGCAATAGGTTCTTCGGGGCGGGATCGAAGAGAGCTACGGGAAACGATTCCTCAACCGTATGGCCGAGCGATTCCAGCAGCTTGGCGGCTGCCACGGTCCCGGCCACGCACTGTGGATGGATCTGAGCAAACAAAGTCCGCGTCAGTATTCCGATTCTTAGTTTGCCGGGATCCGCCCCAACTTCCGCTATGTAGCTTCTGGCTGGCAGCGGAGCCAGAAAGAGATCGCCGGGCTCCGAGCCGTGTACCGCATCGAGCACCGCGGCGGTATCGCGGACCGTGTGGCTGACCACTAGTTCGGTGAACCCTCGGAGGTCCAGCGGGTTGGAGACACGGCCACGCGAGGGCTTTAGCCCGACCAGTCCACACCATGCGGCTGGCAGGCGGATCGAACCACCGATGTCGTTTGCATGGGCAATCGGAACGATCCCAGCTGCCACCGCTGCAGCGGAGCCGCCCGACGAACCGCCAGTCGATCGCTCCAGCGCCCACGGATTTCGGGTTGGTCCGAAGGCGAGCGGTTGGGTCGTGCTCTGCATGCCAAATTCCGGTGTGTTGGTCTTTCCGAGCGTGATGAAGCCGGCGGCGCGAAACCTCGCCCCCAACGGTGTGTCGAAAGGCGACCGAAATCCCAAGTCACGCAGGGCCTTGTTCCCCATGTAATAGGGCTGGCCCGTCTGCATCGCGCCGATGTCTTTGAGGAGGAACGGCACGCCGCGAAATGGTCCGTCAGGCAGGTCGGGTGCGACTGCGGCCTTGCGCGCGTCCTCGAAGAGCGGCGTGATCACCGCGTTGATAGCGGGGTTGATTCGTTCGATGCGAGCGATTGCCGCATCGACCAGCTCAAGCGGAGAGAGTTCACGCCGCCGCACCAGTTCGGCCTGTGCCGTGGCGTCCATCGTGGACAGTTCATCTATCCGTAGTGCCACGCCTTTTGCTCCTTGCCGGTGCGAAACGTGTTTAGACCACCCTCGGACTCAACTGGAAACAACTTCGATACGCATTCCTTCCGGAATGGGGAGCGTATCGCGGTTACCGTGCGATGCCTCGCGACGAGCTCCAGAGTAGGCGTGTTCAGGAGGCATCGCAAAGCCTCCGCTCAGGCTTTGGTCGGCTCCCCATTCGATGTTCAAATCTCTTCGCGGCGATCTGTTGCGAAGTTTCCGCCCGACTTCTGAGATCCAGGTCTAGGGCAGCTTGTATGTCCGGTTGGTTAGCGCCCGAGTAAGTCAGATGGCTATCAACCTTATGTGCAAGACAACGGATATCGAGCGGCTATGGTGCGCCGTGATTATCAGCACGATAACCGGCCTTCAAAGTGATTTCTTAATTCATTGATTCAATTTTTGCATGACCTCCCTGAGTGGCCGTCAGTTGTCGGCACGCATCAAGTCAGCGACGCGCTCACCGATCATGATGCACGTTAGGTTAGTATTCGCGCGCACGATGTTGGGCATCACCGACGCGTCGACCACCCGCAGTTACTCGACTCCTCGCACCCGACAGTACTGGTCGACCACCGCCTCTTTATCGGAGTCCGGACCCATCTTCGCCGTCGAGGTGGGATGAAATATGGTACTGCAGTTGTTGCGCAAGAAGTCAGCGGTAGCGCTATCGGAATCAACGATCTCAGGGGTGATGTTGACGAACTCCTTGACGTAAGGACGGAAGCGCGCGCTGTTCATCAGGCGCCATGCAATACGTACACCTTCAACCATCCGGCGCATGTCTGCCGGATGGCCGAGATAATTCAAGTCGATGACCGGCGGGACGTTGGGATCGGCACTGCGCAAATTCACGCGCCCACGCGAAAGCGGACGTTGCAATCCGGGAAGCAGCGAGATGCTTGGGCAAGGAAGATCGAACAGGAATCCGACCAACACCGAGGTATCGAAGTAGGTGATGATGTACATCTGCATGTCGTTGAATTCATTCGACTCGCTGGCGGTGTAGCGAATTCCGATCGGGTTGGTGACCTGCGGATTGTGAAACACGCCGGGTGTCGCAGTAGCTACCACTGGAACCAACACGTGGTCGATCAGGTTTCGTCCGACGCCGGGCAGATCGACCACGGACTTGATGCCAAGCGCTGTCAGTTCGGCGCGCGGCCCTATGCCAGAGCGCATCAGAATAGCCGGCGAATTGATAGCCCCGGCAGAGAGCGTCACCCGGCTCGCGCGAACGGTCTGCAGCACACCGCCGCATTCGACTTCGACCCCAGCGGCGCGCCCGCCCTCGACGATTACGCGATGGATACTGCTGAAGGGTCGGATAGTGAGGTTGAGCCGATGGCGGGCCGCACTGAGATAGCCGATGGCGGTGGAGATGCGAATGCCGTCACGGCGATTGCGCGGCCAGGGCCCGATGCCGGTTGAGCGCGGGTCGTTGTGGTCCCAGACGTCGGTGTAGCCGAGCTCGCGGCCGGCCTCGTGGAAAGCACGATTAATCGGCTGCCAGGAATCGGCGGGGGCCGTTCGATCCATATGGGCCGGTTGTGCCGTGAAAGTCGCCCTGCGCATCGCGATCATTTTCGAGCTTGCGGTAGAAGGGGAGAATCTTTTCAAAGCTCCATTCAGGGTTCCCCCATGCAGCCCATTCGTCGAAATCTTCCGGCGTGCCGCGCAGCGCGATATGGCCATTGACTGCCGACGACCCGCCTGTAACCTTGCCGCGCGGATAGACTATCTCGCGATCGGAGGTGGCTTTGGCGACGAGGCCCCAGTCGTGCGGGCCGGCCGAGATCCAAGTGTGCAGCAAATCCGAGGGAGTTTGATCGACGACCGCATAGTCGGGGCCGGCTTCGAGTAACAGAACGCTGCGGTTCGGGTCTTCGCTCAAGCGAGCGGCCAAGACCGCACCAGATGAACCCGCGCCTACAATGATGTCGTCGTATTGCATATTCCCCACCTCTCGAAACGCACTTTTAGGTCTCTGATAAGGAATGCGACCTTAAGACTGCGTGGTGACCTTACCTGGATCAGCCTCCTGCAGCAGGTGGCCGAGAATCACCAGAGCATATAGCAGCTTGAACGAGATGGTGCGCACCACGAACTAGTCGAGGGAAGCGATGCCTCCGCTTGGTTGCTCAGGAAGGTCTTGCAGCCGCCAACGCCGACGGCCGCGATTTAGCCCTCGGTCACTTGTTTCGCTAGAGTCCTTCGTTTGCTTTGGCGATCGTCGGGAATCGAGTAGAGTTCGCGCCTTAGCTTTGAACCTGTCCGAGCTAGGTGTGAGACTGCGATAGCCTTTCTCATCCGGAGGACGATGAAATGCACGACCAAGCAGCTAAACCTCCGCAACCCAGAACGCGCCCCCTCGGCAAAGGCGGCCTGCAGGTCTCGGCGCTTGGCCTAGGGACTAACAAATGGCAGCAAGGCAAGAACGATGCGGCAGTGTTCGAGACCTATCGGGCTTGCCAAGACGGTGGCATTACATTCTTCGACACCGCCGAAATTTATGGTTTCGGGAAGTCGGAGCGCCTTCTGGGGGAATGTCTGCGGGGCGACGGTCGCCCTGCGACGATCGCCACGAAGTTTGCGCCATTTATCTTCCGCAGTTCGCCGCGGCATTTTCTGAAAGCGCTGGACGCCTCCCTGGACCGCCTCGGTATAGCGCGCGTCGCTCTTTACTTCATCCACTTTCCTCAATTTGGCGATCACGTTGAATTGGCTGACGCGATGACCGAAGCCGTGAAAGCGGGGAAAGTGCTTCACGTCGGCGTTAGCAATTTCAGCGCCGCTCAAATGCGCCGGATAGCGGACCGGTTGGCACGCGTGAACATACAATTAGCGGCGAATCAGGTTCACTATAGTCTCCTCCACCGCAACCCAGAGTCCAATGGTGTGCTAGAAGCTTGCCGCGAAATTGGCGCAAGCCTCGTCGCTTATTTTCCCCTGGCACGCGGCAAGCTGACCGCAGCGTTCGGGAAGAATTGGCAACTGCAGGCGCTGCAAGATTTGCTCGCCCGCGTCGCCGCAACTCACAATGCGACGCCAGGACAAGTGGCACTGAACTGGCTTTTGGCTCGTGACCCTTGTGTGATTCCGATACCAGGCGCATCGCATGCGGGCAACGCAAAACAGAACATCGGCACGCTCGACTGGACTCTCAGCGCGGAAGAGTTCGCAGATATTGACGTTGCATCCAGCGGATGGCGTTAGCTGAAAGCGGTCTCCTTTGCCCGCGTTCCGAACTTCATTTGTGCGGCTGGGTCCAAACTTCCAGCGGCATCGCGCCATTTTGAGGTGGCTTTATTGACTCGACGCGATCCGTATTTAGATGGCAAAAGTTCGCCGAGAGCCCTCCCGCTTAGGCCGTACCGGGCGTGCTAGGCTGGCAGTTGAGATGAGCGACCTCGGTCCCGACTATGCCGCGCAGGAAGACGATACGTTCGTCACGCGCTACCGCGCGCGCTGCTATTGCGGCGCGGTTCGCTACGAGGTTGGCGCCGATCCGGTCGACGCCAAAATCTGCCACTGCCGTGTCTGCCAGGCTTTACACGGCGCACCTATGCAATGGGCAGCGATCTTCCATAAGCGCCACGTCCGAATCGTCCGCGGGATCGAGCATCTCCGCTTTTATTCCGCGGCGCTCGACCGGCCCGCACGCTTGCCTCCCTGCAAGGTGAGCTGCGCCCTTTGCGGCACGCCGATCGCCGATGAAGGCCGCCGCATGTGGCTCGCGTTCCCGACCTTGTTCGAATTCGGCACGGCGGGCGAAATCCCCGAATCATTCCGGCCGACCTGCCACATTTTTTACGGACAGCGCGTCGTCAACGTCGATGATGGGCTGCCCAAATGGTCGGGGCACAAACATGCATCGGAAAAGACGGGCGGTTGAGCTGCCCGGCGAGCGTGCGCGGTCAACATCGCTCGACCCACGGTCGCGGCACGACTTCGAATGCCCAAATCGAGCAATGCTGACGATGGAGCTGCAGATAGGTTTCGGCGATGTAGTCCGGGTCGGCCATGTTGTCGTCGACGGTGGTGCCTGCCAGGCGGTGGGCGCGGGTACCGTCTTCCTGGGCCCAGCCGATCGCGGCGTCGATCGGCACAATAGCTACATGGATACCCTGCGGCATCGGTTCCCGTGCCATACTTTGCGCGAGTCCAGCCTTGGCCTGACATGCCATCGCAAAGGCGCCGCTCAACGGGAAAGCTTTGAGGGCGCGCCCATGATGAAGTGTTCAGGGCGGCGGATGCCTCACGGTTTGCCTCGGAGGTCTCATCTCGGGCGGCGGCTTCGGAAGCTACTCGAAGCACTACGGCACCGCGGCGGGAAGTCTACTCGAAGCCGAAGTCGTGACCGCCGATGGTCAGATTCGGATCGCGAACGCATCGATGAATCCCGATCTATTCTGGGCGCTGAAGGGGGGCGGCGGCGGAACCTTCGGCGTCATGAGCAGGATGACGGTGCGGATGCACGAGCTGCCGGAATATTTCGGCGTCGCCAACTTGAATGTAAAAGCATCCTCGGACGACGCATACCGCGGCCTCATTCGCGAGTTCGTGAGTTTCTACCGCGAGCATCTTTTCAATGATCATTGGGGCGAGCAGGCCCATGTGAGGCCCGACAACGTGCTCGAAATCCATATGTGTTCGGTTGGGCTCGGCACCGACGCCGCGAGGAAGGTTTGGCAGCCGTTTCTCGATTGGGTGAAGAACTCCTCGGGCTGTTCGATCAAAGGGCTGAGCACGATCGGAAGCTTTCCGGCGCGCCATCAGTGGGACCCGCCATGGTGGAAGGAGCACTGGCCAGAGATCGCATTTCCACGTGATGGCTTCCTGCATGAAATGCTCGACGACGCCCTCATTCACGTGATGGCCCAGCCCGCCTTCGCCTTCGATCCGCGACCTGATGCGGATCCGAATCACGCATGGTGGCCGGGAGCCACCGGCGAGGCCGGCATCTTCTGGTATGGATACGAATCGCTCTGGCTGCCGGACTCGCTGCTTAAGCCCGACGCGCAGCAACGCCTCGCCGATGCGCTCTTCGCGGGCTCGCGCCATGCGGAGATCGGACTGCACTTCAACAAAGGACTCGCGGGCGCGCCGCCTGAGGCCATCGCGTGGGCGAAAGACACGGCGACCAATCCTTCGGTGCTGAGCGCCTTCGCGCTGGCGATCGTTGCCGACGGGCAGGAGCCCGCGTATCCCGGAATCACCGGACATGAGCCGCGCATTGAACAGGACCGTAAAGCCGCGGAGCGCATCGATCGATGCGTCAACGAGCTGCGCGCGGTCGCGCCCAACGGTGGCGCCTACGTTAGCGAGAGCAACTACTTCGAAAAGGAATGGCAACAAGCGTACTGGGGCAGCAACTATCCTCGCCTCGCTGAAATTAAGAGGAAGTACGATCCGGACGGGCTATTCATAGTCCACAATGGAGTCGGCTCGGAACAGTGGAGCGCCGATGGCTTCACCAGGCTCTGACCTGCCGCCGCCCGAAACAGGCCGTTCGTTTGCGGCTACTGTATGGGGACTGGAGCTACTTCAAGGACGAGTAGCAAAGGATTAAACAGTGTGGCGAGGGGGACAACCCCCCTCGCGCTCCCCCTGATCAGATGGCGCGAGGTGGGTCAGTTTTACTTCGGCGACCGGTCAACGAAGTGGGTCACGATTCAACCGGCGTTGACACCGGGCCATGTGAGCGCGGTGAAATCCTCCAAAACCCAGATGGACAATGCCGGTTTTCAATTCTGTGCGATCGTATTTCGGCGTTTTAACCCGGGGATTTACCCGATGAAGGCTGCCCTGGCGCAGAGCGACAGCGGATGAATTGTTTGCCTTGGCGATGTCGGCTTTGGCGAATTCATGTTCCAAACCCTCGCCTACGAACTATGTTCGACTGGCCACAGCTTGGCAGCGCCCAGAACTCCGCTCGAATCGCCATGAACTGCTGGCACAATCGCCGTCTGAAACGCGTCCGAAAATACGTATTCAGGAATCAAGCGCGGCAACGTCTGGTACAGACGTTTGATATTGGACAGCCCACCCCCCAAAACGATTCTGTCGGGGTCAAAGATGTTGATGACCAGCGACAGCCCGCGAGCAAGGCGATTCTCGAATATTTCGATGGCCGCCAATGCCTGAGGGTCCTGAGCTTCGGCCGCGCACGCAATGTCTTTCGCGCTGAGATCCCTCATTGTTGCCGCACGAAAATGCTTTTCCAGGCTGGGTCCGGACAGGAAGGTTTCAATACAGCCTGTTTTTCCGCAATAACAGTTCGGACCTGGCCATTCATCTGCGTTGGGCCAAGGCATTGCATTGTGGCCCCATTCGCCAGCGATCCTGTTGCGCCCGGCGATTATGCTTCCGCGAACGACGAGACCGCCCCCAACTCCGGTTCCGAGAATCACTCCAAATACAGATTCTGCTTCCTTGGCCGCACCATCAATTGCCTCTGAAAGGGCGAAGCAATTTGCGTCGTTTTCGAGTCGCACTGGCCGTTTCAGAATCTCGGAAATGTCACGGTCTAGCGGCTTACCGTTTAAGACCGTACTGTTGGAGTTTCTGATTAAACCGGTCCGGGGCGACAACGAACCCGGTGTGCCAATGCCGACCGAACCCGACAGGCCAATGCGGCGCTCAATCTCGAAAACCAAGTCAGCTATCGCGTTTAGGATTACAATATAGTCGGCGACGGGGGTCGGAATCCGATGCCGATAAAGCACTGCGCCTATGTCATTAAGCGCAATCGCTTCGATTTTTGTGCCTCCGAGATCAACGCCGATTCTCATATCATCGTTTGAGCCGGTTCCAACTCTCTAATCTCATCTTTTCAGCAACTGATGGTAGCCGAATATGGTCGCGCGCATCTATATCGAACGACTGTTGAAACGGTGTCCTGTCAGCGCGGCGAGTTGCGTGCCGCGCCGCCAATTCAAATCCCGCTAAGAAGCAGCCAGATCGCGAAACTACCTTTGAGGATCTGCAGGGGCGAATCAGCGCGACAGTCTCTTTTCTCGCGGCGGTGCCACTGGCCGTATTCGAAGCAAATGCAGACGCCGAGTTGGTCCTTCAGTTCGCTGGTGAACAGCGGGTTTTCACGGCTCGCAGCTATCTATTGAGTTTCGCGCTTCCGAACGTCTTCTTCCACGTCACGACGGCGTATGACCTGCTTCGCCACTCGGGTGTGCCGATTGGCAAACGGGACTTCCTCGGTTGGCGCTGAACAGGGACATTTCGATCGCTCGGTGCCGTCCATGTTGGTTTCAGAACCCGCCGGAGGAGAGTAGAGGAGTCCTCTGGGAAGTAACGCGCGCCATGTAGTGCCTCGATGAGCGACGAGACCAAAAATCTGACCTGGTACTTTGGCTACGGCAGTAACATGAACCGCGGCATCTTTGAGAATCGCCGCGGCATGCGCCCGATACAAGAGCAAACAGCGCGGCTCGAAAACTACCGCCTTTGTTTCAACCTGCCGATCGGTAGCGGCGAGCGTGGTGTCGCCAATCTTGAACCGCATTTGGGCGCTTGCACGTGGGGTGTGTCTTACCTGATCACGACCGAACAGGCCGAGCACCTTGACCGTACGGAAGGCGTTTCGTGGAGGGGATACCGCAGGATTCCGATCAGTCTTATCGTCGAGGCCGGTGAGCAGATCACAGCCTTCACCTATCGTTCAGGGAGGGTGAGCTGGGACCGCAAGCCCTCTCCACGTTACATGGGCCTGCTGATAGAGGGCGCCGTTCAGCACAATCTTCCGGCTGACTATCTTCTTTACCTACGAAGCTTCGAGTTGGCAGTGGATGAGCGCCTGTCAAAAGCATAGTGCTCTAGCTGCCCGGGCCCCGGCATCATTCAGTCGTTTTGCGATCATCGGGAACCCTTTCCTCGCGCGAAATTTCAAGCTGCCACGTTCCTCCCGAGGATGTAATCCGCTGCGAGCTGTGTCTGGGCTGCAGCCAGAATCAGAAGCCGGCGGTCGTCGCGGAGCTTCTTAGGTAATTCAGCAGGAAAACATATTGTGAAGAAGCAACAGGTGGTGTCTGTCAATTGGTGGAAAAAGCTTCGGCATTAGAGTTCTGCGGCGGATTGAGCAGTTGAATTACCAAGTTGCTATTACGCTGCCTCCGAACGTTGGTTGAGGGCGGTGAGGTCGTGCCAGCCGACCAGCCGGCG
>JBKPEA010000063.1:0-10613 GCA_046728175.1 Thermodesulfobacteriota bacterium | reverse complement strand
CTTTCGAGCCGCGTTGAAACTACCTTCGATCCGGCGCGAGGTAGTTTGATAGCGACAATCGAGAAACGGCAGGTTTGCTTGGCCAAGGATGATGCCGGCAGACGACGGGGGCACCGGTGGAAGGTGCCGCCTAAGGGCAGGTGGGCACCGTCGCCGCGAACGTGCCTTCGCGTGGACCCGCGTGGAGTCGAACAACCGGTTGATCGTAATTTCTCGCGACCACTGTGCCGCGCTGCACCTCGCCGGAGATACCAGAACGCCAGCACAAGTGCAGCGTGATCGAGCTTCACAGGTCTAGTTTTCATTAACGTACGGATCGTCGGGAAGATTACCGGGCAGCCCTTAGTGCGACAAGTCTATCCGCTGTCTCCCGTCTTTTTGAGCCCTCGATCTTGTACCAGGAACTTGAGGGTATCGTGCTTGAATGCATTCACGGGACGGACGACTGTCAGACAGAACACGTCGTCCGGCTTCAATTTCGCCATCGCCTGATCTGTTCCGGACTGCGAGCGTATGCGCACGTCGGTGATCGCGACAATTGGTCGCCTCCTCCAGGTGCCTCGGCCATCGCTCGCAGCGACTCCAGCGCCGGATCAAGTTGATGACGAGGAGCACGCGACTCGCGAGATCAACGCACGACGATGCTCTTGAGCTCAGTGAACTTGATTCGTCCTGATTTGCCGGCGAAACCGCCCAGTGGTTGGGTATGCCCGTGTATTTCGACTCGCCCAAGCGGCGACGCCTTCTCGGTGCCATACAGGAACGCCGCGCAGATCGTGTACTTGCCGGGCTTCGATGGGGCGGCCAGGTTATAGATGACCTTCGTACTCGAAAACTGGTTCCTCGAGAGATCAGCGTTGACTCCGAATACGACCAGGAAGTTGAGGTTGCGTGCGAGGTCGTCGTAGCGACGAGCCTCCCACTGCTCTTGCTGCTTGCCATCGGGACCGATGACATTGGGTGCGCCGACGATTTCAAAACCTTCAGCCTCGATCGCCCGTGTCTGGTTGCGCAGGTCCTGGTCGAGCAGCATCACCCCGATGACCGGGCCTGAACCGCCCTGAGTGCTGACCTTGGCGGCGAAGCTCGCACCGGGATGCAGCGTGGTCGGAACGTCGAGCGAAATCTGCGCATTCGCATCGACCTTCTCGAGGTCGGCTGCCAGTTGGGTCCGCTGCTCCGGCGTGAGTTTCGAGTAGACATTCTGCCCCGCCTTTATGGTGGCTATGTGACTCGCAGCGAGCATCTCCTGCGCACGTTGTCCCTGCAGGTCGCGAAGTTGATTCGCGTCCACCGATGAGTGGCAGCCGGCACAATACGGTGCCGCGTCGGTTACGTCTTCCAGGGGCCCGCCTGGATAGCTCCACGCAATCGAGCCATCGAACGCGCTCAGTGCCATCGCGAGAATCATCGCGGAACCGACGGCCGATGCCAGGATCACAGGTCGCATAGGGCGTCTCCCACCTCCCCAATGGATGATATCTCACTTCCGGGCCTCATCGGCTCTATTGTCGCTGCGTTTCAATCGCCCGCATTACGTAGCCGTTGAAGATCTTTATCGGCAGCGATTGTTGCAGCGGGCTGTCATACAAGCCGGCATTCATCACCACGACCAGCTCGAGCTCCGGTACGATAAACATCCGCTCCCCACCATTGCCGATCGCGGATGACCATATCAACTCGCGCCGGTCCAACAACGAGCGGCCTAGCCAGAACTGGTAGCCATAGAAGTAGAGTTCGATCGCCTGCATGTGAGGCGAAGTTGCTGAACGAATCCATGAAGCTGGAACTATCTGCTTACCATTCCACGTCCCTTGCTGCAGCACCACCTGCCCGATTTTCGTTAGATCGCGCGGACGCAGACGCAATCCCGCCGCGGCGCTCACGTTGCCCTGTGCGTACTTGTACCATTCGACATCAGCGATCCCGAGGGGCTCGAACAGCACCTCGCGCGCGAGCTGGTCCAAAGGCTTCCCGGTAGCTTTTTTTAGCACCGCGGCGATCAGCTCAGCTGATCCCGAGCTGTAGTTCCACACCTGGCCGGGCGGAGCGACGACCTTCTGCTCCAGCGCGTACTTATAAGGATCCGCCGACGTATCCATCGCGATTTCACTGTTGGCCTTGCTGGTGTACGGAACACCGAACTCATGCCATTCCAGGCCGGAAGACATCGTCAACAAATCGGCGAGTGTAATTCGATCCCTATCTGCAGTTCGCAGGTCGGCGTATTGCGGAAAGAATGACATGACGGGTTGATCGAGGTTTTTTATCCAGCCGCGGTCAATCGCTATGCCCAAGACCAAGGCCGTGATGCTCTTGGTAATCGAGCGGTCATCGTGCTTGACCTCGGGACCGAACTTTACCTCGCCCACCGCCTGCCCCAGATGATAGTCGCTACCCGTGAAATACTGCTCGAATACCAGCTGACCGTGACGAATCACGAGCACCGCGTGCACATTGTTCTGCTTCGATTCATCAATAAACTTCACCATCGAGCAGAGCGTCGCGCTGGATAGACCAACGCTTTCGGGCGTCGCTATTCGCCATCCGTCATTCAGATCCATCGGCGTGCCACAATCGGCGCGAGCGCCGGCTGAAGCCCAAATCGTGAATGCAACAATTATCGCTGCCAGCCGCATTGTCGTTGGAGCGATTAGCGAGCAAGGATCGAAGTCTTTTTTTTTATCCATTCGATCGCCGATCGCAGCATGCGCGAGTTGTAGACTCACGAACTCGCCATGATTTGGGCCGCGATAAAACCAAGGGTGTTGAACCCCTCGATGGTTGCACAGGGAGGCTTTTAATTCCTCTGCATATGCCACGCGAACCGCAATCACTCTGTTTGAGATCGCTCTACCAATGTGAAGCGCCACACATCGATTCATTACTCTTGCGCCTCGGGTTCCCCCGCCACCTCTTTGGGGTCTTTGTCATCGCACAGAGCTACGAACTTCGAATCCCGAAGATGATCAGAAGGTCCACGGCGTCAGGGAGTCGGCGATTCAATTCTTCCAGCAAGTCAATTGCGGTCGAACATGAACCGCCTTCTAAATCAAATGGATCGCCCCCTGCTGCGAGCCTGAAAGCCGAAACGCAGGACTTTCGACTTCCGCCCGAAGGCATCGACAATTGCCGATGATCGGACACGAATTCGTGTGGCTCGGCGCATGTCCTCGTGGAATAGTAGCCAAATTGGCTCCAACACCGGGGAATCGAGCGGCCAAACAGGCTGATTCCAGGAAACTGGTCACCGAAGTAACAGGCCGTCTCAACAATGCCCAGGTCTACCGCGGGTGCCTTTAGTTGTACGGATTGATCGTTGCATCGCAGAGCGGTGCACGCACCTTCGAGGGACTCTCCCACGAATGGTTCGCCGATGCCGCGCGGCGCTCCCAGAAATCGGACTAGGTTGTGTCCCGCCAGGCCCTTGCCGCGTGACGGGCGTCTCGGCCTCGGAGAGATAGTCGTCAGACGCATACAGCGTGTAGCCGATAATCACTGAGCTTCCGGCAAACGACGCCCTGCTGCGCAGGACGAGCCAGGCTGGTCCGGACCGCGATGTCCGCCTCGCGTCGGGCGATATCCAACCTCCGCACACCGGTGAGCAGGTCGATTTGCAATTCGGGATGTTGCTTGCGGAGCGCGGCGAGACATGGAACCAGTATCTCGTAACGATTCTGTCGATCGCGGTGACGCGCACAGTACCCGCGATGCGAGTGTCTCGGCCTGCGATCAGCCGTTCTGCGCTCTTTGCAGCGGTTTCCATCGCTTCGCATTGGGTCACGATTGCCTGCCCGGCGGGGGTAATCGTGGCTCCTTGGGGGATGCGGTGCTGGAGCTTGGTGCCCAGCATCTCCTCGATTGCGCAAGCCTGCGGCCGATGGTGACATGGTCAATTCCCAGAGCTGCGCCGCCGCGGAGAAACTCCCTTCGCGTGATACAGCCAGGAAAATCCTCAGGTCATCCCACTGCCAGCTACGGGCGTGGACTGCTCATTTTCGGCACAACCCCCGTGAGCGAAAACCTATGTACAGGATTGAAGCCCAGACTATAAGTTGCGATTCGCGACGAGGCAAAGAGCAGCATACCTATGAAACCACGGAGAAGGTCGACCAACCTGCTCACCGCACCCGGCCCGAGCAGCGTCGTTACCTTAACCCTGGGACGGCTGTTACTCGCGACCGTGGTCCGCACTCCGGCTGTGAGCGCCGGTGTTCAAGCGAGAGACACCATTACCGCGGCAAACGCCGGGAATTGAGATGCCCGCGCACGAATGCTGGTACATCAACCTGGGCGCGGTTTAACAAAAACTTTCCACCACGCTGGCTATGGCAAAGGCGGCTCTCTGAGTGTTTTCAAAAGGAGTGGTGCGATGTCACGAATGGTCATTCGTCTTGTACCGGGTTTCTCGCTCGCGGCGATCACGCTCGCTTGGCTGCCGTCGTTCGCGTTCGTACTGACGTTGGAAGGAGGAAACGGGGTTCAGGTGCAAACCGCCGCGGCTCTGTACGCGAGCACCGGTGATGGCTTGAAAGAGATTGTCGAGGCCGGGATGCGTACGCAGGCGGGAGAGAAGATCGCGGACCTCGGAAACCCGGCGATAGCGAATGACGGAACGGTGGTCTTTGGAGCGCTGGTGCAAACCGAAGACAGGGGCTACTGGCGCATTCTGCGAGCCGATCCGAAAGCGACCGGCCAGATCAAGACAGCCATCGAGGAGGAGCAGGTATCCGATCGCTGCCGTCCCGTGATCACGAGCGACCCTCGTGTCGCCATTGGCGGAGATGGGTCAATCGTATTTGTCGCAAACGACACGACGGGGAACAGTGTTCCGGCATACGCGCGGGCATCTTGATTGTGAACTGGGTAGCGGTCAGGCGACTGCGCAGGGACATCTGGTGACCAATCTCGGATTTGGCTCTCCGCAGGTAGTCGAAGACGGCAGGGTCGTACTGCGGGCCACTTTGGCGATCAGCCCGCAAGCCGCGCTCCGCCACGACGTGAAGAACGCTGTCCGCCTGTTCATTTCAGGTCAGAAGGCCAAGGAGGTCGCGGTGGAAGGAGAGCCTGCCGCAGGAGGGGAACGCTATGGATCGGATTTCGGGTCGCCGGCACTCTATGCGGCCGATGGAAATCTCTTCGTGGCTTTCACCAACCGCAATGCCCAGGGCTCGAGTCTTTTCGTCGGGCGCCCTTGGGCGCTGCTGAGGGCAGTCAGCACCGGTGAAAAACTGCCGCAGGTTTGGTTGCCCATCTGTCGAACGGCAGGCCGAGCCTGGCCGCTGATGGATCCGTGGCGATCGAGGCTTCGAACGGGAGTCGCACTTTGTTCTAGAGGTGCGTGCGGGAGAGCTGTTCGTCGTGGCAAAGGAAGGCGACCGCGTGGGCGAAGACCGCCATATCATCGGGTTTGCGGATCCGGCTTAGATGAATACAGCAACCTCTATGTCGAAGCGGCCGATGAGCGCGAACGCGACGAGATATATTCATTCCCGGTTGCCGGTCCTCGCGATGGGGCATCGTCGAATCCGCGGGTAGTGAGCGGCGACGTAGAGGTCTTCCCGCTCAGCTTGGCGGTAAATCGGTCAGACCAATACGCATTTCTCGCCCTTTGGGGGCGGCTGAGGCCTTCGCGGGAAGATACGGGAACGGTCAGTCCTTATCCGCGACTGAAGCCTTACGCGCCACCGACCGTTGAGAGAGGTATGGCAATGTCAATGGCTGGAATTCCAAAAAGGAGACATTCATCGTGCCACAACAGATGATCTGGTTTTTCGTGAGCATCGCATTCAGCTTCATAGCGTGGTGAATAGTCACCGCTCGATATATCTGGCCGGAACTCAAACTCCGGGAACGGGTCGGAGCGTTGCGGCCTCTGCTCATCCTGCGCAGCTTCCGCTTCATCGGGTTGGCGGTCCTGGTTCCCGGCGTCGTGTCACCCGATCTGCCACCCGCCATTCGCGCATTCGGTGGCCTATGGAGACATACATTGCGGTGGTGCTTGCGTTGCTTTCTTTGCTATTGCTGGCCAGCGGCCGGCGTTACCGTCGCATGGATCTTCAGCCTCTGGGGTTCAGCCGATCTCCTCAACGCTTTCTACCAGGCCAATCAAGCCGGACTATTGGCGGGGCAGTTGGGAGCGGCATTCTTCCTTCCGACTTTTGTAGTGCCGCTGCTCCTGATTACGCACGGAGTCGGTTTCCGTATTCTTTTGCAACATCAACCTGAAGCCGCGATGCAGGAAAGTCCACACCTGGCATAAGGCCCCTCGGCCATCTCATGGAGCGCTATTATGTTCGATCGGCCGCTCGATACAGGAATGCATACACACGACCTAGCCGATGAACCGTGGGCACCCTCGATCGCTTGATCCCAAAAGCAAAAAGACGAGGTGAAGGCAGAGGCCGACCGGGGAAGACCCGTCGACCCGTGGTTAAGTTGCCTGCGGTATCTAGCGCGAGGGCCGTCTCGGAATGAGAACACGAAGACGTTTGACAAGTGATTGTCAATTCAAGACCCGCGACGGATGAAAAGGGCGCATCTAAGTCTTGGACATGAACGAACAGCAATCATCGTGAATCGCTCAACTCCTTGAGCAGCGCTTTGGCGTCCTTCAGGCCGGCGGTGTCGGAGCCCAGCCTCATCCCTTAGGCACCAAGTTCTAATCTATCGAGCACCTGTCGGGCCTCTATCAAGTCGGGCGTGTCCTGGCCTTGGGTAAAACTGGAATACAACGGACCAAGCAGAGCCCGAGCTTCCCCCGCAGAGCCGCGCGCGATGAGTAAATTCGCCAAGCTCGTGGTGGCGCGCAGCTGAATCGTTTTCGCAACGATCCGCGCCGCGAACGCTATTGCGTCGCGGAATGATTGTTCGGCTTGTTCGACACCGTCGGCCGCTCCCGAAAGTAGAGCATTTGATTGAGAAGGTGAGCGCCGCGAGTCTTCGAGCAGCTTACCCTGTACCCACAGCAAATAGGGCTGCCACGCTCCTTCCTCGACGGTGGATCCGATGGCGTCGCGCACCGTCCCGAGCGCCTCTTCATAGAGTCCGGCCTCTCCCTGGGCAACTGCGAGCATGCCGAGGAACAACCCAAGCCCAATACGCGTACCGGCTGCAATGTAGTCGGATACGCCTTTGCGCACTGCCGCTAGAGCCTCCACTACTCTGCCTTCGTTCAGCATGACCCATCCATTGAACATTTGGCTCGTAGCAGAATAGAAGGGGAAATGCTGGCGAGCTACCAGCGAAGCAAGTGCGTTTGCATGCAGCCTCACTCCGGCTGGGTCGCGCAGGTGAATTGAAAGCAGAGCTGCGAAGTGTTCGGCGAACGCCAGATCGTTAGGCTTGTCTAGTACCTGCGCAATCCTGGTGACTTCGCAGATTTGTTCACGAGCCCGGTCGATTTCGCCCAGCTCCCACGAAGCCCAACTGTGATGCCCGAGAGCTAGAACTCCCGGATCTTGCGGACCAAACAAATGGTCCTCGCTTCGGTAATGCGAGCAAGCAATAAGAGCATGATCGCGCGCGCCCCTGAAATCGCCCGAGTAGAACCTGGTCATAGTCTGAGCGGTATGCGCCCAAACGATCGCAAGCACTCCACCGTCTCTGGTTGCGAGTCTCTGCAGTTCGTCCGCGAGCGGCTGACCCAGACCCTTCTCGCCTCTGGTCATCGAGGATATATGGAGGCCGGCTAACACGAGCACGAGTTGCATCCGGTTCCCAATTCTCTCTCCCAGCGACCGCGCTTTTGCGTAGGCTTCCAAGGTCTCTGGCGCCGCATATCCAAAGAGAAAGGTCGAAACGTGACCAAATCCTATCCAGAGGAGCATTTCTCGTTGTAAGAGCGCCGGACTCCTTTCAAGGTGGGTCAATTCTTCGAGGGCGCGAGTGTAATACTCCTTTGCTTCAGGAAACGCGCCGCGGATTACCGCCCGCTCGCCAGCGGCTTGCCAACAGGCAGATGACCGATCAGCGTCGCCGGCGGCACCGTGGTGGATTGCCAACACCTCGGGCTCGGTTTGCGCAAGTTGGGCAAAATCGCGCTCGAGTACTGAGGCGATTTGCCTGTGCAACTTCTTGCGCTGCGCTTTCAGCAGCACCTCATAGGCAGAGTCCCGGATCAGGGCATGCTTGAACTGGTAGGTCGCCTCCGGCGGGATGCCCCGCGCATAGATGAGCTCTGCGTCGAGAAGTTTGCGCAGTGCCGATTGCAGCAACGTCTCGTCGATCGACACTAACGCCTGAAGCAACGAGTAGGAGAACTCACGCCCGATCACTGCCGCAACCTGGGCAACTTCCTTCGCGGGACCGAGCCTGTCCAGCCGAGCCGTGAGCGAGTCGTGCAGTGTAGTGGGAATTTCGTGCACAGGGGAACGGCTGTCGCCCTCCAGAATGAGCCGGGTCAGCTCCTCCGCAAACAACGGCACCCCATCGGTGCGCTTCACGACCTCATCAACCAAATCGGGAGCCAGCGCCGAGCGAGCGACTACTCCCGCAATCATCTCTCGAGTATGGCATTCGTTCAGACGATTAAGCGTAACCTGCGTGTGATGCGCCCGCATCGGCCACGGTACGCGGAACTCGGAGCGCCCAGTGCAGAGCAACATGAGTGGCGCTGTGGCCGCCTGATCGACCAGCGTCTGCGTGAGTTCAAGCGTAGAGGGATCGATCCAGTGTAGATCCTCCATCGCGAGTATCAGTGGCTGCATGCGCGCGAAATTCAGCACCCAACCTACAAGGTTCGCCAGAAGGCGCCTGCGTCGTTGGTCGGGCGTGAACGTCACTGGCGGATAGTTTTCCGGTTTGGGCAGGTATAGCAATTCGGCGATGAGCGGTACCGCTTCGCTAAGTTTCAGTCCTGCGAGTTCCAGACTGCGTTCTAGTTGGGTGACACGATCTTCGGGGCTTTCGTCGCCCCGCCAACCCAGCCCCTGGGCCAAGAGCTGGGTCACCGCATGAAGGGGCGTTCTCTGGAAAAGTTGTTCCCCAGCGCATTCAACCCAAACATGGGCATCATTGCGGATACGCGCGCGGAATTCCTCGACTAATCGCGACTTCCCGATTCCCGGCTCCCCTATCACCAGCACAAGCTGGCCTTGGCCCTCGCGCGCCCGCTCCCAGCGGCTGAGCAGCAGGCGCATGTCGTCCTCGCGCCCCACGAAGGGCGTCGGGCTGCGCGCCGCGCCACGCTGCGCCCGCCGGCGCACTACTGTGGGCTGGATGGCCCGATAGAGCTGAACCGGATGCTCGATGCCCTTAAGCTGATGCGCACCGTAGTCCTCGACTACGAATAGTCCCGAGACGAGCTGGTGCACGGCGGCGGTAATCACCACCGAATCAGGTTCGGCAGTCGATTGCACCCGCGAGGCGACGTTGGGCACATCGCCGAATACATCGGCCTCTCTGCCACCGCCGCGGCCCATGACCACCGAGCCGGTCTGGATCCCGACGCGCACGCCGAGCTTCACCTCGTGCTCGGCGGACAGGCGTCCGTTGAGCGCCGCGACCTCGTCCACCATCGCCAGACCAGCGCGCACCGCGCGCTCAGCATCGTCCTCGTGCGCCTGCGGCCAGCCGAAGTAGACCATCAGCCCGTCGCCCAGATACTTGGCGACGTGACCACCAAAACGGGTGACTGCCGCGGCGGCGGTACGCTGATATTGCGCGGCGATCTCGCGCCAGTCCTCGGCATCCAGATGAGCGGCAATCTCTGTCGAACCGACCAAGTCCGAGAACAGTACCGTCAGATGGCGGCGTTCGCCATCCACCGAGTTAACCGCATCGTTTTTCGCGGTTGGGGTGCGAATCTCAGCGGTCGGCGCCAGGGGACCTGGTGACTGTTCAGAACCGCCACTGGCAGCTAACGGCGCGCCGCAATCACCGCAGAATCGCTTCCCGGCCGGATTTTCCGCGCCACACTGAGAACAGCGATTCTCCAGCGGCGCGCCGCAATCGCCGCAGAACCGCCTACCCCCGGAATTTTCAGCTCCACATTTCGCGCAGCTCATCGGTTAACTGAGCCTTTCGCGCGCAAGACGGTTCAGACTAGGAAGGTCTAAGCGCGCATCGCAAAGGATCGATTCGAGGTCACGAGCGCAATCGTCGTGCCCGCGGGTATGGTACCGCACTACCTTTATCTTGCACTACTAAGCAACGCCCCGCCGAGCCTCCACTCGTACACAAACCCCCTGCAATTCGCGCGGCGATCGCGTCGGAGAAAACAAAGCATGGCTTCACGCTGCCCGCCTTACCATACCTCCTCCCGCTGTGATCGGCGCCGTTGATCAGAGTGTCGACAGATTGAACCTGTTTCTTGCGTTCTAATCCTTCCAGTGCACTGCAGATCTGTCGGATGATAACGGCCACCGACTCGCGCAGAGTAGCTCCGAGATCAGTCGCGTCTGCACGTTGGTGAACTCGTTAATGACGGCATGCTCATGTGCAAGAAGTCGCGATTGTTCGTTTGTCTCTGAGCTATTGATTCCTGTATAAACAATGTCCTATACTATCGGTCAGCGGAGGATGGGGATGCGGCCGGTAGGGAAAGGGACACAGTTGGAGCGGCGCCGTCAGCGGGCGATCGCGCTTTTGAAGGAAGGCCACGCACCAGTCGA
>JBKPEA010000062.1:0-17330 GCA_046728175.1 Thermodesulfobacteriota bacterium | reverse complement strand
CGGAGCACGCTGTTCACGCAAGCGACTCGGATACTCGGCACGCGTCTCGATTAGCAGAGCAGCGACAGCGCCCCGCCCATTTTGACGGGAATCGCCTATATAACGCTTCGAGACCGCTGGCGCAATCGACCAGCGACGCCTCGAGGCAGTCGGTCCGCTTCAGGGTCGAGCCGGAAGAGCTTCGCTAAACACAAAAACAGGACCCGAAAGATCTTGGGGCGGTTTCGGTGCCGTGAGCGCCCGGGCGTGGACCGGGGCACTTGAGAGCGAAACCATCTAGTCAGAAAGCCACCGAGAATGATGTGGGTCGGTTAGTTCAACAAATGCTCGGTAACGGTCTTCGATCTCCTCCCAGGTGAGACGTTCGAGCCGCCGCAGGGAAAAGTCCTCGACCGCAAAGGAGCCCATCACGCTCCCGTAGACTACTGCGGTACGTAGAACGGATTCGGTGATCCTGCCGTTGCGCGCGAGGAATCCCATCAATCCACCGGCAAAGGTGTCACCCGCCCCGGTGGGATCGACGATTTCTTCCAGCGGGTACGCAGGTACCGCGAACGTGCCTTCCTTGCTGAATTGCAGCACGCCATATTCTCCGCGCTTGATAAGCACCGTTCCCGGGCCCATTTTGAGGATGGCACGCCCCGCCCTGGTGAGGTTGTGCTCTCCCGTCAGCAGGCGCGCTTCGCTATCGCTGCACAACAGGATTTGGATCCGTGGCAGCACGCGGGCTAATCCCGGCCGGGTATTCTCGATCCAGTAGTGGTAAAGATCCCCCGCCACCAGCTTGGGGCTATGCAGCTGATCGAGAACGTGTTCCTGGAGGTCGGGGTCAGTGGGCGCCAGGTACACATAGTCGGCGCGACGCTGGTCGGGTAATAGTTCGGGCACAAAATTTTCGAGCACGTTGAGCGAGAGCTCGACGGTGTCGCGCTTGTTCAGGTCTTCATGATAACGGCCATGCCAGCGCGTGGTTCTTCCCTCGCGCGTCACGATTCCGCGAATATCGATGCCGCGCTCGCTGAAAAAACTCAGATCGCTCTTGCGATAGTCCGATCCGATCACTGCAACGATGCTGACGGGAGAGAAAAATTTTGCCGCGACTGAGAAATAGCTTCCAGCACCGCCCATGACTTCGTGAGCTATGCCGCTCGCGGTTTCAATCGTATCGTACGCCAGAAATCCTACCACCACGATGCTCATCGCGTGCTTCCGTCAGATCTTACGTTCGCGGTGGAATCGATGTCAGATTCGCTCTTCAAGGGCGGACGATGTTCGACTGAGGCCTGCGCACTCACGCTTTATCCACGCAGTACGAGTCTCCGCCCTTGAGGATGATGGACGGTGGAGGTGAGGCTGGGGTGAGGGCCAAGGTCGACGCGAATTTGCAGCCATGACCGCGTCGGAATTCCTGGCGTTTTACGACGTCGAACTGCTCCACTACTGCGATCAGGGCGCCTTCTGCTGCCCCAAGTCTGTGACGTTGAGGACGACCAGGTCAATTTCCGAACGGCGAAATCGCAGGCTGGAGCCCACGAAAAATACCGGCAGGTCGCCGCCTTTTGCCAGGCGGTACACCGTGTTCCGGTGGATTTTCAAGTAAACCGCCACATCCGCCACTTTCATGATCTCGTCTTGCAATTGCCGCCTCCTATTTCCTTTCCCGCAATGGGAAAAATCAAGTTGCTCCGGAGATATAGTCATTTCCGGGGTGATTCCGTTACAACCCCGCTGCGGTTTGCTTATTTTCGGACACGATGCACGCCTGCCGCATGCTTTTGCGTGATCGTCCGGTGAACGACCTCGGGTGTCCCCCCGAACCTTCTAGGCTGCTGGCTTGGGGATTACTGATCGACGCGCACCTGCGCGATCCTCGGTGTGAATTGCCGCTTGCACCGTCCCCATCGCTGCGAGAGGACTTCCGCGCAGTTAGCGAAAAAGTCACTTTCAGAAACTATTGCGAGAAGGACGAATCGAGAGTCCAAAAACGGGTTCCTTACTTCGGCGCCACTTGACCTAGTGCCGCGGGTAATCCGGTCACGTTGGCGCCCGTACTGACCGTGACGACCGACTGCGAGGAGGCTGAGAGACCACTTCCTTTCGCGCCGGTCAGTTTCAAACGGAATTTCACAACGCCTTTGGGCGGGACTACGAGAGCCTTTGTCAGGGTGAAGTTTGACGTGGCCGAAATGGTGGTGACCAGTGCAAGCCGCTGGGCGAAATGCAGCTTAGCCAGGAGGCGTGCCGCGGAGAAAAGCGACGGACTCGAGAACCCGATGGTGACCGAGGTCAAAGTCTCCGGGGTGGTGGCGGTGTTCGTCAGCTGGAAGACGCCGCCGTTGATGGTGTGATTCGGACGTATCGTGGGATTCGTGCTCTTTATGACGGCAACCTGCGCCGAAGGCGGTGGTGACGGCTCGGCCAGCAGTCCGTAGACGCTCACCTGGGAATCGGCTCCGACGTAGACCTTGCCATGGATGACGGTTGGCACCGTGAATTTGACATAGTTGCCGGCCAGATCGCGGGAGGAATTCTGCGCGCTATCGTAAAGTTCGGTCGCAAGGCTATTTGCGTCGAAAGCCCGCAGCACCGCCGTGCCGCCAACGCCATCAATCGCCCACAAAATCGGATTGGTGGTCCCGTTGGCGCTTATTACAGGAGTCCCGCTCTCGCTTGTGAAGTCTATCGAGCCGGCCATCGAGGGAGCACCTGAGGCGAAATTACCGTTGGCGAGATCGAATGCGACCGCCGGTCGGCCACTGCTGATGATATAGATACGTCCGTTGAAATAAGCGGGAGTTCCGAACAACGGCCCGATCTGACCGGAAATTTCGCCGACGATCTGATCTGAGGTGCTGTTGAATTTCCCGAGATTGTCGCGATTGACCAGGTACAAGGTGGCGCCCTTGCCGGCGCTGACCGCAAGATGCGGATTCGGACCCGGCTGGTCGGGCAACAGCATCAATGCGCCGGAGCCCAGGTCCAGGTCCTGGTCGCTGAGCATCGCCTGGTTGAAGGGCGTGAAGAAATCGAGGACGCCAAGCGTAGAAGGATCGAGTTTGACGAGACTCTCGCCATAGTCCGGTCCGCCGGTATCGGCGTCAAACGTGCCGTTGCTCGTCGACACATAGATTTGTCCCGCAGCATCGGCAGACGAGCCGCCGTCGCTCATCCAGATTGCCCCTTCACTGCCGTTAGGAGTCGTGTTGAAGACGGCGGTCTGGTTAAGCGACGATTTGTCATATCCCACTAGCCACCCGTGGTAGGGCTCGATGTCGCAATGCGAACTAGCGGCAACGTAAACGGTATTGCCGACCAGCAGCAGCGCGGCACGTTCCTTCTGACGCAGCGTGTCAAAGGTCACGGTTCCACCGCTGCCTTGCGCGGTTGGCGAGATCACGACCGGGCTGTTGGGCCGTTCACTGCCGGTTGTGATATCGAGCGCGTGCACGCGGTGAACGTAGGTACCGTTTTTTTTGGTCTGAGCGATTATATAGATAGTGCCGGTGGCGGGGTCGATCACCGGAGTGGCGGTTATCCCGATGATTGGAACTATTTGACCGCATCCCGTGTCGGCCGAGGGAACCGGGGTAACACCCGGAGAAAGAAAGCTCGTCTGCCACAGCGGCGGTCCGCCAGTGTCCGCATCGAATGCGTAAACGCTGTCATTTTCGGTCGCTATGTAAACGACGTTGTGCGTTCCCTGGTTAGGGATCGTCACATTCGCGACGTACAGAGGTTGCGCATAAACCTGTGCATCAACCGGGTCGGTGAAGAGCTTGCCAAAGCCCGCCGTGTTGACGTTGGAGGGGGTCAGCATGGTCTCGGACACGATCGCGCCGGTCCGCTGGTTGTCGTAGTGATGCGTGAAGACACCGCTGAGCGGACCAGCGGCAGAAGCCGTCCGGGGGCCAGGGGACAATGCACCGAGTGCGAGTGTGATCAAGACCGCTATGGAGAGATTCAGCGTGGTGCACCCTGGACGAAATCGTTTTCGTGCCGAATATCCGGTGAGAAGCGAAGCGCGAAAGATACGCTTCGCCCCAGCTATTTTACCCGCGGTGACCATCGACTCTGAGTCGAGCGTTAACTTTCAAAATGGTACGCGCCAACCTATGGTGTCTCAATGAATTTTGTTGAGACGCGTCGCAGTGAAGAACCGCCTCGCCGAGGAAATCCGCGCGCATTTCTGGACAGCGATTGACCGATCATGAGTGGCGAAAAGGGCACTTCTTCGGTGATTGCGCAGTTGGATGTCATCCTCAAGCGGCTCAAGCAAAACTTCCCTATCAGGTGTCGTTCCGGAACTGCGCACGTAGATTTGTAACTCGTTCACCGCAAGATAGCAGGCTTCACGAGTTAAGAACATGAAGTTGTAGTAAGACAGGAGCAGGTGTTGGGGTGCCGCTGGTGTTGAAATAACTATGGGCGGATCCTTCCGTCACGATGTAGCTTGCGATAGAGGACCCAGGCATGTTGTCCGTCAACCTCATTTTGTCGGTACTGGTTGAGTCGAGCGGAGTGGGCGCCAGATCCGGAAAGGCGTTGGGGTGCTAGGGCTCAAGCTGCCTGCGGCGTGCGATTGCTCTGTTACTAACGTATGCAACGCGGCTTGTGAGTTTTGCAGCTTCTCGCGGGAAAAGACTGCAGCTGGTCACGCCCGCTACGTGTCGGCCGATGACTATGCCCGCGCGCTTCCGATCCTGCATCGGCGCGGAATTCGCTATATGACTCTGCAGGGTGGCGAGCTGGTCCACCCGGAGGTCGTCCGGCTGGTCGCCGACACCTCCGCCTCCGGTATCCAGCGTGGAGTGATAACCAACGGTTGGTTCCTGCCGCGTTACATCGATGCCCTGGCGGCAGCCGGGCTCGCACGGCTGATCGTCCGTCGACAGTGATCGGGTGGCGGAGCACGAACGCAACCGGGGACTCGACGGGCTGACCGAGCATATGACGGAAGGAATCACACGGGCCAGGAAGTTTGGCATTCCGGTGAGTGCGTCGGTTACCGTGAACCGTCTCGTCAGTTACGAAGAACTGCCGGACACGCGGCGACGGTTGGGCTTCGAATCGGTAGGCTTTTCCTATCCGCGGCGTGCACCGTTGGGTCCCACTTCACTGGTATTCGATGGCGACTCGCACCTGGTTGATTTGGACCGCGACGAACTGCTCGATGCGGTCGCGGCCATCGAACGGCTCAAGAGCCGCTTCCCGGTGACGAACCCGCGGACGTCCCTGACCGAGGTTGCCCGTTACATCGGGGGGAACCGCAGGCGGTGCCGTGCGTGGGAGGCCACAAGTATTTCTACCTGGATTGGAATCTCAACATCTGGCGGTGCGAAGCATGGAAGGAGCCGCTCGGTTCGGTCTTCGATCTCGACCGCATCCCCGACCAGCGCGACGCCTGTAATGCCTGCATGGTGGCCTGCTATCGAAACGCGAGCATGTTGATGCATGCCGGGGTTGCGGCAGGCCATGCGGCACGGTCGCTGGCACGTCGCGACGTCGGAGCGGCGGCCGCTTCCCTGTTTAGGCGCGGCGTGGGGCTATCTCTCTGCGGGCGGTGGTGGAGCAGTTGACGCAGATACGCAGGATCGTGAGGGGCCGAAGAGCACCCGTGCCAGAGCCGACCGAGCCTTGATGCGGCTTCTAAGGGTCGTGTGGCGGTGGCACGGAAATGGAATCGCCGCGCGGCGCTTCCTGACTCAAAAAGCTGCACAAACGCTGTGCGATAAGTTCCCCTGCCATGCGGTGGCCGAGTTCGTTCCAGTGCCCAGTTCCCGCCCCCGTGTTTGGAAACCCGTGCAGAAAAGAGTGGTGCCGGTCAGCATAAGCCTGCAATGACGGAGCGAGGTTAAGAACCACGAAGCCTTCGCGCGCACCAAGCGCATCCAGTCTATGCTCCGGATAGAAGAGATCGGTGCCGCCGACGCCGCGCAGGTAGGCTTCACGGTATGCGGCATCCGGGTAGACCTGCATTGGAGTGCTCAGCGTGACCACGACCAGGCGGGCGCCGTGAGCCTTCACGTCACGACTCATCGCAGTAACCAGGTCCTCGGTCACCGTCCAGGCATCACGCCATCGTGAATCGGGAGGCGGACCATAGATCTCGTCGTCTAGTCCGGGCTCATGACCTGCAATCTGCGCGGCGGGTTTGGATCCGCTAGCGATCCTTTGCAGCAGCACGGCGGGTTCTCCCACATAGTCCATGATCGCGATCCGGTTTAGCGCAAAAACGCTGCGACACCACCAGCGCGCCGCTGCGCGCTCGCGAAACTGGTCGTCTTCCACGAGCGTTCCGTTGCCGATCGCGTAGTGAGGCCGGCATTTTTCGCCGTTGAGCCATGACTCGGAATCGAGGGCGGCCGAATTGTCACTGACGTCATTGCCGGCGAAGAATGCCAAAATCACCACCTCCGGTGCATACCGGAAGGCCTGCTCGCGGAGCGTCAAAAGTTCCTGTCCCGTTCCGTATCCGCTGACGCCGAAGTCGAGCACTTGCGCAGGTCGGCCGCCCAGCGGGCAGGAGGCGAGGGCGCGCTCGATAACCGCGCAAAAGGTTTCCTCATAAGGAACGTGCATAGCCTCGGTGAAGGAGTCGCCCAGAACTGCGATGCGCAGCACTCCTCGCGGCTTGGCGGTTGGAACCTCCGGGCCGCGAAATCCGCCGTGGTTGATGGTGACGCGCGAATGTCCCTCGGCGCGCTGGAGCCCGATGGTGCCCGGCCTTAGCTGCCAGCCGCGCACCGGGTCGTAGGACCGGACTTCAGGTGGGGCAATGCCGGCGACTCGAACGCCAATCTCCGCGACGGTCAGGCCGAGCAGAATGCTTGCGATGCTCAGCAGCAGCCTCAGTCCCGCCCGGCGCATCGTAGATCCGCTTTTAGGGGAGTTTAACGCGATTTGAAGGCCCCGAAATCTGAAGCCTGCGAGAGCCGCCAGACATCTCGCTCGTGTATCGGACACCCGGGATGGATGGTCTTGCCCACCGATTTTCCCGATCGAAATTCTACAATCTTGTATGCGCGGCGTGATATATACAAGCGACTCTCGCTGTCGTAGAGATTAGAGAGGCGGCGATGACACGCCAAATCAAAAGCTGCCGGCCGCGGTGACGGAGGAGGAGTGGAGAAGACAGGGCAAGGCACGCAATTCCCATTTCTGGTACGCTTGCTCCCTGCATTCGGCCTTATACTCACTCTCGCGCTTTTGTCTTCTAGCGTGGTGTACGCCTTCCAGATTACCGATCCTAACAGCTGGCCCTTCATTCCCATTCCCGAAGTAGCAACCGATCCCAACGGCGGTACCACCTACGGCTTGATGGCCGTCTTTCTTAATCACAAGCCCGATGGCAGCATCGGCAGCATCTGGGCACCCGACATCACCAACAATTCGACTCTGGGGCCGGGCGGCACCTTTCGATATCTTGGCTATCCTTCGTCTGACACTCACTGGTACGTGACCGCCGGCGGCACCGAGCATAAGGCGCGCAACGTCGACCTCTTTTACTCGACCGGCCGCGACCGCCAGAACTGGTGGTCGTTCGAGGGCGAAGTGCTCTGGGAACACGATCCGACCGAGCGCTTCTATGGCATCGGCAACAACACCTCGAGCACGGCGCAATCCAACTACACTCTCGAGCAGACCTTCCTGAAGACGATCTTCGGCATTAATATCACAGAAGAGGTTCAGGTCGGGTTGGATACCCGCGCGCGGTACGTGAGGATCGCGAGGGGCGCGTTCGATTCGCTCCCTTACACGGGCGCGGAGTTTCCTCATCTAAAGGGCCTCGATGGCGGCAGCGAGTTCTTCAACGAATTGGTCGCCAAATATGACGACCGCGACCACGTCGATCTCCCGACACAGGGCGGGCTGTATCGCCTCTTTGTGGGGATGACCCAGCGGGGGTTCGGCAGTTCGTTTTCCTACGTCCGCTTTGGCACCGAATTGAGTCACTACTTCCCGCTTAGCAAGCGGATAGTGTTGGCGACACACGCGCTCATCGAGCAGATGCCGGCCGGCAACGAGCCACCGTTCTGGTCGCTGGCGCGCCTGGGCGGGCAGAGCAGCGACTTTTTCGTCGATCGCAGCACCCAGCGAGGGTGGGGGACTGCGCGCTTCAGCGACAACAGCATCCTAGGATTCAGCGCCGAGATGCGCACGAAGGTTTTCAGCGCGCGCCTTTTCGATACCCAGGGCACCGCCGAGGTGGCACCGTTCTTCGACGTCGGCAAGGTTAGTCACGATGTCCCGACAAATCCATTTACCAACTACCATCCTGCCGGTGGTATTGGATTGCGTGCCATCGCGGAGCCTTTCGTGGTTGGATACCTGGACCTCGGCTACGCCGGGCATGGCCTTTCGATCTTTACCGGCATCGACTATCCCTTCTGAGTATCTCTGGCTTCCCAGTCCCGACCAGTGAACTATGCGGAAGCGCGCTTCGCGGTGGATTGAAGCGCGACGGGTGGACGAAACGTCGCCTCAGCGAGACGCGCGTCTATTCATCGACCATTCCGGATACTCAATCTGCAACGCGACAAACGCCGCGGTAGGCTGGCCATAGGCGTCTGCGATCCCGGCGAGCGCCCAGTCCAGCGCGCGCACGGGCGGTATTGAGTCAAAGCCGGGGAGCACGCGTGAGACATTTGCGGTGCCGGTGGTTCCAT
This sequence comes from Thermodesulfobacteriota bacterium, assembly GCA_046728175.1. Lineage (GTDB taxonomy): Bacteria > Desulfobacterota > Binatia > Binatales > Binataceae > JAFAHS01. Next base: position 8,664 of record JBKPEA010000062.1, on the reverse strand, counting down.
CGGGCAGCAGCAGCAAGCCACGCCTAGTGCGAATCCGGGCCTGGGAATCAGATAAGCTCACAGCCTGGGATCGAAACGTCCGCGAATAGGCATCGGCGACGAGGGCAAGAGCTATTTCGTCGATCCCCGTGGAAACCCGAACACCGACTCTCTCGTGTGACCAGAACGATAGCTCATTGTGCGCCGCGGTGAGGACGTAGCCGTAGTTGAGCGCGAAGTCATTGCTGTTGTGGGCCGCTGACCAGTCTCGAGCTCCCAGTTCGTTCGCTACCTCGGTTGCGCGGTCGCGGCCGGCGATAGCCTCCACCAACGCGAGCGACACTGGAATCGATGCGGTCACTCCGGTCGTGGTTATCACCGAATCGTCCGCTACATAGCGCCGATTCCTGACCCACCTGGTGTCGCGGAATTTGCGCTCGAGGCGGCTGAGCGAGTACCAGTGTCCGGTCGCACGGCGGCCGTTCAACAGGCCGGCATTCGCGACCACCCAAACTCCGTCACACACGCCGACGATCACCGCTCCCTTGTGAGCTTGCGCGCGAACCCAATCCACCAGCGTCGCGTCGTTGGGCTCGTGGACAGCGGGCACGATCACGTAGTCGGCTCCCCCGGGAAAGCGCGCGTCGAACTCGGCCAAAGTCGCCTGCGGTTCGATCTTGAGGGCAGGCATCAATTGAATCGCCCCTGCCTGCGTACCAAGGGCGATTACTTGAGCCGCCCCTGACTGGGCCAGCACTCCATACGGAACCAGATAGTCGGTGGTTTCGCTGCCCCGGCTTAGTCCTGCGACTGCGACGAGCGGGTGCGGACGTCCCGATCTCGCGTGATATGGAGCTATTGTTTCCGCGCCGTCTGCAGAGGTGATCACGTTGCCGGCGGAGGCCCGAGAAGAAAGCAGGGTTAGAAACAGGACCAGCAGCGCTGACCATAGACCAGTCTTTGGTCGTAACACGCATTGCATAGCGTCACGATACTTTCGCGTCCGGCGGGAGGCGTCCAGCGACCAGTATCCGTACCGACTTTGTCCAAACCTGTGGCATCAGCGGCCGTTCGGGGCAGGCGGCGCGGCGCGACATTGATCTGCCGATACTGGGTGCGCGATAGTTCGACGGGGTGCCTGCCATGTTCAAAATAGGAAAATTGTTCCATCTGACCCATGTGGTCAGCGATTTGACTCCGGTCGATCGCTGGTATGACGAAGTATTCGCTTGCACGCGCTACTATCACGGCTTCGCGAAAGCGGCGGGCCGTGACGCGTCGCTCCTGGCCATTGGCGACGTAATCATGGAGCCGATGTCGCCGGCGAACGTTCCGAATCTGCGCAATCAGTCGGTGAAGCGCTTTCACGACCGCTTCGGGCAGCACCTCCATTCGATCGCATTCTACGTCGATGATGTACCGGCAATCTCGACCCATCTGGGGGCGCAAAAGTTGAGGATGTGGGACGTCATGGGGCGGCCGGTCACACCGCCCAACGAGAAGTTCGCGGTGTGGACACATCCCAAAGAGACCCACGGGCAGCTCGAGTTCGCGGTGGTGGGGACCAATACGATCGATCCGCGCCTGCAGCCCGCCTGGTCGAATGAGTTCTGGCGCGAGCGCCATCCGCTCGGCATCGAAGGCGCTTCGCACATCACCGTCGTGGTTGGCGACCTGCCCGCCGCCAAGCGCTTTTACTGCGAAATACTGGGCGCCAAGCCGATCCACGAGGAGGAAATCGCAGGCCGCAAGCGCAGCGCTTACGTTGCGGTCGGGGAGGACACCGTCGTCGAACTCGCGCAGCCGCTCTCCGCCGCCGGCCGCGAGGCTCAGGACCTCGAGCGCAACGGCGAGGGAATTCACGCACTGACCTTCAAGACCCGCAACCTTGCAAGAGCCACGGAGTTTCTCAAATCAAAAGAGCTCCGTCCCGAGCCCGACGGAACGGCCTCGGTGGCAGTGGGGCCCGAGCAGGCCTTCGGGATGGTTATTGGCTTCACCGAACGCCGACTGCCGAATGATCCGCGCTGATTAGGAATCGGGGAAGCCGCAGATTTTCCGGAAAATCCGCGCGTCAAATCGGCACACCTTGCCGCTTCCCGGTCAAATGCGGTGGCCCAGCGCCGCGCCCACCAGCGTGCGCAGGAAGTGATCGAGTTTCTCGGGCGGCACGCGCGTGAATTTCATCTGCGCCACCATGTGTGCCGCCGCGACCATCAGTCGTGCGTCGTCTTCGCAGTCCACGTCGCTGGCGGCGCCGCGCTCGTTCTGCGAGCGGCGAATGGTCCGCGCCAGCACCGCGACGATGCGCTCCTGGAAGTCGAGATAGCGGGGCCACATCTCCTCGCGAATCGCGGTGCTCCAATCCAGCCATACGCGCGCGTAGTCGGGGTGTGTGTCGACCGATGCGGCGAAGGCCCGCGCGTGAGCAAGTAAAATCTCCGGCGCCGGTCCCTCGCTGGCATGGAGGTTTACGGCCATCTCCATCAGGAACTGATCGACCTCGTCGAGCACCGCGGTTACTAATTCCTCGCGGGTCGGAAAATAGAAGAACACCGCGGGTACCGAGACGCCCGCTTCTTTGGCGATTTCCGCGTGGCGCGCGGCGCCGAGCCCGCGGCGCGCAAAGACCCGCATCGCGCATTGCAGCAGTTGGGCGCGGCGTTCCGCCTGGTCCAGGCGGCTGGCGCGCGGACGGCGGGTGGGACGATGATGCGCCTTCTTTTTCACACTGATCGCGGTTTCCGGAAATCCGCGGAATTCTGCTCAGACTTTGGACAACACCTCGTTGGCAATCTTTTCCAGCCCGCGCGTGATGCCCTCCGGATCGTAAGCTGGCGGCGGTATGACCACGCGCTCGATGCCAATGTCCTTAAGCGCCTTCAGGGAGTCGACTTTGGCGCGGCCCATGCAGGACAATTCGATTTGTTTCGGATCGCGTCCCGCCTTTTTGGCTTCCGCCGCCATGATGGCGAAGAGCTCCTTGAGCTTGTCTGGCTCTCCGATCGCCGGAAAGAAACCATCCCCATAGCGGCCGGCGCGTTTGGCCGCGGCAGGCGAATGGCCGCCGACCACGATCGGGACGCCGTTTTTCTGGACCGGCTTGGGAAAGCATTTGACCGGCCCGAAACTGAAATGCTTGCCGTGAAACGACGAGGCCGCCTCAGGACTCCACAGGGCGCGCAATGACTTGATCGCCTCATCGGTGCGCGCGCCGCGTTGATGGAAGTTAAGCCCGAGCGAATCGAATTCCTCCTTGAGCCAGCCGCTGCCGATTCCGAGAATCACGCGACCGTTGGACAGCACATCGAGGGTCGCGACCTCCTTGGCCACGTAAAGCGGATGGCGCTGCGGCAGGATCATCACGCCGGTGCCGAGCCTGAGCGTTCTGGTGATTGCGGCCGCGTAGGCGAGGGGCAGCAGCGGATCGGGTATCGGCACGTCTTCGGAGCCGGGAATTTTGCCGCTTGGCGAATACGGGTAGGGCGACTGGTAATCCTGCGGAATGACCACGTGCTCGACGGTCCAGATCGATTCGAAGCCAAAGCGCTCGGCGGTTTGCGCGAGATGAGCCATGAGCTGAGGATTTGCGAAGGGTCCCGAATTGGCAAACATCAAGCCTAGTTTCATGGTGATGCGGTTCCTCTCGTGTGATTTGTGCGCGCTAATCTATCGCGCTCCCCGGAAGCCCCACAAATCGACCGGGTCCGCCGTTTATCAGACTCTTTGCGCTTGAGTGGGCTGCGGCTTCGATCTGCGCGAATCTGCGAAAATCCCCAGATGCTCTTTTCCCTTGTCCAAAATGGTCCATCGGGTTACTTCTTGCGGCATGGATATCGGAACGGTTGGCACCTGGTTCTTCTTCGAAGGAATGACGGCTGCTGAATCGGTCGACTTCGCAAAGAAGCTGGAAAAATTGGGCTATCACACGCACTGGATTCCGGAGGCGCTGGGCCGCGAACCATTTGCGCACTCGGGCTATCTGCTCGCCAATACCGAACGCCTGATCCTGGCGACCGGAATCGCAAATATCTGGGCCCGCGACCCGGTCACGATGGCGGCGGCGACCAATACCCTTGCCGAGCTTTCCGGCGGGCGGTTTCTGCTCGGAATCGGCGTGAGCCACAAGCCGCTGGTCAGCAACGTGCGCGGGCATTCCTACGACAAGCCCTACACCTACATGAAGGAATATCTCCCCCGGATGAAGAGCGCTCTCTACCAGGCGCCCAAACCCAAGGAACCGGCGCCGGTCGTGATTGCCGCACTACATCCGAAGATGCTCGAACTTTGCGCGACGCAGGCCAACGGCACGCATACCTATTTCGTTCCGCCCGAGCATACCCTCAAGGCGCGTGCCGTAATCGGCCCCAAACCGATGATTTGCGTGGAGCAGGCAGTTGTCCTGGAAACCGATGCGGCGAAGGCCCGCACCGCGGCCCGCGCGTACATGAAGACTTACGTGCCGCGTCTACCCAACTACACCAACGCGCTCAAGGCATTGGGCTGGGCGGACAAGGAATTCGAGAACGGATGCAGCGACCGGCTGGTCGATGCAATCGTGGCATGGGGCACCGAGGATCACATCCGCGATCGCGTAGAAGCGCACTTGCAGGCCGGGGCCACCCATGTCTGTATCCAGCCCCTGCGTGTGGACGGACAACCGAAGCCCGACCTGCGAGCGGTCGAGGCGTTCGCGCCGCTCAATAAATCCAAGGTGGTAACGGCGGCGGCCTGAGCGCGCAACTGGGGCGAGAATGCTTGGCAAGATAAAGATGACGGCGTGGCTCGCGATCGGCGTGCTGCTGGTCGCGGGGTCCGGATGTGGGTCGGGCAGTGAGCAGCAGGCCGAGACGGCAGAAGCGGCCGCCGCGCATGCCCAGGCGGCTGCGGCGCGGGCCGAGGAATCGGCGGCTAAGGCGCTGGTCGCCGCACAGCAAGCGTCAGACGCCGCCGACAAGGCAGTGAAAGCCGTCGACGAGGCCACCAAGGCACTGGATCGCGCCTCCGAGCGGCTTGACCAATTGCGCCAGATGCGTGAGGCGCAAGATGCCGCTGCTCGCAAGCATCCTGCGAAGCACCGGAAGGCGGCGGCCGCCGCAAAGACCGCGTCCGCATCGAGCGACGCTCCTGCTCAGCCCTCTGCGCCAGCCTCGCCCACCGCGACGTCGTCGCCGGGTTCTGTGAACTAGGCGGGTGTCAGGTCCGCCGACCGCCCGAGGGCGGCATCGCTCAACAATCGCAGCGCTCGCGCAGTCTGGCTATAGTAGACAGTGCGCCCCGCTTTTCGGCGCGAGGACCTTATATGCCGGAACCCTCCCGAGTGCCGTCAGAAGCAGAAGTCCGTGGCAATCTGATCGCGCCGCCGGTGCGTCGGCATGCGTGGATCAATATTGTCGGCCCGCTGGCGGCCGTCTTCGTCGGCATTTTCGGGGCCGCCTTTTACCTGCATCCGATTGGAACCCTGCGCTGGCTGCAGACCACGCGGCTGGGATGGTCGGGAGTCACGCAAAACGAGATTGGGCTCGACCAGGGCTTGATGACCTACTTCATGACCGGTGGCTATTGGGATCAGGCACCGGTCGTCATGATTCATGGGGTCGGGCTCGATGCGGCCCTGGTGTGGCGCGGCGTGATGAAGCCGATTTCGGAGGCACACTTCAAGGTGATCGCGCCAAACCTGATGGGCTTCGCCTCCTCGGAACACAGGCAGGTTAACTATTCGATTGCATACCAGGCGGGCGCGATTGCACAGCTTATCGACCAGTTGAAACTCGAGCACGTGAGCCTGATCGCGTCCGACGTCGGTGCTGACGTCGCGCTCTACTACGCGGTTGACCATCCCGACAAAGTCGAGCGCTTGGTACTAATCTCGGGCGGCCTGATGGGCGCGGCCGGCGCGCAGAGGCTGCGCAAGGGATTAGTGCCGGACACGCCGGAGGCAATGCAAGCCGCGCTCGCAGCGAGCTTCTACGGTATGCCCCCGCTCCCTCAGTTCATGTACGAGCGCATGATCTTCGCGCTGGCCCAGGACCGCCAAGCGCAGACCGACATGCTGAACTCGGTCCCCAAGGACGAAGCGCACATTCGCTCCAAGCTGGGGCAAATTTTCAACACCCTCACGATCATCATGTGGGGTGGCAAGAACCCCTTCTATAGCGCCGCGCAGGGCGAGGCGCTGCACTCGGCGCTGCCCGGCTCTGCCACCGTGGTGTTCAAGACCTCCGGACCGTTTCCGCAACTCGAACATCCCGATGACTTTGCGGAATCGATTATCTTCATCCTGAAGCAGGTCGAAGGCGGGCAATAGGCCACCACATTCGGTAAAGAGGTTTTCTGATCTGCCGGACGCGCGCGCAGGGCGCTTGCGTTAGTAATCTCCCTTTGCAATAAGCGGGGCTGCAAACCTGAACTCGAGGAGTTCCCCATGAAGCTCTACAACATGAATCTTTCTAATTTCGCGACCAAATGCCGGATCGCGATTTATGACAAGGGCGCCAAAGTCGACATCGTCGCGATTCCGGGCAACGACTCCAAGTCTCCTGAATACCTGAAGCTGAATCCGCTCGGCAAAATTCCCACCCTCGATGCTGACGGTGTGGTGATTCCAGAGTCGGAAACCATCAATGAGTACCTCGAAGAAAAATTTCCGACGCCGGCGCTGCTGCCGAAGTCGCCCGAGGGCCGCGCGCGGGTACGGTCGTTCACGCGCTTTCACGATCTCTACCTGGAACCCCCGCTGCGCGCCCTGTTCCCGCAGATGAATCCCAAGACTCGCGATGAGAAGGTCGTCAACGACAAGCTCACCGAGCTCAACACGCGCCTCGACCAGCTCGAGAAGATGCTGGCCGATAGCGGCTTTGCCACCGGCGCCGACTTTACGCTGGCGGATTGCGCGCTGGCGCCGACCACGTTCTTCTGCGTAAACATGCTGGGCATGTTCGGCGCAAAACCGCCGCTCGAAGGTCGCCCCAAGCTCGCGACCTGGTGGGCCCATGTCCAGACTCGCCCGTCGGTGAAAAAAGCTCTCGGCGAGATGGGGGAAGCGCTCGCTGCCATGAACCGCGGCAACCGTTAAAAGAACAGTTCGTTGCCTATGCGGATTTTGTGATCGGCGAGCGAATTCGCTGATTTGCACCAGGTTTTCTCGACATGAGCCAATAGATTGGCAGTCCGCCTGCTACGGTTAACAGTCCAAGAACCGTCTCCGCCGGGCGGCTAGCGGCAGTGTAGGCGGCGATGCAGAGCGATACCGCCACATAGATTGTCGCGAGCCAGGGACAAGCGGGCATCCTGAATGGCCGCGGCATCGCGGGTCTGCGCATTCTCATTACGACCACCGCGGCGACGGTGGCGGCCGAAAAAATAGTGATCGCAAATCCGACGTAGATGACTACCCGCTCGAAGACGCCGAAGACCCCTATAAGCACACTCGCCCACACGGCTTGCAGGACAATGGCTGCGGCCGGTCCAGAACCAGAGCCGGTACTACCCAGCGCGGTGGGAATTGCGCCATCGCGTGCCATCGCGAAGTAGATGCGTGCCCCGGCCATCACCATGGCGCCGGCCGACGACAGAACCGCGACTGCGATTAGCGCAGCGACCAGGCGGGAGGCCTGGGGGCCAAGCGCCAGCGCCGCCGCCTTTTGTGCGATTGGCAACACGCCACTCATGGCGGACACCGGCATCGCCCACACATAGAGCGCATTGAGCGCTACGTAGAGGACGCTTACGCTCACGGTACCCCAGATCAGCGCGCGCGGAAGATTGCGCGCCGGCTCCACGATTTCGCCGGCGAGGTATCCTGCCGAGTTCCATCCGCTGTAAGCGTACAGCACGTATATCAACGATACGGCGAGATTCCCCCGCGCCGGGGCGCGCGAGAGAAAATGCGCCGTGCTGCCGTGTCCGATGGTAAAACCAGCCACAACCAGGCCAACGATCAGAGCCGCGGTCGCGGCGCTGAGAAGGCTCTGCAACTTTCCGCCCACCGATGTGCCAGCGAGGTGAGCCCCGGTCAGCAGCCACAGAGTCAGGATGGCGAGGACCCGTGCGTCGAGCGCTGCCAGACGAGGGGCGAGGGCGGAGCAGTAACCTGCGAACGCGAGCAGGGCGGCGGCGAGGGCGCCGCTGAACCCCGCGAAGAAAGACGTCCATCCGCTCAGATAGGCGATGCAGGGACCGTACGCTTCGCGCAGGTATACGTACTCGCCGCCCGCCTGCGGGAGCGCCGCCCCCAACTCTGCATAAGCCAGCGCACCCGTCAGCGCGATCATCCCACCAGCAATCCACAGGCCCAGCAGGATTAGCGGGGAGCCGGTATCGCGGGCGATGAATCCAGAGGTGGTGAAGGCGCCCACGCCAACCATGTTCGCGACCACCACCGCTGCCGCCGTCGGCCAACCAAGGGTCCGCAACAGCTGACGGTCGACGTCCAAGGTCATAGCTTTCCGGTGGCCAGCTATCTTTGAGTCGCCGCCGAGTCGGCGGGCTTGGTGAAGAGCAGGCAGTAGTTGTCCCGGATAAAGAATCCCGCGTGCCAGGGGCGGATCTCCTGCACCTCATGAAATCCGGCGTCGGTTAATTCGCCCGTTACGATCTGATCGGGTACGCCATGTCCGCCGCGATTGGCCGGGACGCCCTTTACCTTGAACAAGGCAAGCCCTGTCTCTTATACACATCTGACGC
>JBKPEA010000061.1:0-21614 GCA_046728175.1 Thermodesulfobacteriota bacterium | reverse complement strand
CAGTTGCAAAACCCATCAATGACTCACTGGATTCGATAACTATTCCATCGGGAGGGACCCTTCCCACCGACTCACCCTGATTTGGCAGTAGCAGGAGACAGCGCATACGCCACTCGCCAAAGGTGAACTACCGGTGGCTCCTATGAAAAGGCGTGAAGTCCTTCGGGATCAATGCGCGTGGGTTGCGATGCGGGAACGAATCAGACCTGACGAAAATCAAGGGTGATTCGCCCTCGTGTCCGATGCCGGCTCCGGAATATGGATCGTCACGAACCCACAACGGATCAAACGAACAAGCTACAGAGCGATCTTCGCGAGGCGTTCTAGCTTCGCGCGATAATCACCGACGCCGAATAGGGGTTCTACAGCGCTCACCTCGACGATGCGCTGAACACCTATACTGGCCATCGCAGCGATAATCTCCTGCGTCTGCATACGCCTATTGGGCAGCGAGATCATGACCGTGATGTCGAGCTTGCTGAAGTCGCGGCCGGCTTTGTCGCACTCCTCCTTGAGTCCGGCTAGCTGCTTTTGCATGTAATTTACTGCTTTGTCGGCTTGGAAGCAGACAGGGTTGTAACCATCACCCCATCGCGCGACCCACCGGAGCGCCCGCTTGTCGGTACTGCCGATAAGGACGGGCGGTCCCGGCTGCTGCACAGGCTTGGGATTGACCACGATATCGTCGAAATCGACGTACTTGCCGTGGAATGAAGCGGCCGGCTTAGACCACAGAGCGCGCATAGCTTGTACGTATTCTTCGGCCTGGGTCCAACGATGGTCGAAATCCGAGCCGAGCGGAATCGCTGCTTCCCGCAGCCATCCTGTCCCAACTCCGAGGATCACTCGCCCCCCTGAGATACGATCGAGTGTTGCGATCCGCTTGGCGGTTGCAAGCGGCGGATGTTCGGGCACCAGCAACACCGAGGTCCCGACACGCAGCTTTTTGGTAGTCGCCGCGGCCATCGCAAGCACGACGAACGGTTCAGGGAAGTGAGCGTAGTGATCAGGAATGCGTCCGTCGCCTGCGGGAAATCGCGTCCTCGGATTTGCGTGAAAGAGCATGTGATCGCCGACCCACACAGAGTCGAGCCCCAGCTGCTCGCATTCGCGCGCGAAGTCCCCGGGGTTCGGCGCGGAGTCATCGACCCGCTTGTAGATCATCGAAATGCCAATTTTCATATTTGTTCCTGCTTGGAGTAGCTTGCATCGATATTCCGCATACTGCCACACCACGCGCCACTTCGTGTTCTTGCACCGACGGCGGAAATGTAGGAAGCACCATCTGACCTGCCTCATGGCCAGGTTCGCTGGGTAACCGGCTCACGGGAACTGGCTTGTGGGGGAAAAAGAGCTCCGAGGGGAACCTGCGGTCATGGGACCAGGCTTGACGAGGATGGCAACAAATACGTCACACCAGCGCGCTTCGGCTTTGCCGCGGCGGCCGCCTCCCTCGTCTTGGCGAAAGACGGCCTCAACGGACCCAAGCGGTGATCCACCAACATTCGCCCTTCCAAAACGAGACCGAGCAGATTTGCGGCCATGCATCCCGCTGATGCCTCCGATTCTCCCTAGGGGTCCAGGAAAAGGTGAAGAACTTGTCAGCCATATTTCACGCCCTTGAAGCGTAGGACAGCGACGCGAGATAAGCACTAATGTACGCGCGCGATGGAGGCCAACATGTCTAAAGCTGTGCCCCAGAACCTTACCGGTATTCGCGTTTTGGACATTACGCAATACATAGCAGGTCCCACTCTGGGCCGTATCCTTGCCGATCTTGGCGCCGAGGTGGTTAAGCTCGAGATGCCTCCGAGCGGCGAATATTCCAGGCTCGGTGGTTATCCACCAAGAGTGGAGGGACAATCGCCCGGCTATATTTACTACAATCGGGGCAAACGCAGCGTCTGCATCGACTTCAAGCAGCCCGAAGGCGCGGCGATCGTGGTCGAATTGGCGCGTCATTTCGACATGGTAATCGAAAACTACACTCCCGGAGTACTAAGTAAGTATGGTCTGACCTACGAGGCGTTCAAGGCGATCAATCCTCGGATTATCATGTGCTCGATTTCAGGCTTCGGCCAAACCGGTTCGCGCGCGAATCGACCGGGAAACGATATGACCGCGCAGGCGCTCTCGGGCTTGCTGCATTTAACCGGAACTGAAGACGGCATGCCCGTTTATCCCGGGATATACCTCGCCGACGGTGGCGGCGGTGTAAACGGAGTCGCAGCGGTTCTGGCCGCGCTTTACTATCGGGAACGCACCGGGATCGGCCAGTATATCGACGTAGCGCTCTACGAATGCGTCTTCCACATCCATGACGTATTTCTTATGCAGAATCTTTTCACCTACGGCGACTACAACCCGGGACCCACCGGACGTCATCGCCCCGGAGCCACCCCGTGCGGGTTGTTCCAGACCCGCGAGGGATGGATCATCCTCACGGTGTTGAACCATCAATGGGAGCGCTTCACCAGGGATATTGGCAAGCCGGAACTATTTACAGACGAGCGCTTCAAGACGTACTACGCACGATGGAACAATAGGCACGCGCTGGCGGAAATCATTGAAGAATGGCTTCGCTCCTTCGGTAGCCGTGACGCGGCGCTCAAGTTCCTCTCGGATCGTCACTACCTGTCCGCGCCGGTGCTCGATCTGTGCGAGACGGTCGAACTGATTAAGAACGAGGGGCGGGGAGCGCTACAGACGCTGGAGGTTCCGGGCTACGGCGAAATCCCACTGCCCAAGGTACCGTACCTGTTCTCCGAAACAAAGGTCGAGTTTCAGCCGATTCTATCAATGGCCGGCGAAGACAATCGTCAAATTCTGCGCGAATACCTCGGCTACAGCGAACAGCGCCTCGATGAACTGGAGTCCGCCGGTATCCTGGTCGAAGATTCCGAACTCGCGGAAATCCGCCAGCGTGCAAAGTAACGGAGCCAAAGTGACGAGGGCTAAAAACGAGCATCTGTCGGGAGAATTTTGGTGCCGAGGGCGGGACCGCATGTGGTTGCCCACGGTGGATTTTAAGTCCTCTCAGGAGGATCAAAGCCGCGATGATGCTGGGGACCCGGACAAGATGAGAGCCTATCACAAAGGGGGATCGCATCGCCGGCGGAACCGCGACTCTTTCAGTAGCTTCTGCGTCGGGAGCTGTGGGTGACGCGCCACGCTCTTCACCAGCAGGAAGCTGAAAGAAGAGCGTGGCGGTTCTGCAAAGCGCCTTCCGCGGTTTCGATCTGAAGTCAGAATGTCCTTTCGATCCTTACTTCTTCACCACGACGGTTCCGATCATACCGGCCTTTTCGTGTGGAACACAAAAGTAGCGATAGGTGCCCGGGACCGTGAACGTGTAGTCAAACGTGCTGCCTGGCGGCATGAAGCCGGAATCGAAAGTGGTCGCGCCCTTGGGCAGTGCGACATCGTTCGCACTGCTGGCATCGCCGGGAACCGCGGTCACCGAATGCACGACTCCACCATTGTTCAACCACTCGACTGTCTCACCAGCCTTGATCGTCACCTTGGCGGGTTCATACACTGGCGGCTCGTCGCCCATCTTGATGACAACCGAAGATGTCGCGGCGCGTGCCGGGCTGAACATCACGGACAGGAGCAGCGGCACGGCGATGGCCGTGTTCACGATGACACACCGAAGGACCTTTGCTGACCTCCAATTGATACAGGTGGCGTTCGTGCGTTCTCGTGCTGGAGCACGCCTGCCGGTTGGTCTTTCCGCGTAGCTCTCCTTTGCTTTCAGAGCACTGTCGATCGAGTACATTTATATGACCTCCGTAAAAGAGCCCCTTAATGAGGCATGACAGACTGAATGAGCAATTGAAGTGCCAGCTTCGCTTCACTGAGAATCTAACAATTAGTTGAGCGCCGATGCGCAACTTCACGAGATTTCGTTGGAAACATTTAGATTGCGTCGTCGGAGTCGAAGCGATTAGCGCCAGCGGTTAGCACCGCAACGCGACCAAGGAACCAGATTTCCTTTGTGGGAGTCTAAAGATCGGATAGATAGATCGCACAGCTACGAAAGAAAGGCGGATCGGTGCGGGGCGCACTCTTTCAAAGCGTTTTTCTGTGCGTGCGTCGAGAGTTTACCATCGCACCCGAATCCACCGGGCTAACGCCGATCGCCTCGTCGACACGCGACACTCTCAGTACGTCCTCCTTCAGCAGGTAGAGCGACACGGCGAGGAGGACGTCGCATCTGATTGGCCACCTCGACCGATTCAGATCCCCGACGAATACACCGCGAGAGCCAAGGCCTGAAGAATACTCGACAAAGCCAGAAAGAAAATCGCCGCTACCAGGGCGTAAGTCGCCCGAGCAGTTGCTTGCGTGGATTTTATCTGAGATCGGGTAGCTTCCACCTGAGCCGCGACCAACCGCCGGTCTAACTCCAGAGCGGCTTTGTGCCATGCGGTGGCTTCTGTTGCCTGTTTGCCGTCACATAGGACGCGCCACATCTGATCGTCATTCATCGTCTCTATGGATAGACCCTCAGAGTTCGATTTTTGCTGTGTCATATCGCAAACGTCCTCTACTGATTTAAATGGCTCAAACGAGATTGCTGCGTCTGTTCCATCGAAAGTCGTGCTGGCGAGCGTTTCAGTGGGCCACCCTTTCGCCGCTACTTATCTGAAAGCTCCGAATCAGCAAGGCCATGGGCAGGCCTAGGGTCACTACGAGACCCAGAAGATGAAAACAGTCCATGGCGGCAAGCATTGTCGCCTGCTGCGTTATCAGGCTCGAAACGAGTCCGTATACCTGATGAATTGCATCTGGCCCGCTCGTTTCCGCGGGTCAGCAGGTAACGGCTTCCGATGCTCACAAACTGTCGAACGGATCCATCGGCAGAGGTTAGGTGGCTCACAAGAACACTCTGATGATACTGGGTCCGACGCTCCAGCATCGTCGTGACGAACGCGATCCCGAAGCTCACACCCCAGTTCCGACACAAGTTCATGAGGCTCGAGCCCTCGTTGTTCTTGTTCTTCGGCAGATACGAATACGCGAGCTGCGTAACCGGAACGAACATGAACGCGTACCTGAAACCTTGATAAGCACGCGCGAACGCGAAATGAAAATAGTCGGTCTGGGTGGTAGAGCCGCTGTAATAGAACATCGATAGCGCCGCAATCGTGAAGCTTGCAGCCAGGAGTAGTTTCACGCCGATCCGCGGGACGATACGAGCCACGAAGGGCGCCATAAGTACGATCACGGCGGCGCCCGGGCCCAGCACCAGCCCCGCATCTGTCGCCGTATAGCCGAATAGTGTCTGAAGGACCTCGGGAATCAGCACCGTGCTCCCAAACAAGCCGAAAGAGAACACGAAGTAGTAGAGGCAGGCGATCGAGAAGTTGCGATCCCGCATGAGCTTGAGTTCGACGACCGGATTGTGATGACTCCATTCCCACCAAATCGCGACTGCGATCGTTACAAGCGCGAGTACAAGAAAAGTGGTGATTGAGGTGGCTACCCAACCAATCGTCGCGCTCGCCGCGGTCCAGGACGACTTCCAGGCACGAGAAGCCGACCGCGATAAGAATGATACCGACATGGTCGATCCGTAGTTGGCAGCGCCAAGCCTGTCGCCGTTCCGCCACGAATTCCGGCGGATCCTGAATCAGCCGGCTCGACAACAGAAGAGAGAGGAGCCCAATTGGAACGTTGATGAAGAAAACCCAGCGCCATGAGAAATTGTTTGTGATCCATCCACCGAGCGGGGGACCGACCGCCGGTGCAGTGACGATCGCCATGCTATAGAGCGCAAAAGTACCGCTCAGCTTTTCCTTCGGAAAAGTGTCGACCAGGATTGCTTGCTCAACCGGCGCAAGCCCGCCGCCGCCGACTCCCTGGAGCATCCGAAAGACAATCAGCATCGCAAGGCTGGGGGCCGTGCCGCACAGAAAAGACGTTGCGGTAAAGAGCGCAACGTTCATCATGTAGTAGCGCTTGCGGCCGAACACGGTGCTTAACCGTGCGCTCATCGGCAGAACTACTGCGTTTGCGACCAAGTAGCTGGTCAAGATCCAGGTGCTTTCGTCGTAACTGGTTGCGAGGCCGCCGGCGATATGTGGCAACGAAACGTTGGAGATGCTCGTGTCGAGCAATTCCATGAATGTCGCCATCGTTACGGTTAGCGCGAGCGCCCAAGCCTTGTGGCTCGCATGCGCAGCGCTGGTCCGAGCAGCTACGGATTTGACCGTTAGTGGCGATGCAGCTGCTGCAGCCATACTGCGGGCTCTACTGACATTCCCGGATGTAGCTGGTGGTCAGGATCCTGCCCGGAATCGAACAGCATTCTAACGGGCAGTCGCTGCACTACTTTTACGTAATTGCCGGTCGCATTTTCCGGTGGCAGCAGACTGTAGCGATCGCCGCTCGCGCCAGGCATACGCTCCACGTACCGACGATAGTCCAGCCCGAAGGTATCGACGTGAATCGCGGTAAGGTCCAAGAGTAGTAGTGCGTTACCGGAACCGCACCGATGAAGTCGCGGATCATAGCGATCGCCCGGTCCGGCTCAACAACTTTGAGCAAACCGCTTTGGCCCAGTTGCTTGCGATCTTTCAAATAAACGGGATTGGGTAGATGGCCGGCCTTTGACAGCCACTCCGTGTAGTGGTTGGCCTGGTAGATTATATGGTCAGCAGCTTCGCTGAAGGTCTTCTGCGGATCCTTCGACACAAGCAGCCACTGAAAACCACTCGCAAATCTAATGTTCGCTAGTGAACGGTTCTCTTTCTTTAGTTCGGCTACATAGTTGTCATAAACTTGGCGGTTAGCATCCGGCACATTGAAGCCATCGCCGTAGCGGACCGCGCGTCGGAGCGCGGCCTGCGTGAATCCACCCAACCAGATTGATGGGTGGGGCTTCTGAGCTGGTTGTGGAGTTATTTTTGACGTGCCGCAGATTGAAGAATCCGCTCTTTAGGCTGACCGATTCGCCCTCAAGAAGACGCCGGGGACACCAAGAGCTTCGTTGGCCTGGCGACCGCGTTCCTTGAAAGGGATTCCGAAGCTTTCAAACTCCTCCAGCTTGTAGCCGGTTCCCACTCCCAACTCGAACCGTCCCCCTGCAATAATGTCGACCACTGCGACATCTTCGGCCAAACGCACCGGATTGTGAAAAGGCATCAGCAACACTGCGGACGCAATCCGTATGCGTTTGGTGCGGGCCTGGATCGCCGCCGAGATGGGCAAAATTGACGCGAGACAGCCATCCTCGATGAAATGGTGTTCAGATAACCAGACGTCATCGAACCCATTGTTCTCTCCCCAAGCGATCTGATCCAGAATTTCTCCATACAGGCGCTCTGATGGCTGCTGCCATCTAGTCGGATTCCGGAAGTCGGACCAAAGACCAAAACGTAATCTTCGATTTTCTTGATTCATGACGACCCTCCCTCGAGTATCCTGTTGACCCGCCGGCATCGCCTCAGTACAGGCCCACCGGTAATGAACACCGCCGGATGCCCTAATCCGCTCGCCGGTCAGCCATCGCGCATCATCTGACGCAAGGAAGACCACCACTGAAGCCACCTCTTCGGGCCGTCCGAACCTGCCGCCCAGCGGAGTTCCAGAAACCATTTGACGCGTTTGCTCGCTACCAACGAACCCGATTCGTGTAGTGCCTTCCGTCTCTGTGTGACCTGGAGCAACGGTGTTCACCGCATCCTTCGCGGACCTAATTCCTTGGCGAGTGCCATTGTGAGCGTGTCTATTGCGCCCTTGGTCGCGGAGTAGAAAGTCGAATTAGGAACTGGATTCTCACTCAGTCCAGCAGCTAGTTTCGCAACACGACTAAAGAGCCAACATTGCTGGTGCGCGAGTCGTTGAGACCAGAGAGATCAGTAGCAGCAGCCACAAAGCAGTATGCGAGCGGCGCAAGAGGACCCTCCTAGGGAGCTTTTTCGGACCGTATGTCGAGAGTTACTGTGGGCCGATACGCTGGGGGCTTGCGGCCGGTCTCGCCGAGCGCCTCACCCGTCACTGACATTCCCTAGCGGAAATCAACCCGCGTCCGTCTAAGCTGGAGGCAGCACTGCCTTGAAGACGATTTCAATGAGCTGCTCAGGAAAGGCCAATCTCGATACGCCGATCAGATTGCTCGCGCACTGAGGCCGCGCCGTGGCGTAGGCTTCTTTGCGCACCTTGCCCGCGACCGCAAACGCCTCATCGACATCGAGGACATAGAGCGTCTCTTCCACCACGTGGTCGAGGGTGGCCCCGAAGTGTGCCAGGATCTTGGCAGCGTTGGCATAGGTCACCCGCATCTGCTCTGCCATCATCGAGAAGTCGGCCGGCTTGCCGGATTCGTCGAGCGCCGCGGGCGCGATCATGGCCCCCTTGTCGTCGTGGCTGAGCTGGCCGGACACATGGATCGTGTTTCCGATCTTGATTGCCTGTGCATAGCCGTAGTCGTCTTCCGCCGGCACACCGTGATAGGCGGCTTCTTTGCCATTCGCTGCGGTCGTGTTCGTCATATTCTTATCTCCTTGTTTATAGGCCGGCTCGGATATCCGAGCCATTTATCCATCACGGGGTTCTGCGGAGCCGATGAGTCCGGGGCGGCGTGTTTTCGCGCTGTTGTCGGACGGCAGCCGATGCTCGCTTCGCAGCGACATACTGCGCCGTCGCAGATGCGTTCGGTAAACCAAGGATTTCATCTCAGGACTTCTGAACATTGAGTCACGGGCCCCATACAGATGCAAAGAGGAGAGAAAGCGACGCAGCCAGCAGAACAATGTCCTTAAGAAGGAACTGCCCCGGTGCTGCCGAGATCGCCGGAAATCCGCCTGCGGTCGCTTCTGCTACACCAGGCGTGTGCTCAGGAAGAACGAGCCTACCCGCGCCAAACAGACCAACTTAATGTGCCGCCTCCAGCGGCGGATACCCTTGGACATAAATCCAATCGGTAGCTTGCGCCGGTACATGGCAGGGTAGGCAGTCCACTTTGTAATTTGTCGATGTGGTTTTCGAAGGATTGTCGGCATCGAACCACGACCAGGCCCAACCGTCGCCCCACAATGCATTGCCGGGGTGAGTGTTCTTACTGTCCTTCACCATTACAAACCAACCCTTCAATGTCTGGGCACGACTAACGTTACCCGTCATCATCTTCCCAGTCTCAGTCTGGAATACCTCCTTCACCAACACTGAACCATCCGGGAAACGCTTATCCTTGAGATAAGCTGCAATTGCACCGGGAGATGCGTACACAACGTGCAGCTGGCTGGGACTCTTGCCCACGCCGTCCGCGACGGCCCAACTGCCCAGAAACTGATACGACGTGCGATAGTTGGCTGGCACCCGTAGATTGCCGTTGGCATCAACCACGGCCCCAGCCGCCGGTTCATCGGCTGTCGCCTTCGATACGTGGGCAGCGAACAGAACCAATGCCAATAACCCTGCCACGCTGACGCTTGAGGCTCTGAAGAATTTCATGACCTTACTCTTCCCTTGAGGAGCAATGACACACGAGCACGCGTATCTATTTTTGATCTAGTATGCGATAGAACTGCGTCCACACTTCGTCTTTCTTTGCGCTCGCGATATGGCAAAAGGCGCATTTGTCCTTGGGTTGGGCGGCGGTCATTTTTGCCTTCGGTTCAAAATGATTGAAATCAAAGTATCCCCAATTTCCCGTGGCGGCGTAGCGCTTGGAATCCTTGACGGTGACATCGGCACCGTTGAAAGCCCCGGGGAAATAGCCTCTTCCGGAAGGCTCGTTGCGAGAGCCGTCCTTAAATCCGGGAGGCGGGAGGGTGAGCTGCAACTCCTTGAACATGATTGTTCCCTCGGGAAACTCATTCGTCTTTAGGTACGTCTCGTAGGCCCATGGTTGCATGTAGACATTGTGATACTCCGGGAACGACGCCGCGCCATTGTTGAGCGCGTTCGGTGTCAATGGTGCTCCCACGAATACCCAGGTCCGCCAGATGTTGTCCGGTGGCAACAGCATCTCACCAGATGCGTTGTATTGTGCTTCGTAGTGCGACTCAGAGGCTTGCGCGTTTGCGGGCGATCGCCACGCTATGGCAACTACCGCTGCGATGGCGCAAACCGTTGTTATTGCCGTCGCGATCTTAAGTACGTTTGAAGTCACGGCTAGTCCCTCCTGTACTTTAGAACAAACTTCGGTTGTCACGGTCCGTTTAGCCTGTGGAACGCGCAAAGGTGACATGCAGTCGCGTGAGGGTCTGCCCTTGAAACGGTTTGAGTGTTTGACTCAGTCCACTCGCAGACGCTGCCGTGGAGCATGATCGCCGTAAGGCTAAGCAAGCCGAGTGCCAGATCGCCGATCGACGATTGTGGGCAGCATACGTGGGAACTAGGCCAACGAGCGATCTCGATTGACCGAAAGCCGACGGACGTCGCGAATCTTCGCGGATCGGGCCGCGACCTGTCGTGACTTCGGCCGCGACGCTTCGTGGGCCTCAGCCGCTGCTTCGGTTGATGCGGAACTTTTTCATCCGGCTGCGCAGAGTGCTGGGCTTTAGATTAAGAGCATGAGCGGCCCCAGCGATGCCCTCGATGCGCCATCCTGTCCGCCTAAGAACATTGAGAATGTGGTTGCGCTCGATCTCAACCAAAGCCGTTGGCTCAGCGTTCTCCGAGATAGGAGATGGGTGCTCAGAGGACCTTGACCAACCGGTTTGAATTGGCACGACGGGTATGGATGGGGAGAGCGATTCGGCCGCAAGTCGTAAATCCGGTCCGTTCGACAAAATAACTGCCCGCTCAATAACGTTTTCGAGCTCGCGCACGTTCCCAGGCCACGAGTACTCCAAAAAGCGGCACATGATCTGGCTTGGTACATGAGCGATCTGGCGTCCGAGCTTGGACGCATAACGAGCCAGGAAATGATGTACGAGAAGAGGAATGTCTTCTAGGCGTTCCCGCAGCGCCGGCACGCGCAACGGAAAAACGTTAAGCCGATAGTAGAGATCTTCTCGAAAAGTGCCGCGCGCGACCTTTTGCTGTAAATTACGGCTCGTGGCTGCAATCACACGCACGTCCACTTTCACAGCTGAATGACCACCCAGACGTTCCACCTCGCGCTCTTGCAGCACCCGCAGCAGCTTCGCCTGCGTATCGGCCGACATATCGCCGACTTCATCGAGCAGGATGCTCCCGCTGTTAGCCAGCTCAAAGCGACCGATCCGCTGCTTGAACGCTCCGGTGAAAGCACCTTTCTCGTGGCCAAAAAGTCTGCTGTCGACCAAACCCGCCGGCAAAGCGGCACAGTCCACCTCGATCAGCGGACGATTCTTACGCAGGCTGCGCGAATGAATCGCGCGTGCGATCAGCTCTTTTCCAGTTCCGGTTTCCCCTAGCAAAAGGACCGTGGAGTCCGTGGTGGCGACCAAGTTGACTTGGTCGAGCATCGCGCGAAGTGCTGGACTTCGTCCCACAATCTCGTCGAAGTTGTGCGTCGCGTTGATCTCTTCCTGCAGGTAGTCGTTGTGCAGGTCGAACTCGCGGATCTTTTGTTCCGCCCCCGCGGAGCCGTGGTACTTGTGCAGAACGAGAGTGTATAGGTTGCCACCTGCAGTTTTCGCGCATGAAATCGTTGCGTCGATCGAGAACGCGTGACCGCCCGCGTCCAACGCCAACAATCCACCCGGCGCCCGCAGGATGGGGCGCTCCTCAGTTGAGTGATCCAATTTAGCCAGACAAGCCTCCAACGCCTGCCGCAAGCCATCGGTCAGAAACCGCTCGACCGATCCACCCAACGCTTCCCCCCGTGGACATTGAAAGATTTCCTCGGCTTCACGATTGAACAGCTCGATGCACATCGATGAGTTGAAACTCACAATGGCAACCATTACGGAATCGAGCACCTGCGCGAGCCGTTCCCCTCGGAGGCGCAGCGCGGCCTCTCGTTTGATAAGGTCCATTTCAGCACCTGCTCGCGAGGCGAAAATACGCAGAAGGTTAGCCCCCAGGCGATCCTTTATCATCGGTCTGTCATAGAAGACTGCAAGATAGCCCACACAGAGGCCCTGGGCGTTCACCAGGGGAACTCCTGCATAGCTGACGACACCCCAATGCCTGATTACCTGGTCCTCCGGGAAGAGTTGTGGGAGGCCATCCGGACAGAGTGCGACCTCGCCACTTAGCGCCCTTTCGCAATGTGTACCGTTGATCGGGATCTCGAAGTCGTCGATCGTATTTCCGCGGGCCGAGGCCGCGCAGGTGCGAAACGTTCTGCCTTCTTGCCGCAGTTCTGCGACGTAGGCACAAGTGCATCCGAGAGCGGAGACCAGAAGTTCCACCAGCCCAAGAAAGAATCGTCTAGAAGTTTTCGCTTGGAGAGCTTCTACAAGCTCACGCAGTGCGAGATTTCCAAACAGCGTCTGCGGACTATCGAAGTCAGAAGGCATGTGACCGGAGGCCGGCACGTCCTGCCTGAGTAAGAATGCCGTTTGTGAAATTAATTAACTAGAAAGAGCCTAAGCGCCGAGCCAGTTAAACGCAATAAAATTCTAGCCGTCGCAGACAACGGGGACGGTCATGTTTGCGGATAGTCTTCTTAGAACCCCGCAGCAATTAGGCCCAGATGCACTCCGGCTCGCTTAGGGCCGAAATCGCTCCGCCGTCCTTTCGGCTGCCCTTAAGGAGGAAGAGAAGAAGGACCCGCCCACATTCGGACCTTTCAAATGAACGGCCACGAAGAATCGTCTAAAATTACGATTCATCGTGCGGCTCACGTTAGCGGCTCTCCGCAACTCTCTAGCGTCATTCTTATTGCGAGTGACTCGGCCTACACGGAATCTAGCGCCGTCCGGAGGTATGCGCGCGCCTTGGTCCACCTTGGTCGTGGCTCGCACTATTGCGGAACATTCCGCGTGGAATGCGCGATGCTTGCTACCCGTTTGTCGTCCGGCATCGATACCGATAGTTTGGGAGGCTGTCAGCTGCCATCAGCGGACGTGAGATCGAGATTCATCGGATGATCTCGTCAAATCCATATAATCTCGCCGCGACTACTTATGTCGGTGAGGAACTGAATCTTGACTGCCTCTAACTTTCTCAGATATGCGCCGGAGCGGCAGTATCGAACGGACCGCGATTTCTTCGGGCTTGACGTCGATCCGCATCGCCGAGCGATTCAGCCCGAAGCGGGAATCAATTCCCTTCTATACGTAAACGACTGCGCTCGGTTGCCGGCATGAAAGCTGCTGTAAGGTATTGGCCGAGGTTAGGACAATGGGAGCAGCAATGTCCACGGGAGTTCTTGACCTGCATGGAAGGCAGTGCCACCTACGCAGGCCGATTAGAGTTCGTTCGGGCCGCAGCAGGTTTCAGGAGATGCCGGTCATTGTGCGCGAGGTCTTCAATCTTGATCGCCATATGTATCTGGTGAAGTTTTCTGACGGTGCGACCACCTTCGTCTTTCCGGATGAAGTAGATGTTGGGTAAGTAACCGGTCTGAGTTATCGGGTATCCGCCAGGGTGCCGGTTGTGATTCTCGCCGCAGCCCAGGCGCAACGCGCAGCGGACTACATTTTCGGCAAGAATCACGGACCCTGAAATTTTTTTTGGCGCCCGTACGCCTAGCGCGGATGCCAATCTCATCCCACGGCGGTTCATTAAGGAATTTATGGACATTGAGTCGAATCCGGCTTGGCGCGCAGAGTTTCAACACGAGCAATCAATCAATGCACACCACAGGAAGTGAGTGGCGCCACATCCCGCTGTTGTCCAGATTGCCCCTATAAATCATCCGGAAACACAAAGCGACAGACATTCTCGCCTCGCTCTTAAACGAGCAGTCATCTCGAATGCCCTTGAAATTTTGATTAACAGGATTACGATCTGCGGCAACATACAATTTCAGCTCCCGTCATGGGTTGGGAGGAGGCAGCGGCTTTGCTTGCTCGCAGGTCGTCCTTCCTGGCTGTCGCGGAGGGATTCGCTGTGGTCGATCAGTCGCGCGCATTCACATCGGAGCCAGCATTGCGTCTCACCGCGTTCGCGGTGAGGGGGCGAATGCTGATGACGGCACTTAAGTGCGAAGCGGATAGCTACGTCGAACGCCATCGCAGCGCGCGCGACGAACAAGGTCGCGCTCTGGTGGTGCGTAACGGGCGGGCCGCCACCAGAAAAGTCACCTTGGGAGCCGGAACCGTGGAACTGCAGGCCCCGCGAGTCCGCGCTCCCGCACACGCGATCTCGTCCAGCACCAAAAGCTCTTCGCCCGCTTCCCCTGCATCCTGATTCTCGACTACTCTCAACATCGGTGGCGTCCTCCTTCAACCCGGCTCCCACCGGGCGTTGCGTAGTGCTTACGCGGAAGGGTACGCCGCCTTTTTCATGCCGTCATCTGATCCACAACTTTCGGCAATAGCTCGGACTTCTTTAGAATCATCTATAAAAGGAACCTAAACGCACTGGATGCGATCGTCGAATCGCTTAGGGTTTAAGCAATCGCCGCAAGTGTTCAAAATGAAAATGAAGTCCTCAGGCGACTCTGCTTCGCCGAGTAGTGCTGCTCTTTCCAGCATGCTCATGTCGGCGAGCGTAATCTTATGCGCACGATGTAACTGCCGGTTTCGTTTGAACTGATACCACGCTGAGCCTGTTGAAGCATCAGGAAGCGCTCTCAAGAAGTCTCGTGTGCCTGGATTCGCTAGAAGGAAGAGTTCCCGCTGATTTAATCCAAGCAGTTTCGCAAGCTTTGCAATAGTTTTCTCTGAGGGACGCCGATGTCGAGTCTCCAAATGTCCGACAAATGACATAGACACACGTATTCGTCGGGCGAGTTCCTCTTGAGTGAGGTTCAGGAGACGCCGGCGTTCGCGAATCAGTTTACCAAACTGGTTCGGCCGGGACCTTGCCATCGCGTGCTTTCCATCACCTTTGGACGTCATCCGCAGATGCCGTCTCTTCTTTTTTTGACAGAGTGTGTCTCTGCTCTCTGACAGAGAATTTCTACCATCAGCATGGGTTTCTTTTAGGATTAGTCGGACAGAAAAAGAAAGGGTCAGCGTTGATTTAAAAAACCCGGTATTTTAGATGCTTGAGCCTTCTGCGGGGAGTCGGGAGGTAACGCATCGCGCCGTTTCCTAAGCTCGGTAGCTGCGACCTTTTAGTTGCTTTAGCATTTGCCCAATTGATGGATGATGGACCAATTCTGTATTGAGTTTGAATCAACTGCAAAGGAAATGCGGATAGACCGCCGCTATTATCACCGGCGCAAATGCTTAGACGCAAAAGAATCAGAATCGCAGAGCGCGCTGCCATTCTCCCAAGCTCCCAATCGTCAGCGGACGCTGGAGATTCACTGTGAAAATTGCCAATCAAGATTCATCTGCTGGTAGGGCACCAAAGAAGACCAAGACAAGCTGACGGTGGACGTAGAGAAATGCGGCCTCCGCGGCGGTGATACCTTCAAGAAAGACAACTTCAGGGATGCGATCTGCTGAAGACGAAGGTGACAGCGCGAAAGTTAAGCGAGGCTAGTAAGGATCCGTTCACTAGTTGTCGAGAAAATGACCGACAAATCTAGACTCACGTCTCGCACGGTGTCACAATCCATATCCTTCGCCTACTTCGTGGCGTCGAATTTTAAGGGGGAGAGGCTTTATGGCCAAGCCGTATCGCCCTTAAAGAGGTCTCCGGGTAAACGTCTCGGCGCCGACAAACATTTAATCCGCTAATCCGCCAGGATGTAAATTTCGCGCTTGGGCGACTGAGTCAGTAACGAGGACATCCGGCGGCTCCAGGTCTGGAAATCCGCGCTTCCGGTCAGCTTTTGAATTTGTCCTTCGAGCGTCCCCAGATCCGCCGCCTCCTGCTCGAAGACCGCGTCAGCTGCGCCGAGGGAAGCAAAATGCGTGTGCAATATTCGCGCACGAACACCACCTGCTGCGCTCACCATGTCACGCAGCTTTTTCAGTTCTTGTTCAACCTCGCCCGTCTTGCCTGGGACTGTATGGAAGAGAAGTCGTGAAACGTACATAGTGTTCCTCCGGTATCTATGCCCGGCTGAATCCGAAGAAGGCGACGTAAGGCATTCGTCTCCTTCCCCTGTGATCGACTCAACCAACTTACGCCGACAAGCTGCATCTGTAAAAGGACAATCACCGCCAGCGACCGTGAACCTAAGGTCGCGGATTCAAGACATCCTGAATCCAGATCCGCGCGGACCTGCCAGCCTGGCCGGGGTTGGTCGTCAACCTCTGCTCGACGCGATCCTTGGTTTGAAAGTGATCTGCTCGCTGAGCGATCAATCGCGGGGCACTACAGGCCTTCAAGAACTCCACCAGCAACTGGTTGATCTCAGCCGGCCGTTCTTGCTGAATCCAGTGCCCCGCGCCCGGAATAATCGTGAGCTTGCGTCAGTCTGGCATCGAGACGCTTATCGGGTTGCCGCCGATCATCGCGATTACCGCATCATGCTCGCCGGCTGCGAACATCGAGGGCTGACGCAGCTTGGCGCCCTCGAGAAAACCCGTCAGCTCCCAGTTGCGATCGAAATTGCGATACCAGTTAATACCGCCGCGAAAGCTCACGCGCTTGAACTCCCTGGCAAAAAAACCCAGGTCCGCCTCAGTCAGCCAGCGCGGCAACCGTTTGGGCTGGACGCCGGATTCGATGAAGGTCTTGCTGCACGAGAATAGAAACTGCCAGCGCTCCTCAGGCGGCGGGTCGCCCGAAGCGCCGTACAGGATGCTCTCGACGTGGTAACGCCTGATCTAGTGACCCGATGGAGCATTTACGCGAGCGCGGTTAGTTATCAGGCCAGCCGCCCCGTTTTCTAGGACCACGTCATGCCAGCCATCTATAATGCTCTCCGGCTCACCAAAACCTTCGATACGAGCACCAGGTTTTCTGTCCCCGCTTTTTATCAGCGCGGCGGCGAGTTTAACCGGCCTTGATAGTGTACCTTTGAGCTCTGCCTTTGACACTCTATAGCCCGCAGGCATTCATAACTGACTGCTCCGCACGTGCAGTGCCGGGCTAGATTTGACCATATCTTTCGCAGCCTCCTTCTTTAGAGCCGTCCATATATTCAAACGAGAGCCACGAGTTGTGACTGAATCCGTTCCATCATTGAAGCGAGCCAACATTGACATTTAACTTCCGATTTTATTCAAACTAGGCGAAACGGTAGAAATCTCACATCAACCCCGGGCGAATAGAGGGCCCGGGCCTCACCCGTGAGGCGTGGCAATCTGTCGCCTAAGTCGATGTTCTGCTGGAGTTGCAAGTTACGAACGAGTTGCAATGGCCAGTTTGGGTGACGAACGCGACCAAGCCATAGTTTTCGGTCAAAAGCCCGGGAGAATAAGGTATACCGTTCGGTGAGAAAGTGTTCGAGCGAGCCTGGCTGGGCGCAAACTAGTTCAGACGAGGTTTCCCATGAGGCCACAAAACTCGCTGGGAGACCGAGCCCTATTGAATGCCGTTTGCTGCAGTAATGATGCCGGCCCCCCGCGTAATTTCGTTCAATCCGTGCATAAAAATAGGGCAGCCGGACGGCAGCGCGCGCGATCACGGCCGCGAGCGGATTGGCCGCATCAAGGCTGAAAAACCAGATTCCAGGATCACGATCTTCGAGTCGGACGTATGTGCGAGCATTCAGTTCGTGAAAAGTTGAAAGTCCGGGAAGCCGGGGGAAAAGCGCCAAACGGGCGCTTACCACGGTAAAAGGAGTTAGACTCACGTATGCCCGTCCTTCGAACCTATCGACCGACAAACGATCCGGAAGGAGTGGCTGTAGGAGATCCGCGGATACTTCAAAGTGAAGAAATAATAGTGAGTGCCAACGCTGATATCCGATTACATCCATCAAATCACGCTAAATTGTGCGCCCAGTGAAGGCTGACGCGCTTTAGCGGGAATAGACCGCCAAGGCAAAAGCCAGGAGCCTCGTAGCCTAGATGGCAGGAAGGAGGGAAACCAATCACCTGGAGCCGATCGACAATGTCATCGTAAGGATGGCAGCGAGTCACCGGGCCGCAGCGCGAGCGAACGCACCGGCGGCCCCGAAAGTGATAGCCCCGGAGGTCGAACCCGCAAATTAGAGGTGGAGGCAGCATGGGAGACGGTAATCTGGCTGATACCGCCTTCGACTTCGGCGGGGTGATAGCGCCAGCACGGTGACAAGGACGCGCCAAGCAACTGGAGAAGCCATCCTCCTCCCGTCGCGAAAGCGGCGGAACAAGGTAGGCAGTATAACCTCGCACCCGGGAAATCGACCGAAGAAGAGAGGGTGGCGGAGGGGTCCGTAAGAGCGATGAAGGGGAGTAATTTTCCGTAGAGCAAAGGGTCCCTGCTGTCTGTACTTCCTTCGGCACCATGGAAGGCAGGGGCGAAATGACAAAGGCGCTCATTAGTCTGCAAGACCTGCGGCGGAGGATATACCGCAAGGCGAAGGCCGAACCAGCCCGGCGGTTTTGGGGACTATATGTGCATGTGTGCAAGTTGGAGATACTGCGCGAAGCCTATCCGCTGGCCAAACGGATAACGTCGCCCCAGGAATTGATGGAGTGACGTTGCGGGCCATCGAGGCCGACGGTTAGACGAGTTTCTCCAACAGCCCCGGGATGAACTGCTCGGGCGCAGCTATCGTCCCGCGCGGCTACGACGGGTGGAGATTGCGAAGCGCGAAGGCAAAAGCATTCGTGTAGGCGGAATCGGCGGAGAGCTGACGTGTAAAAGCTGTGACTCGATCTGACAGGCAGTTAAATCGAGCGGCTGTCCGAGTTAACTCGAGTGATAGATAGCCTCCGCGCCGGCCGCCGTCAAGAGTAAAGCGCGCAGCGCGCCGGCTTTGCCGCCCTTGACTACGGCCGGCGCTGCGGCTCGGCACGTGATTATGCAGTCACTGAGGCGACTGCCGGCCACGCGGCCAGTCTTCACGCCACTTCCTCCGCTGCATCCGCCGGCACCTTCTCGCGTGCCAGCGGCGCGCTATGCGGGACCTCTTTAGGCGCTATCGGGACCTGCAGCTCGCCAGCCTAGTCGATGCTCCACTCGAGGGTGATGGCTGGCTGCACGAGATCAAGTACGACAGGTACCGGTTGCTGGCCTTTCTCGATGACGGAGAGGTCCGACTATTCACACGCAAGAGAAATAACTGGACCTGCGCTTTCCGTCAATTCAGACATCTATGCGCAAGCTCAAAGCGCGGTCTGCCGTTCTCGACCTCGAAGTGGCGATAGTTGAGCCGAACGGAAGGACGGATTTTCATGCCCTGCAGCAGGCACTGAGCGAGTTCGGAGACACTGGCGCCATCGTCGGCTATGCGTTCGATCTAGGAAACGAACTGGGTGTAATCACTAAAGCCCCTCAGGAGAAGAGAATTGCATACCGCTTCCAAACCGCCCAGGCTCGGGATCGGTCCCGTCAGGGAATCGCTATGGGTGCGGGATTAAAACCGACGTCGCGCAACGTATAGACTTGTAACCATGTTACGGATCACGTGGCCGTGGAACTCGTCGCGTGCAACGCGGCCCAACTCGGCAAGAACAGCCTCGCGATCTGGGCGGATGTTGATATTGGAGTAGGTTGCATAAAGGGCGATGGTTTGGTCAGTATCAAGGACCAGCGACCACGGACTGGTTTGGTACTCAATGCTGTTGAGAAGGCGTGCGTCTGTTCCAGCGACGCGAGCCGAGCCTGAGCATCGAGAGCGAACGGCACATCGCCTGCGCCCGCCGAAGGGCTCACGGGGCAGTCGAGAAGAATCTTCGTCGCTTCGTGGAAAGGATCAGGGCGATGTTGGTCCCCGAACACGTTCCAGACCATTGCCCACCAGCCGCCTGGCCGGAGTAGCTTGGCCACCTTGGCCAGCGCCAGGTCCTCGTCTAGCCAGTGGAACGACGTGGCGCTAAGACCCAGATCGAAGCTAGCCTCGGGCAACGCAGCTTCTTCAAATGTTGAGTTGACCACTGTGAGTGCGGCGTCCGCCATGGCCTCCCGAAGAAAAATTGCGAGCCGATCATCGGGCTCGACAGCAACCAGGGGATTGGCGCCCAGTTCAAGTAATCGACGAGTCGCTGTTCCTGTTCCCGGCCCAATCTCGAATACAGCCACTTTGGGATCGAGACCGCACCGGTCGCGCAGAACTTAAAACACCCCGAAAGTCGCGGGTGAGCTCTTGGATCCGCCAGGGATGGTGGTTCTCATACAGCGCTTGAAATTGGCTGGCTCACGATACTAAAGAGGCGATGAACGCAAATTGTTCCTGCCGCAGTCCCGTCGGGATTGACAATCTCAGGTGATATGTTACAGCTTGGGATTGTCCATTGCAGATGAGAATAGTTATCAACCGAACATAAAGATTTGCCGATTTATCGGCAATCATTGCTTTCGTTTCGCTGGGAGGCATTCAGTTTTTTGATAGTCAAGGAGCGTTCATGCGAGAACTCCGGCTGGTAGATCGACGGTGGCACGAGAAGTACTCCATTCAACGACGGGGCGGCTTTGTCGCCCGCTGCCGTGAGCAGGGAATTGCCGTCACACCGCAACGGCTTGCCGTCATAGAAGCCCTGCTCGCTTCGGAGGAGCATCCGAGCAGCGACGAGATCTGTACGGCGGTTCGCCGCCAGCATCCGCACGTATCTCCGGCCACGGTCCATCGGATTCTCGAGCAATTTTGCGAAGTGGGTGAGGCGCGCAAGGTGACGCGTCTGCACGATGCTGCGCGCTACGACGGCAACGTCGAGCCGCACCATCACGTCCTTTGCGTCCGATGCCGACGAGTACACGACGTTGAGATCCCCGACGTGGACAAGCTGCTCGAAGGCACCGCGAGCCTCGGACCGTTCTCGCTGTTGCGCTGTTCGGTGGAAATCGAGGCTCTGTGCAAAGACTGCCAGCGTGCCGAGAAGCGAGCGATCGCCCCGCGAGGAGAAACGTAAGAGTTAAGCAGAAAGACAAAATAGTCGAGGATGTTCCTGAACCAACATCAGGAGGAAAAGAAGATGGAAAATCAAGATCAAACAGTGGCAAGCGAAAGCCAGTGCCCAGTAAACGGCCAGAGACGTCCGGGTACGACCAATTCGCAGTGGTGGCCAAACAGGCTCGATTTGAGAGTCCTGCGCCAGAACTCTCCCATGTCCAATCCTATGGACAAGGATTTTAACTACGCAAAAGAATTCAAGAGCCTCGACCTGAATGCCGTGATCAAGGACCTCCGTGCCCTGATGACGGACTCGCAGGAATGGTGGCCCGCCGACTACGGGCACTACGGGCCGTTGTTCATTCGTATGGCCTGGCACGCCGCAGGTACGTACCGCATCGGCGACGGCCGCGGCGGGGCAGGCCGTGCCTACCAGCGTTTTGCGCCCACCGGCAGCTGGCCCGACAACGCGAGCCTCGATAAGGCGCGCCGACTGCTCTGGCCGATAAAGAAAAAGTACGGGCGCAAACTCTCCTGGGGCGACCTGATGATTCTGACCGGCAACGTCGCATTGGAATCGATGGGCTTCAAGACCTTCGGCTTCGGCGGCGGGCGCGAGGACGTCTGGGAGGAAGACGAGACTGACTGGGGTCCTGAGGATAAATGGCTGACCGATTCCCGCTACCAAAAACCTGGTCAGTGGGACCATCCTTTCGGCGCAGTGCAGATGGGACTGATCTAC
>JBKPEA010000060.1:0-10996 GCA_046728175.1 Thermodesulfobacteriota bacterium | reverse complement strand
CACTCGCAGAACTCATCTACGATGCTAGTGTCTTAGGTGGCGAGTTATGCGGTAGCTATCGTTCATCGCCTCTAAGTCGATAAAAAACGGCGCGGACGCCGTTAAAGAAGGGGAGGCTTGCATAAACAGTTTATCTTTCGTCGGCCTGGATTGGCACCCAGTTCAGAGGTCCAGTGAGGCAGCCTTTTTTCTCGCGCCGTGGAGCAAGTGTTTCGGAGCTCGTCCAGGGGGGAGCTACACTCGGTTTTACCACTCTCGCCGCATAGTAAGCAGCACCTATTAGAATCGGCGTCTATCAATAGTCTCTAGGAGCGCGTTGTGTCCATAGGTTTGGGGAAAATAGAGCGCCGTCGGGTTTTGAGGCGCGATGATGCGAGACTCGGTCACCTTCCAGAAGGAACGAGCATATGACAGTTGATCGAAAATGGGCTGAACGTAACCTCGGATTCGATCCCATCTCGGTCCCGGCGCCAGACTCCACCTATGCATTCGCGGCCGCCGCGAAGTCATCCAGCAACGAGGACATGCAGAGAGAGATCATTGATTTCGACTCTGAAGCTCCGTCCGGGAGAGAATTTCTTGCTTTTTCGACGACAACGGGACTTTCCCGATTTACAGACCTGACGTGGCCGAAAGGACTCGCGCCGAAGACAGGCAATGCACCTCGAGGGCGTTCCGGCGCCCCCCTGCCTCGCGCCGATGTACTGGTTGTGACGTGGACGGTTGATGAGGGGCATGCGCTCAGTCGCGTGCTGACTCCAGGCAAGGACTCTCGCAACGACTATCGACCTTACACGCATAACTATGCGTCGATCGCCCGCAAGCTACGTCCGGGGTGCCCCGCGCGCGAGGCCAAGCGTCTGGGCGCGTATTGGACCACGACGATCGGCGGGAAGAGCGCCGTCGTCGTCAAGTCTGATTCGCATATGTCGCAGGATGGCCCGCAGCTTCCGAATCGAGAAGTATGGGGGCAAATGATTACAGAAGTGCAACCTAAGCTCGTCATTACGACCGGTACCGGCGGGGGGATCGGCGAGGAGTTCGAGGTCGGTGACGTGATTGTAAGCCCGTTGGTGCGCTTCGATTGTATATCTAAGTTCAAGCGTGAACCTTTCCATGAAGCTCACTATTCGAGTATGCGACCGAAGACAACATACTTCGGAGCAATCAACGGGTTGATCAGCACCAATGCTGGCCAACTCCCGAAAGACAATAAGCGGGCGCCAAAGATTGTACAGGTTTCACCCGACACACTTTCCTCGTCAGTGGTGACGACTGATTTCTTCGGTTTCGATACTTCCGACAATCATTACCATCTTCAGAAACTGGGAGACCTGTCGGAAATGGGAGATGCGGTACTTGGGCTCGTTGTCAGCGAGATGAAGACCAAAGCACCGCCCTGGATTTCAGTTCGAAACGTCTCCGATCCGCAGATAGAAGCCGTCGGCCTAACCTTGAAGCAGCAGACCACAATGGCGGCGCAAATCTACAAAGGATTCGGTCGTTGGAGCTCTGTATGCAGCGCCATAGTATGCTGGGCGCTCATTGCCGCCGTATAGGGCGCCGCGCTATTCCGAGACGCGCTAAGTGTTGTCGCCCGCGTTCCGGTGGATGGTTGTTCAACTGAGGCGGAATTTGTGAAGCACTATCCTGATCCACTTTGAGATTGAACTGGCAATAGACCAGATCGAGAGACCCGCCGAGGCGGCGAATGGCAGAGGAACCGGGGTCTGTCGGTACCGCGATGGATCGCGAAGGGGCGCACAGCACTTGCGATCTAGCATACTCAGGGATGAGACGACGGCTCCCGGGTCGGCGTGAGGTCACAGGTTGAATTGCCGCGGTAAAGGAGTGGCGCAATCGGTTTCCGCTCGGGGTGGAGAAACGTTACCGCGGGTGCGGCCAACAGAGGGAGAAGCGCTGCGCGAGGAGGAGATCACTCAGCTCAAGCGCACTGCACCCCGAAGTCTGGAATGCCATTTCGATGATGAAAGTGATCCGGCGGAGTTCGTTAGTTTCGTTTTAGCACTTGCTTGAAAACTCTCCAGGCCAGTTGAACCGGTTTGTTTCCATGTCGACGTGCCTTACTGGTTCCGTCGGATCGCCTCGCGGCGGCAGGCGCGGTTCTTCTGGGAGCATGCGTACGGCTCAACCAATCCGTTGTCGGGCCCAATGCAGGTTTGAGTGTATACGCACCAATACTGATGATCGCTAGCGGACTGAACGGCCGGATCATGTGGTGCTGGCGTGAATTGACCTTTCCAGGTGAGGGCCGGACAGAGGTCAGGACTGTTCCGATTAAACCGCACAGCGTGTGTCATCATAGGTGGCTGCTTCACGAGCGGACTCCTCTGGAGTGGATGGAGGGGACCTTCTCGCCCGCAGCCTCCAGGATGGCACGTTTGAGAGCAGCCCGTGCGACTTGAACCTTATATCCATTTTGTCCGAGATTCCGCGCACGCTGTAAGGCCGCATCGCTGGCATCAGAAGCGACTTGCTCGTCGATCACTTTTCCAATGAGCGAGGCTTCCGCCTCTTTCGACCTCCACGGGACGGGAGCGACATGGCCCAAAACCACGGAAGCGTTGGTCACTCGATTGTGCTCTTTTTGGAGAGAGAACTGTCGCGGTTGCCAGAGGCCAGTCGAAGCCGTGCTTTTGGCGAACTTCGTAGTACGCAGTCGACGACCCCCTCGGCGGTGGCAGCTTCAAACGAATCACCATTTCATTGGCGGCAAGGTCGTGTTCACGTTCTCCCTGTTTTTGGGGGATTCTGTAAAACTCTTCCAGTGAAATCGAACGAGAGCCCTTAGGACCGGCAATATCGATGCGCGCGCTCAAAGCCACCAATACCGGGGCAATGGTTGAGGGACTCACAAAGTACGCCGGCCCCGCGTTTCCCAGAATCGCATGATAGCGATTGTCGCCTTTCAGCACTAAGGACTCACCTTTCGCGTCCGACGCAAGCAATCCATAACCATTGCGGAAGTACCAACAGCGGGGACGCTGGCAGAGGTTGCCACCGACCGTCGCCATGTTTCGAAGCTGGGGGCTGGCCGCATCGTTGATAGCCATCGCGAGCGCGGGATACAGCCTTGCCATGCGTTTATCGCGGGCCAATTCATCCAACGTGACCAGGCAGCCGGCCTGAAGTCCTTTACCTGGATCAGCGCTGAGACTGTGTAAATTCGCGATCTTCTTAATGTTCACCAGCTGCGTAGGCGTGACAATGTCGTCCTTCAATAAGGCAAGCAGATCAGTTCCGCCGGCCAGGACTTCAGTCCTTCCCCATTGCTCGCCCAGCAAATTCAAAGCCGATCGCAAATCGGTGGGGCTGCTATAAATAAACGGATTCACGATCGACCGAGCGCACCCAAAACACGGTCAGGAGTCAGCGGCAGTTGCGGGACGCGGACCCCAATCGCGTTGGCTACCGCGTTGGAGATGGCCGCTCCCGGTGAGATGACCGCAGGCTCGCCGCAGCCCACAATTCCGCGCTCGTCATATCCTTTGCCCGACATCAGATGAACGACAAGGTCGCCAGTATCGCCAATGCCGCAGAGTCGGTAAAACTCCACATTCGGATTCAGCATGCAGCCGAGATTCTGATCCATGATCTTCTCCTCGTAGAGGGCGTAGCCAATTCCCATGATCAGCGAACCATAGCACTGGCTCAATGTCGTTTTGCGATTAATAATCAGGCCGCAATCCTGCACGGCAACGATTTTGTTAACGCTCACAACGCCAGTCTCGACATCCACCGAGACCTCGGCCATCTCTACGCCCCCGACGCCGCTTGAGTTCAAATCGCCAGGGCCCGGATTGGCACCATGCGTCGTCAGGGGCAAAGCACCGAGCATCGAGCAGGCCCGTTTCCAACTCACGGCGGTGCTCCCGCCGGTTATCATGCCTTCGCTGGCCTTAAGGAGGTTCGCTTCGACTCCGAGTGAGGGGGCGATTTTCGCGAACAAAGCGCTGAGCGCATCGACCGCGGCTCGTCGTACGGCCGACCCCATGCCGCCTGCGGTCCCGCTGCCGCCCGAGCCCGCAGACGCCGGAAGCGTGCTTTCCCCGACCTGAATCTGGATGTTTTGGAGCAGCAGGCCGAACGTCTCCGCCGCTACGATCGCCATGACGGTACGGGTCCCGGTCCCGATGTCCTGGGTCCCCGAAAAGATCACTACCGATCCATCGGGATTAACTGTGAGTATGCATGCTGCAGGGTGTGCCGTGCCCGTCCAGGTATGAAAGGAGAGACCGAGCCCCCGCCGAACCGGCTCCCCACCACTCTCACTTCTGGGCCGCCACTTGGCTTTCCAATCCATGAGCCGAGCAGCGATCTCGAATTCTTCTCGGTAGACCTCCGCCCGAGGCCCTGCCAATTTCAGATTTTGCGTCACCAGATCGAGCGGATCCATTTCTAACTTGTCCGCCAAATCGTCAAGGGCGCACAGCGTCAGGAAGCATGCCTGCGGATGACGCGGTGCGCGCATCGACCGCGCACTGCCGATGTTGTTCCGGATCGTCGTATGCTGGTTCTTCTGGTTGGGAATTTTAAGGATATAGGGCAGGGGAAACTCGGCGCCGCCGGTCATTCCTCCGGTGCTCCAAGTGGTCGCCCGCCAAGCGGTCAAGTTGCCGTGCCGATCAGAGCCGACCTTAATAGTTCCGTAGGCGGAAGGCCGGCAGCCGCCGGTTTGCTGCTCAGCGCGCCGATCGATCACCAAGCGGACCGGCGCTCCGCCGGCCAGTCTTGACAACTGCGCGGCCGCCAATCCCCATCGGTCCGCGGCGAGCTTTGCGCCGAAGCCGCCGCCTTCGTAATCGGCGTGCACCTGGATGTTGCTGGCCGGCACATTTTAGCGCTTTGCTCAGCTGACGCACAATTCCAGATACGGATTGCGTGGAGATATAGACAGTGATCGAGCCTTGCTTCCACGTCACCACGCTGCCATGCGGCTCAAGGCAGGAGTGAATGATGACAGGCATGGAATAGGTTTGCTCCACCACGGCGGCAGCCTGTTGAAAAGCCGAATCGACATCGCCGACGGTTTCGGGCTTCATCGGCTGCGAGAAGCCCGCAGGTGGATTTTGGTGCGAGTTCACCACCAGGTGCGGCAATTTCCGGTACCGGACCTTGACCTCCTTAGCGGCCATCGCGGCGGATAGTTCGTCTACGGCTGCCACTGCAACTATGTCGTCGCCCGCCCAGAAAATCTCCGTCCCCGGCTTCTGGATCACGTACACAGCTTTACAGCCCGGGCTCTTGGCGGCGGCTTTGGTGTCGATGCTTACGATCTTCGCGTGCGCGTATGGGCAACGGACTGTGGCCGCATACAACATGCCAGGTAGGTTTACGTCCGTCGTGTACTGAGCCTTCCCTGACACTTTGAAAGGCGCATCGACGCGTACCTATCAACTTCCGATCGTCAGGAGCGGGCCAGGCGTAGTCAGCCATGAGACCTCCGGCGCAACCCGATTCTTTTCTGTTGAACTCTGGTCCGGCTCACCGCCAAGAGCGCTTCCGCAATGCCGGCATATGTCCCGCAGCGGCACAGATTTCCGCACATGCCTTTTCTAATATCGTCCAGAGTCGGCGCGGGATTTTCGTCTAGAAAAGCTTTGGCCGACATGACGAAGCCCGGCGTGCAATAACCGCATTGCGAAGCGTCCGCTTCCACGAAGGCTCGTTGCAGCGAATCTAGTTCGCCATTTTCGGCCAGCGATTCTATAGTCGTAATTTCCAGGTCCTGCGCATCGATGGCCAGCATGGAGCACGCATACACGCGCTTGCCACTGGCGATAACCGTACAAGCACCGCAGGTCGCACGATCGCAGACTTGTTTTGCTCCGGTCAGTCTCAGCTTTTCCCGCAGTACCTGAAGCAACGTGAGACATGGCTCGCCGCTCACGGAAAGGGTCTGGCCATCGACCTTCAATTGAATCGGAACAGGGCCGGGGCCGAAGGCAACCGGGGCGGCGCTTCTCAACCGCGCTTTATTTCCTACGGTCTTCTTCAGTTTCCGAGTTGCCATTCGATACTCCGCAAGACTACTGATCTTGTTCCTAGGCAAAGGCGGTTTGGGGAGTAGCCCGGCTGGGGAGAAGATCATCGCATCGGCAGCAATTGCATGAACCGAGCGGCGATTTTCTGGCGACGCCCAACGCTTGCCCCCTCATGAACGGACGAAGTTTATGATATTAGCAACATAGATCAACCGGACTGGTTGAGATCATTTTTGGGTTCGTTTTGAGGAACTTCACCTCCATGCTGCAGCAAGGTAATCGCACACAATGTCTTGCCGGGATGTCCTACCTTTCCGATTGAAAGTTAACGCCTGAAAGCTTCCTTCTCGGCGGGCGGCCCGGTTCAAGTCGCAAAACAACCCAGACCATCTTCACCGATCCGGATTCAGTCAGCCGATCTCAGACGGAACTGATCGCGGAACATATGACTGCAGAAAGCCAACAGGAGCAGGTTACTCCCGACCCAAGGCGTCGCCAGCTGAGGCTGTCGATCGCGAAGTAATCGGCTTGGCTCGCGTTCCGGCGACCCGCCTACAAGATCGCCAGCAGCTTCGCCCCATTGGGTACACCCCAGCCGGAGACAGCGTCGAATCCTTCTCCTGCGTCGTACCCGACCTTCGGCGGATGCGATTGTTTTGCCCGGCGGAAACATCCATGCAGCCGGATAGGCCCCTTCGGGTGGCCGTTCGACGCGACCTGGTACAAGAGAGGGGCGATTAACCGCTGGCGTTTGACGGGGGGCCAGGCCGCGTTGAGACGTGCAATGAGCGCCACCCACAAGGGCGCCGAAGCGCTCGTCCCCCCGTTAGGAGAATCCTTTCCGAGAAAAACGAGATCATAGAACGGCGGCCGGGCGAGAGCCGCGATGTCCGGCACGACGCGACCGTCGAAAAGCTCTCATTGAGGGATTTGATGTGAATGTTCTGCCACGCCGGTCGCGAAAACACCGCGCTCACGCCACCTCCGGTGGAACCACCACCGTTACTCGTCCGGTGACCCGGGGCTTCCCACAAGGTGACCTCGCTGACCTTCCGGCCGGCCTTGCTCAGCATGGAGCCGCCGACGCTCAGTACAAAGGGGCTGCTGGCCGGAAAGTCCACATGCGTCTTGCCGTCGGTCTCCTCATCTCCTGAACCATCGTCACCAGCCGAGACACATGTCGTGATGCCCAGAAGGGCCATGGCCTACAACCGATGGTTGATCGCTGCCAGCGCCGCGCCCGACCAGTCGGGAGATCTTCAGCGAGACCCCAGCTCACCAACAGTGCGACCGGTCGAGCCACCCTTTCATCCATGACCTTGTTAAGGAAATCCACCCAACCCTTCTGATTGAACGGCGCGAAATATACGAATACCTGCGAGGCAGGGCACAGGCGCGCAACAATCTGGATGTCCAGCATGACTTCAGTCGAGTCCTCGAGCACGGTGTCCTGCTGCTGCTTTGGCATGTGCTCAATTTGTTGCGCCGTTGGCGGCTTGTACCCGACCGGAACGATCTTCACCTCGGGAACGGGCCGCCCCATCTTTTGGCAAAAGCGGGTCAAATCGCCCTCCAGGTACGCACCACCAAACTCAGCGATTCCGATTTGCTGACCGGCGGCCGTCCCGGGCGGGAAGTTGTAGCGGTTTTCGAGGTCGGCACACGAAAGGGCTGTCAGACCCGCGAGCGACTTTGCATGATTCCCTCCTGCTCGGCGTCGGGCCACTCGCCTGTCATCCAGGCCGTGCACTCCTTTGAGTATCCCATCAAGCCGGGCGGGTATCTGCAGCGCCGCTTCACGGCCACGGAATTCGCCCTGCTTCGGATCTCGATAGATGCCCAGATTCGGCTTGAATGCGCGCTCCATGTCAGCTGCCGAGCCTGAGACTCGCATGCTGCGCGTCAAAAGTGAGGTCTCCTCAATCTTGAGCCCATCGTTTTGGAGGACCTTTGCGATCCGGTTGGCGTCTCTCTTATCGCGCCATATTTTGCTGCGAATTGATCACCTGTCATTGCCTTCTTCGGCAACGCGTCCGCGCCTGGCAGTTCGGGACCTCGAAGGTCCAGCGTAACCTCGATGTGCTCCGACGGATTGACGTCGCGCAATCTGAGGGCGTTTGTCTTCGCCGGTCGCAGACTTCCGTGTAGTACGACATGCCCGCTTGAGTTCATTTCCTTCTCTCCTGGCCGCGTTGGCACGGCTCATACGGTCCTGGAACCGTTGTCTCACTGTCGTTCAAATCGCCAGTTTCCCGCCGGAGGCCCTAAGACGATTATTCAGTTGGGACATGACACGCCGTCCACCATGCAGCCTCCATCGGGACTGTATATGAAGCTGCTGTTAGGCCCGTAGTAGGTAGAGGAGCCATTCCCGTAGATGGTGGAAGTTCCGCCGCCAGGCGTGACTGTGGATGAGTTTGCGAGTGAAGCCTGCTGACAAGCGGTGATCATATTGCCGATCGGACCACCACCCACGTACCCGAAGGTTCCCTGACCATCCATCCAATAGTTGCCGGGAATGACCGGCATGCAACGCTGGATTTGGACCACTTCCGCGATGCTCAGTTCGCGCCCGTTGACAAATACCCCGGTCTGAGCCAGAGCCGGGTGCGCCAAGGTTGCGACTAGGAGAATCGTCACCGATAAAGCTGCAATCTTTTGTCTACCGTTCATCGTTTGCCACCCTTTTTTTTGTTGGCCTCTTTGAAGAGACATCGGCAAACCTCATGCCATCCTGCGGATGCCGGTTTGAGTTCTTGCCGGGCAAATTTTCGGCTATTCGCGCGGCCTTTACGAAGTGCAAGGGATGCTGCGTGTTAACGGCACGTTAGCAGCCTGCTGCAAGCCTGATACAGGACTAGTGCTTTGACTCATGGGTAGCGATTCGTTGGTAGTGAAACACGCGACGCGCGTCAGCTGTGGAGAAACGCCAGTCGATTTTGAGTTTGGTGCGATTGGCCCAGCGATTCCAGGCACAGGTGCGCTCGCGCAGCTCGGTAAGCGACGCCACCCGCTGGCGCCCCAAGCATTGTCGCGACCACAGGCTGGCTTCCAACTCAGCCGGGTTAAGCCAGCTACCGTGCTTGGGGGTGTAGTGCACCGTACATCTCCTCCACAGCCGGTGTCCCGCTTGCACACCGAAGGTGGCGGTGAGCGACGTTTCCCGATGCGTGTTGAGATTATCCAGCACCAGATGAATGGTGCGCGCCGCGCGGTAACTGCGCGCGATCCGATTAAGGGCTCGGGCAAATTGGGTCGCAGTGCGGTTGGCAGTGGCGTGGGTCTGATGGCGACCGGTTTTGGGCTCGACCACGCAGAACACATTGGCCGTGCCGCAGCGCGCGTACTCGTAGTCGCGGCGCGCGGGCCGGCCAGGCGCCATCGCGGTTGCCGGCCGCAGCGAGTCCACCAACTGCACCGGCCGCTCGTCCAGCGCCACCACCGGTGCATGTTTATCCAACGGTCGGTTCAGCACTTCCAGTACCGCTTCCATCCGTTGCAGGTATTCCTGGTCGAGCTGCGGCACGCACCACATTTTTTTCCCGCCACGGCTTCAGGGCGTGGCTCACAAACAGACGGCGGATGGTCTCCCGCCCCACCTTGCGCACCACCCCGCGCTGCTGGGCTTCTTGAGCCGTCAGCACCACGGTCCAGCGCGCGTGTCCGAGGGGCGGCGGGCCGCACACCATCGCCACGATCGCAGCTTGCTGGGTGGCATCCAAAAGCTTGGCCGGCTTGGGTCGCGGGTCGTCGGTCAGCGCCGCCTCCAACCCCAACTCCAGATAGCGCCAGCCGACTCGGCGCACCTCGCGCGGATAGGTGCCGACCGCGGTTGCGGTCTGGCTCTGTTTCCACCCTCGGTCCAATAGCTCCAGGATCCGTATCCGCCGCCAGCGCCGTTCACTTAACCGCCGTCCGCCGCTGCGCACTGCGCGCAGCGTTTGGCGCTCCGTCGCCGTCAGCTGCAATCCCGGGAACTTCCCTTGCCGCCGCTTCCTCCGCTCCACGTCTTCTGTTTGATCAGATACATCGACCCTCTGCAAGTCACCTAGCGATCCCTATGCGTGGGTCGGAGCACTAGGCGAACCCAATCTCGCACATCGATTGCACCTGCGCGGAACGAGATCTGAGTAACGTTCGCACCAGTCTTTTTCATTGAAGCGATGTAGCGCGCGTCGCGGAAATCTCAGAGCGTGTTTTAACCCCTCGGGCGGGGAAGAGTTCTGGTGTTTCTTGGAGCCGGCATCCCACGAAGCGAAGTTTGCCCACGGAATTGGTGAGTTGGAAGCAGAGGCAGCAGGCGAACGGACACGATCGGAGGCTTGGGAGCGGTTCTGGGCGCGCGTGAATGCGCTTCTCGGTTACGACCACACACCACTCCCCGGAACCAGGGACCGCGCCTCATGGGCGACGATGGCATCTCCGTGTCCGAGTGGGTTCGTTTGCTCGATAGCGCCGGTTCCGAACCTACTATGTTCTCTTAAGGAGTGCTGAGCAATTGGTTGAGGCTTCGGCCAAGCCTTAGTGTGTTGGTCAGCCTTGAATTCGGTGCGCTCATATTCTCGTTCAGTCACAAAATCTCGGCGAGCCTGATTGATGTCGCTCTCTTGAAAAGAACCAATTTGGACACCATCTCGTTCTTCTTTGCCCGGCGCGTCACGACGGAATTGTTCGGACTTCCGAGCAATGAGGGCACAGCGCTTGAGGTTGGAGTCTTCTGATTACCAAGTTCGCCGTCGAGATAAACATCAACTTCCCAAGGCGGAGGGACTACCGGCCCAAAATGTTCGAGAATTTGAACGCTCGGAGCCAATGTTCGAGATTTTGAACGGATTCGGCACTTCCTGCTTGAGTTTGATTCGTACCCGCCGCGGTTTTTATGGCATCAAGCTTGTACGCATTAATGCGGCCCGGTTCTCGCCATCGGAGCAGAGTGCGTCGAAGAGTGGGGGTTTCCAACATGAAGAGGAGAGCATGCGCCCACTTTGCGC
>JBKPEA010000059.1:0-34219 GCA_046728175.1 Thermodesulfobacteriota bacterium | reverse complement strand
TCCCAGGGGTCTGCGGACCCGGCAAGCCGGCAAGAAAATCGCGCACCTGGTGGCGGACGCGATTGCGAACCGAGCATCCGGCGCGGCACTTGCTGCGAAACTGGCGTCCCGGCGATCCTGATCTTGAAAACGCTGGCTCCGCGTCTGGACAATCAATAGGCTTGGCCTAAGTGGTGTGGTCATGAACGATCGCGAGGCAGTGGTCGCGGCGAATCGCGCCTTTTACGACGCCTTCGAAAGTCTCGACGTCGGAAAGATGGAATCGGTCTGGCTCCAGGATCAGCGCATCGTGTGCATTCATCCCGGATGGCGCAAGCTGCTCGGATGGGGCGCCGTCATGACGAGCTGGGAGCGGATTTTCGAAAGCGCCTTTGAGATGAAGTTCGAACTTGGTGAGATGGATGTGATGATCAGCGGCGACCTCGCGGTCGTCATAATGGAGGAAAATCTCACCCAGCGCGGCTACGAGGGAATCTCGCGCGTGCAGGTGCTGACCACGAACGTGTTCGAGCGCTCCGGCGAGCGGTGGCTGATGGTTGTGCATCATGGGTCGCCGATCGTTCAGGCTCAAGATGATGAACCACCCCTGCAGTGAGTTGGACTATCAAGTCCTGCAGGAGATAGTTCCACCCGTTCGAGCCTGAGTTACAAACGTCTGACTGAAATCGGCGATCACGGCGAGGGCCAGTGCGTTGTGACTTACTGGATCGGACCGGGCGAAGCAGGTCTGTCTCCGAGACAGCGAGAAGTTGGTCGTGGAATCGGCAACGCGCATCAGGTCGCGCTTGATAGCCACGAAGTGTGAGCGAGATCGGCACCGAGAGCGAAATATTCGGCGCGACCGTATAGAATGACCCCGACGATTATCTGGACGCGGACTTTTTGCTGTGGAATGCGGCGCTCTGGAGAGAGAGAGAACTACGACGATGCTGAAACGCGTGGATCGGGTGCAAATTGCGGTAGCAGATCTCAGCCGCGCCGAGAAGATCGCTGCGGCGGTGTTTGGCGCTGAAGCTCTGCGCCGCGATCAAGTGGCGCCGCTATGCGCGCGGCGTGCAACCATGCAGGCCGGGACGAGTCTCCTCGAACTGGTGGAGCCGGACGGTGCGGGACCGGTCAAGGAGTTCGTCGATCGTTGGGGTTCGGGGTTGTTTGCGGCCGGATTTTCGGTCGACGATCTCGATGCCGCAGCGCACCATCTCCAAAGGCAAGGCGCGAAATTCGAGCGGGCCCCGGGGCAGTTGTTTCTCGACCCGTCCATGACCCTGGGAATGCGCGTAGTCATCAGCCCCCGGCACGAACGCGCGCCGGTCGGGCTGATCAAATGGATCTACGAAGTGACCAGTGTGGTCGGCAATTGGCTGGCGGCAGCGGACAAATATGCTGCCCTGTTCGCGCTCGATCCCGCGAAATTCGTACCGATCGAAAGCAAGGACTTTGGCTATACCGGCGTGCTCACGATGTACGATTCGCCGGCGCGGCTCGATCGAATCGAGATCGCAGAGCCTATCAAGCCCGAACTCGCGATGGGCCGGTACCATCGCAAGCGCGGCGACTCACTGTATATGTTCTTCGTTGAAACGGACGACGTGAGTGCGATCGCCCAACGAATAGAAGCGGCCGGCTCGAAGGCGAACGTCTGGCGCCATGACGCGGCAGGCGCCGCGGAAATGTTTATCCATCCCAACCAGTTCCTGGGCGTGCTGGTCGGGGTCAGCCGCAGCGAAGTAGCGTGGACCTGGTCGGGGGATCCGGAACGAGCCCGTCGCGCCGCCCAAAAGCTGGCACTTCACGGATAAGAGGGTCCGCCACCTATACGGATGGGGCGCCGGAATCGGCGAAATTCTCGAATCGCCGCCTACTTCGTTTCCCGCATCGCGCGGACCAGAATCGCAGCGAGTTCCGGGCGCGTGAACTCCGGCGGTGGTGCCTGCCCGGCGCGCAGCATTTCGCGCACTTTGGTCCCTGAGAGCAGCAGGCGGTCGGCATCGGTATGCGGGCAGGTCTTGTACGACGCCATCGACAGGCACTTACCGCACCAGAAGGTATTCTCGAACATCAGCGGAGTGATGCCTAGCTCGGCGGCGCCAAAGCGTTCAAACATCTTCTGCGCATCGTAGGTGCCGTAGTAGTTGCCGACGCCGGCGTGATCGCGTCCCACGATAAAGTGCGTGCACCCGTAGTTGCGCCGGATGATCGCATGCAGGATTGCTTCCCGCGGCCCGCCGTACCGCATATGTGCCGGCATCACGGAGAGCATCGCGCGGTTCTTCGGATAGTAGCACTCGAGCAGGACCTTGTAGGTTTCCATCCGGATAACCGCTGGAACGTCGTCGCCCTTGGTCTCGCCGACCAGCGGATGCACCAGTAACCCATCGCAGACTTCGAGCGCGGCCTTCTGGATGTACTCGTGAGCGCGATGGGTCGGGTTGCGGGTCTGAAACGCGACGATTTTTTTCCATCCCCTTTCGCGAAATGCTGCTCGCGTCTGGCGCGGTTCCAGCCGGTATTCCAGAAAAGTGCGGCCGGGAATTTCCGCGAACAGGATGACTTTGCCGGCCAGGGAGAATGGCGGGGTCGAGGTCACGTTCTTTGCCCCGGGGTGTGCGTCCTCGGCCGTGCCGAATACCGCCTGGGCTTCACGCTCGCGGTCGACCCGGTAAATTTCGGCCAGCTTGAGCACCGCCAGGCGCTCGCCACTTTCAGCGGTGAGGGCTACGTCGGTACCGGTCTTCAACCCGCGCGCCGTCGCTTCTTCGACCCCCAGCGTAATCGGAATGGACCAGGGCACCCCTGAGGCAAGCCGCATCTCGTCGCGGC
The DNA here is from genome assembly GCA_046728175.1 of Thermodesulfobacteriota bacterium. Taxonomy (GTDB): domain Bacteria; phylum Desulfobacterota; class Binatia; order Binatales; family Binataceae; genus JAFAHS01. Next base: position 31,399 of record JBKPEA010000059.1, on the reverse strand, counting down.
TCCTAAGGTAATCAGCTTCACCCATGAAACCGTTCAACGGGCTGAACGCGCCCGAAGCGATCATCTCAAGATCCGCCAGATCGCGCGCGCTGAGCCTGACCGCGGGCAGGGAAGCCGCATGGGCCTTGAGCGAGTCGCGTTCGGCGGGGCGCGCCTTGGCATCCGTAAGCTCGCCACCCCCATGGGCGGCGATCGCATCGTCACGCACGCTCATCGGACGACTCCGTTCTTTATGTAATTCGCCACTTCGAGGGTTCTGAGCAGTTTCTGAAGGCTTTGTTCAACCTTTTCCGAGCCGCTGTCGAGGACCAGTTCGGGCTTCAGCGGCTCTTCGTATGGATCGGAGACGCCGGTGAAATTCTTGATCTCACCGGCCAGCGCCTTTTTATACAGGCCCTTCACGTCGCGCTCGCTCAACTTTTCGATTGAACACTTCATGTACACTTCGAAAAAACGCTGATGGTTGCCGCGAATCTCGTCACGAATCTCACGGTAGGGTGAAATCGCGGCAGAAATCGCGATCACCCCGTTGCGCGCCAGCAGGTTACAGACGTAGCCGATGCGCCGGATATTGGTGTCGCGGTCTTCCTTGGAAAATCCAAGGCCTTTGGACAAGTTGGTGCGGACCTCGTCTCCATCAAGAATCTCGACCTGGTGTCCTCGGGTCCGCAATTCTGCGGCGACCAGGTTGGCGATGGTGGACTTGCCGGCCCCCGACAGTCCAGTGAACCAAAGAGTGAATCCGTCGCTCATTGCGATGTGGTCAATCCCCCTCGAAAAATAGATTACTAAGCAGGCTCTTCAAGTTACTTAACTGGAATTGATCAAACAAGCAGGCTCCCATCGGAAGCCTCAAGGCCGACGCGTAATCGGCCCATCGTCCTGCTCGAACGCAAGTTGCACTCCGTCACAGTTCCCTAATGTCTTCAGTGCTCAGGCGCGGTCGTGAACGCCGATGAGCTCAAATGTGTCCAGCGCGTATTGCGCGCCTCAGTCTATGTCAAATCCTTGCCAGTTGGCCCTGTGCATGGGCGCAGTGGATTTGTGCGACAGTGCCCTACCAAAATGACCCACGACGGAAATCAGCAAATCATGAGGGGAAATCAAAGTTTCTCTGGATCGCCAGAGCCGCCTGTGACTCGAAAATTTCGGTCGCACCCGCCCTGCGCAATGCATCGCGGGCACCTTGCGTGCTGGCGATGCCACAGAAGGTCACCCCGGCGGCCTTCGCTGCAGCGCAATCGGCTGGTGCGTCCCCGACGTAGGTTGTTATCTGGGCCGAACCTTCCCCGGTTTTCCGCGCCTCCAGAATCATATCGGGTGCGGGTTTGAGCGGGAGCAGGCTATCGCGTCCGACGACGATCTGAACGGATTTTTCGGCGGCGTTTCTTTCCAGCCAGGACCTGACCGTTCGTGACGAGTTGGACGTGACGATCCCGACGGTGCCGCCTGCGCGTGTGATCGCGTCCAGGATGTCTACCGCACCTGCGAGCGGGGCCGCTTTATCGACCCCTTTAAGCTCGTACTTCTCGATGATCGCCGACGCCTCCAGAAGTATGGCTGCGCGCTGCGCGCTGTCCCTCTGCACCGTCTCGGCAAGGTGCGCTCGACAGGCCTCGTACAGCACGAGGTTGCCCTTGGGGAATTGCTGGAAAAGTGGTTCGGGCACGCCGGCATCTCGCAGCATCGGTTCCAGCTCGCGGCGGCTCGCAGCCCAGTCCACTACCGGTTCGAGGCGCGCGAGCGTGTTATCGAAATCAAACAGCCACAGCGAACCCGGCACCTTACTGGATTCCTCTCTTGCGGCATTCACATGCGGGGTCCCCGCTGATTGCACGTGCACGCGATTCGTATCCTTCGAATTCGATCAGCGTCGCACCGGGATGCTCGCCGTATCCGGCGAGCAGTTTGAACGCTTCGGCGGTAGCCGCCATCGCGAATATCGATGCATTCGCCGCGCGGGCGCCGAAAGGCGAAAGCAAACCCCCTCCGGCGCAGCGCGGGCACGGAGCCGGTGACGGAAGGACCCCGATGCGGGCCGGCAAATCCGTGCGTGCGGCCACCCAGCCGGTGCGCGGAAACCGAGGCACCAGAGCTCCCACCGCTGCAAGGGAGGCCGGGCTGCCGATGATTCCCAGAACCAGTTGGGCGAGCGAACCCGCCAGGTCGCTCAATGGGGCAACCGTTACATCCGGGTTAAGTTCCGTCGTCGCCAACCCGAGTTCATGTGCACGGTCCGTATCCTTACCCAGCGCCAGCTCGATGCGGCCGACTCCGGAGCCGACCAGGTACAGGAGCGCAGGTTCCACGTCGTGGGCATCGCCCGCGATCACGAGCCGTGATCCAAGCAGCCGCTCCTGGGCGCGACCACCCACCCGCGGCACGATTATCTGGCGGCTATAACGTTCGATTTGCGATGCGCTCAACGGCATAGTCGAGGCACGAGCTCCGCCCCTTAAGACGGTATCCGATTTTCGAGCCCCAGGCTTCGGCCGGAGCGTTCATCTGCTCGGCGTTACTCGATGACGTTCTTCTCGATGGGCTCGACGGTCACGCCGGACGCTCTAAGCCACACCAGCGCACGCTCGATCTGGTCCCGGGTCCCCTCAAACTCTACCGCGACCAGGCCCATCTCCTCGGAGACGCTGGCACCGCGGATGTTGAACACCAGGTCGAATTTCTTTACCAGCTGGTAAAGAATCGGCTCCTTGATGAGCGCTCGCGGATAGCTCAGGTAGTAGCGTTCGTGGAGGCGTTCCATTTGCTCAGAACCTGGGCCAGCCGTTCGCGGCGCCACTCCTGCCATCCGATCCACAAGTTGGTGGAAAGGTATTTGTCCCCGAAGTCGGGGAAGACCGCGACGATGCATCCTTCGCGCAGATCGCGCGCGATTTTCAGCGCGGCGATCATCGCGGCGCCCGAGGATTGTCCGACCAGCACGCCTTCGGTCTGCCCGAGCGCATACACCATCTCGTAGGCTTCCTCGGTCCCGATCGGAATCTTCAGGTCGAGCTGCGCCTCGTGGTAAATGCCGGGGACGATGGCGGTGGCCATGTGTTTGAGCCCTTCGAGGCCGTGGAGTTCATCGTCCGGCTCGACCGCTATAACCTGTACCTTCTTGTTCTTCGACTTGAGAAAGCGCCCGGCGCCCATCACGGTACCGCTGGTGCCGATACCCGCGATGAAATGTGTCACCTGACCAGCCGTCTGGTGCCAGATTTCCGGTCCGGTGGTTTCGAAATGCGCCAGCGAGTTAGCCTCGTTGTTGTACTGGTCGGGTTTGAAATACTTGTCGGGATTTTCGGCGATGATTTCACGGCATTTTTCGATTGCCCCGTCCGAGCTTTTCATCGGGTCCGAATAGATCGGCCGCGCGCCGAACGCCTCGATGATTTTCTTGCGCTCGCGGCTCACGTTAGCCGCCATCACCAGCTCGACCGGATAGCCGAGCACCGCACCGACCATTGCAAGCGCAATCCCGGTGTTCCCCGACGTCGAATCAATAATCGTCTTGCCCGCGCGCAAGTCGCCCGTCTCAAGCCCCACTTCGAGCATCTTGCGGGCCGGACGGTCTTTCACCGATCCGCCGGGATTGAAACCTTCCAGCTTGGCGAATATACGCACTCCGGGTCGGAGCAAGCCGCGCGTAAGACGGCGGATTTCCAGCAGGGGCGTGTTGCCGATGAGTTCCAGCACGTTCCCCGCGCGGGCCGTGGGAACGGTCTGATCGAGCACGCCGTTTTTGGCAAGGGTTGGCGGCACGAGCTGCTGTCTCGCGTGTTGGCTTAGTGGCCGCCCGCGATCGCGGGGACGATCGAAATGTCGTCGCCGTCCTTGACCTTGGAATTCAGCGACTCCAAAAAGCGAACATCATCGCCGTTGAGATAGATGTTCACGAAGCGACGGATTTCGCCCTTGTCATCGAGCAGGCGTTCGCGAATGCCGGCATGACGCTTTTCCAGATCCTCGATGACCTGGCTAATCGAGGCGCCATCGGCAGGGACTTCCCCTTCGCCGCCGGTGAAACGCCGCAACGGGGTGGGGACTCGGACTCGGACTGCCATAGATAAACTATACCTCCCGCAGACGGATCTTGATGCTTATTCCTGCGTAGCCGAGCAGACAAGCAGGGCCGCCGATCAGGCCGATGCCGCGTCGGGCTTGCCCTCACCGAGGTGCTCGAACAGCGTATCGAACTCGCGCAAACGCGCATCGATGACGAAAGGCTGCTCGATCGCGCTCGAGACCGCCTCGAGCGTCTTGTAGCCGTTGCCCGTGATCGACACCACCAGGGTTTCGTCGGGCTTGATCCGGCCCTGTTTGATCAGCTTGAGAGCCACGGCCAGGGTGGTCCCGCCGGCGGGCTCCGCGAAAATTCCTTCGGTCCGCGCCAGCAGTTTGATCGCGTCGATTATCTCGGGGTCGGTGGCGCTGTCGCCCCAGCCACCCGATTCGCGCACCGCGCGAAGCACGTAAAAGCCATCGGCCGGATTGCCGATCGCAATTGACTTGGCGATGGTATCAGGCTTCACCGGCGTGATCAGGTCCACGCCCTTGTGCAGCGCATGAATTACCGGCGCGGCGCCGGCGGCCTGGGCCGAATAGATTTTGAAACTAGGTCCTTTGACGAGCCCGACATCTTTCAGTTCTTTGAAGGCTTTTGCGACCTTGGGCAGGATTGTGCCGCCGGCAGTCGGGACCACGATGTGATCCGGCAGTTTCCATCCCAATTGTTCCGCGACTTCGAAGCCAAAGGTCTTCGCGCCCTCGGTGTAGTAGGGCCGTAGGTTGATATTGACGAACGCCCATCCATACTTGTCCGCGATTTCGCTGCAGAGTCGATTTACGTCGTCGTAGTTGCCACGAATAATGATCACCTGCGCGCCATAGATGGTAGAGCCGACGATTTTTCCGGCCTCCACCCCCTCCGGCATGAAAATGAAGCATTTGAGCCCGGCGCGCGCCGCATGGGCAGCGACCGCTGTGGCGAGATTGCCGGTCGAGGCGCAGGACACCGTCGTGAAGCCAAATTCGCGCGCCTTGGTTATCGCGACCGATACCACCCGGTCTTTGTACGAAAGCGTGGGATGATTGACGGTATCATCCTTGATGTACAGGCTCTTCAGCCCGAGCTCGGCGCCCAGGCGCCTGCAGTGAACCAGCGGTGTGAATCCCGAGTGCGGTCCTACTTCGGGCTCGCGGTCGACGGGCAGCAGTTCGCGATAGCGCCAGAGGTTGTGTGGACGCGCCTCGATCTTCGCCCGCGTCAGCGTGGCGCGAATTTTCGCGTAGTCGTAGTTGACCTCCAGAGGCCCGAAACACGTCTCACAGACATGGAGCGGGGCAACCGGGTAGTCTTGTCCACATTCTTTGCACTTGAGACTGGTGATGTAGCTCATCGGGGTCCTCTATTGATGAACACGAGCGGCGGCGGACTTACCGCGGGAAGCTCCACATTTGCATCCGGAGCGTGCCGGAACGTCGGTTACTCTAAATCGCGCTGGTGCTGCCGCATCGTAGGTCAGGATTCGTCCCGCCAGGGGCGGCACCACCCCTGAGACCGAAGCGATCGCCTCCGCCGCCTGCACCTGGGCGATGACCCCCGCCACGGGACCAACGATACCGGCCTCCCGGCACGATGCGATTTCTTCCTGGTCGGGCGGCTCCTCGAAAAGACAGCGCAGGCACGCAGAGCGGCCCGGAACAATCGTCATTGCCTGGCCGCTCATTCCCAGCACACCGCCGTAGACGAATGGCCGCACTGCCTCGAGCGCCGCGTCGTTGATCAGAAATTTAGCCGCAGGATTGTCGGTCCCATCAACCAGGAACTCGTGAGCTGCGGCCAGATCGATAGCGTTGTCGGGCTCGAAGGCAATCGCGCGAGCTTCGATTTCGGTTTTGGGAAACCGTCGGCGCAGGCGAACCGCGGCGCATTCGGCTTTTGGTTTTCCGAGATCCGAGCCGCGGTAAATAACCTGCCGCGCGAGATTGGAAAGCTCGACCGGATCGGGATCGATGAGAGTCAAATGCCCGATTCCGGCGCGCGCGAGTGTCCATGCGGCCGGAACTCCCAACCCGCCAATCCCCACGATCAGTATGCGACCTTTGGATTCCATTTGGTCGTTCTGAGGCTTTCGGGAGACGGTGAGGGTCCAAAATCAAAAACCCTCTTCCTGCGATCGAGGACGAGGGTTCTGCAACTCTCGCCCTATCTTCCAAGACCCTTCATCGCGGGGCCTCGCAGGAGTTAGCACCAGCACCCTTTCGGGCCGGTTGCTGCGGCATCATCGGGCCAGTCCCTCCGCCGCTCTCGATAAGGCTCTTATCGTCAGGAAAGAGTTAGCCCAGCAAACAGCGGCTGTCAATCGACCGACCACGCGGTCAGTGCGCTCGTTGGACAACCCGCGTAATAAGCCGAACGAAACGCCTTGGTCACCACAAGCGTCTACTGGCCGAAACGATTCGCGCGCAATCATCGATCCGCAATTGCAACCATAGCTCAAGGATACAGTAGGTTTCCGCGAGTTATATGGATCGACCTGTATGAGTGTGATTCGAGTACCGCGCGCCTGGGCCGCTCTCACACGTATCGTCCGGGTTGCGATCGGACTGATGGCTGCATCGGCGTCCGACCCTTGTCCGAAGTGCACGTCGAAGAGGACGCCCACGCCCACACCGACTGCGGTCCCGACCCTTACGCCGACACCGACTGTGGTCCCGACGCTTACCCCGACCGTGACTGTCACAGCGACCGCGACGGCAACCCTTACCGCGACCCCCACGGTGTCGCCGAGCGGCAATGTTTTTCAGGGTCCGATGGTCGGATCCACTGTCCAGGTGATGAACGTGAACCCTGCCAACGGAGCCAACACCCGGACCGCCAATCGGCACGGCGACTACGAAAGCTTCGGGGGCCTACGCCCTCACGATTTCTCCACCCCCCATCGGCCCGGTGCGGATCGAGGTCGCGGGTGGCAGTTCGTGAGCGAGGAAGATGGCTCGACGATTACTACTCCCACTCCACTGACCGTACTGCTGCCATCGCTACCCGCAGGAACCGCCAGTGTTGACCTCAATCCGCTGACCCTCTTCATCGATCTGTTAGCGGTCGCGGACACTGTCCAAGGCACCCCCTTCGGCACGGCGCTCAGCAACGCAACTGCAAAGCTTGAAGCCATCTTCAGCTTGGGCACCAATCCCGACACGTTGACGCCGGACTATACCGCCTGCGGGGTTGGAACCGATGCGGGCAAGCTGGGACTTATCTTGGGTGCGCTTATCAACCAAGATCAGTTGCTATGTCCGAGCGCTCGTGGAGGTCTGGCGCGGTCGCTCGCGACGGATCTAGTCGACGGGGTTTTCGATGGCAAAACCTTCGGTGCTGCGGTTTCGGACTGCGGCGGTGGGACGTTACCTGCGATCGCCGGGACGTCGGCCTTCCAGGACGCGCTGGCCGGGCTTTACGGGTTGCAACTAGCCACTCGGGGATTTGTCTTCGGGGTCCCAACAACGCGCTTACGCTTAACGGTGTCACGCCGTCGCAGACGAGCACGAGCGTCGCCGGCATCAATTCCGCAATCCTGCAGGCAACTACCGTCACGAATACAATCGTCGCGGGACCGACGATGGGAACTGGCGAGGACCGCGAAGGAGCGACCGCGACGCTGCTTCAAACGGCATGGTTCTGATCGCCGGGGGCAGCGCCACCAGCTTCTCAATTCGCGGGGACGCAGTGCTTTACAATCCCACCACGAACACGTTTTCGACGCTCCCAAGCCAGATGTCCACGTCCCGTGAGTTTGCGACCGCAACGCTCCTGGCGAACGGGAAGGTCCTGATAGCAGGTGGGCTAGATGGGCTTCAAGATAATCCAGTCACCCAAACGACAGACATTTTTGATCCGACCACCAACAGTTTTACCGCAGGGCCGAACATGTCCAGTGCGCGGGAGCATGCAGCAGCGGTAGCGCTAAGCAACGGCTTAGTTTTGATCGCCGGGGGCGACTCTGGCGGCAGCGCCAACGCGCTGAACGGCACCGACATTTACAATCCCTCTACCAACACCTTCAACAGCGGCGGCGGCCCCGCGATGAATCATCCGCGTACTCAACTGATGGCTACCACTCTGTACACAGGAGACGCTCTGTTTGCAGGTGGGGACTCTGACGGCGTGTCCGATAATACAGCTGAAGTCTACAGTTTGAAGAACAACACCTTCTCAAGTCCCATCGCGATGGCCTTGACCAAAGGGCGTGAGCAGGGAACCGCAACCCTGCTGCCCGACGGAAATGTGCTTATCGCGGGTGGATTTACCCCGTCCGCTGCCGGCGCGCTCACGGCGACTAACACCACAGAGTTGTTTCTTAGTGCCAGTGGTGCTTTTCAGTCCCCGCGCTCTACGACAACCCACACGACGATGAATGTCGCGCGTGCCCATATGACCGCGACCCTCGCACCGAACGGCGCCGTACTGATAGTGGGCGGCGATTCAAGTCCTGGCGGCGCGGGTCTCAGCAGCACCGAGCTATACGCTGCGAGCACCGACACCTTCGCGGCGACGAACACCGTCTCGCTCTCGTTTGCCCGAGCGTTTCACACCGCCACGCTGCTTACTAACGGTCAGGTGCTAATCGCGGGTGTTTCATAGGCCCTCCAACCAGCTCGGGCGCGGGCACCACGAATACCACTGACCTGTACACGCCTAGAAACCTCCGCGCACCGCAAGCGCTAAGCGCGACGACCCAGGACAAGTTCGAAACAGGCGCAAGCGCGGTCGTGCAGGGTTGTGCGGTGCGCCCCAGGTTTCATCCAGGCACGCCCCGCCCGACCCTTCGCTGCGGCTTTCGATTCTGACTTGGAGAAACGCCCTAGCGGGTGAGCAGCTCGGCTATCTGGATGCCGTTTAGCGCCGCTCCCTTGCGGAGCTGATCGCCGCTGACCCACAAGTTCAACGCGTTGGGATTGCTGATGTCTTCGCGGATGCGCCCGACCAGGCAATCATCCTGGCCCTCGGCGAAAATCGGCATGGGGTAGCGGTTGTGCGCCGGATCGTCGACCACCCGCAACCCGGGGAAGTGACCGAACAGCTCGCGCGCCTTGCTCGCGCCAATCTTCGTCTCAGTCTCCGCGTTGATCGAGATCGAGTGCGCCGTGAAGACCGGCACCCGCACGGTGGTCGGCGCGACCAGAAGATCGGGAGCGTTCAGGATCTTGCGCACTTCGTTGACCAGCTTTATTTCCTCGCCGGTGTAGCCGCTCTCGACGAATTTGTCTATGTGCGGAATGAGGTTGAAGGCGATCTGATGTTGAAAGAACTCCGGCTCGATCGCTTCGCCCTGCGCCCAGGCGAGGACCTGTTTGCGAAGTTCCGCGACGCCGTTGACGCCCGCGCCCGATACCGCCTGAAAGCTGGTCGCGATAACCCGCTTCAGGCGCCCCGCGTCGTGAAGCGGTTTGAGCGGCATCACGGTTACGATCGTCGTGCAATTCGGGCAGGAGACGATTCCCTTGTGAGTTCTGGCCGCCTCGCCGTTGATTTCCGGCACCACCAGCGGAACATCGGGATCCATCCTGAAGGCGTTGGACTTGTCGACTACCAGCGCGCCGGCCTTGACCGCGAGCGGTGCGAACTGGCGCGATTGCTCGGTGCCGGCCGAGAACAGGGCGATGTCGATTCCTTTGAACGAAGCCGCGGTCAGCGCCTCGACGGCGATCGATTCTCCCGCGAACGAAACCTTCTTCCCGGCGGACCGTGCGGACGCGAATGCGCGCAGATCGCGAACCGGGAAGTTACGTTCGTGCAGGAGCTTGAGGGTGGTCTGGCCGACCGCACCGGTCGCTCCCACCACCGCAATTCTTTGTCCGCTTGCCATGCCGGGTTTTCACCCGCAGCTCAGGTTCCCAAGTGCTGCGCAAACAGCGTATCGGCCTCGTGTTTGGCAGTCTAGCTTGTGATCTTCAGCTTAGACCTTGTCGAGCAGCCAACCCGACACGGTCTGGTACAGCTCGTCGCCAAAGCCCGTGAAACGATGGTCTGCGCCGGCGACGAGCCTGAGGGTTTTGGGTTCGCGCGCGCGTTCATAGATCGCTTCCGACGATTCATGAGGCAAGATCGTGTCCGCGGTTCCGTGCATCAAAAGCAAGGGCCGCGGTGCAAGCTCCGCGACGACGTGCGCCCCGGCGAGTTGGCTGGAAAGCGCGACCACGGTCGTGATGATCGGCGCCAGGGTACCGGCATTGATCGCGACCGCGCCGCCGAAAGAGTGGCCTATCAGCGCCGCACGCGCATAGTGGATCGCACGCAAAAATGACAGCCCCGCCAATGCGTCGAGCATGCACTCGCCGAACTCGTTCGGCGCGCGGTAGTCGATCCGCGCGATCGCGATTCCGGCATTGGGAAGTTCGCGGCCCAGCCTCGAGTACAACTTGGATGGTCCGCCGACGCCGCCGATCGCGCCGCTGACGCAGAGCGCCGCGCGGTTGGGCTCCGCGGCCGGATGAAAAATCACCGGGATCGGTCCGCGGGTAGTGTTGATGGTCAGGTGTTGCGCGCCGTCAATCTCCGCGGCAGGCTCAACTCCGAGGATCTTCAGGCCGATCTGATCGCTCATCGAAGGTTGTTCAGCGCGACTCGCCGCGCCGCGGCTCGTCGAGGCCGGGATCGGTGGAGTGACCGAGCATGCGCAATCCGTAGCGAACCATCGCCGCCACACGCTCGATCCGACTCAGCAGCTCCGCTTGCTCCACGGGTGGCGCTTCGACCAGCGCCTGTGCGGTTGCGGCCAGACTTGCCTTGAGAACTTCGACCGCGCGCGCCAGATCTTCGTGAGTCGGCGGACGACTACGCCGACGTTCCGCCAGCGCTTCCGCGAAATCGATGATTTCAGCCATTTGGGATCGCTTGGCCTAGATTATCGCGCATCGCTGCGCAGTCCAATCCGATGCGCCAGCGGGCATCGCGGCCAACGCTCCTCTAGTTCAGATCTTTTGGTCTCGCGCTCAATGGGCTGATGCGCCGAGGTTCCATGCGCAGGCAGCTCGCTCGACCACAGTTGCATCTTGCGCTTAAACCGCCGGGAGATTGATGACTTCATGCGCTCCCGCCCAGGGGAAACGTGGCGAGTCGTTCGTAGCTGGAGCCCTTCGATGACAGGTGGCTCCGATACAGGGCAATCTCGCTGACCTTCGATTCTCCAAATTCGCTCTGGCTTGCCACCTGCAAGCGCCCAAGCAGGCTTCTGACCCTGCGCGGGTCGCGGATGCGGGCGATGGTCAGATGCGGCGCCCAGGGGCGCTCCGCACGTTCGAAGCCCAGCTGCGTTGCGGCGTCTTCGACTCGCGTCGCGAGGCGAATCAGCGGCTGCGACTCAAGCCCCGTCCACAACAGGCGCGGGCGGCGCAAGTTCGGAAAGGCTCCGATTCCGCGGGTGCGGATTTGAAGCGCGCCTGCAGCCTTGCCGACCTCCGCGACGGCTTCGGCCAGGGGAGCAAGTCTTGCAGAATCAACCGCGGCGCCGAGAAACTTCACCGTCACATGCAATTGGTCGCGTCGCGCCCAGGCGACGCCGTCGTTGGGTGCGCGCAGCTCTTCGATTAAGCGATAGATCGCCGCTTCGACTTCATCACCGACCCGAATCGCGAGGAAGGTTCGAACCTTGCTCGGGAGCGAAGTGAAGCTCTGCTCGAATCGGGTCACGAAAGCCGCGAACATTCGCAGCAGCCTGGCTGCCTACTTGTCCAGCTCCCACTCGACCAGCGGCAGGCGGTCGTTGCCGAAGAACATCACGCCGTCCACAAAAATCGAAGGCGAGCCGAAACCACCGCGCTCGATCAACTGCTCGGTATTGGTGCGCAGCCTGGCCTTGTAGTCGGCGGAGGCAATTTTCGCGAAGTATTCCTTTTCCTCGAGGCCGACCTCGCGCACGATGTCGCGCAATACCTCGTCCTGACTGATGTCGCGATCGGCCCCCCAGTAGCTTTCGAAAACCCGCCGCGAGTAGGGCGAGATCTTTCCATGCTCTTCGGCTACGAACGCGCCGCGCATGGCTTTGACCGAGTTCACCGGAAAGACCGAGGGATTGCCGATCTTGAGTCCGTAGAAGCGCGCCCAGTCCTGCAGATCCTTCGAATAGTAGCGGGCCTTGAGTTTCATCGGGTTGGCGCGGCTTTCGTACACGCTCGGATTGACAGTGTTGAAGACCCCGCCGACCAGGAACGGCCTCCACTGCAGGTCGGCGTTGTGGCGGCGCGCCACGTCTTCGATCTTGGTAAAGGCCAGGTACGTCCAGGGGCTCGAGCAATCGTAGAAGAATTCCAGTTTCTTTCCCATTTGGGATTTCCTCGACTCTCGCAGCATAGAAGAGCGCACCGCGTCAGGGCCAGTCCCCGCGGCTCGCGTCAACTACTAGTCCTTTACCGGCGGCGGCCCGTCGATTTGCACCAGGTCCGCGCGGACCGTGCCGATAAAGGTTGCGGCCTCCATTCGCAGCGGCAGATGCCCCTTGTCGGCGCTAATCCACACCGTGGTTTCGCGGGCCTGCCGGCGAAGCTTGCCGTTGCTCAGGTAAACGATGCCGGGAGAGACCTTGAGCGCATCATAAGAACCAACCGGCACTTGCACCCGTTCCTTGCTTTCCACGTTGAAGTCGAAAACGTACCGGTTGGTGCCGGAGAACACGTCGAACAGAAGCCGGCGCCCGGGAGCGAGGTCCTGACTGAGCGCCATCATGGCGCCGGAAATAGGCCCAAACGGATCGCTGGAAATGAATTGGTGGGTTTCGGTTCCTTTGTGATTTTTTTTGGTCGAGACCACCAGGTTGCTCTTGTCATCGAAGGTGATGGTGTATTCATTGGCACGCTGGTTCTCGTGCTGAACCTGATAGATGTCCTGAGCTTTGAGAGAGTCGACCGCCACCCGTTCGCGCATATAGTCGCGCATGCGGAACACCAGGTCGACGACCTTGTTGGTCTCGATCCAGGCCTCGACGTTCCACAGCGAAGGGTCCTTCTTGTTGCGATGCAGCTCGAACCATCCCCGTGCCGCCGGAATTCCGAGCCAGGAGGCTTCATAGACCAGCCGCTCGCCATCGTGGAACGGGAAAAAACCGGGTGCGTAGCTGGGCACTTTCACATCGGCTGGCAGCGCGAGCGGGGTCGGCGCGGCGGCAGGCTTCCGCCGATGCATTTTTCCATTCGAACCGGTCGCGGGTGTGTCCGATTCGTCGGCCGCGCGAGTGCGAAGCGCCCCCACCACCAGCGCCGCGGTCAACCAAATGAGCAGGACCAGAACCTTGATTTTGCGTACTTTTTGCACGCTGCCGGACCGACCCTTGCTTGCAATCAAGATCACGATCGCAAATAATTCTGACTTATCGCGGAGGGCTGGGAAATGTCGAAGAGTCGCTTTATTTTCGCCGCGGCGGCGATTTGTGCAATCGCCGTGGCGCTGCCCGCGACCTCGCGCGCCCAATCGGGTGAGAGTTACGGCGGTCAGGGACTGGGAAGCGCGCTCGCCAACAGCCCGATGATGCACCAGGGAATGACCAGGGCGGGCATCGACGACATCACGGCGCGTGCCGACAAGGAATCTGTCTTCAAGATTGTCAAAGATGTGAAGCTCGGCTTGAAAGATGCCGACCCGAACGTGCGCGTCCAGGAACTTAACAAGTTGCGCGACGTTCAGGATCCCGATGCCGATCGGCTTTTGATCGAATATCTTGCCGACCCCGACATTCGCGTGAAGATGAAGGACCTCGACGTGCTCGGCTATCGTGAGACCAATTCGGCGGTCGAGCCAATCTCGCAGATGCTCTTCCTGCGGTCCACGGAGCCCGCCGTCCGCTTGCACGCGGTCGCCGCACTGGGCCGAATCGGCGATGGGCAGGGCACCCTCCCGATCATACAGTACCTGCAGGAGGAGACCGACGATCAGGGTCGAGGAACCGCGGTCTTCGCGCTCGGCGAAATCGGCAACGACAAAGCGACGCCTGTTTTGATCAAGCTGGCCGACGAGGATCCGAGCCCGATGGTGCGCCGGCTGTCCAAGGAGGCGCTGCAGAAGATCGACGGAGAGCTGCCAAGGCAGCATGGCGAAGCGGCGGTTGCTCAAAAGAAGCCCGGCGAGCTGACGCCTACCGACCAGAAGCTGGCCAAGCTTCGCGCGGTCGATCAGGAAATCGAAAAGATGTCTCGGTAGGAGAGCCTGAAATCGGCAGATTTCGCGGGCCTCGCCGATTTCCAGGACCGATTGCAGGGAGCTGCTACTCGCGCGCGAGCCACTGGCCCGCAAGAACTCCATCCCCGCACCACTTTCCGTCTTCAACTAGGGCGCGTCCGTTGACCAGCACATGCTGGATTCCCGCCGGGTGCTGGTCGGGTTCCCGAGAATCGGCTGCGCAGCCGACGGTTGCGGGATCGAAGATACAGAGATCCGCGGCGAAACCCTTGCGCAGCAATCCCCGTTCCTTCAGGTGCATTCGCTGTGCCGCCATTCCGGTCATCTTGTGGATGGCATCTTCCAATCTCAAAAGGCCCAGCTCGCGGACGTAGTAGCCCAGGATTCTTGGATACGTGCCGAAGCTCGCGGGATTGTGATGGCCGCGCGTAGTCAGGATGGTGTCCATCTCGAAAGCGTTCAGGTGATGGCTCATCGCGGCGCGCAATGCCTCCTCGTTGCCGTCGTCATCGCCGCTGTACAAATGATTGAGCACGCGAGCGCGAGTTCCGCTCTCACGCGCGATGGTCAAATACGCCTCGACCGGGTCGAGCTTCATCGCATCGGCTATCTCGCCGAAGAATTTTCCTTCCAGGTGGGCCAACTCGGGCTTGACCGCCCACATCAGCTGCACGCCCTCCGCGATGAACCCGCGCAGCGGCTGAAATCCATCGCACAACTGCGCCCACCCGTCGCTGCGGTTCAGCAATTCCTCCAGGTGAGGTTGCGACCACGCGGGGAAAGTCACCCGAATTGTCGTGTTGCCGCAGGTGTAGGGGAAGGTGTCGAAAGCGATGTCAACGCCGTCACTTCTGGCACGTTCGATGTCCGCCAGCGTCTCGTTGGCCGTCGACCAGGTGCGCCGGCCCACGAAGATCAGGTGCGAAATCTGGAGCGGCACGCGCGCCTCGCGTGCGACCTCGACCATCTCGCGCACGGCGAGCAGATTGTGCGGCACTTCGCTCTGAAAGAAGAGCGAACGCGTCGAGTACGCGCGCAGATGCGAGGTCAGCACGCCGCCGGCGGCGCCCACAACCCGAGCCATGGCGGCCAGCTCCCTGGGCTTCGCGATCATGCCGGGAAAGTAACCGAGCCCGGTCGACAGGCCGACGGCGCCATCGGCCATCGCGCGCCCGAGCATTGATTGCATTTCGCGAAGTTGCTCCGGTGACGGCTCGCCCGCGTCGGCACCCATGACGCACAGACGAATGCTTCCGTGGCCCGCGAGCTGCGCCATGTTGAGTGCCATGCCCTGGCTCTTTAGATGCGCGCCGAACTCGGACACCTCCTGCCATGTCCACGCGAACTTGCGCTCGGACAGCATCTGACCCGATTCATCGAGCATCCGGCTCGCCCGTGAACGAACCGGGGCGACCGAAAACCCGCAGTTCCCGCCGACGAAGGTAGTGACGCCCTGCATCAGGAACGGCTTGAGAATCGTGGCGTGTTCCGGAATCGGCGCGACCCAGTCCGAGTGAGAGTGCAGGTCTATGAACCCGGGCGCGACGACGAGGCCGCCCGCGTCGATTTCCCGCAAAGCGTTGATCTGGTCGGACTCTCCATCGGCGATCACTTCGGCAATGCGGCCTGCGTTGATGGCGATGTCGGCCCGAAAGCGCGGCGCGCCGGAACCATCGACCACGGTGCCGCCGCGCACGATCAATTCATATTCCATGCGGGCATCTTCGCGTCTCGGCGGGTCCGGCGCAAAGGGGATGCCAAAGTCCTTCCCAGGAATCAACCGCGGGCGCGCGCGCAGGCGCCCGTATCACCTGTTCTTTAGACAGCTCCCCGGGGTGGCGGCTCGGTCACGACGGCTTCTGTGGATAGGTGCGTGCGATTTAATACGCAGCTAATCGTGCGTTGATGATGCAAGACCGTGCGCAAGCTAGATTGCGACACGGTAAGCTCGCAGCAAGTGTTAGACGCGGTCCGGATGGAGCCAATGCGACCCTCCCCGCGCTCCGTTCGGACGGGGCTGAACGCGTGCCGCTCACGAACCCCTCCCCGCAACGTGAGCAGCGACACTCCCCCAAAAGGCGGCCGCGTCGCCCCACACGGCGCGGTCGCCACCGTTTTCAGCTTCTGATGATCGTATCCGGCCAGCTCCTCGCTGCCGGCGTCCCGGGAAAGACCTGGGCAACCTGCGCATCGGAGAGCGCCAGATGCGATCGGAGAACGGTCCCTATCGGTTCACGAAAATCGGTAGCCACCGCGAGGTCACGCTCTTGGTAAAGAGCGGACGTCGCCAGGCCGGGCCATCTGCCATATACCTCGCCGCCGCACACCGGACCGCCCATCACCCACATCACGTTGCCGTGTCCGTGATCAGTTCCGCCGTTGCCGTTTTCCTTTACGGTGCGTCCGAACTCCGAAATCACCACCACCACCGTGTCCTGATAGTCCGGACCAAGCGCCTTTGCAAAGCCGGACAACCCTGCGGCGAGCTGAGCGAGGTGCGCAGCGAGCTGCCCCTGCGCGGCTCCCTGGCTGACGTGCGTGTCCCATCCGCCAAGTGTCAGAAAGGCGACCCGGATCGAAGGATCGCGGCGGATGAGATGAGCTAGCCTGCTGGTGTCGTCAGAGAATCCCTGGGGCGAAGGAGCTCCCGCATCTGCCTCGGCCATATCGCGCTGCAAATCCGCCATCAGCTTCGCGCGCGATGCGCGGCCTTCCCGGTAGGCAACGCTGAGAGCGTCGGCGCCGCCGTACAATCGGTCAAATGCCGTTTCGACCGTTGGTCGGTCCAGCGGTAAGGGACGCGCGGCGGCGCGTCCCAGCGGCAGGTTGGCGACCGGCAGTTTGCCGCTCAGGATTCGCGGAAGGGTCGGTCCTAGACTGAGCGCCTCGGTCGGAGCGTGTCCTCCGGGAACCTGCGCGAGTACCCGATTCAGCCATCCGTCGTGCGTGCTCTTGATGCCGGGGGTGCCACTCTCCATATAGTCCTGCGCATCGAAATGCGAACGCGTTGGATCGGGCGAGCCGCACGCGTGCACGAACGCGAGAGTACGTTCGTTCCACAGCGGCATCATCGGGGCGAGCGCTGGATGCAATCCGAAGAACCCATCGAGGTCGCGTACTCCGCCTTCGGTATTGAGTCTTCCGATTGCGATAGTCGGGCGCGCATCGTAGTAGGCGGGCTCGGCATGAGGCACCACCACGTTGAGTCCATCGACCGCGCCACGCAGAAAGACGACGACCAGGCGGCCTTTGCGAGCGGCGCTCGCGCCCGCGGCCCACGCATGCGGGCTCAGCAGCACGATGCCGGACGCCGACAGGATTGCGGTACGGTGCATAAATTCACGGCGCGTGACCCTGCTCTCGTGTGCGCGGGCGCCAGAAACGCCATCCGAGCGGGTACCCGGGAGGTTCTCATCGATCGAGCTCATGGCTCGAGGCCTCATCTCATCGCATCATGAATTCGGGGCTGCCGAGGACCAGCGCCGCGCGCAGCGGGGCGGGCGCCGCTTCGATCGCCGCGCGGGTCGACGCCGAAAGGGAACCTCCCAACGCCTGTGCGAGCAGGGTCGCATCGGGCGCCGGCATCAGGGCTCGGTTTCTCCGGTCGGTAGTTGATTTTGACGCGGCCAGCCCCGCCGTTTCGCGAAACGACCGGGCGTACCGACCCGCCCCTGCCAGATTCATCTTTCTGGAACGCGGGTCGATCGAGCGGTAGGTTTCCTGAGCCGAGCGCGGTCGCAAAGCTGAGTCGCGTGATCATCGCGTCGGGATTAAGCCACGCGTCACGGGTGTTCGAATAGCCGTTCGGCGTCTGGCAGCCGTAAAGCGGCATGCCCAGCAGCTGCATGGTTCCATACAGCGGGCGATAGTTGCTGACCGCGACATCAGCCGCGCGGACGCTCGACACCACGTACTCATAAGGGCTTTTGAATTTCGCAGCGTAGTATCGGCGATCCCAGAATTCCGAAGATGCGAAAATCGCTGCCAACACCTCGCGAATGTCCCCGTCCGTCTCCAGATACCGATGCGCCATACGCGCCACGAGCGGTTTGGGAGGGTCGTCTGCCACGAAGTACTGCGCGAGTTGATAGCTCAGGTGCTGCGCGGCAGCCGGGTGGTGCGCCAGGATATCGAGCGCTTCCTCACCTTCGCGGATTCCAGAGCCGCCGATACGGTGGCCGAGAAACATTTTCGGGCCAAAGTCGTGGCGGTTCGCATCGAGGTAGAAGCCGCTCGGGTCCGCCGGCGTCCCGCGGTCGGACCAGCGCGGAGGATGCAGTCGCTGAAACGGTGCGAAGTGCACCTGCCCAAACGGCCACATCCGCTCTCCAGACTGTTCGCCACGGCCCTTGGGGAGGCCCCAGCCGGTCAGGATATGCGCGAACGCTATAAACATCCTGCTGCGTGTAGCCGCCATTCACTCCCATCGTGTGGAGTTCCATCAACTCGCGCGCGTAATTTTCGTTAATCCCCTCGAACTTCCCTTTAGAGTCCACGCCGTGCGGCGCGCTGTTCTGCCAGTTGTCGAGGTAGAAGAGCATCGCGGGATGGATGGCGGTCGCGCCAAGCAGTGCGCGGAACTTGCCTAAGGTGTGAGGACGAATCGCGGTTTCCTCGAAGGAGCCGGTCCAGATAGTGTCGAGGCCCTTTGCGGCGAACACATTGAAATGGTTGAACCAGAAGGCGGTCATCACCTCCTGCAGCTGGCGAGGGCCTTCGATCGCACGGACCAGGCGTGCTTCAACCGCTTCGCGCATCACGATCCGCGCGCGAACCCGCTCGTCCTTCACGGCGGCTTTGAGCGTGGCCGGGTCCGCGCCCCGTTTTTCGCGCCACGCTTGCATGACCGGTAGTTGAAACTCGTGAAATAGCGCCATCGGGGTCATGTGCAGGGTCCGATAGGAGGCGACCTTGCCTACCAGACTCTCCGGGATCGGTATCGACTCGGGATGCAGCTGTTCTCGGATCTAACGATCGATGCCCTCGGCATTAAGTCGAGTGACGTCTCCGGGACGCGGCCCGAACCCAAGCCGGTTCAGCGCATGAACCGCGCGGTACCGCCCGGGAAGATCACCGATCTCGCCCACGCTCGAAGTCTCCAACCAACCAGTAAGTACGAAGGCAAACCAGAGTGGATACGCCCCGCCCCACCCGGTAATCGTTTACCGCAGCTTTCTCCCGCTGGCGCGTTTTTTTGCGAGCGTGGCAGCGCCGCCGCCGGCGGTCCATTTAATTTGGCGGGCGATTCCATTGAGGATGTCGAGCTCGCGCGGGGTGAGGCCGCTGCGGCCGAAGACTCCCCGCAGCGCAAACATGATGTGGTCGGGATTGTCGGCGGGAAGAAAGCCAATCTCGACCAGCGCCTCGGACATCCGCGCGAGCATCGCTTCAACGTCGCGCGCTGCCGCACGCTGCGGCGGGGGGGTCGGGCTCACCAGTCCCGAGGTCGCCGCCATCCGCAATTCATACGCAACCAGCATCACCGCTTGCGCAAGGTTCAACGACCGGTAGTCATCCCCAGTCGGGATGGTGACCAGTCGTTGGCAGGCTTTTAATTCGTCGTTGGTCAGCCCGTGGTCTTCCGGTCCGAAGACGATCGCCAGGCGATTCGCCGCCGCCGCAGTTACCAACTCGGACGCCGCGCTGCGCAGTGACACGACACCGCTGCGATACAATCCCGGACGGCAGGTCGTGCCCACCGTCAGGGTGCGATCCGCGAGTGCGGAAGCGAGGTCGCGGTGGATCGTCGAGGCAGTCAGCACATCGCCGCCATGCACCGCCATCGAGGTGGCGGCTCGGTCCCGCGCCGAGGCCGCCGGCGCGACTAGGCGCAGGTCCGTGAATCCCATGTTCTTGAGAGCGCGCGCGACCGACCCGATATTGCCCGATTGCATCGGGCGGCACAGAACGAACGCGATTCGGCGCGCGAGGTTCATGGCACGAGCACTCAAACTAACCCGTGACCCGGCCTCGGAAAAGTAATGGCCGGCAGAGGACGCTCGGCGGGCGGCAGCTTTCGAGCAGCCCGATGCTCTGATAGCTTGATTTTTTGAACCGGATCGATGGCGCTTCTGCGGATACGCAAATTCCCCGACGACGTTCTCAAACGGCCCGCCCGCCCGGTCGAGAACATCAACGGAGATCTGAATTCGTTGGTCGACAGCATGGCACAGACCATGTACGCCGCGCCCGGCGTGGGACTGGCCGCGCCGCAAGTGGGCGAGTCAAAGCGCATCATCGTGCTCGACACCGACCACGAGGAGCCGGGCAAACGTCTGCTCAAGCTGATTAACCCGCGAGTCGTGGAGGCGGAAGGCAAGCTCATCTGGGAGGAAGGATGTCTTTCGGTGATCGACTATTCCGCGGAGGTGGAACGCGCCGCCAAGGTGCTGGTCCGGGCGTGGACGCCCGAACAGAAGGAAATCGAGATCGAGGCCGAGGAGCTGCTCGCGGTCGCCCTCCAGCATGAGATAGATCATCTCGATGGCAAATTGTTCATCGACCGGATCAGCCGCATCAAGCGCGAGCTGTATCGCCGCAAGCTCAAGAAAATGATCAAGGAGGGCAAAGCCGATGAGCGTCCCTCCACGGTCCGCATCTGACCTCGCGGCACCGCTCAAGATCATCTTCATGGGAACGCCGGCCCTGGCGGCCCATATTCTCGATCGGCTGGTCGGGGCCGCCGATCCACGCTTTCGCGTGGTGGCCGTGGTTACGCGCCCCGACGAACCGCGCGGCCGCGGACTGACGCTTTCGCCCAGCGAGGTTGGCGCAGTCGCGGCCACCCACAAGATTGCGACCCTCAAACCGACCCGCATCAAGACGGCCGAGTTTCTTGCGGAACTCCAAGCGTTCGAGCCCGACCTGCTCGTGGTTGCGGCTTACGGCCGCATCCTGCCGCAAGCGATTCTCGAAGTGCCACGGATGCTGCCGCTCAACGTGCACCCTTCGCTGCTGCCCCGTCATCGGGGTGCCGCCCCGATTGAAGGCGCCATCCTGTCGGGCGACGCGGAATCGGGCATCACCATCATGCGCATGGTGTCGGAGATGGATGCCGGTCCGATGCTGCTGAAGCGCGCGATTCCGGTTGCGCCTGACGACACGCAAGGTTCGTTGAAGGCGAAGCTCGCCGAGCTGGGTGCGGCGGCGCTGCTCGATGCGCTCGATCAGATCGCCCGGGGCAGCTCGCATGAGACGCTGCAGGAAGAATCCGCGGCGACCTGGACCAAGCCGGTAAAGAAAGAGGACGCGGTAATCGACTGGACTGCCGATGCCGCCACCATCGAACAGATGGCGCGCGCATACGATCCCTGGCCAGTGGCGCGAACGACCCTCGATGGTGAGTGGCTCATGATCTGGCGGGGAGCGGTCGTGTCCGTAGCAACAAAGGCCGGGCCTGTGGGCGGCATCATCGCACTTAAGCCAGTGCCTGTCGTGCAATGCGGTCGCGGTCAGCTCGCTCTGATCGAAGTTCAGGCGCCGGGCCGGAAACGAATGCGCGCGACGGATTTCTTCCACGGTCGCCGAATTTCGATCGCCCGCCAACTCGGGACATGAAAGGCGCGGAGCACGATCGACGCGCGACCTCCCGAAATTCTGTCGGCCTCGCGGCTCGCCAGATAGCGCTCGAAATCCTGATGGCGGTGGAGCGTCGCGGAAGTTACGCCGACGCCATGCTCGGCACCCGGGTTCCCGCTCTCCCACCCCCCGATCGCCGGCTCACGACGCGGCTGGTGCTGGGGACCACTGCATGGCGCGCCCGGCTCGACTACGAGCTGGAGCGTTTCTGTGGTCGCGACCTTGCTGGAATACAACCAGAGGCGTTGACCATCATGCGGATGGGCTTGCTGCAGATTCGATTTCTCGATCGGATCGCGCCGCACGCGGCCGTGTCTACCTCAGTGGAGCTCGCAAAGCGAACCCATGAGGCCAGGGCGGCCGCAGGATTCGTGAATGCGGTAATGCGCCGCGCCACGCGGGAGAAGGTTGCGCTGCCCCCGCGCAGCGACGATGAGGTCGGATGGCTTGCCATCGCCTATTCGCATCCGCGCTGGATGGTCGAACGATTCATCGAATGGTTCGGCCAGGAGGCGGCCGAAAGCCTGATGGCTGCCAACAACGAGGCGGCGCCTAACGTGGTACGGCTGAATTTAGCCAAAGGGTCACGCGAGGAGATAGTTCGGCGCCTGCAGGCGGACGGCATGGAGGTTGAGACGGTAGCACGTTTTCCGGAAACCGCGATTCTAAGGGGTGCAGCCCGATTTGATTCGCCAACCTATCGTCGGGGGCTTTTCCAGGCGCAGTCCGAAGCATCCCAGCTGGTCGCGCGGCTGCTTGCGCCCCCGGGCGGTGCGACGGTAGCCGATTGCACCGCGGCTCCCGGAGGCAAGGCGGCTCATCTTGCGGAGCTTGTAGGTCCGGATGGTCGCGTCACGGCCATCGATAGGAACTTTGCCGGTCTTAAGAATGCGCGCCGCCTCTGCCGCCAATTGCACAATCGGAACATCCATTTCGTGCAAGCCGATAGTTCGTCACCATTGCCCTTGGCAAAGCGTAGTTTCGACTACGTTCTGCTCGATGCGCCCTGCACGGGGCTCGGCACGCTGCGCGAACATCCCGAAATTCGCTGGCGGCTTAAGCCCGGTGACCCTGCTCGAATGGCGGCGTTACAGTCGCGGATGTTGACAAATGCTGCCGCACTCGTGAGGCCGGGCGGTGCGATCGTCTATTCGGTCTGTAGTCTGGCTCCCGAGGAAGGTGAGGGCGTGGTGCGTGCTTTCCTGGATTCGCACGCGGCCTTTCACCTCGATTCGCAGCCCTCCAACCGCGACGTTTTCGGATGCCTGCTAGACACCCGGGGTATGATACGAACGCGGCCGGACTTGGGCGGATTGGATGGTTTTGTCGCCGCGCGCCTCGTCAGGACGGTCGTATAAGACCTCCTACTGCTCTTTCACTGCTTTTCGCTTCTTCTGCTTGGTTTTGAGACGCTTAAGCACTTCACTGCGAGATATTTTAATGCTGAGCAGGTGAATCATGCGCGGCGGAGGGTTAAACCCGAGAGATGGATGGACTGTAGAATGTTCACGGCCAAGCCCCAAATTCTACCAAACCCTTCCGCGTATTGAACCCTTGGCCTTTGCGCCAGTGGCATCAAGGCTAGTTATGCCCCGCTTCTTCTTACCGGCATGGCGCTTGCGACCAGTCCCCGCGATCGGTTTCGCCTGACCCGCAGGTCAGCAGGTTCGCGAGATCGCCGAAGATGTTCATGATGATCTCACCAGCCTATGGGCGTTGCGCGCCCCTCAGAATTATCGCGCTGTGCTTCACGCTCTCGGCTCTGGCGGGGCTGAGCGGATGTTACGGCGTGCCTGAAGAAGTGCCTGAACCCCCACCGGCAGTTGCACCGTGGGTACCGCCACTCAGCATTCATCCTCCGCTGAAGCCAAAGCAGGAGGTCGCCTCCTGGTATGGCCCGCGGTTCAACGGCCGCCTCACGACGACCGGAGAGCGATTTAACCAGAACGCGATGACCGCTGCGTCGAAAACCTTACCGCTAGGGTCACACGTGGTGGTTACCAACCCGCAGAATGGCCGTTCGGTGGAAGTACGGATCAATGATCGTGGTCCACATGTACGCGGGCGGACCTTGGATTTGTCCAAGCGGGCGGCACAAAAGCTGGGCATTACTAAGAACGGGGTGGCGCAGGTAATGGTAACTCCCGCGGATGCGAAGCATAAGGCCGTGCTCGCTCCCATCGCTCCCTCGGCGGTCAACCCAAGCCCGGTTCCGGAATCCCACATCTGAAGAGAACCGCGCCTTTGCCGCGTCGCGACGGTTCGGCTAGTTCTATGAACTAAGGCATGACCCTGGCAGTGGTGTGCCTGGAAGGGATTCATGGACGCCGACGTCGCACAAAAGCTCAAGACCCTCGACGAAGCGATCGGGCGCTACGTCAGGCCCGACACTTTTCCGCTCGGAATCCGAATGCTTAAGGCGGGCGAGCCATTGCCCGAGGGGCTTAAGATTCCCAGTCAGAGCATGGGCGAGCACTGGATCGTGTGCCAATCGATCGGAGTGGCGCGCCGGTACGGATGGGGTATCGCGGTGGGCAAGGAAGACGTCATCTGTCCGCTCTCCGCGATCGCATTCGGGTTTCGCGCACCCAATGACGAGTACTTCCACGGCTATGCATCGACCGGCATGTATTGCGAGAACGAAGAAGCCGCAACCCGGCTTGAGGCCGGAACCTGGCGTTTCGAACCCGGGACCTACTCGCATGTCTGCGTAGCGCCGCTCTCCCGCGCGACTTTCCAACCTCACATCGTGGCGGTCTATGCGAACAGCGCGCAGGTGATGCGCCTGGTCAACGCCGCCCTCTTTACGCGGGGTGGGCGGATCGAAAGCACCACCGGCGGGCGCCTCGACTGCGCCGAAATCGTAATTCAGACCATGACTGCCCGCGCGCCCAAGGTGATTATTCCCTGCAACGGCGATCGGGTGTTTGGCATGGCGCAGGACACCGAAATGGTTTTCGCCTGCCCGTGGGACTTTGTCGACGAGCTTTTGAGGGGCCTTGATGGGACCCAGCGGGGCGGCGTGCGCTATCCGATTCCGGTCGCGATGCGCGGGACCGTCACCATGCCGAAGCACTACCAGGACTTGTTCAAGCTGCTGGAAGGCGCCGATAAAGGCGGAGACAAACGCCAATGATTCCGGCTGCGCGTCGCTGACGGTATCTTGTGCGCATGGATCGCGAAGACAAGATCGCCCCGTCCGTGCTCTCCGCCGACTTGGCGCGCCTGGGAGACGAGGTCGCGGAGGTCGAGCGCGCGGGCGCCGACATGATCCATTTCGACGTCATGGACGGGCACTTCGTGCCCAACCTGTCGATCGGAATTCCGGTTCTGGAATCGCTGCGCAAGGTGACCAGACTTCCGCTGGATGCGCACCTGATGATCGAAAACCCCGAGCGCTACGTGGAGGTTTTCGTGAAATCCGGTGCTAATTCAGTCTCCGTGCACGCGGAAGTCTGCAAAGACATTCCGGCGATGGCGAAGCGGCTCCACGATCTGGGCGCACGCGCTTCGATCGGAATTAATCCGGAGACCGACGTGCAGCGCGTGCTGCCCTTTGCGGAGCACCTCGACATGATTCTCATCATGAGCGTGCATCCCGGTTTCGGGGGACAGGAATTTATTCCGGAGGCGCTGGAAAAATTGCGCGCGGTGCGCCGCGAGTTGGATCGGCGCGGGCTCAAGGTCGATATTGAGATCGATGGCGGCGTGAAACTCGACAATATTGCCGAGGTGAAAGCAGCCGGTGCCAACGTGTTCGTGTCGGGCTCGGGAATCTTCGGCCAGGGCGACTATCGCAAAGTGGTCAAGGAGATGCGCGACCTGATTGCACACGCTCCGCTCAAAGCATAAGGGGTCGCGCGCCTCGGACCTTTCCTGTGACAAGGGCTCGCGCGTTTCGGCGGCGATGACCCTCGGTTAACCAAGCTCAGGGATCGAATGGCCGCAGACCGACGCTGAGCGGCAGCCATTCGTGGAGAAAATCTTGATGTTGCGGTGGGGCCAGCTGGCCGGGTTGACGCTCTTGGTTGCGTGGTGCGCAGCGCTTCCGCCGTCGCGCTCCGCCGAGGGTGCGGCGCAGGCTCTCCCGGTTTCGCAAAAACTTCAAATCGCGGGGCTCGCGGTCGACGCCTGGCTTCCTGACAGCCAAACCCCGAGGCCGTGGCCGATAATTGTTTTCTCGCATCGCTACCGCGGCTGTAATACGCAATCGTCCTTCCTGATGCAGGCGTTGGCGGCGGACGGCTACGCAGTATTCGCGCCCAAGCATCGCGATGCCGACTGCGGAAAGCTCCAGTCGTGGTTGCCGCGTCCCGAGATTCCGTTCCGCAACCCCGAAAGTTGGAGTGATGATACTTACGCGGACCGGGCGCAGGATCTGGAAAACCTGCTCAATGCATTGCAGCGAGACCCGCGTTTTGGCGCGCCGCCTTTCGATTGGCAACATGTCGGACTGGTCGGTCATTCGCTCGGCGGGTACACCGTCCTGGAACTGGCCGGCGGATGGCCGCACTGGAAAGATCCGCGGGTCAAGGCGGTCCTTGCGCTCTCGCCATATGCTGCCCCTTTCGCGGTTCAGCATACGCTTGGTGAGATCGATGCGCCGGTCATGTATCTCGGTGGCTCTCGTGATACCCCAATCACTGCGTCGCTAGAGCGACGTGAGGGCGCCTACGAGCAGACGCCCGCACCGAAGTACCTCGTGATAATCGATGGGGCAGGGCATTTAGCCTGGGTGGACACCCGGGCGACAGCCAAGCACCCGCTGACCATCGACTACGGTCGCGCCTTTTTCGATCGATACCTCAAGGGAAAGCGCTTTCCGCGCAGCCTCGAAGAGCCGGGTCCCGGCGTGGCTGACCTGAGGTTTCAGGAGTAGTGCGGCTTTGCTCGCGTAGGATCTCCGTGGATGCTATAAAAATCGTCTGCGCTTTACCGACCACACTCAACCTGATCGGGGTGTAGCTCAGCCTGGCTAGAGCACTGCGTTCGGGACGCAGGAGTCGCTGGTTCAAATCCAGTCACCCCGACCACTTTCCTTCCGAGGATCCACGAATTGCTCAGTTTCGCGTTCATGATGATTGCCGCGTATCTAACCGGATCGATTCCGTTCGGGGTCATAGTGGGTCGTCTGCGCGGTTTCGATCCGCGCGCGGTAGGTTCGGGAAATATCGGAATGACCAATGTCGCACGCGCGGGAGGTTCCAGTGCCGCCGCATTGACTTTCGCCGGTGACGTTCTCAAGGGTGCGGTGCCCGTGGCCGCTGCCCGCGCGCTTGGGTTTTTGCCGGCCGAACTTGCGTGGATTGGGCTCGCCGCTTTCGTGGGATCGATCGGTTCGATCTTCTTGCGGTTCCGTGGCGGCAAAGGTGTGTCTGCCGCCCTGGGAGTATGGGTGATGCTCGCGCCGTTCGCATTGCTATTTGCACTGGCCGGCTTTGCCATCGTGCTGGTGAGCTTTCGGATTATGTCGCTGGCTTCGATCGTTGCCACACTGGTCATCCCCGTCGCGGTGGCGGCCCTAGGCGGACCGCGGCCGTACCTGGTGCTGGCGCTTGCCATCAGCACGTTGGTACTTCTGCGTCATCGCGAGAACATTCAACGACTGCTGAGCGGCGCGGAACCCAGATTTGGCGGGCGCGAGCCCAGCGCCACGCAGCAGGAGCAGTGATTATGCGGTGCCCGTTCCTTGGTCGTTCGCCCGCGATGCGGGCAAGACCATCGTGAACAAACCGGCTGTCAGAGGCTGTCCGAGATTCAAAGACTGGCACTTGGCTTGCGTAAGCCGGAGACCCAGGCGTGCTAGAAGTAACGCAGAAGGTGGTCATCAACCGGGGGACTTGCGCAGGGGCCGAACTGGGGACAAGGTTAAGCAGGTCGAGCGGACTGCGTGGAGCGCTCTTTACACCTGCGTGACGAGTCGAAGAGGACGCTATGAGAAACGTCGTGGCAATCATCAAACCGTTCAAACTCGATGAGGTCAAAGAAGCGCTCTCGAGCATTGGTGTGCAGGGCCTTACCGTCAGCGAAGTCAAGGGATTCGGGCGCCAGAAGGGCCATACGGAGCTTTACCGGGGCGCCGAGTACGTAGTCGATTTTCTGCCCAAGGTGAAACTCGAGATTATCGTTGCCGACGAATTGGCCGGCCAGGTGGTTGAAACCATTGAGCGCGCCGCGCGCACTGGCAGGATCGGCGACGGCAAGATCTTCGTCATGCAGGTGGAAGACGTGGTCCGCATCCGGACCGGCGAACGCGGCGGCAACGCGCTCTAGAAAAATTTACAGATTGCACCGTTTTGTGGAGCGGTGACCGCTCACGTGGGCGAATAAAGTTCATCTCGGTAATCGTCCGTGTCCGTCCGCTTACGCGGCTAGCTCGGTCTGTCATTATTTAGCTGTTTGCTGACGTCTTCGCGCAAATGGGCGCTTTAGGAGCGTTTCGGGGCCACATGAGGAGCATGCAAATTGAGCCACCCGCTCATGTCGGCCGTTTGGATTCGGCTACCGTATCGGCCTAGGTTGACCTAATGGTCAACTTGGGCACGAGCTTTGGGGGATTCAAAGCAGGCGCGACTGTTTGGATTTGCGCCGGTCACGGTCACCACCTCGCTTGCGACCGGACCTGTAACCACCGCAGACGATACGCGACAATCCCAACCGAGTGTGGAGACCGAATCGGGCACCCCTACTGGAACAGGGACTGCTGCAATGCTCTGGCACGAGCCGTCCTCCCGCGAGCGGAGGAACGTGGAATCCCTGCGTCGTGGCACTAGGGCGTACGCTAGGTGTCTCGGCGCTGCTCGCGTTATTGGTGGGTGTGCCGGCCTGCACCTCCACCGTGCCCGTGGTCTATGCGCTTTCGCCGAGCCCGACCCCTGCATTTCCGAATGGCAGCCTGAGCTCACCGGTCTCAGACTGGGTGATGGTAGGGCGCTTTCCCAACATCGACGCCTGCGAAAATGCACTGCCGAAAGTGCAGACAAAGGTTCAACGCCCCGTCCAGTGCATCCCGAGCAATGACCCGCGGTTGAAAAATTTGTGGTTCTTCACGCACAAGCCTCTGGTCGGAATATAGGAGCCAATCCGCGCGGACCAACGTGCAAGCCGATCGACACATAGATAAACGGGACATGTTGGTCTACGCGGTGATTGCCGTTCTGCTGGTAACCATGCTGGGTTGCTTCCCCGCCGCCGACCCCCCGTTTGCCTGGTACATTCTTTCGCCCACACCAAACGCTTTCTATCCGCAGGGCGAGTCCAGTTCGTCAATCTCGACATGGGAGCTAATCAAGGTGTTCCCTACGTTCGAGGGCTGCCAAGACTCTCTCAAAGAAATTCAAAACCGGATTAATCGTCAGGTCGGTTGCTTCCCGAGCAACGATCCGAGGCTCAAGAATCTCAAGCCTGCTTCGCTTCCCGAGCCGTCCCCCGCGCCGTCAGCCGGAGCACCGGCACCCGTTCCTAAAGGAAGCTGACGAGCTTCTTTAACGTCTCTCTGCCAAGGCCCGAAGCAAATAACCCGCGGTAGTAAGGCCGAGAACCGCGGCGCACAGGTCAAGATAATGGCCGGCGCTCCGCGTAAGACCCCAACCCATCGAGGGAAACAGCGCTATGCTTCCCAGAGGTGGGTGAGAATGGCAACGATGAAACATCCTGCTGCGAGAACCATCAAATACCGGCCCACCGGCGCGAGCGCCGCGAAATTGTGACTTCATCGCCTGATGGTGCGGCGCTCTCACCGGGAAAAGAAGCGGTCTAACGCACTTGCTGCGGGTTGATCGCGTTGCGGGGATTATGAACCGGTTTAAGAAGTTTGGTGCATCGCAACTCGAATTAGTTAAACACCCCGAAGTTCACCACTTCGACCCCGGAATTCACCCCTATCCGGGAGGACTGTTCTGGACGGTTCCGCTGCCGACCAATCTTCTGTCGACCTCTCAGTTCCGCAGAGGCGAACATGAGTGTGAGCGGCTTGGTACTGCAGGACTATTTCAACATTCCGAATGCGTTGTTTCGCTTCCAGTCACCCGTGTCAGCGGGCGCAAGCTGCAGCTTTGACGTGCCTTGGAGCGGGCCGGTGACGGACCGCGTACTGTGACCACTCCGGGTTCGTCGGGAGAGTTGCTCCTGAACCAGGCGACCATGACCTGGTCGGCTAGCAAGGCTAGCAACGACCTGGGCTTCAGCTTCGTTTCCGATCCATCGCCCACGACCAACGCCTTCGCCGCGATTGGCACGGTCAAAAATGGCGTATTCGCCTACGCATAAGACAGTCGTGGCGGGTCGTCAGCCGGAAATAATCCGGCAATTGTAAGACTTTTTGCGGCTAATCCGCAGGCGGCGCCGACTCAGATTTCTAAGTCTGGGAAATCCGCGCCGTCTGCGAAATTTTCTGCGTCCTATCTGAATCCGGCCCCGTCCCTCACGCCGCGGCCGAAGTCCCATTTACGACCTTTCTTGTACTCGTTGGTGATCCGACGGGCGACCGTCATCCGATGCACTTCGTCGGGTCCGTCGTAGATTCGCGCGAAGCGTGCGTGACGATACATCCGCGCCAGGGGAGTGTCTTCCGAGACGCCCATCGCGCCGTGCACCTGGATCGCACGGTCTATCACGTCGTGCAGCACCTTGGCCCCGAAAAATTTGATGAGCGCAATCTCGACGCGTGCTTCATCGCCGGAATCGATCTTGGCGGCGGCGTTGAGCGTAAGCAGGCGGGCCGCCTGGATCTCCGCGGCGGAGTCCGCGATCCAGTTCTGGATCGTCTGCTTGTCGGCCAGCGGTCCACCGAATGCCTGGCGATTAATGGCGCGATTTACCATCAGCTCGAAGGCGCGCTGCGCCTGCCCGAGCCAGCGCATGCAGTGATAGATCCGTCCTGGTCCGAGCCGTCGTTGCGCGATTTTGAATGCCTGCCCGCGCGTTCCGAGCAGGTTGGTGAGGGGCACGCGCACGTTGTTGAACTTGAGCTCACAATGTCCGCCTTCGGTTTCGCCCATCACCGGGACCACGCGGACAATTTCGAAGCCGGGTGTATCGGTGGGCACGATGATCATGCTGAAGCGCTCGTAGGTCGGCGCATCCGGATCGGTCACCAGCATCACCGTGGTGTAGGCGGCCCGGTTCGCGCCGCTCGAGAACCATTTGTGGCCGTTGATAACCCAATCGTCGCCGTCCTGGACCGCGCGGGTGCGCAATCCGGTTGGATCGGCACCCGAGACTTCCGGCTCGGTCATCGAGAAGCACGGATAGATGTCGCCATTGACCAGCGGAAGCATCCAACGTTTTTTCTGTTCGGCGCTCCCGTACAGGTACAGCATGGTTGCGTCCTGCGCCGAATGCGTTCCGAGGCCCGCCATCGCGAATTCGCTGCGTCCGACGAGTTCATTGACGAATACGTAGGGCATGAAGCCCAATCCGCCCCCGCCGATTTCCTTGGGAAGCCCCAGCGCCCACAGGCCACGTTCTTTGGCCTTGGCCTGAATCGAGCGCAGGGTGCGGCCCGCTTCCGAGTCGTGCGAGAGCAGGACCGGTTCGTTGGGATAAATGAATTCCTCGAGAAAACCGGAAACACGCGTTCGCAGATCCTGGATTTCCGGACTGGCTTCAAGCTCGGAGACACTTTGCATTGCCATGGAAAATTCCTCC
>JBKPEA010000058.1:0-34883 GCA_046728175.1 Thermodesulfobacteriota bacterium | reverse complement strand
GCCGTGTGGAGGGCTCGGTTTCGTAGCTTATAGTGCACTCGGACGTGGCTTCGTGACAGACCAGAATCGTCGTCTTGAAGACTTTGCCCCGGACGACTTCCGGCGAAATTCATCCAGGTTCCAAGACGATAATTTCGCTCTGAATCTCGCCTTAGTCGACCGCGTCAAAACGTCTCTGCGAAGAAACGGAGGATAAGAAAACCTACGTCCACGCACCCCGCGTTCCGCGATGGGGAGAGCTAGGAACCTCATCAATTTAGCGTGCCGGACCGAACGAGCTTCCATTCAGTCATGTGCTTGTGGGCCAACTACTTGATGGCTTCTCTGAGCACTTTTTTCGTTCCGTGATGGCGTATCGCTGATAGATCGATTCCGTTCGATGCCCCAACCATCGCTATGGCCGTCGCCGTCGAGACGCCCGCAGCGTGTGCCGGTCTATCAAACTGCGGCGAGGGGCCAATATCGCCCTTTGGCAGCATGCGCATGTGCTAGCGATCGCTCTCAAAAATGTTGATTTTGCCGCACACTCCCTGGGCGAGCCTTTCCCCGGCGGATTCAGATCAGTCCAGCTCCGGTGAACGACTACTTTGATTCTCCTCTGGTAAGTTGTGCCGTCCGCACCATCCGCACGGCCACCATCAGGCTCGCCCCGACATGTGCTGTTCAGGATGATACCGACCCGTCTGCGGCTTGTTCCCTGGTCTCCAAGCTGATTGTCGGTGAGCCAATAGTACTAGCAGCCCGCCGCGATCAACTCATTCTTCGACCGGGACCGGGAGCGATACTTCCACGGCATGCAGAACAGTTCTAATTCCTTGTAGCAGACGTGACTACTGGCCAGTGACTTCCTCAATGGTTCTCCACGCGGAGAACGAGCCGTCGATACTGATGGCACTCACCCCGACCGGAGAAGGTCGTACTTATCTTCGTTGAGTGAGTAGTCCAGTGAGACGTACAAGTTGGCCTGGTTGCCACGTCAGATTACGACAACATGTTTTGGATGGTCTTTCGAAGCAGTCAGAGAATGGCTTGCGATTGGCCTCCTTGTCTTTCCCTAGGTGCCTTGTAAATATTTGCGTCCATGAGGATCTTTTCTGGATCCTTGGTCCATAACAACTCAGTTTTGACGCGGGGCGACGCTCATTCCGTTGTGGAAGGAATCGCCCTCGGAGGGCCGTAGCTTGCGCCTTTCAGCAATGAGAGAAGGGAAAGACTAAGATCATTTGGGGGCGGTGTTGGGAGGGGGGGCGGAGCGCCTGCTTATTGGCCATGGATACAGATCTTCAGATCCTTTGGCGGGACCTCGGGACTAGAGCCAGTACCCGAGACCGTCGCCAATGTCGCCCCTTCCGGAACCATTCTCGAACACGAGCCCGTTGCAGGCGACCTAATGTTCGCTGGCAGCGTGACGGACAACAGGCGATTCAGACTTTTCGATGCACTTAAGCAGCAGTTGCGTCGCTACAGCGATGAGAACCCGCTGCTGCTGGTCCTGGACGACTGCCACAATGCTGACCCCGCTTCCTTGCTATTTCTGAAGTTCGTTAGTCGGGATCTGCGGAAGCATCGCGCGATGGTGCTTGTCACTTATCGAGCAGCAGAGGTTCGGATGTCCTCGGTCTGGGCTCCGCTCTTAGTCGACATTGGCCGCGACGGAGAGACAATTCACCTCGGTGGTATAAGTGAAACCGACGTCGAGAAATTCTTTAAGTCACGTGTGGGACGCAGGCCCGAAAGCTCGCTGGTACGAGAACTTCATCGCGTGACGGAAGGAAACCCATTTTTTCTGGGAGAATTGACGCAATCGATCAATTCCGCAGGCCGCGCGGGTCAACGTCGCCCACGGACGATCATCGATCTGAAAGTTCCTGAAGGTATTCGGGCAACCATCTTGAAGCGGCTGGACTTACTTTCGGCGCCTGCCCGCAGCATTTTGCTGGTGGCCGCCGTGGTCGGGCACGAGTTCGACATGTCATTGCTCCGGCACGTGACGGGTATCGATCGCGCAAGCATGGAGGTCTCCATCGAAGAGGCTTGCCAGCATGCGATCCTTGAAGAGCAGGGCGAGCTGTCGGACCGTTGTCGCTTTCTACACGCTCTTATCCCAGAAACCCTATACCGCGAGCTACCGCGGAGCGAAAGGCGGCGACTCCATCACAAAATCGCCGAGGCAATCGAGGAGGTTTCTTCGGTAGACCTAGAGCCGCACCTAAGCGAATTGGCCTATCACTATTTCCGAGCGGTTACAGCGGAAACTGCGACTCGGGTAGCTGATTACGCATTACGCGCGGCGGCAGCAGCACAGAAAATTCTTGCCTACGAGGAAGCGGCGCGCCTCTATGGAATGGCCCTTAGCGCGATCGACGCTTTTCCGCGCGCGGAGCAACGTCGCCGCTGTGAGCTGATGCTCTTGCAGGGTGGCGCACTATACTCGAGCGGAGATTTCGATCAGTCGCGCTCGGTGTTCAAACAAGCCGCGATGATCGCGACAGACCTGGGCGATGCTCGTAGCCGCGCCGTCGCCGTGCTGGGATTCGGGACAACACCAAGCACACCCGGTGTGGCCGATCTGAGCTTCATCTCGATGCTGGAAGGGGCCCTCGGCGCACTAGACGAGTCCGATACTCCTCTCCGAGTCGCCCTAAATGGGAAGGCTGGCCGAGGAACTGTACTGGTCCGAGCGATCTGTTCAACGCGACGATTTGTCATCTGCGGCCGTTGAGATGGCGCGTCGATTAGGCGACAAAAAGCACTGGCCGGTGCGGTCTACCGTAGACACATAATTCTCACGGGTCCTGATACCACGGAAGAGCGGCTCGCGCTTTCGTCGGAAATAGTCGATCTCATCAGGGATGGCGACCACACCGATGCAATGCTGCGCGCTCACTATTTGAGAATCGAGGATCTTTTGGAATTGGGAAACGTAGCCGGCGCCGACGCTGAGATAGAAATATACCGGCACTGCGCTCAGGAACTACGTCAGGAGCATCTAGGGGTAGTCGATCTTGTTCTTGCTATGCGTGCCCTCATGGATGGTCGGTTCGAAGAAGCGGAGCAATTAGGACTCCGCGGCTTCGAGGCAATCCAGCATCGCCGAGAAGGCTTCTCGACCCAAGTTCTAGCGGCACAGATGTCGATGGTCCGTCGCGAACAGGGGCGGCTCAACGAGTTGGTTCCTGTCGTCAAAACCCTTACGACACACTATCCGACCCTGGCGCTCGCGAGATGTGGTCTCGCCTTTTTTTATACTCAATTGGAAGATTCAGCTTCAGCTGCACTTGAATTCGAGTACTTCTGGAAAAGGGATTTCGAGGGAGTTGAACGAAACGCGACCTGGCTGCCGAGTATGGTCTTCCTTAGTGAGGTGTGTGGGTTCCTTAAGCATAGGGAGTCCGCTGCTAAGCTCTATCGACTGCTTCTACCGTACGAAACGCGCAACGCTATGCTTGATATCTATGTCTGTTATGGATCAGAGGCCCACTATCTCGGGATTCTCGCTGCGACCCTAGGGAACTTCGAAGTAGCTCGTGCTCACTTCGAAACCGCCTTAGAAGTCAACCTAAAGATGAATGCGCGCCCGCTGGTCGCGTACACGCAGTACGAGTATGCGAAGATGCTCCTTGGTCGCGGCCTGCAGGCTGAACGCGAGACGGCGCTCATCTTGGGCAGCAAGGCGTTGTCAACTGCGGAAGCGCTCGGTATGAAGACGTTGCTCGCAGAACTTCATAGCACCATGGGACATGATCCACGAGCAGAGGCCGGCCCTGACGGGACCGTTACGGTACTGTTCACTGACATCGTGGATTCAAGTGGAATAACTGAGCGACTTGGAGACTTGCGGGCGCAGGAACTGTTGCATATTCACAATGAAATCGTCCGCAAGGCGGTGACCTCCAATCGGGGGTTCGAAGTCAAAGGGACCAGGGACGGGTTCATGATCGCGTTTCCGGGTGCAAGTATGGCTCTTCGTTGCGCGGTGGCAATTCAACGTGAGCTTGCTTCTTACCGCGTGGCCCATCCGGAAGCTCCCCTGCATGTTTCGATCGGCCTTAATACCGGAGAGGCGATAAGAGAAGCGGGCGACTTTTATGGGAAAACGGTTGATTTTGGCCTCGCGAATCAGCAAGCAGGCCTCCGCTGACGAAATTCTGGTCTCCGCAACTTCCAGGGACATCTTGAGAAGCTCTGGAGAGTTCCACTTCGATCAGGGCCGTGAAATTGAGCTAAAGGGGTTCTCGGGAGAGCATTGGTTGTTTGGAGTTTCTTGGTACGACAATCAATGACGACTTCTTTTCGACTGGCTGGTACAACAAAGGGGCTTAGTAACTCTGCCTAGACTCAAATCAGTCCGCTCGCGAAGGCAATCCGCCTCGAGTGCCCTGATTGGCGAGTCGGGCCGTTAGCTCACAATTCCGGCCTTACCCCTGCCGGTATACCAGCGACAAGTTAGTGTCTGCCGGAAATGAGGTGCCCTACGAAAGTATACCGACTGGCGGTGGAGATTCGGACGTGGTGAGGTGCCCGCCGAATGTTGCAATAGTAACTCCCCGCCTACCGGCCCATCTTCAGGAGAGGCTGGGCATCTCCACACCTTTGTTTCGCAATTTGTTTCCCAAATAGCCTCCCGTTGTAGGCAGTTTCGAACCCAGGAGCCTACGGTTGGGGTCCTCCGTCGTGCATCGCGGTTGCCGATCAGTCCGCTCTGTTCTTAGAGGAAACACAGGATAACAAAACCTGTTTACATTGAACCAAGCGGTCGGGACAGATCCTTCGCGGGGTACCGGACGCTGAAAGCAACCGCAGGATGGCGGACAAACGGTTCGACGAACTTCTTGCGCCGCAGGACTTTACGGCTGAACCGATCCACGCGGATCGCTGTCCATACTATCGAGTCGCTTCCCCACGGCGACCGTCTCTGCACCGAAATATAGGTCGCCGCTTGGCATCGGCGGTGAGGCCGTTCCAACCCTGTCCGGCGTCTTCTCGCCAAAAGCGCCTTCGACGGGGAAATAACGATTTTCAGACGTGATTCGACGCTTGCTACGCCTGCAGATCAGGCCATTCGGAGTCTGGCACACCTTCAGGTTTGATCCCGAGAAATTTTTTCATGATCAGACCTCTCGAGCTCCGATGAGGCCGATCGGAGCCGGTGGTTTTTCATCTTCAAATTAAGCCCACTCTAGAATGGCAAACCCGCTAATTTGAAGGCATGTGTAGCTCTCTTGTTATGGCCCGTCCCACGAACGCCAAGTCATTCAACATCTCCGTGTGCCTCGAACGCTTGTCACCTGTCACGATCAAACTGATGATTCGAGAGACCTCTGGGAATTGAAATTTCGAGCGGTAAGGTCGGTTCTGCTATAGGATCTTTGGTATAGGCCTTTGTTCCACAGGGCCCACATTCAGATAGGATTTATGGTCATGGAAAAATCATTGGAAGCCGAGAAAAGGGCAGATTCCGAATGCCTCCTAGTCGTGATCTCGGGAAAAACCTGGTACGTGCCTTTTGACGAGTTGCAGTGGATTCCGCGAGTCGGGGAGAACATTCAAATTTCGGGGGGCGGTCACGGAAAAGTGGCGGAAGTTGAATATGAGTTCACTCCAGGGCCAGCTCCCGCCCGAGTGGGAGGAGAAATGATGCCGAAGGATCGATCATACGCACGACCGCGGCGAATCGTAGTCAGCGCATCCTAGCTTCGCCGAGGGTTCTAAAGCCTTCTCTAGCCTCTGTGATTCGTGCTCACCGATGCAGGGCCGTAACAAAAGGTTCGCACCCTGTACGTCGGGGAACAAGGACAGCGAGCCGTGGTGATTCTCTGGGAAAAGCCGACCGCCGCGAGTCTCGAGCAACCCGCTAGCCTCAAGCCTGGTGTATTGCGTCGCCGGGTGCGCGGGCAACAATGAGAGCAGCTTTGAACCGCCCGCGATCCCGGATGGCAATGAGCGTTCTAGACTTGAGCGAAGTAATTGGCCACTGACGGCAGGTATGTCGTTGCGGTCGGTCGCGCGTCTGTTCGATATTCACCGCGATACCGTCGGTCGGTCATTATTTAGAGCGGCCTCGTTTGCGACGTCCTCGCAGTTAATTACACTATAAGTGTAAAATATGTGTCCGAGTACCCTCTAACAGCTAATCAGACGTCGCCGATTTTCGTTTGTCCTTCCCGACACTATGGGCATTTTGCCAGTAGCCAGTTTCCAAATCTTCCTCGGCAGACGCTAAATCACGAGTGCGTCCTGACGCAGGTACCTTTGCGCCGATGGGTATCTTTTGAGGGAAGCAGATGATAACAAATCCGTCGCGCCCACAGCTGCCGCACAGCGAGCCGCTCATCATGGATGGATTTGTCTCCACTGTCGACGGCTAAACAATTCTGACATCGGGGGGGCACAGGTCTTCGAGTCTTGTTTGACCACGATATACAGCGTTGCCAAGCATCGACGGTCGTTTTCGTCACAACGCTGAGCGAGCCCGCTTAACTCTAGTTTCCCGCCGGCTCACCAAATCGATGGCCCTAACTGTGGGCTCTTTGTCTTTGCAGACAGCGGCACCAGGTGCCATCCTTCCTTCAATGGCGATGGCGGATGAAAGACGAAATGCGCTGAAAGAGCGACGGGCCGGACCCCAGACGATCGCGATATTGATTTTTCCTGATGTTGAGGCCCTCGATGTGACACGTCCGAGGTTTTCGCCACCGCCACCGATCTCCTCAGCCAGCGACTCGGTTCAGGTACTCCCGCCTACTCGATCGTACTCTGTGCGCCGCGCAAAGGTCGCGTGGTGACTTCCAGTGGTGTGGAATTGTTTGCCGGCAAATCGCTCGGCGATCTGACGCAACGGGTCGACACGCTGATTATCGCGGGTGGCAGGGGCGTGACTCTCGCGATGCGTGATCAACACCTGTTGGGATGGATCCGTAAAACCGCCCGGCGCTCACGCCGGGTCTGCTCAGTATGCGCTGGCGCCTTTCTCCTTGCCGAAGCGGGCCTCTTGCGATCGCGGCGTGTCACCAGGCATTGGCGGCTATGTGACAAGCTCGCGCAGACCTACACCGACGTTGCGGTGGAGTGCGTTCCCATTTTCTTGCGCGATGGCAACGTTTTCACGTCAGCCGGTGTTACCGCCGGGATCGATCTTTCCCTTGCGCTGGTTGAGGCCGATCACGGTCGCGAAATCGCTCTCGCAGTGGCGCGCGAGTTGGTCATGTTTCTCAAACGTCCCGGTGGGCAATCGCAGTTTTCGGTCGAACTGCGCAGTCAAGCCAGTCGCGAGCCCATCCGCGAGGTTCAATCCTGGATCGCTCAAAATCTCGACTCGGAGTTGTCCCTCGACGTGCTGGCCAGGCGCGCCGCGATGAGCCCACGCAACTTTACACGAGTGTTTAAACGAGCCACCGGAATGACGCCCGCGACATTCGTCGAACTCGCGCGAGTGGAGAAGGCTCGCCGCTGCCTAGAAGCGTCCTCAGCGGGTGTCGAGGCCATCGCTTCGCAATGTGGGTTCGGAACAAGTGAATCGATGAGACGCGCTTTTATCCGCACCATTCGCGTACCACCCGCCTCGTATCGTGAGCGATTCTGCACTTCCGACCTCTCAGCGAGCGAGCAAGGTGAGGACCATCCGACGGATGAGAGCCGAGGAGGTATGTAATGTCACAGCAACAGCTCGAACGGCTGATGCAGTCTTTCGAATCCTTTCCCTACAAGCCCGATCAGACGGTCGAAGAGATGCGACGGGACTACGAGCAGCTTTGCGACTCGCCGCTGCCCGAGTTTATTCGCCCCGAAGCAGCCAACGCCAGCGGCGTAAAGGCTGAGTGGCTCACCCCTCCCGAGGTCGATGATAGCCGCACCATCCTGTATCTGCGCGGCGGCGGTTACGTGATGGGAAATATCACAACGTATTGTGAACTCGCAGGTCGAATCTCGCGAGCTGCCCGCGCGCGCGTGCTAATTATCGACTATCGACGCGCACCGGAGCATCCCTTTCCTGCGGCGCTCGAGGACTCAACCGCGGCGTACCGTTGGATGCTGGCGAGCGGAGTCGATCCATCGCGATTCGCCGTTGTCGGTGATTCGGCGGGCGGTGGACTGGCGGTCGCCACGCTGGTCGCAACAAAGGACGCCAGACTTGCGATGCCCGCCGCCGCCGTTTGCCTGTCACCTTGGGTCGATCTCGAACTGACAGGTGCATCGATGACGACCAACGCGCCGGTCGATCACCTTGTCCGGAAGGAGGAAATTGCGGGACATGCGAAACGGTACCTGGGAGGGAAAGATCCACGCACGCCGCTCGCGTCACCGCTCTATGCCGACCTTTCGCGACTTCCACCTATGCTGATACAGGTCGGCAGCGCGGAGATACTACTCGACGACGCGAAGAGGTTAACGGAGCGGGCGCGCAGCGCGGGAGTCCACGTCACCTTCGAAATCGGAGAAAGGATGATGCACGTCTGGTCGTCTTTCGCCAGTGTGCTCGATGAGCGGCAGCAGGCGATCGATCGCATCGGTGAATTCATACAGCGCCACATACCGTGATCAGAGACTTCGAACGCTGTGATGGCCAGATATGACTTCATGGTGTTGGCGCCGGTTCCTCCGGGGCTGCGCTCGCCGCACGACTGTCAGAGAATCCAAGTGCGCAGGTTCTGCTGCTCGAGGCCGGACCAAACTATCGCAGTGCCGATGCTCCGCCTGAGATGCGCGAGCTGAGCGGGCTTAGAATCCTTCTTCGCGGCGGACATCATTGGCCGCGGCTGTTCGCGCAACTCACCGACGTCCAGAGACCCAGGTTATATATTCGCGGGTTCGGTCTCGGCGGTTCATCCCAGGTCAATGCCTCGGGCGCAGTGCGCGGGACGCCGGACGATTACGACGGATGGGCTCGCCGAGGGAATGATGGATGGGCGTGGAACGACGTACTACCGGCATTCATCCGCATCGAAGATGACCTCGATTTCGGCGATTGTCTCTACCACGGTCGCGGTGGGCCGATTCCGATCGAGCGCACCCGGCTGCACGAATGGGGACCCGTCGCAAAGGCTTTCGCGGAGGCCGCGCAGGCACAGGGGGCGAGGTGGTGCGAGGATATCAACGCTCCCGATGCGCGCGGCATCTACCCTGGCGCGACCAACACTCGCGTCGGCCTCCGCGTCACCACCAACGATGCCTACCTCGAGCCGGCGCGAACGAGGTCGAACCTGAGCATCGTCGGCGGGGCGTTGGTCGACCACGTTGAGTTCGATCGCGGCCGCGCCGTCGCCGTGCACGCGATCATGTCAGGCGCCGCGGAAAGGATTGAAAGCCACACCATCGTCCTGGCAGCAGGCGCGATTCATTCGCCCACCATCCTTATGCGTTCGGGAATTGGTGACGAGGAGCAGTTGCGCGCGCTCGGAATTCGCACGGTCGTCAATCTTCCTTCGGTCGGCCAAAACCTAGCAGACCATTCCCTGGTACAAATTGGTCTCACCCTCAAGGAGTCGGCGCAATCGTTGCCGTCCGAAGTGCGCGCCTACAATTGCGGACTCGTACAAGCTCGCACCTCGAGGGCGCGCAGGACGACCTCATGATGTTCGCCGCGAACTACGGTGAGAGTGTCGAGGAAGGATCGATTTCGTTCGCCCTAATGCAGCCACGCTCGCGCGGACGCCTCCGGCTCCATTCGCCGAGGCCGAAGTGCAACCGTTCATCGAGTTTCGCATGTTTTCGGACGAACGCGATTGCATAGCGGCACGCGAGGGCTTGCGTTTCGTGCTTACTCTTGCGCGGAGCAGCTGCCTTTCGAAAGTCTGTACCAACACCTTCGCGCCCGGGCTGACGAGTGAACTCCTGAGCGACGATCACGGGCTCGACAACTGGCTTCGAGCCAACTGCGAGGAATTTTTTCACGCGGTTGGCACGTGCAGGATGGGGCCGAACCGTGACGCGCGCACGGTGGTCGATGAAAAGAGCCGCGTTATCGGCGTGGAAAATCTTCTCGTCTGCGACGCTTCGATCATTCCCGTGCCGCCGCGTGCCCCTACTCATCTGACGACGGTGATGCTCGCAGAACGGCTTGCCGAGACGTTTCGCAAGAAAGCACTCCGTCGAGATTCTGGATGAGCACTATGTGATCCTCCGGGCCATCTCTGTTCGCGGTTAAGAGTCGGCGCCCGGTGAAGCCCGATTATCGCTCCAGAGGCATGGCTCGCGAGTTGGTGAATGAGATCACCCAAGCTGACGCAGAAACGGGCTGAGAGACATCAGCACTGGTAGCGCATGAGTATATTCTGCGCGATCGACTTTGGGGATTCTTTGCGCGATCTCGAT
The DNA here is from genome assembly GCA_046728175.1 of Thermodesulfobacteriota bacterium. GTDB lineage: Bacteria > Desulfobacterota > Binatia > Binatales > Binataceae > JAFAHS01. Next base: position 24,572 of record JBKPEA010000058.1, on the reverse strand, counting down.
TAAGAATGGGATCCAAGATTCGCGAGTAAGGTTGCAGATCGGAAACGTTTAGGGCGCAACTTGTTTTACGGAGCGGACTCGATGGACCCAAGCGCGCTTCAGTTCGCGCTATTCCTGTTTCTTGCCAGCTTCAACGCAGGGACTATGACCACGCTACAAATCCAGAACTACGCTGTCTATCCGCATGTCGGCAGAGAGAGCTTCGCGACGTACGTGCGTGCGAACAACAAGGCTGTATTAGTGCCGGCGATTCTGCCTGCTATGCTGCTTCTGATAACGTCAATGACCCTGCTCCTGGAGCGGCCCGCCATTCATGAGCGGTGCTGACGCCATCGCGGTCTTCTTACTCAATCTAATCGCACTTACTTCAAGCTTCCTCTGGCAGCGCAGGCTCCAGAGCGAAATGGCGGAGACCGGATACGACGAACAAAAGGTCCGGCGCCTCATCTCCACCAATTGGATCAGAACCGGCGCATTCTTGATCCAGGGCCTCCTGGCGACTGCCGTGATGCTGCGGGCGATTCAGATGATCCGTTAATTGCTCGTGTTGCGCGCGTGATGCACGTCCGATCGCCCAGTGCTCGGCATAGATTGCTGAATTCAACCTCGGCCTGAGGCATCGTAGTGCACTAGTCGGCCGTGCTCCCTTGGTATCAAGCCGCGACTTTTTGGTAAGCACCGCTGATCAGTACCTGCTCAGTAGGAAAACGGTCTCAAAGGCGCTCTGGATAACAAAACCTGGCCGTCTTCTTTGGACGAATTGTTCCGACGAGCTTCGGGCGTAGGGCAGCCGGGCGATCTTGCCGTCCCCGCGCGGTTAAAAGTACATCGTAATGGATTTGGTGATGCCGCATTAGTTATAGCTGGGATTGTTGGTAGCACCGGCGCGATCGTTCATGGCGTCCTTACGCAGCGCCTGATGGTGCGGGCCATTCACGAGCTCCCCGGGGGGAACCTCTCCCGTACGATCAGAAGGTTGGTGCCGGGCACTTGCACTTTACGACGTTCAACTGGTTCATCAGTGGGCTTGCATTGGTCATCGGGGCGTATTCATTCGGGAGGGAGGCAAGACTGGCGCGCGCTTGTTAGTCGGAATCTCCTACCTGTTTGGAGCTCTCGTCAACCTTTGGGCGACCCAGGGCCGCCACGTGGGATGGGTCCTCTATGCCGTTGCGGTCCTACTTATCCTCTATGGTCTTGGCAAGCCGGGCGGTTGAGACAGGAAGTCGACCCCCGACCGCAAAGGCTTAAGCCCTGCGCTCCGGATTTACGGACCCCCGCCGGTTGAGTTGATCACCTCGCCCGTGATCCACGCGGCGTCGTCGGAGACTAACCACCCGATCAGCCGGGCTGCGTCTTCCGGCTGTCCCCATCGTCCTTGCGGCTCCTGTTTCAGTACCTCCCGATAGAGTTCTGGCGTTGCGTAGCCAGTGTCGGTTGCACCGGGATTGATCGCGTTTACTGTGATCCCGCGCCGCACCAGATCACGCGAAAGACTCTTAGTGAGTTGATGGAGCGCACCTTTGGACGCAACGTACGCGATCTCTTCTGGCATTGGCTCCAAATGCTGACCAGAGGTCATCACGACCAGCCGGCCACCCCGCCGACCGTCGTGCTGGGCCGCAAATTCTTTGATCAGGAGTAGCGTCGCGCGGACGTTGATCTGCAAGTGAGCGTCGATTTCCTCAGCGGTCACGTTGGCGATACTGCCGCTCGTTGAATACGCGTGATTTGCTATCAGTATATCAACGTGACCGAGCGACTGGACCGCGGCCGCGAACAGGCGCGCGGGCGCGCAGGGGCTGCGCAGATCCGCTTCCATGCTCTCGACTTTGACTCCGATGGCGGATAGGTCACACGCAAGAGCGTGAGGGCCCTCGGGGTCGCTTCCCCATGGCTGAGCGGCATCATATGCGCTCCACGAATGCAGGAAGAGACTGGCGCCCATAGCTGCGAGGCGCCTCGCGACAGCAAATCCGATACCCCGCCGGCGGCTTACCCGCGTGATCAACGCGGCGCGACTGGCCAGAGGAAGCTGCTGATTGCTCGTATTACGTAGATTGCCCGGTAGGCTCATAATACTATTTTACTTATACAGGACGAACACATTTTCGTCCGAGTTTACCCTTATGGCCTTTAAGAGAGGTGGTTGATACCTCGACCAGTGGAAGAACTAGTTGGGTATAGTATGCATGTCGATTCGGTCGAGAACACGCCTCGGCATCGCGGATCTCGTCGCTCTTCGATGTCGTTTCTTTGGGCCGCGAGGTCGCGCTTCGCTCGTCATCCGCCTACAGTTCGAATTGACCGCTTAGCCTCCGGCTCGCTGTTCCTCCTATGGTGATCCCACTGATCACGCCGTGGTGCACCTCTAAAAACGTGCAAATCCGGCTGGGTCGGCCCATCTCATAACCTTGTTCCGCCTCGATTTCAGCGCAACCTTCCCTAAATCTCGGCAGAGCGCCGGTGCTCCATAGAAGACCGGCGAGCGCTGCATTCGTCGTCCCAGAAGCCGCCTCTTCCGGATCGCCAACGCCGTTGACAAAAATCCCGTAACCGAACGGCCGCTTTTTGCGGCAGGATCCCTTTACGACACCATACGCCCACCGTGTCAATCCCGTGCCGCTTTGAAATCAAACGCAGCTCTTTGTCATCCATCCGAATCGTGCCGATTGTCTCCTCATCCAGCACTTCTAAAGAGAAATGATTTAGTGCAGCGGACACCGATCCAAACGAGACAACCTTTTGAGGATCGAGCCCGAGAGGACCCACGAGGGTAGCTCCGTCGAGCTGGATAGAGTCGAACTTTGGCAGCGGTTGGTGCATGACAACTTGCGGCCGACCCGCTGCTCACTTACTTCAACGCAGATTTCACCTGCTGCCGTGCGCTGTCGGTAGAAGCTGCCATCGACAGAGATAAGACCGTCGTCGGCTAAACACGCAAAGATTCCGACCGTAACATGGCCGCACATCGCCATTTCGCCGCAGCTGGAAAAAAACCGCACTATGTAGTCTCTGAGAGACTTGCCTCGGACGAACCCCGTTGTCGGCGCTCCCAACTCTGTGGCGATACGCCGCATCCGATCAACTTCCAGCCCGACCTCGTCGTAGACGACGCCCGCAATGTTACCGCCGCCTTCACAAGCGGCAAATGAAGCGTAGAGTCGGACAGGTAAAAGCATGATCAGTGAGCTCTCCAGCCAATAGCTAAGACGATAGAAGATCATTGAGTTGGGGGCACTGGTCATTTCGCTACTGCAACCCGTCCAAACATGATTCGATAGCGAGCCTCCCGAGCTAGCGCGAGCCGAGCCCGTGAGGCGGTTGCGCGGAGACGCATCGCGATCCATTCGCTGCCGAAGCTCATTCGCCTCGTTTTAGGTCCGTGAGCGTACGGCCCAGTAGTTGTGCCGCCCTGCGAATTTCGTTTTCCCGTACTGCGGCGAATCCAAGTACCACCCCCGGGAGGCGTGAGCTTTTTCTGGCGAACCACGGCGACAACGGCATAATCTCAAGTCCAGCATCGGCCGCTGTAGCGCTCAGCGAGATATCGTCGAGTTGCTGGTCACACGCGATTGCCGCCACGTCGAGCCCAGCGTCGTGCGGCATCAATTGCAACATCCCTGACCAGTAGGCATGCGCCGCCGCATCGAGCGCCTCAAGTCGCGATGCATACATCTGGCGCATGCGCCTGACATGCCGACCGAAATGGCCCTCGGCCATGAAGTCGTGAAGAATGCACTGGTTGAGTAGTGGCGCGTGACGCGAGGTCGAAGACCAGGCCGCCACGAAAGGCGAAACGAGCGTATGAGGCAGTACCACATAAGCCAGTCGTAAAGCGGGAAACAACACCTTGCTGAATGTGCCCGCGTAGATCACACGGTCAGCGTGGTCCAACGCTTTGAGCGCGGCCAGCGGACGATCGCGGAAACGAAATTCCCCGTCGTAATCATCCTCGAATATGAATCCGTTGGACTCGTTAACCAGGCGCAGCAGAGCGAGGCGTCGTTCGAGGCTAAGCGGCATTCCCAAAGGAGCCTGGCGTGTCGGAGTCACAAGCACCAGGCGCGCGCTCGGACCGGACCTTTGACCGATGGTGGGATCGATTCCGCGTGGGTCGACTGGAATGTTAACGAGTCGCGCTCCTGCAGCTTCGAGTAGACGCCGGGCGGGGGGATACCCTGGCTCCTCGACCCATACGAGATCGTGCGGTTCAAGGAGCAAGCGTGCGACAAGATCGAGTGCCTGCTGCACGCTGCCAACGACGACGATCTGGTCGGCGGTGCAGCTTATGCCGCGAGCGCTGCTGAGGCGCGACGCGATTTCGCGACGAAGGGGCTCGTAGCCGCGCGCGTCTCCATCGGCCAGCAGTAGGCGCTCCGCAGCGTGAATTCGCCGCGCGGCTATGCGCGTCCAGACGTCGATGGGGAAATTGACAAGATCCGGCTGTCCAACTCGAAACGCCGCCTCGAGTCGCTTTCTACCGGCGAGCGGAAATTCCTTCTGCGCCAGCGCCGCGCCAAAATCGGCGAGGCGAATTGCGGACGCGGGTCTGTTCACCCCAGAAGATGATCGCGGGCGTTGGCTGCGGCCTTGAGCGAGGCTTTCGGGCAACTTCTTGCTCCACAAAAGTGCCTCTCCCCACGCTCGCCGTCAGGTAGCCTTCAGCAGCCAGCTGGTCGTAGGCGATGGTTACCGTCCCGCGCGCGACCCCATACTGCTGCGCCAGGTCGCGAGTCGACGGAAGGCGAGTTCCGGGCGTAAGACGGCCATTCAAGATCGCGCCACGCAATTCCCCATACAGCCATCTTTGTAGAGAGACTTGTTCTGTCCGCGCGGGCAAGACGAATTCACGGTCTTCAGCGCGACGCGGCATGCTCGAAATTGGCCCAATGAATTGGGTGATAAATGGAACTTGTCATTTATCCACTTTCCAGCATGATTCGGTCCGAGGCAACTGGATAAGGAGGCATCGATGGAACGTGAGGTTATGAATCGCGAATTTGCGGGAAACGAGCAACGCGCGCAGCTGCTCGCCCGAGACGAGCCTGGCGCGCTGGTCGTGCGACATGTGGGTGCAGAAAACGCGCACGATCTGGCGACGACGCTCGCGACTCTGCACCCCGATTGCGTGTACGAAGACGTTCCGACCGCGCGGATCTTTCAGGGTCACGAGGGTGCGCGACGCCTCTACCAAGAATGGTGGACGGGTCTCGATTTGATGGTCGCGCCCAGAAGCGAGGGCAAACTCTACTGGAGTGACGATGGCGTTCACATCGCGGAGTCTTGCTTCCGCGGAAGGCACGTCGGTCCCTTCCTTGGGATCGCCCCAACCGGACGGGAAATTGAATTCAGATTCGCCGTCTTTGTTACGTTCAGGGATGGGCTAATTGCAGGCGAGAAGTTCTACTACGATCTTGCGGGGATCCTCCGCCAGATAGGAAAGCTCGACCGTTCGTTCGGTAGGCCAGGTATGGAGTCTGCTTCAATCCACGACGACCATTGATCCACGCGACCGTTCAAGGAATCGCGCATAAAAGAGGATCGGCTAGGAGAAGAAAATGCGGATAAACGGAATCAATCCATCGAATGCCCCCGATCTTGTGAAACCTGTATTTCAAGGGTCGCGTGAGGCGTATGGTCGAGTCATCACCCCGGCTCTCGTGATGGGGCACCGGCCGGAGATCCTGGTGGCGGATGCGAGGCTGGAACAGGCGATCGGCGCATCATCGTCTGTGGTCGAACCTCGGCTCAAGAGGCTGGCAGTAACGCGCGCAGCGCAGATGATCGGATACCCCTTCTGAGTGGATATCAACTCTGCCGGGAGCAGAGACGCCGGTATCGCAGACGAGCAGCTGGAGAGGTTCGCAACCTTCGAATCCAGCCCGAATTTCGATCGCTTGGAGAAAGCGGTGTTGCGTTATGCGGAAGAAATGTCGCGGACGCCCGCTTCTGTTTCAGACGAGACATTTGCAGGGGTTCGGTCGTTCCTGACCGATGAGCAGCTAGTTGAGTTAACTGCGGCGATCGCCTTGGAAAACCTTCATGCCCGATTCAACTGTGCATTCAAATTGGAAAGCGACGGCTTGTGCCCGCTGCCGGCTGACCATCCGGTGCGGAAGGCCCCTGGGCATGTTACTGAATGAAATGTTGTGAAACGCGCGCGCCGAAGTGCGGCAGGTAAGATTTGTGGTAACTGACGGGAGGGAAGCCGTTGGCGAAAATATGGCCAGTGCACTACGCGTTGGGCATCGCGGGAATTGCGCTCATTCGAAACTGGATGAACGGTGGTGAAACGGCGGAGGAATGCGCAGATGAGCTCCGTCGTCTGGTGGACCGATTCAACGAGGATCCGTCGCTGAGGTTTCAACTCGACATTCCAGGCATGGATGTGGAAAGCGGCTATCGGCTGTGGGCGGATACGTATGATGATCTTCGTAATCCGCTAATCGCTGTCGAGGGACCGATCATTCGCCAATTGATTGATCGGATTCCACCGGGTCGCGCGCTGGACGCGGCGTGCGGACTGGTCGCTATGCGCGCTACATGAGTGAGCGTGGCCATCAGGTTTCCGCAGTTGACTTGTCACCGGAGATGATCGAAAGGGCACGACCGAATACGCCGGGCGTCGAGTTCAGGTCTGGAAGCCTCGAGGAGCTGCCTTTTCCTGACCAGACTTTCGATCTTGTCATTTGCGGGCTTGCACTCACTCATCTGCCAGCAATATTCATCGACAAGGATCAATAGAACATGGTCGAGTCGCAGAGGCCGAGTATGAGAGCGGTTGGATTGGTCCAGGTTCAATTCATCGGTTCCGGCGACGCATTTGGTAGTGGTGGGCGATTCCAGACTTGCATCCTATTGCGGGGCGCTGGCGACCCACTTCTTATTGATTGTGGCGCATCTTCACTGGTTGCAATGAAACGTGTAGGAGTCGACCCGTCGAGCATTCGCGCGATAGTTCTGACCCACCTCCACGGCGACCATTTTGCAGGCATTCCCTTTCTAATACTGTATGGACAGTTCACCCGGAGGACTGCGGCGCTCACGATCGCTGGTCCACCGGGCTTGCGTGAACGAATCGAGGCCGCGATGGAGGTAATGTTCCCGGGGTCCACCAAGATCGCTCGTCTCTTTCCGGTGGAGTTTGTCGAACTCGAGGAAGGTCGCGCGAAGGCGGTTGGACAGGCGAAGGTTGACAGGTTTTGAAGTCGACCACGCAAGCGGCGCCCCTCCGTTGGCGGTGCGCGTCGAATACGGAGAGAAAATCGTCGCTTATTCCGGCGATACTCAATGGACTGATGCGCTGCTCAAGGCGGCGAACGGCGCAGATCTATTCGTCGCAGAAGCCTATTTCTTTGAGAAGCAGATAAGGTTCCATCTGGACTTTCGGACATTGGAATCTCATCGGATGCAGCTTGGGTGTCGGCGGCTGGTCCTAACGCATATGTCTGAAGACATGCTGCGCCGTCGCAAAGATGTTGCTATCGAATGCGCCCACGACGGTAATGATCTTCTCGCTCTGACGCGAGACGCGAGACCGAGCAGTGGCGAGGATTCCAGTCGGTTATGGGTAGTTCATTGTCTCGCTCCCATCTTGATCAGTTGTCCTTTGCCGAGCATCGCTTCCGAGCCTTTGAACGAAACGCATGCTCTTTTTGATCCGAGGCAAGAGTGCCTCCATATCGTCCGCCAGGCTACGTGGAAGTACCACGTAGTGCTTGTTTATGGGCGCGTTCGGGAAAGTTTGCTTTTGATCTGAATGCGAAAGTGAGAGCCATTCCGCGATCGGGCACCATCTGCTAGGAGAGAACGGGATAACAAAACCCACGTGTACGCGGCTCCGCGTCGCGCGAGAGGTTAGGAAAGCTATGGCGCCGATGCTGGCGTTTTTTGTCGCATGGCCGTCTCTTCGACCAGATCACGCAGGATTTGGCACCCTTCGACGGAGAAGAATTTCTCGGCGATATGTTCAAGCACCGCGCGTTCGAGCTTCGGAGCCGGGATTCGGAATCCTGAGCAAGCTTCTTTGCCTATGCGCGTGAACCTGCCGCAATTGTAGTAGCGATATCCCTTCCCGAGGTCTCGAGGATGTAGCAGCATCTTCGCAGTGCGCAGCGATCCCGAGGTTCAACTCTATAACTCGGTGCCGCATCAGACCCGCGACGACACATTTCGATTCATCGCCGAACAGCGCGAGAAGTACGTGCGTGAAAGCCAGGTCATCTGGCACTTGCGCTGCGCGCTCCTACGCGCGTCGTCGGCTCAGTGAGCGTCTTCGATTGGGATCGCTACCACCGGCGCGCCCTCATCGGGTACGAATTGGCCAGAGACCAATGGGGCAAGGGCTTGGCTCAGGAAGCACTCCATGAAGTCTTACGGTTCGCTTTCGACAAGATGATGCTCAATCGCATTGAGATCTGGACGGCCGCTGAAAACCAAAGGTCAGTTCGGCTCAGCCCAGCGCCTTGGTTTCAAGCTCGATGGGACGCTACGGAAGCGAATCCTCGAGGATGATGGCCAGTTCCACGATTGCGCAGTATTCGGACTCCTGCGCGCTGACTGGTCGAGTGGCGGTTGAGGATCTCGGCTCCTTCAAGGAGTCCGCCAAGAAGCCGTTTCACGCCGATGAAGCGGACGGGATGCGATGGGGTTCACTGGGAGGGCGCCTTTTTCGAGAAGTTGCCGATCCAGGAACGACGGCGAGGCTCGCGGCGTTCGGGGAAACGCCTGAAGACGGCGCCCCGAGGCTGTTGCACGTTCGCCCAATGGAACCAGAATCCACGGCTGAAACCACTCCACATACTGCCTCGCAAGCTCACGACTGACTTCGCGTGACAGCCGCAGGGCTTCGACCAACGCCTCACGGGCGCCAGGATAACAAAACCGATGTCCGGGCTGCCCTGAATTGAATTGCCCGACAGGTTAGAGAGCGAAAGTACGTCGTAAAATCCGAGGGCGCCACACCGAAAGCGCTTCCGTTCGGCGAGGTGCAGAACAGCTGGGCCCTCTGCACACATTCCAGCCGTTGCATCGTCCTGCGAGGCGGCCGTGCCTGCGCCCCGGTGTTTTTACATTTGACAGCTCTGCGCGCGATCGTAGCGGAGCGGAAAATAGGCACCCTGTCCGTTCATTTATTGGGCGAAGGTGTTGGGCTTGTGGAAGCCCTGTGCCAACAACCTAGCAGGCGCGCCCTACAAGACTTTCAGACGGCGTGGGACTCGCGGCGCAGGCTCATGCCGGCTTTTTGGTTCCATTTTTGGATAATCGGCCTCCGCGCTCAGTGCGAGGCGGCGCCTGCGCCCAGTTGATTCATCAAGCCCATCACGTCGTTCCTTACCCAGCTCTCGGCCAGGCGCCCGCCAGCAAAACGGTCCATTATCAGACCGCTCACCGCAACCGATTTGCCGGTCGGCGCAATGCCGAACAGCGCGCCCAGATGGGTGCCCCGCATCGTGGTCCGCGCACAGATCTTGTCTCCTTCGGCGATCAAGTCTTCGATAGTGATTTTGAGGTCGGGAAAGGCCGAACGGAACATAGAGACGATCCGTTTGAGGCCTTCAGCGCCGCGCGGCATTCCGGGCGGCGCGTCGTGGTCAACATACGACGCGGAGAGCAGCTCATCGACCACTTCCAAATGTCCTTCGTTGAAAACCTCCTGGATAAAGCGCCGGTAAAGAGCCTTGTTTTGATCGGTACTCATAGGAATTCCTCCAAGACACAGCGCGATTGTGATTGTTGATTGGGCCAATGTTAGCGAGACAACATATCCCCGCATCCGGACTGAACATTTAGTATCTTATCATCCATGCCGACAGCAGGCACGTCCATCCAACCACGGGAACCGGCGCGCCTTCGATTGTGTTTTCCACCGCCTCAGGCCGACCCGAGGCCCGCGGAAATTGGCTTCGCCCGGACGGCTCATAATTTCAAGACTCGCCGATTCTATTTCAGAACTCGTGACCCGCGAGGTAAAGTCGCTGCGAGAAGAGATGAGCAGCCAACGATTGTTGGACTTGGCATCCACCCGCCATCTAAACCTAATTACCTTCCAGTTGCATATGAACCCGGATTCCCATTTTCCAAGTGGACTACCAACTTGGTAAAATGCGACAGTATCATCATCTCAAGCGCCTCGTCACTGTAGGAACCCGACACTGTCACGATCTCGGTCCGCTCTTCTTCTTCCTCAGCACTCCCATGGCTCTCCTCCCTCGCCTCATCTCGGTGCAGGATTTGTGTACGAATCAGTCCTTATACGGTCCCGAAAGGCCAGGTCCGCGGTCACCATCACGTTGAACTGGTCGGCGGGACGAATCTCCATCGTAGGCGGCCGGTTCAGCCCATTGCCGATCATCTGCTGGGCCACTCCGCCCATTTGTGCGGAGCCGGCCGCGCCGGCCATCTCACCCGCCATCGCCCACGGGTTCGGCCGGTAGTAGCCGTACGCTCGGTCCGTCCTCCCACTGCCGAATAGACGTTGGCTCGGAGCGACACATGGCTGTGATTGACGACCGGAGAACGCCACAGAGGCCGGTCTCCTTCCCTGAAGGCGCCGGCGGTTTTAGGAGACTCCGAGACTACCTCGGCGATCCAGCGGACTGCCTCGTAGCGCGAACCCCGCGGATATTGAAACTGATTTGTTCGAGAGCCTCCGCCATCTGCAGATTCACAGGATCGATCTTTATTGGGTACACCAGGATGACGAGAGCTAACCCGTCCAGGGCATAGCGGTTATCGGTTGTGGCCGCGACGATCGGAGGTAAACTGTTAACGTGCAGCACTGTTCACAATGCCGATTTGAGAATCCTGATGGGATCAAATTCTGCGGGAATTGCGGCGCTTCTTTGGCCAATCGATGTTCTCGCTGCGGCCAGGAAAATCCAGAGCCATTCAAGTTCTGCGGGCAATGCGGCGCTCCTCTCGGTCCTCAGGTGCCGGCTGAAACCTCGCCGCCATCCATCCGAATTGCGGCCGAGCACGCGCAGCACCTAATGCCGGAGCCGGACGTCGCGGCACCCAATGAAGAGCGCAAAACCGTCACCGCGCTGTTCGCCGATATCAAGGGGTCGACCGAACTGATGGAGGAGCTGGATCCTGAGGAGGCACGCGCCTTGGTCGACCCTGCGCTGCATCTGATGATGGAGTCGGCCAATCGCTATGGCGGTTACATCGTTCAATCCACGGGCGATGGAATCTTCGCCTTGTTCGGCGCGCCAGTGGCGCACGAAGACCATGCCCATCGCACCCTGTACGCGGCGCTGCGGATGCAGGACGAGATGCGCAAGTATTCGGCGCACTTGCGCGAAGCCGGCAATCCGCCGCTTGAAATTCGCATTGGTGTCAATACGGGCGAAGTGGTGGTTCGTTCGATCCGCACTGCCGGCGCGCATACCGAGTACACCCCGATCGGCCATTCGGTGAATCTGGCTGCGCGTATGCAGACTCTGGCGCCGACCGGCTCGATCGCAGTTACTGAAGCCACTCAGAAGCTAACGGCGGGCTATTTCGATTTCAAACCACTGGGGCCCACGCGCGTTAGGGGGCTCAGCGAAGTATTAAATGTCTATGAGTTGGTAGGACTCGGCCAGTTGCGCACTCGCCTGCAAATCTCGGCGGAGCGCGGATTGTCCAGGTTCGTTGGCCGCCAGCAGGAGCTGGAGCAGCTGCGGCGGGCCTTTGCACTGGCAGACAGCCGTCGCGGCCAAATTGTCGCGGTGGTAGCTGAAGCGGGGTTGGCAAATCGCGGCTGTTTCGTGAATTCAAGTTGCAATCGCCTAACCAAACCTTCGTGATGGAGGCTTTTTCATTTTCGCACGGACGCGCCTCGCCCTATCTGCCGGTCATAGGCCTATTGAAGGACTACTTTCACATCAGTGACCGTGATGACCAACGTACACAACGCGAAAAGATCACGGGCCGGGTGCTAGCGCTTGACCGCGCGCTCGAAGACACCATGCCGTATCTGTTCGCGCTGCTGGGGATCCAGGATCCTAGTAGTTCGCTCGATGATATGGATTCCACCGTCAGGCGCCGGCGCACGCGCGAGGCTATCAGAAGCCTGATCCATCGCGAAAGCCTCGATCATACGGTGCTGCTCATCTTTGAAGACCTGCACTGGGTTGATGCTGAGACCCAGTCATTGCTGGAGCTGCTGGCTGACAGTATCGGCACCGCCGCAATTCTGATGATGATCAACTACCGACCGGAATACGAACATCGCTGGAGTAACAAGACTTACTATACGCAGCTCCGGCTCGATCCGCTCGGCGGGTCAAACGCGGCTGAAATGATTTCGGAGCTGCTCGGCCAAGGCAGTGAACTGCAAAGCGTCAAGGACCTGGTGGTCGCGCGCACCGAAGGAAACCCGTTTTTCATGGAAGAAATGGTACGCGCCCTGTTCGACCAGGGGGTGTTGACCCGAAATGGCGCGGTGAAGTTGCCAAGCCGTTGGCCTCAATTCAGATTCCGCCAACCGTGCAAGGCATTCTGGCTGCACGCATCGATCAGCTCGCATCGTCAGAGAAAGAATTGCTGCAGACCCTGGCAGTGATGGGCAAAGAATTCCCCTTTGGGCTGGTGCGTCGGGTAGTCCCGCGAATGGAAAATGAACTCACGCAAGGTTTGGACAGCCTCCAACTGGGCGAATTTATCTATGAACGGCCAGCCTTTCCCGAAAGTGAATATACTTTCAACCACGCGCTCACGCAGGAGGTTGCTTACAACTCCCTGCTGTTCGAACGCCGGCGCGAACTTCACGAGCGGACCGCGACAGCACTTGAGGAACTGTTCGCCGACAACCTTGATGAGCAGGTTGATGCTTTGGCTCATCACTACGGCCGCAGCGGGAACGCTGCCAAAGCTATCGGGTTTCTGCGGCGCGCCGCCGAGCAAGCGCGGGCGCGTTCCGCTTATGATGACGCGATAGGTTATGCCGACGAAGCGCTGAGACTGCTCACCCAGCTTCCCGAGTCGCGGGAACGCGACCTTGACGAAATCGGGCTTCAAGGAATTCGCAGCCTCTTGCTGGCAGCCACGCGCGGTTATGCAACCCCTGAGATCGGCCAATGCTTGAACCGCGGACTTGAGCTGTGCAAGCGCATCGGTGAAGGCCCGGAGATGTTTGGTGTCATGTTCGGCCTGTGGAATTTCAACCTCGCCCGCAATCGATTGCATGACGCGATGAAGCTGGCAGAGAAGATTCTCAATCTGTCGCGGCTGATGAACTCGGAGGTGGCCGAGGCCTGCGCCCTTTCCGTTTTTGGTGAGACTTGTTTGTGGCGCGGCGAGTTCAGCGCCGCCCGGCAGCATCTGGAACAGGCCAACGCAATCTACGATCGTGACGTCGACCGCTATCTGCCGATGTATAAGGCCCGCGTAGTGCCGTCGCGGGCGCAGACGTCCTGGGCGCTCTGGTTCATCGGCTACCCCGACCAGGCCGCCGCGCGTGCCGAGGAAGCAGTCGCGTTTGCCACCCGGTTAGGCAGTTCTTTCAGCATGGTGTTCGCGTTGATGCACGCGATCGCGCTCGCTCATTTGCGTGGGGACTATAGTACAATCCGGTCCCGCGCCGAGAGCATGATGGAGATCGCCCGCGAGCAGGGTTTTCCCTACTGGTCAGCGATCGCTTCGATGATTATCGGGCGCACGCTGGTCGGCCAGGGAAATCATGACGCTGGCATAGTCCGCATGAGAGAAGCCATGACGAGCCTGCGAGACGCCGGCGGTGAGCTCATCTACAATTATGCGCTGAGCCTACTGGCCGAATCGTACCGCGCCGCAGGCGAGCCGGCAGCGGGACTTGCAGCAGTCGCCGAGGCATTAGAGGGGATCGAGTCCAGTGGGCAACGAATGCACGAAGCCGAATTGTGGCGCCTGCGCGGCGAGCTGCTGCTGCAAGGCAAAGCAGAGGCGGAGGCCGCGCGCTGTTTTCATCGCGCTCTGCAGGTGGCGCAAGAGCAGCAGGCCCGCTCCTGGGAGTTGCGCGCCGCCACCAGCCTGGCACGGCTGTTAAGCACTCAAAACCAGTCGGAGGAGGCGAAGTCGCAGCTGGCGCGCGTTCTCAGCGGGTTCCCCGAAGGTTTCGACACCGCCGACCTAAGGAAGCCGCCACGCTGCTCGTCACACTCGGTTGATCAATTCTAAACCGCTCAATGAGCTCGGGCCTAAACTGGCCCGGTCGATCGCTGATTGTGGAGATACGACCTGTACTGGCCGACGCGACACTGCTGTGACTCGTCCGTCCATTCGTGTGTTCCGCAAGCGTCCCCGGTATCGTCGCGGTGCTCTCAACTAGAGCAGCTTCAGAAACTCGTCGGTAGAGAGTCTCGCCTGCTCCAAGATAGCTTTGAGAGTTCCTCGTTTGAGGTCCTTGCGTTGGAACGGAACGGTGACGATCCCGGGTCGTTCGGATGACGAAAGAATCAGTGAGATCCCGTGCTCCCATGCTGTGGTCAAGGAAAAAGCCCGCCCTGTGAAGCGCCCTGATGACCTCGATGGGCGTACAGACAGGAAGGCGGGGCATGCGGGTTAAAATGGTGACGGCGACGCGCTCCACGGTTGCCGGATGTGGCTCTAACGGAATCTCCTCGCCGTGCTTTACGAGGCTCTCGATATGCCCGCGAATGGCGTCCTTCACCATTGCGCGCGCTTCTTCCCTCGTATCGCCTTCGGTGACCCCGGCAGCGCGGGGATGGTCACAACGTATCCCCCTTCCGGTACGAGTTGTCGAGAACGATGAGGCGATGGGCCAGTTCGTAAATCGCAGCCAGGTTGTCGAGACTTCGTTGGTAGCGGCGACGCACATCCTCTGCGGGTACATCGTGACCACCCTGCAGAACTCGTTCGCGAACGTGTTCGAGTGCAAGCTCAGGACTGCCAAGTCCTATATAGACGATGCCGATACTCCAACCAGCACGCCTCGCCTGCTCGACGAACGAGAGATGACCGCGTCCGGAGATGGTGGTTTCGACGGCGAAGCTTCGGCGCTGGCGGAGCAGGTCATTCCGGCGTCGCACGGCAAGGCGACCAGCACGAAGCGCTGCTCGTTCGGGTGAGCCTCGTGCGATCTGGTACGCGTACTCGTCCGGTCCTACAATCTCCTCCACGTCGGCACGTACCTTCGGTGCGTAAGTGCTTTTCCCGGCGCCGTTGGGTCCAGCGAGTAACCAGAGCCACGGTTCACGCCTCATCGACGAGAGAGCTCTTGAACCGTGCTCTCTTCGCCCGACTCGCTGATGCGAACCTCGAATCGTCGTCCGTCCGGCGTTTCCTTCACCAGGTTTCCTGTGGCGTCCAGAGAATAGAGAGGGCTGCCCGCCGCTTTGTGGGCGCGGATCGCACTTTTGGCAACAAATCGGCCTGCATATTCGACCCGCTCAGAGAACGACTCTCCTTTCGAAACACCTGTCGACTTCGCGGAGGACCACTCGACAAATGGAACGATGAGAGACGCCCCCCCGATGTCGTAAAGAACATCGAAAGACGCGACCACGGAGATCCTTCCTAGGCTGGGTTCCCGCAATTTCAATTCGCGCACCCAAGGGGTGAGTATCTCCATTACCTTCCGCCGGTCGCCGGCACCCATTCTCGTGTCGTCCGGCACAAGCAAGTCGTACCGAGAGGCCAACCTGTAGTTGGTGAATTTGGGTATCTTTTTCTCGACTGCATCGCGGACCAAAGTGCACCATTCGCTCTCAAGCTCATCGCCAACATAGCCCCGTAGGGACGCTATGAAAGCCCGCTCATTCTCATGGTCTTTCTCGCCCTGAGTTATTGCCGCTTGGAGGTCCTCATCAGTCGCTCTAGTGATCTCGAGTCCGGTCTCCTCACCAGACTTCCCAACAAGCATGAAATCCGGCGAATCGCCTTCGAGGACTTTCAGCGGATATCGCAGGATGCGGCGATCGGCCAGTGCAAGGAGATAGAGCCCCAAATAATATCGTTCGTATTGTTTTTTCGAGCGTCCTTCAGCTCGGCGTGGCACGTCGCGCACTTTCAGCCATAATGTTCGAACGTCAGCGGCCGACCGAATCTGAATCGCGCGTTTCGCGGAGCCGTCGTTACGAATGTGCTTCGGAGCTTGGGTTCTATCGGTGCGCGGGTATCTCTCATTCTTTATGGACCACGTGCAACCTTCTGCTGATTGCGGCTCTGTCGCACAAAATAGCACAGGGCCGCAGTCGGTGCGCAGGGTCCTTCTTACCGAAGCTTGCTCCAGCTGAAAGGCCCACCCGCGCAGAGCGGTGTTGCCGGACCTTCTGTCTACGAGACGCCCTTTTATGGGGCACGGGATAACAAAACCCGCGTACGCGCCAGATCTAGGTGATCTGGCGTCGTTCGCGGGAGACTCTAACTATCTCCGGACATGTGTGGGGCAACGCCAATTTCGTTTCTAAAATGACTGCGTCTCAAGTGAAGCGCGACCAACGCTTTCAGGCCAGCCTCCGCAAAGCCGCGCGGAGGCTCGGATTTGCCCATTCTATGCTCCCACGCAATTCCATAGAATTTGGCCGTCACGGCCGATCACGAACGTACTCGGAATTCCAGTGACTCCGCCGGTCAGTTTTTTCACGACTTGCACCGCCAAATTGAGCTAGAGCACAAGGAGGCGATCCGTCTGACACAGGAAAATTCCGCGGTCTCCGCAGATGCGATGGCAGGTGAGTCGCCACTGAACGCAGTCGACCATTTAGACGCAGTTTAGGACGCCGAAACATGGTCTTGAGCCTGCCCGTGATTCGCCGCATGCTGATTCCGAGCACAACCGGAGGTACGCTTCCGTGCCCAACCGAGCCACAGCGCGAAACATTAAGGCCAAGGAGCTGAGCCCTGGACTTCGACGGCGGCTCCATCTAACACCCGACCAAGAAATCACCGTGACGGTCACCATGGCGGCTACTAAAACGGGACGTGAGCGGAAAGATCCGTGGGCAGAAATCAGAGGGATCCTTTCGCCCGATGAAGCGGACGAAATGCTTCGAGCCATTCACGAGAGCCGGCAGAACAAGAGCGAGGCGCCGGAGCTTGATTCACCGTGAAGTGGCTGCTCGATACGGACATGGTGATTTACTACATGAAAGAGCGGCCGGCCGTGGTCGGGCGACTTGAGGCGACGCCTACCGCTGACCGCTTCCTGTCACTCATCACCCTCGGTGAACTATTCTTCGGAATTTTCCGCTCCGCGCAGGTCGAGAGAAACCTACGCGGCTACCGCCGTTTCTTCACCCGATAAAGCTTCTGCCCTTCACGCCTGCTGTTGCTGAGCGATTCGGCGCCGTCAAAGCAGATTTGGCGAGGCGCGGTGAGGTGGTCGCGGACCATGATCTTTGGATCGCCGCGCACGCGCTAGTCCATGGCGCAACCGTAGTGACCAACAACGAGCGCGATTTCGGGCGGATTGCGGGGTTGCGGCTCGAGAATTGGACGAAGTGAAAATTGTGCGACTCCCCATCGAAATCGGTGTTATTCGTTAACTGCCGAGCGCAAACGCACGTCTGGGGCTACTGATCCATTTTGCCAGGAATGGCAGCCGGGATTCGGAGGAACGCGGGCCTCATTGAAGTCACTTGAGCGGCGGTTCTCGAAGAAGAGAAATTATGCTGATGTATCGGTAGGTACGATCGCGGGTCCGAGGCGCATCAATGAGCATTCTCGAGCGGCGGTTCAGAAAGTCCCTGCAGAAGCAGCTCAGGCGCGGATTTCGCGGCTATCCAGTCGCCACCATCGCCTATTACGGTCCCGACGATGCGCACGCGAGCAAGGTGGCGGTCGGCATAATCAGAGGCGACCGGGAAGCCGTAGCCGAACTCAGACGCTGGTCTTCGGCGGAGACCGATGTCAGGCTCGACACTACGATCAATCGCGAGATTGCCGACTTTATTCAAGTTCAAGGGACGCGCACAGTGGCAGGAGTTGATCGGATCATCGGTTGCCCTCACGAGGAGGGTGTGGACTATCCGCAAGGCGGACTCTGCCCGGCCTGCCCTTTCTGGGCGAACCGCGACCGGTGGACAGGGGACAGGATTCGTTGACCCGCGACGTCACGCGTCATCCGACACACGCGTCGATGGCCGCCTCTGAGAAACATCGCTCGCAGTTTGCACCTCGCTCCGGCGTAACGCTTTTGGCTGGCGCTCGCAGCCAGCCATTTTGCGCGTGCGCCAGGCCGTAGCCGATATCGGAAAGACTCGACGGCGTAACCCTGTGCTTGCCGCAGAAGGTGCCGCGCTGTTCCTGGAAAGAGTCTCACCAGCCTTGGAACACGTTGACGGCTCGTCCGGAGCGATTGGTAGCGCCGTCAACCGAGCGATCGAACAACTGGTTCCGCTTATCGCTTCGGCGCCGATCGATATCGGCCGGCGCTCGGTATGGCTTGAGCGGCTTTGGGAAGCGTATGCGGCCGACGCAATTCCCTATATCGAAACGCTCGGTGACTTCTGGGGCGATTTGTGCGCGAACCGTCAACTCGCTTCGGCGTGGGCCGACGCACTGATCGAGGACCTGCGCCGAAGCTGGGATCAGGAACTGCCCGGCCACTACTTTCACAGCACGATGGTCTGTCTCTCTTCGCTGCTTGGTGGCAGAACGTTATCAGGAACTACTTGGCTTGCTCGACAAGGCACCATTTGTCTGCTGGCAGTATCGGCGCTGGGGTGTCAGGGCGCTGGTCGCAATGGGAAAGAAGCCCGAGGCGCTCGCTTATGCGGAAGCCTCGCGCGGCGGAACGACAACCCCGCCCAGATCGCAATCGCGTGCGAGGAGGTTTTACTATCAATGGGACGGGCCGGTGAGGCCTACCAACGTTATGCCATCGCGGCAAACCAAGCCGCTTCAAATCTGGCGACCTACCGCGCGATTCTCCGGAAGTATCCGCACAAGGCGCCCGAAGAAGTCTTGCGCGACCCTCATCCGCAGCGCGCCGGGCGAAGAGGGCAAGTGGTTCGCGACGGCAAAGGAAGCGCTACTGCTGGAACTCGCGCTCGAGCTTGCCAACCGCTCGCCCACTGATCCGCGGACCCTTATGCGGGCGGCTCGGGACTTCAAAGACAAGAAGCCTGCCTTCGCCGTGGGAGCCGGTCTTGCGGCGCTGCGTTGGTTCGCACTGGGTTTCGGCTACGAGGTTACCGGGGCTGACGTCTGGGAGGCTTACCGCCAGACGATTGAAGCGGCTGAGCGTCTCGGGGGAACGGTCGAGATCCAAGCGCGAATCCGCGAGGCCATCCCCGCAACGGGTTTTGTTCGGGACGTGCTCGCGAGAGGACTCGGGCTCGACGAGCACCGGAGAGCCCCGAAGAAGTCGTAATTCGGGCGCGCAATGTACGACCCGGCGACGCCATTGTGAGAGTCTCACGACCAACCTACTGTGAATAATTCCGGCCGTGTTGGTTGCGTACCCGGGTGCGAGCGCCACATGATGTTGCGACGAGCATACTCGGACCAGGCGGAGGAACTTTGGAATCCGCTATTTCTAGTCAGATTGCGCGGCCCACTATCGGTGAGGTTCTGGCGGAATTCCTAGCCGAACAGCAAAAGCGCCTGTCGGTCAAAACCTTTACGCGCTATCGACAAGTGATCGAGCTTCTTACCGACAGCCTCAACAACTACGCATACCAGGCACTTTCCCAAAGCGACGGCGCACTCTTCAACCGCCTCTATACCGCCGAAGGTCATGAGCATCGCGAGTTCTGCGAGATCTTCGGCCCCGAGCACATCCTTCCCAACATCGGCGAGTTCCTGGGCTATTTCATGATCCGCAAGGTCAGCGCCAGTGGTGAGTTCAAGCGTGCTGCGGGTACGGTGATAAAGGCGCTGGTCGGATGGCTGGCTCAGAAGGGCTATGTAGCCAGAGAGCGGGCAGCAGAGGGAGCCGCGAAAGGAGCGCGAGCCGCGCACGATCTGCCCCGGGCCGAGGCGCTCGCTTGCCGCCTGATGGAATATGCCGACAGACAGAGACACAGTGACGAAGACGACGAGGGTGCGCTTGAGGATCATTTCACGATCCGACGGGTTGAGCGTGGGCAAATATGGCTTGAGGCAATGGATGGGACCGAGTTAGGGCCGATTGCCATACCACCAGCGCTCGCCCATCAGTGCAAGGTCGGATGGGAGATTGCCGGCGCGGTCGGCCGGATGCGGAGCGGATGGAGACTGCTGGAGGTGTGGAATGTTTATCCGAATTGAACTGGCAGGAAGGATCCTGCCGTGACCTCACGAGCAAACGGTCGAGGCCTTGCGCGCTCTCAATCGATGGACAGAAGAGCGGAAGAACTCATCGCGCTGACAGCGCGGTTCTGTGCGGAACATCTAGATGACGAATATGGCGCACTCTGCGCCAAATTGATCCGGCGGCTGGCGCGCAAGCGCCCCTCACCGCTTGAAACCGGGCAGATAAGAGTCTGGGTGGGCGCGGTACTGTACGTAGTCGGTCAGGTCAACTTTCTGTTCGATTCCGCGCAGCACCCATACATGAAGTTCGACGAACTGAGCCGGGTCACTAGCGTCTCGAAGAGCGCGCTCAGTACCAAGGCTCGGCTGATTATGAATCTTCTGCGGATCGTGCCGCTGGAACCGGAATATTGCCGCCGTGAGATGCTGCAACAAAATCCGTTTGCCTGGATGATCGAGGTCAACGGTATTCTGGTTGATGCGCGCACTCTGCCGCTTGATGAGCAGGTCGAGTTGGCTCGCCGTGGTCTCATCCCGGAGACCGCGGCCGGAAAGCATGAGTAACACAACGGGACGGCTAGCCGCTCGCAACTCCCTCGTCGGCTCCTGGCGCATCGTCGAGATGGAGATGTGCGAGCGCAACGACATCGACGAGCAGGGACCGGCGCGCATTCAGTTCAATCGTGACGGCACAGGAGAGTTGCGGTTCCTGCTGGTTCAAGGCGGCATAGATTGCCACTTCGAGATGCGGGACGGAAGCGCTTTCGTTGAATTCTCGTGGTCTGGCTTGAGCGAGATGGATGAGGCCTGCGGCCGAGGTTGGGCAGAGTTGGAATCTGATAGCAGGTTAAAGCGACACGTATTCTTTCATCTAGGGGACGACTCGGCGTTTGCTGCTGTGCGCCAAAGGACCGCACACCGCTGACAAGAGCGAGGAAGGCGATTGCACAAATAGATTGGGCGCCTCCCGGTATCTCTCGTAACTTGAAACCTCGGGCTCCACTCGAATTCAACCACCGTTCCTGCGGTGCACTTTTGCACACCGAATTAATTCTCAAATCGAGACGATCCGGTGTGGAGACTTTTGTGTGGACCCTCGATCGATTTCGCTGTTACGTCGTAGCGTTCGCTGTATCCAGACAAACACGAGAAAACCCCTGCTACGGTTGAGTTTGGTGCACCTCGAGCGCCACCGAGTGCACCGCCGAAAACCCACTTTTACCCGTGGGGTGCGTGTGGGCGCCGGTTCAAATCCGGCCACTCCGACCAACGATAAATCCTTTCTTTTGGAGGGGTTAGCGTCACGGGGCGAGATGCTTCCCGTGGTCCGTCCGATGATTGGGCCTATATCTGGACCGCTCTTCGTGGTTCAAGGCTGTACTCCTGAGAGAAACTGCTTTTGACAATCCGGTCTGGCCCACTTTGATATTCAGATTTGGGTGCGCCAGGTGAAGCCTGGCGCACCCAATTTACAGTATCGAAGTGGGCCGTTCACAGTATCGAAATCAGAAACAATAGTCGCCATCGCCCGGGAATACGAATATAGGAATTCGGCCACTTGTCTTCGGGCGCCTATCTCGTGCCGTAATCGGATGGAAACAACGGGCACGGTTGGCTTGGAGAGTGCAGGATAACAAAACCTGCGTCCACCCCGCTCGAGTGACAGGGAAGGTTTAGTAGGCTTACAACCCCTCATGCGTTTCCGCGTGTGCCGGAGCGAATATGCATATGCTCGGCGAGGTGCAGAGCAGCTAGCTTGACGGCGCCCTCTCGGAGCATTGCTTCGTCCGCGATCGCATACCGGCGATATATTGATTCGGTGCGATGGCCGACCATTGCCATAGCCGCAGAGCGAGGAACGCCTGCGCGTTCGAGGTTGTGCGCACCGCGGTGCGCCGGAAATCATGCGGAATGCGGCCAGCGAGGCCGGCCTTCTTGCACGTCGTGCACCACGCCTTGCGGAAACTAAGAATCCGTTTTCCGTTCTTATGAAACAGCCACGGGATGATCTGGTCGCTTTGCTGTTCGAGCACCCGCGTCTGTTCGAGTTGCAGTGCGAGCACTTCGCGCAGCCCAGGAATCAAAGGGAAATTTCGCCCCTCACCGTCTTTGCCTTCGCCAGGCTCCAGCCGAAGCCAGCCTGCATCTAGATCTACATTGTGTTTTTGTCGCGTCAGGATCTCGGACTGGATCCGCCATCCCGTGATGTAAGCCGTTTGAATGACGGGCTTCAAGTAATCCGGAAGGTGCTGCAACAAAGACATATATTGGTCTGGTTCGAAAAAACCTTTTCGTCGATTGTTCTCCCGCAACAGCGTGATTTCCGGGCGCAACGCCACTTTGCCTGCTCGCGCCGCCAGTCGGAAAGCACGCCTCAGTGCCGCGAGCTCCCGGTTAATCGTGGCCGATGCGGCGCCATCGTTCTGTCTCCAGTTGACATATCTCGTTACTCGGTCGCTCGTAATGTCGACGGCGAGCTGGTCTCCGAAAAAGCCTCGAAGATGGCGGAGGCTACCTCGAATGCGCTCCAGACTGCGGCGACCGTTGGCCTGGTAGTCCTCGACGAGAATGCGCGCGAGGTCTTCGAACGTTGTGCGATCCACGTTGGGTCCGACGGGTTTTCCTTGCGCGGCGGCCCCTAGGCGATCTCTTAGCAGTCTGCTCGCCACGCTCGGATTGGCGGACCCGGATGATTCCCTATGTCGCCTGCCCCGAACCGAATACTGAATCCACCATGTGGACGCTGTCTTCAATTCTCCGGTACGCTTATCTTTGTACGTTGGCTGGTAGATGAAGCCCAGCCCGCGCGCTTTCTTTCTCGCCATCTATTCTGAAGCCCTCAGCTTGGGGGCGGTCAGATCAGGTTAGCGACGATTCGTTGCGTATATCAATGCGCCGAAGACCAAAGAGTATGGTGTCACGATCTGCGGCGTCAGATACGCCGTGCGTCGATCCAACGATGCATTTCCGGCGCGGAGATCAGAATTTTCTTACGAGACACCCGCCGTACGAATGGAAGCCGTCCCGCATTTCGATAAAACCACCGAGGACTCTCACGAATAATCTCGGCGGCCTCTTCCGGAGTGATCCAGCGCTTCTCGCCCGTGTTCTCCATGGTCCGGCGGCCGTCGCTTTCCGAATCGCTAGCGAACTCGAGAAATCGCACGATCAGTGCGCTGAGTGCGCTGATTCCTGCAGTGGTGAGGACTCGGGTCGCGCGCCGGTCGAGCTTCCAAGCTTTACCTGGTTCAGCCGCCACCTCCTCCAGCTTAGGGACAGAAAAGAGTCCCGCAACCTCCGACCCGCGCGGCGCTCGAGCCCCGTTCTTGGTGCTCGGTGTTTCCCGCATTTGAAATTTCTCCGGTCGGTGTGAATCGACTAAAGCGCGCCCATCGTAAGCAATACGTCGTCCCATTGTCAATGTTGTAGAGGAACTCTCTCAAATGGTAGAGGCCCTTCGTCAGATGCGAATCGAAGGTTCCTTGAGATGCAACGACCTTGCGTTCACCTTGAGTTCAGTCAGCGTGCTAAATGGCTGGCTTCACCCAGTACGGGTAACTCTTGATGAAACCTCGTAGGCCTCCGATCCTGGACAGATAAGGGGCGTGGAGTAGGGAGTGAAACAGTCGTGGCCAACAATAGGCCGCCACCGAAAAGTCGCGAGACAAGCTGGCCTTACCCCTTTTGGTATACCACTCGTAAGTTAGTACCTGCAGGGATTTGATTCATTTTCGATCGGCTCCCGATTGTTTTTCCTTAATACAGTTTTTCGCCCCGCCCTCACCCGCTCGGGGGGGTGGGACGAAAAACTGTCTGATTCCCTCCAATGCAAAAGGATTGGGACATTGGGCTTGGAGTCATCTCTATCGTCGGCGACGCGGACACAGTTATAGCGGAGCGAGTCGAGCACTTCAGGAACAAGACCAACGCCGTCGAGCCATTTGATCTGCCGGTTGTCGGAGTCTTTGAGATCGCCGATGGCAAAATCAAGGCGTGGCGGGACTACTGGGACAGGTCCGCAGCTGAACCCCTATTGAAATTCATTGCGATGAGTCGTGGACAACGGACCACCTGACCAGCCGCGCGCATAAAACAAAAGAAGCTCTCAACCGATGGGATAACGGATTGACCGCAATGGACCAAAATGGCTGCGTGGTTATGACTAATGCTGCGGCTGATGCGATTCTCAGTGATCGGTGAGGCCTAGCCGTACGCTAACGACCGGTCTTCAGGCGTCGTAACCGTATATTTTCGCAGAGCTGCTGCCGCCACCCCAGGATTGCGTCCAGCGCTTCGATGAGCTGCGTCATTTCTTGCGGCGAGGTGTAGTGCACAAAGGAAAGGCGGATCACGCCGCGCGCCGGGTCTACGCCCATGGCGTCCAGCAACCGCACAGCGTAGAAGTG
>JBKPEA010000057.1:0-33355 GCA_046728175.1 Thermodesulfobacteriota bacterium | reverse complement strand
CCTTCCCAGCTTGAGCCGACGGAAGCGGCGATCGACAGGACTTCTGAATTCCAGGAAGAAGGTCTTCAAGCCGGACCGCGCGACGCGCAGCCCGAAACCCTTAAGCTCAGCATCCCGCAAGAACTGCTCTCGAGAAGAGGGCTTTGCACCCTCTGCCAGCCGGTTGGTCAAACGGACCCAATCAGCGGAACGCATAGTGGGACGATACCCCGGCCCGCCCTATTTTGGAAGAATTTTGGAAGAATATAGGAAGAATGATGCACCGAATTCGAGCGTAAAAAGCCGGATTTCAGTGTAATGTCGCGAAGCGAAATATTGCGCTATTTACTAAGAAATAATGCTGATTTTCATTGAATTTTCTGGTGATTTTAATGGAGCGGGTGATCGGTTTCGAACCGACGACCTCGTGCTTGGCAAGCACGCGCTCTACCAACTGAGCTACACCCGCTCGCGAGGCCGGACTAAATCGTTTAACGGGCGTCTGTCCGCAAGTCAAATCAAACCGCTGCGCGCTTGCCAGCCGCCCGCACGGCGGGCGGTCTCAGCGCGCGGAGCACTTTCAAGTAATAATCGATCCCGGACCAGACGGTGACCACCAGCGCGATCCACAGCACGAACATCCCGAATGCGAAGCAATCGACGTGAAAGTAAGTGTAGTGAATGAGCAACCCGTGAATCGCGATGACCTGGAGCGTCATCTTGTACTTGCCGAGCTCGTCTGCGCCCATCACCATTCCTTCGGCCGCAGCAACTGCGCGCAGACCGGTAACCATGATTTCCCGGATCACCAGGACGACGACCATCCATGCGGGCACATGGGGCGAGCGCGCCATCCCGGCGAGCATGATGAGCGCGGTCGTAACCACCAGCTTATCGGCCATCGGGTCGAGGAACTTCCCAATCGCCGTCACCGAATTGTAGCTGCGCGCTATGTAGCCATCGAAGAAGTCGGTGATGGTCGCGAAAAAGAACACCATCGCCGCGATCGCAGAGGGCAGCGGCCCCGTGTGCATCAGCAGCCAGACCAGAAGGGGCACACAGGCGATCCGCAGGAGAGTCAGGACATTTGGCGTCGTCAGTTCCACGCCTACTCCGCAGCAGTACTTCATTTTGACAATAAGGCAATCCGATAACTGGCGCAAATTGGCCGATTTCGCACCCGATCGAGATGAGACCCGCCGACATTGTTGTTGACTGGTAACAGTTCAGCAACGTAGCGTCTCTCCAGCGGTCCCCTTTGCGGCGGCGGACCGAAGATTGGACAGGGTTGGATGAAGCATCGGTTCCAAAGCGATTTTCTCGTCATCGGTGGCGGTATTGCAGGGCTGATGTTCGCGATTCGTGCCTCGGAATTCGGCACCGTCACGGTGCTGACCAAAGCCGAGAGCGCCGAAGCCAATACCGCGTATGCGCAGGGCGGGATCGCCAGCGTCTGGAGCGTGCACGACTCGTTCGAATCGCACATCGATGACACCCGGCGCGCGGGCGCCGGGCTGTGCGATCGCGCAGCCGTGGAAAGCATTGTTCGCGAAGGTCCGGACGTGGTGCGCGAGTTGATCCGACTCGGCACTCAATTCAGCAGGCTCGAACATGGCGACGAGGATGAATATGACCTCGGGCGCGAGGGTGGTCATAGCCATCGCAGGGTGCTGCACGCGCAGGATTTGACCGGACAGGAAATAATGCGCGCTCTAACCGAGGCGGCACGCGCCATCAAGAATATCCGCACGCTGGAAAATCACGTCGCTGTCAACTTGCTGGTGGAAAGTTCGCTGGACGGTAAGCCGGGCGCGTGCTGGGGCGTTTACGCGTACGACCGGAAGTCGCAGACGGTAAACAGGATTCTGGCGCGCGCGACTCTGCTCGCTACCGGCGGCGCGGGCAAGGTCTATCTCTACACCACGAACCCGGACATCGCCTCGGGGGACGGCGTGGCGATGGCGTATCGCGGCGGCGCAACCATCGCGAACATGGAGTTCTACCAGTTCCATCCGACCTGCCTGTTCCATCCGGCGGCAAAATCTTTCCTGATCTCCGAAGCTCTGCGCGGCGAAGGTGCGATCCTGCGGCTGCCCGACGGAACGCCGTTCATGAAGAACTACCATCCGGACGCGGAGTTGGCACCGCGCGATGTGGTTGCGCGTGCCATCGACTCCGAGATGAAGCGGCACGGCTTGGACAACGTCCTGCTCGATTTGAGTCATCGCGATGCCGATCTCATCCGCGGCCGCTTCCCGAATATCTACCGGCGCTGTCTCAACTTCGGCTTCGATCTCACCACAGGTCCGATTCCGGTGGTTCCGGCGGCACACTACATGTGCGGCGGCGTGCAGACCGATTTGAATGCCGCGACCGGAATCCCTCGTCTCTATGCGGCCGGCGAAGTCGCCATGACCGGCTTGCATGGCGCAAATCGCCTGGCATCGAACTCTCTTCTGGAAGCGGCGGTCATGGGGCGGCGCGGGGCGACTGCTGCAGTCGAGATGATTAAATCGGCCAAGGGAGCCCCGCCGGAATTTCCGGAGTGGGACCCGGGCCGCGCGATTCGAAGCGAGGAGCGGGTGCTGATCACGCAGAGCTGGGATGAGATCCGGCGCCTGATGTGGAACTACGTCGGAATAGTCCGCAGCGATCGCCGCCTGGAACGGGCGTTGCGGAGGATCGAGCTAATCAAGGAAGAGATTCACACTTACTACTGGTACCACACGATTGATTCCGACCTGATCGAGCTGCGCAATCTGGCAACCGTCGCCGAACTCGTCATCCGCTCGGCGAGGGCGCGCAAGGAATCGCGCGGGCTGCACTACAATATCGACCATCGCGACCCCGGCGGAGACGAGTGGCTTCATCCGACCGTCCTTCGTAGGGAATAGAATCAGCGGTTAGTGGTCGGCTTCTGGCGTCCCTTACCCAGCGCAGGAATGGGTCCAGCGATGACCGGCGCTAGCCGAGAAACGCGTCCTAAGACACCGGCACCGGCTGGCGGGTCGGGGTTTCGGCGTAGGAGAATGACAGCCGATCGCCGTCCAGATCCACCGTTACACGGCCGCCCTTGGTGAGTCGACCGAACAGGACTTCGTCCGCAAGGGTGCGGGCGATTTCGCTTTCGATAAGGCGTGCCAGCGGGCGCGCCCCGAAACGCGGTTCATAGCCGTGTTCTGCCAGCCACTTCTTTGCGGCAGGCGTGGTCGTCAGCACGACTTTCTGCTTGTCCAGGCGATCCTGAAGCTCGCCTAGGAATTTGTCGACCACTTTCTCGACGACTGGAGCGCTCAGCGGAGCAAATTCAATCGTTGCCGACAATCGGTTGCGGAATTCAGGGCTGAACATCCGCTCGATCACGGTTTTCGGCGTTCCGACTCCTATCCCGCCGTGAAAGCCAATCATCGAACGGGCCAGTTCCTGGGCACCGGCATTGGTCGTCATAACCAGGGCCACGTTGCGGAAATCGGCCTTGCGGCCGTTGTTGTCGGTCAGGGTCGCATGATCCATCACCTGCAGCAGAATATTGAACAGGTCTGGATGGGCTTTTTCGATTTCGTCGAGCAAGAGCACGCAATGCGGGGTCTTGTTGATCGCGTCGGTGAGCAACCCGCCCTGATCGAAACCGACGTAGCCGGGAGGCGCGCCGATCAGGCGCGACACCGTGTGCCGCTCCATATATTCCGACATATCGAAGCGCAGAAACTCGACCCCCATGGTCTTGGCAAGCTGACGCGCGACTTCGGTCTTCCCTACTCCGGTCGGACCCGCGAACAGGAATGATCCAACCGGCTTGTCCGGATGGCTGAGGCCCGAGCGCGCCAGCTTAATCGCGCGGGCGACCGCTTCGATGGCGGTATCCTGACCGAAGACCGCCTGCTTGAGGTCTTCCTCGAGGCTCTGCAAACGTGTCCGATCGGTCGAGGAAACCGTGCGCTCGGGAATCTTCGCCATCCGCGCCACGGTGCGCTCGATGTCGCGGACGCCGACTGTGATGGGATCCGGTGAGCCCTTGCCACGCAGGTGCCCTGCGACCCCGGCCTCGTCCATCACGTCGATCGCTTTATCGGGGAGGAAGCGATCGTTGATATAGCGTCCTGACAACTCCACCGCCAGGCGCAGTGCTGGTGCCGTGTAGCGAACGTTATGATGTTTCTCGTAGTACGACTTGAGTCCATCGAGGATCTGTACGGCTTCCTCCTGGCTCGGCTCGAGCACATCGATGCGTTGAAACCTGCGCGCGAGCGCTTTGTCGCGATCGAACGACCGCTTGTATTCCTGGTAAGTCGTCGACCCGATGCAGCGAAGGTCCCCGGAGGCCAGCGCCGGCTTGAGCAGATTGGAGGCATCCATGGTCGAGCCGGAGGCCGCCCCTGCTCCAACGATGGTGTGAATCTCGTCAATGAACAAAATGCGCTTGGGATTCCCCACCACCGCCTTGATAACCGCCTTGAGCCGTTGCTCGAAGTCGCCCCGAAAGCGCGTGCCCGCGAGCAGAGCGCCCATGTCAACCGCATAGATCTCGACGCCCTTCAGCGCCGGCGGGACCTCGCCGTGATGTACCGCCAACGCCAGTCCTTCCGCGAGCGCGGTCTTGCCCACGCCCGCCTCGCCCACGAACACCGGGTTGTTCTTGCGGCGGCGCAGTAGCACGTGAATCGCCCGCTCGAGCTCATTCTTGCGGCCAACTAGAGGATCGATTTTGCCCTGCGCGGCGCGTTCCGTCAGGTTGATGGTGTAGGTCTTGAGCGCCTTTGACGGCGATACCCTGCGCTCGCCTTCTTCTTCGCCGCCGGCGCGCGCCTCGTGTCCCTCTTCGTCGTCGCCCTCTTCCTCGGTGCCGCCGACATCCTGGTCTTCGTCGGGACCGGCCTTCGAGACGCCGTGCGAGATGAAATTGATCACGTCAAAGCGACTGACGCCATTTTCCTGGAGGAAGAGGATCGCGGGCGACTCGGTTTCGTGAAACATCGCAACCAGCACGCTCGCGCCGTTAATCTCGGTACGCCCCGCCGACTGTGAATGGACCGCAGCCCGCTGCAGGGCGCGTTGCACGCCAATCGCGTAACGCGGCGCGACTTCCTCGCCCTTGGGCAGCCGCTCCATTTGCTCATCGAGATAACGCTCGAGCTTGCGCTTGAGGGCGTCGAGGTTGGCGCCGCTATGCTTGAGCACATTGCTGGTGGTGACGTCATGCAGCATCGCGTAGAGCAAATGCTCGAGGCAGACATATTCGTGACGCCGGTTGACCGCCTCGGTCATCGCAAGCTGCAGGGTTACCTGAAGTTCCCGGCTGATGTTTATAGACGAAGGCATGGTCGGCGGGGCCTTTACTCCTTCTCCATCGTGCACTTCAGCGGATACTCCGCCTGGCGGGCAAGTTCCTCGACGGTTCGCACCTTGGTCTCGGCGATTTCGAACGGGTAGACGCCGGCTACTCCCATACCATTCTGGTGCACGTGGAGCATGATCCGCGTCGCCTCGGCGTGAGGCTTGTGAAAGACCGCTTTCAGCACTTCCACCACGAATTCCATCGGCGTGTAGTCGTCGTTGAGCAGGATGACCTTATAGAGCGGGGGCTTGGCGGTTTTGGCCCTGGTCTTGGTGCGCCGCTCAGTGACGGTGCCGCCCTGCCCGCCGTCGTCGTCATGCCCATCGCCGCCCACGGTCTTGGCAAGCGTGATCCAGCGATATTTGCTGTCGCCGTTCATAGACCTTGCTGACGTAATAAAGATAGCAGATCGGCGGCGATCAAGGAGCAGCCAAGAAGCACCTCGCGGACTTCCAATCCGGTATCGACTTCACTTGCGTGAAGCGGCCCGCGGTGCTCCGACTTAGTTGCCAATTCCGACCCGGGACTTCGCGGCCTCGCCCGGTCACTGCTTCGCCTGCGCATAGCAAATGGAAGCGCTGTCACTCCTTTCGCCCGGATAGGCGGACCGCGAGCGATGGTTTGTTGCGTGGGCTAGGATTGTTAATCTTCACTCCGGTGCGAGGAGCGCTGCTTCGAGTAGAACCGGTAACAGCTTGATTGGCGCATGGTTGTGCCGGGTTCTTCATACGGGTTCGCCGTGCTCATTCGCTCGCGTGACACAAACAATGAACGACGCCGCACAACAATATGAAGCGCAGATCCTCGAAGGCATCGAGAAGGTGCCGCGCGACGATTGGGACGCGGTGCTGGCGCCCGATGACTCGCCGTTTGTGGAATGGGATTGGTTGCGCGCGATGGAGAAATCGGGGTCGGCGGCGCGCGACACCGGATGGGCGCCGTTTCATATCGTCATTCGCCCGCGCGGCGGGCGCAAAATCATCGCCGCCTGTCCGCTCTATCTGAAATCGCACAGCATGGGCGAGTTCGTCTTTGACCACGGATGGGCCGATGCGGCCGAGCGCGCGGGAATTCGCTACTACCCCAAGGTGGTGGTTGCAGTGCCTTTCACGCCCCACGCCGGACGGCGACTGCTGACCGCGCCCGGGGCGGATCGCCTAACCCTCTGCGCGATCCTCGCAAACGCGCTGGTTAAACTGTGCGACGACAACAAGCTGTCTTCGGTGCACGTAAACTTCTGCGCCGAGGATGAGGCTGCGTTGCTGGCGCGGGCCGGATTCCTGGAGCGGCACGGCTATCAATATCATTGGCAGAATGCCGGGTTCGCGACTTTCGACGACTACCTGGGGCGGCTGAAGCACAAGCGGCGGACCGCGGTGCGTCACGAGCGCAACGAGGTTCGGGAGGCGGGCATCGACGTGCGGGTATTGGCGGGGGAGGAAATCGCCGACGCGATGTTCCCGACCATGTTCAAGGTGTACCTGGCGACCATCGAAAAGTTGTACTGGGGGCGCCAGTACCTGACGCAGGAATTTTTCGCACTGCTTCGACGAAACTTTAAGCGACACTTGAGGTTTGTCACGGCCCGGAATCGGCGCGAGATCATCGCGGGCGCGATCTGTCTGGAAAAGGCCGGCGTGCTGTATGGGCGGTACTGGGGCTGCTTCCGCGAGGTCCGGTTTCTACACTTCGAGGTCTGCTACTACGCTGGAATCGAACATGCGATCGCCAATGGACTGAAACGCTTCGAGCCGGGTGCGGGAGGCGAATACAAATGGCTGCGCGGGTTCGATCCGGCCCTGACCCGCAGCATGCACTACGTGTCGCATCCGGGGCTGCGCAGAGCTATTGGAGATTTTCTGCGGCGCGAGCGCCAGGAAGTCGCGCGATGGATCGCCGCGGGAGGCGAGCGCAGTCAGTTGAAACCGCCGCCGCCAAGTGATGAAGAGCAGCAGTAAACTGAAACGGCAGGACTTTGCTTACCGAGGTCAAGCAGATTGGCGGGCACCCGTCCGGCACCCTGGTTCGGAATTGAAGCTCGGTCGTCCTGGTGAGCGGTGGTCGGGATTCTATTTGCCTTTGCCGCCAACCATCGCGATCGCCGCAGCTTGCGGTTCGGGCACCGGCTCACCGGTGAGGTTCACCACCTGATTTCGATACTTGGTTAGGTGCCCGCGAGCGACCTCGTAAGCCTGCTGCGCCCGACCGAGAGATTTGCCGATTTCCTCGAAGCGGTCCTCGAAATAGCCGAACGCGCTCTGCGCCTTCCTTAGTTCCTCGGTCGCGCGTTCGTAGCTCTTGGCGAACTCGTACATCTTGAAGACCATCTGGATGGACTGAAGAGTGATGATCAATGTGTTGGGAGACACCGCGAACACGCGCAGTTTGTTGAGGTACTCGCTCAGGTCTCCGTTCAGGACCGCTTCCATGTAGAGCGTCTCGCTCGGCAGATACATGAGTGCCATATCGGTGGTGCCACTTTCGGGCCGGATGTATGCGGCGATGCGGCGCGCCTGCTCCTTCATGACCCGAGCAAATTCGGCTCGCGCGGCGTCCAATGACATCGGATCGGAATTGCTGAATAGCGGGAGCACTTGCTCGCGTGGAAACTTCGCATCGATGGGCAGATTGCGCTCTGGAAATTTAATGATCGCATCGGGACGTCCGGAAATGTCTGGTCCCGGCGACGCCTGCAATTCGTACATGTGTGCGGGCAGGAAATCCTCGAGCAGACGCTCGAGGCTGGCCTCGCCGAACTTGCCGCGCAGGTGCGGCATCTTGAGCAGATTGTTCAGGTCATTGATCGAAGCGCCAATCGCCCCAACGTTGCGCAGCTGCTCCTCCGCGGCCATCAGGTGCTGCTGAACCTTCTCAAACTGCGCAAAACCTTCTCTAATATTCTGATCGAGCTTGTTCTGCACCTGGTTGGTGATCGCGAGCAGTTTTTGATCGATCTCGGAGCGGACCGATTCCAGTCCGTCGCGCATCTGCGACGTCAGCGCGGCGATCTCCAATTTGAGACCGCCGGCCTGTTCCTCGCGTCCGGCCTTGAGCTGCTGCTCTACTTCATTTTTCAGCGCGAGAAAGCCTTGCGCGATGCGGTCGGCGGTTTCCTGACGCAGATCGCCCTTGGTATCGCTCAGGCGCTCGGCCATGTCGGCTGTCGCGCGCGCGAACTTACCGTCCAAGTCGCGCGCGACCACCTCGAGCTGCTTTACCAGTCTGTCGAAGGAATTTGCCCCCGCGTACGAGCGTACCAGGAGGATCGCGACTGCCGCGATCGCAACCAAGCTCGTAACTATCACCGCCGCGACCAGCACCGCCTCCACCATGTCGACCCCTCACCGGTCATCTTACCGCCCTCCGATTCGGCGGTCTAATCACACCGATGCGGGTTTGCACAACGCCTGCTATGTTGCCCTGCACGGACCGCCGGCGTGAAAGACCTGCTTAAAAAGGGCTCCATCATCATCGTGCTTGGCACCGGGGGAGTAGGGAAAACCACCGTGACGGCGGCGCTCGGGATCGCCGGTGCGGAGCGGAATCTGGACACTGCCCTGATCACGGTCGATCCCGCGCGCCGGCTGCGTGACGCGCTCGGCTTGAAGCGGCTCGGGGGCCGCCCCACTCGTCTCTCGCGCGGCCACCTCGCGGCCGGTGGACTTGATCCCGCGCTCAAGCTATCCGCGATGGTGCTCGACGTGAAAGGGGCGTGGGACATGATGGCGGAGCGGTTTGCGCCCGATCCCGCCACGCGTCGGCGAATTCTGCAAAATCCGTTTTACGAGCGTCTCACCGCGGAATTCGCGGGCGCCGAGGCTTTCGCGGCTTTGCAGCAACTCTACGATTTGCATGAAACGGGGGGATTTGAGCTCAAAATCGTTGACACTCCGCCGGCGGCCCATGCCTTTGAATTTCTGGAGGCGCCGGCGCGTTTCACACGCTTGCTCGACTCGCGTGCGGCGCGATGGATTTTTACGCCGTCGCTTTCCGCTGGACGACTTGCAGTCAAGCTCGCCAGCCAGGCGGCGCGGTTCGTGGTACGCGAACTGGAGAGATTCGCGGGCGGCCGGGTACTTTCAAGTGTGTCGGATTTTTTCGCCGCCGCTTCGGAGAGCGTCGATGCGGTAGTCGATCAACTGCGCAAGACCGAGGTCCTGATGCGTTCGGAAGCAGTGCGGTTCGTGATGGTGACGACGCCGGAAGCGGACCGCCTGCTTCGAGCGCGGGAGTTGATCGATGAAATGAAGGCGGATGGTTTGTCGCTATCGGCTATCGTGATCAATCGCTTCCTCGGCGAGCGATCCTTGCGTCAAGCTGCACGTGGTTCGGCTGGGTCGGCGTTGGAATATCTCGACGAGATTCGGAGCCTGGAAAGCGAACTCGCCGATGATATCGCGAAGAGAACTGGTACCGGAGCGGTGATGACACAACTGGTTCGTCATCGCGAACTGACCCTGGATGCGGTCGTCCGGGTTGCTGAATTCGCAAGTCATATACCGCCGCAGGTAAAATTGGCAGTCGCGCCTGAACTCGGGATGGAGGCGATGCACGACCTGGGCGGGTTGCACCGAATCGCGGGATTTATGACGAGCGGAATCGATATCGTGGAGGTTCTGGAAAATGCGGTTTCGGGTGGGAGCGTGACGCGGCGATCACGGCGCGCCGTGCAGCGATGAATGGTCGAGGCAAAGGAGTGCCCAACGTGAGCGGTCACATCCAACACACGCAACTCGTGAATCGCGTGCGCCACAGTCCCTCTCTTCCCGCGTCTCTTCCGACCCTGGACCATTCGGTCTGCCGGCACAACTATTTTCACTGGCACTTTTGCAGATACACTGACCTCACCGAGCGAGCTCGGAAAATAGCATCGGCGGACCGTTGCATGGGGCGGGCCGCGTGATCAACTTTACTTCTTCGTCGCTTGGGCATTTGCTTCGACCCGGGACGAACGACAATGGCGAAGTTTCTCCGCATCGGGGTTCATCGTTCGAATGTCTCCGGATATACGTCCAAAGCATGGTCGGTCCGGCGGGTCGGCACCACCGTGCTGTTGAAATGGGGGGTTGTCGAGGTACGTGGGGTGGGTCGTAACCGGCGGATCTACTGGGCGGTCCCACCTCGGGAAAAGACCGTTCGCTGCCGCACGGCGCAGCGCGCCCGAGCATACGTGAAAAAGGCTATCGCACGGAGGGTCAGCCATCAGTATGAACGGCTGCCGGACAATGAGCCCGTCCGGCCCCGACCCGCACGCGGGAGCGTTGAGTTCGCTCGGGGCCTCGCCACTTTCCTGTTTATCGACATTGTTGGCTCGACTGCGAGAGCTGCGCAGCTCGGTGACCATCGCTGGACGGAAGTGCTTAATCACTACTACGCGGCAGTTAGAAGGGCGCTTCGGGCAAACCGCGGCACAGAAATAATCGCTACCGGTGACGGAATGCTCGCCACCTTCAAAGTGCCGACCGCGGCGATTCGATGCGCGTCCGCAATCCGCGGTGCCGTCCGCACGCTGGGCCTTGAGATCCGAGCCGGACTGCATACTGGCGAATACAAAATGATGGGCAACGACGTCGTCGGCATTGCGATCCATATTGGGGCCCGGGTAGCTGCCAAGGCCGGCGCGAGCGAGGTGCTGGTCTCGAGCGCGGTGCGGGACCTGGTGGATGGGTCGGCAATCAGGTTCAAGGATCACGGTGTTCACAAGCTCAAGGGTGTGCCCACGGGATGGCGCCTCTATCTGGTCGAGTCATAAGCGGAATTCTTCTCTGCGGGGATTCCAATTATCGGCGGCGAAGTCAGCCAGACACCCCGGCTAGAATCGGCTCCTGAATTTCTGGGTTTTCGTTCCGGGCGGTGTTAAATGTGCGCTGGCGGCCGACTTCGATTCGCTTTCCCACGACTGGTCAGGGCCGCGATGAGTGAGTAAATTTACACCTGGATTAAGGCCCTTTGATGGATTGGTTCAGTAAACGAAACGATCACGACCATCATCGCGCGACTCGCGGCGGAGAGCGTCCTTCGGTCAGCGAAATATCCGATGAGCTGCTAATCGGCGAGTATCTCGCCCGCGGCGACATCGAATGGCTCAAAGACAGGTACAAGGTCGCCGCGGTACACAACCTTCAGGACGATGACGACCTGCGCCACCACGGCCTCGACCTTAAGCAGCTCCGGGCCGAGTATGATGCTCAGGGCATCCGCTTTCGGCGCACACCAATTCAGGATGGCAGCGCTGACGCGATGGCGGACCGCCTCGCAGCCGCCCTCCGCGACCTGCGCGAGCTGGTCGATGAGCATGGCCGGGTTTATTTGCATTGCAACGGTGGATTGAATCGGGCCCCTACCCTTGCGATCGCCTTCCTGCGCGCCCATCGGCGGATGTCCCTCGAGGAGGCGCTCGCACTGGTCAAGGCGCGGCGGGCCTGCGGGCCATTCATGACGGTGCTCGAGGACTATTTCGGGCCGCGAGATTTCAAGCCGGATCGATGAAATGAGCGCCGCGGCGGGAACCTTGTCCGGACCGTTACCGAGGCAAAGACTTCTCACCGCCTTCGCCTGGGGTGTGCATCTGTACACCGCGCTCGGAGCCGCTGCCGGACTGCTGGCGATCTACTACGCGTCCGAGGGCGATTTTCGCGCCTCGTTTCTCTCGATGGCGGCCGCGACCTTTATCGATTCCAGCGACGGACCCTTGGCCCGCCTGGTGAAGGTCAAGCAGCGAATACCCTCCTTCGATGGCACCCTCCTCGACAATATCGTCGACTACCTGACCTACACGGTTGCGCCAGTCTTTCTGATGATCGAAGCCGCCATCATTCCGTCTACCCATCTAGGCCTGCTGCTCGGGTGTTTCGTGATGCTCGCGAGCGTTTATGGTTTTTGCCAAACCAACGCCAAGACCCCCGACCATTATTTCCTGGGCTTTCCCAATTACTGGAACCTGGTCGCTCTGTATCTCTTCTGCCTGGATGCTTCACCGATTTTTAACTGGATGGTCCTCGCGCTACTCGCGGTGATGGTTTTCATTCCGATCCGCTACATATATCCAAACCGCACCACTGCGCTGCGTCCGGTGACCCTCACACTCGGAATAATCTGGGCGGTAGCGACCCTGGCGATGCTGTTCGAGCTGCCCGCGGTTAATCCGATCTTGCTTGCGGTCTCGCTCAGTTTTATCGCGTATTACTTGGTCGCTTCTTTTGTTCTGCACGCACTCGCCCTGCGAGTTCGCCCGACCGTAGTGCCGGTCGTCGAATGAGCGTGGTGGGGGCATCGATCGCCGCGCCGGAGCCGTGGCTGGAAATAATCGAGGGTGGTTCCCCTCTTCTTCTGATCGCTCCCCATGGCGGACGCGCGGGCAAAGCTGCCCAGGCAACGCTTCATCCCAAGGTCAACGACCTCCACACCGCTGAAATCACACGCGACCTGGCGGCGCGCGTAGGCGGATCCGCGCTGATTAATTGCGCGATGGACCGTAACCTCATCGACTGCAACCGCATCCCGCAGCTCGCGGAACGCGCTCCGTGGGTGTTGGAGATCATCGCCGAGCGCCTGGCCCTGATGGTTGAGCGCTTTGGTCGCGCCACCGTGTTGCTCATTCACGGATGGAACATCATCGAGCCGCGTGTCGATTTTGGACTCGGCGTGCGCACCCATGGACAGGAACTTCGACCGGCGGGTTCGGCACGGGTTTCCGCCAGCGACGATTTCATCAACGGTCCGCTGCTCTCACTAGCCGGGAAACTGCGCGCCGCCGGGATTACTCCGACTTTCGGGTTGCGCTACCCAGCCGGCGGCATCCATAACCTGGTCCAGGCCTTCACCGAACGGCATCGCGAAAGTCCGCTATCTGCGCTGAGCCGTATCTCCGCCATCGCCGCGCAGGGATTGGTGGATGCGGCTCAGCTCGAGTTGTCGGTTTCGGTGAGATTGCTCGGCCCGCTTCGCCAACGCTGTGTGGAGGCCATCGCCGAAACTTTCTCTGGCCGGCCGCAAGCCGCTGCCCGATTCGATTCGAATCTCTCGATCGTTCGCACGCCGCTCGCTTCACGCCGCGTTTCGACGACCGCGCCGGTGCGAGTCGGGATCGAATTCTATGACGCCGCGTCAGAACTCGGCGCGATGGCCAGCTTTGATCTGGGTACGCCCGGCTTTGGCGCGCGAATTATGATGCTCCAGGGCGAGCGTCGCGTAACTCTGTGCACCTGCGAAGGCACCACCAAACGCGACGCCGACCGGCTGTCGCTCGGACCTCTTTCCCTGGCGATTCGCGGGAACTCGCTGGTCCTGGAGTTCGCGGGCACCGCCGTCGTGGTTCCGGATGGTTCGAATTATTTGAGCATCGAGCGCGCACTCGCCACCGGTATCCTGGATCCCGGCGCGCGCGTGACCCTGCAGCTACCGCTATCCGGCGACCGCCTGGATCCCTCAGTTCTGTTCGGGCACGGACCGTTCGACAGCGCGGCGCGAAATATCGCGCCGGTGTTTTCGATTGCCACGGGCGAGGCGACCCTGGAAGGTCGGCACTACAGCCTGCAAGCCAGTACGCGCGCCGGAGTTTCCTTTACCGGTCTCGGCCCGCAGAAGTTCAACGAGCGCAGGATGATCTGGGCGCTGTTCGATGGAGAGGATCGGGCTCAAGACGCAATTGAGCTGCGCTGCATCGATGGCGATAGCGAGACCGAACAGCAGGTCGCACGATTGTTCTCCGATGGTAACTGGTCGACCTTGACCCTGAGCAGTCTCGCAATCGAAGCTGGCGGGCCAGAGTTGATGCCGCACAGGCTTGAAGCCACGGTCGCTGCGAGCGCGGGAGATTCTTTTAATCTGCTCGGAACGCCGATTGCGTTTGTGCCACTCTCACGTCCGGGTCTGAATGGCAGCCGCATCTACACCTCGCTGGGATTCGGGACTTTCAAATGGGGTACCCGCTCCGCATCGGGAATGTTCGAGTATTCTCGCCGGGTGGAACCGGCCTCGGCAAACGATGGAGCCGGCGGCGACTCAGACAGCGATTAGTTCGGGCAGCGGAGCGTCCAAAATTCCGCCCGGCTTAAAGGGCACAGAGGAACACTATGCTCGACCTTGTGCCAGACGCTCGATGGTGGCGGCAATCTCAATCAACATCTTCGCCAACGGGCTGTCAGAGAACTCCTGAATGAATAGCCTGCCGCGATCGGATGCTTCGGCAAGACGCGGATCGAACGGGAGGCGTCCAATCACTGGCAGTTCCAGGTCACTCGCGGCGCCGGCCAGGTTGCCCTCGGGCATCAGCGGCCGCACCGAACGGCATCCGTCGCAGTTGAACCCCGCCATGTTCTCGATTAGTCCAAGCACCGCCACGTCGATGCGGCGCGCCACCCGCACCGCCTGCTGAGTCGCTTTGACCGATTGCGCGGAGGAATGACTCACCATCACGATCCCATGCGGCCGCACCATACGCGCCACCGCGTACAGGTCCTCAATGCCGGGAGCCAGGTCGACCAGCGCGAAATCGAGCGACCCCAACCGCGCCTGGGTCAGCATCTGAAACAGCGCATCCGACTCCTTGGTTGCGGTCGGCCGGGCCGGAGACGTCGGCAGAGGCTCATTTTCGGGCTCGACAAACGCGACCGGTGGCGGCTCGACGCTTGCGAGCAGATCACTTGAAATCACGCGCAGCCCGTGGGGTCCCGCCGCCGGTTCGATGCCTTCCACCAACGGCAACCCGCGCGGCTGCTTCATGCCCAGCATCCCGATGATACTAGGTGAGTTCAGATCGGCGTCGACAATCGCGACCTTCCTGCCGCGGCGCGCTAGCGCCGCGCCGACGTTGGCTGTGATTATACTCTTGCCCACGCCGCCCTTAGCGCTGGCAATGAGCAGAGTTGCTCTGATGTCAGCCAGGTTGGCCCGTATGCGATCGGAATGGCTTTCGGGGCGGTACGTTTCGCCCGAATCCGCGCCGTCTGCGAACTCGCTGAAGATTCTCATCGCGGCCGTCGGAAATCAGTGGCGTCAGACGCGACCACCGCTCCCCCGGAAACTGCTATGTGCAGTGTGATCCGCCACAATCATACGCGCGAGCACCGGTAGACGCACCTCTGCCGAAGAGCTGCGTCTTGCGACCGGCCTTGGCCGCTGCCTCAAGCGTTCTCCTCGTCCGCGTCGGTCGAGCCGAGCTTGCGATAGGTGTTGCGCTCGTCATCGTACCGCCGCTGGCTCTTCGCCTCGCGCTCCTGCTCCTGCTGACAATCTCGGCACAGGCGGGTAAATGGCATGGCGTTGAGCCGCTCCTCGGCGATGTCGAGCCCGCAGGACTCGCACACCCCGTAGCTCCCATCATCCAGCCGCTCGAGCGCGTCGTCGATCTGCTTGATCTTGATACGCTCGCGATCGGAGAGGATGAAATTGATCTCGCGGTCGCGCTCCTCGGACGCGAGATCGTAGGTATCCATCCCCTCGTCCTTGTTGCCCTCGCGCTCGGCACGGAGTTCCGAGTCGATTTCGCTGAGCAGCTTGGTCTTCACGTCCTGGAGATGCTCACGCACTTTGGCCAGGAATTTCTTGCGGCCCGCGGCGGCTGCTTTTTTTGCCATGGCTTGCCACCTTTCTCCTGTCGTTCACGCGAATGCTTCGGTAACCCGCGCGTGGACGTCATAGCTGAGTGCCCTCTCGATCCGTGCACGCACGAACTCGCCTGGCATGGCCTCTCCTTTCAGAAAGACCGCACCGTCGATTTCGGGTGCCTGCCCGGGCATTCGCCCGCGCATCCGCGTGGCGCGTCCGGGCATCGGGCCCTCGACCAGTACTTCCATCTCGCGGCCCACCAGCTCGCGATTCTTCTTCAGTGATATTTGCGCCTGCGCCTCCATCAGGTCGGCCCGGCGGGCGCGCTTGATCCGCTCCGGAACCTGCCCGGAGTGTGAATACGCAGCAGTATCTTCCTCGCGCGAATAGGTGAAGACACCCACCCGGTCGAATTCCATCTCGCGAACGAAATTCAGCAGGCGCGTAAACGCGGCATCGTCCTCGCCCGGGAATCCGACGATGAACGAAGTCCGCAGCGTCACGTTCGGAACCCGGTTGCGGATGCGGTCCAAAAGTTTGCGCAACGACGTGCCCGACCGTTCCCGTCGCATGGCTCGCAGCACATTGTCATCCGCATGTTGCAGGGGTATGTCGACGTACTTAACAACGTTGGGCAGGGTTGTAATCGCTTCCAGCAGATCGTCGGTTACGAAATTTGGATAGCAGTAGAGCAATCGTATCCAGCGAATCCCCGCGAGTGCCGAGAGCTTACGTAATAGTTCCGCAAGCGATGAAGGCGGATTCAGGTCACGCCCATAAGCAGTGAGGTCCTGTGCAATGAGATTCAGTTCGCGCACGCCCGAGGCGGCGAGTGTTTGCGCTTCGGCGACCAGGTCCTCGACCGGCCGGCTTTCATGGAGGCCGCGAATCTTGGGGATGATGCAGAACGCGCATCGATGGTTGCAGCCCTCGGAAATCTTCAGGTACGAGGTGAAGAATTCAGGGGGACGTACCCGCGCCGAGTCCGCGCGCCCCAGCAGATGTGCCGCGCCGGGATAGGGAACCGGGCGCGTCTCCGGCAGTTCGGTGCGGCGGAGCAGGTCCGCCAGTTCCAAAAAATTGCCCGTGCCGACGAAAACATCGACCTCGGGCAGCATCTCACGCAGCTCCGCCCCGTAGCGCTGCGAAAGACACCCAGCGACCACCAGCCGGCGTCCCGCAGCGTGTTTCTTCACCTCGACCGCTTCCATGATAGCGTCGAGCGATTCCTTCTTGGCAGCTTCGATGAACGCGCAGGTGTTCACCACGAGGATCTGCGCAGCCTCCGGGTCCAAAGTCACCTGAAAGCCGGCCTGGGTAAGCGCACCTAGCATCAATTCGCTATCAGCGAAATTCTTAGGGCAACCCAGCGTGAGGAGATGAACCTTTTCCATGAAGCCCTTTACCCTTGAGGGGCTTTATTTGTACTCGCCGTGTACGAGCGAAGCAATCTCGTAAAGCAAGCATGGTGCCAAAGGGGCGATTTAGCTCTGAAACGCCTTATTTCAATGATTCTGGCCGCACTATGTCGGCTCCGGGAGGTATCGTAAACTCGAAGATCGAGTCTGAAACGGGCGTATTGTTCATGATGTCCGTCAACTTCAGGCTGGTGACATTGCCCAGCTGATCGATTACTCGAATCGTTTCCACATCGTAGTTGTTTGGATCGAGTCCCAGCTCCACCGTGTTTCCTTCGCGCTTGGGCATCAGCTTGAGATTGGTAAGCCCATTACTGGCGCCGTCCAGCAACGAGGCGTTGAAGTCTTTCGTAACATCGCCGGCGCCCAGCAAAAATTCCGTGGCCCCGGGCGAGCGCAGCGCCTGCGCGAGTGGAGCCTCCACGACCTGGTTCAGCTCGGGGTCATAGTTGTAAAGCTGTGTGCCGTCGCTGATGATCAGTTCTTTGGACGGCTCGTCGAACTCCCACCGCATCCGCCCGGGCTTGAGGAAATAAACGGTGCCCGTCCGCGTGCGTTTGGGTGCGCCGACCGCGGCGATTTCCTCGAGAAACTTGGCGCTGAAAGACTTGGTTTCGCGATAGTGTCGTTGCAGGCCGTCAACGGCTTGCGCCAGGGTGTCGCCTCGGCCATAGGCCACGCGAGGGCCGTAAGCGCAAAGCCCTGCCACCGACAGCGCGAACGCTAACCCGGCTATGGGCAGGTTGAGTTTCATGACGCCGCGCGCCTTTGCTCTCCAGCCGACACAAT
Source organism: Thermodesulfobacteriota bacterium (assembly GCA_046728175.1). Taxonomy (GTDB): domain Bacteria; phylum Desulfobacterota; class Binatia; order Binatales; family Binataceae; genus JAFAHS01. Next base: position 15,286 of record JBKPEA010000057.1, on the reverse strand, counting down.
ATAAGGAGACGAACTTTGACCGCGGGCGCTTCAGGCGGATCTCTAGTTGGCGCTGCGAAGGCGCACTTCACGCGGCCGAGCGCCGTCCGCCGGCATGACGATACCCTCGCGCTCCATTTGCTCCACCATCCGCGCCGCACGATTGTAACCGATTCTCAACCGCCGCTGGATCATGGAGATCGAAGCCTGGTTGGTTTCCATCACGATGCGGACCGCGTCATCGTACATCTCATCATGTTCCTGATCGCCTTCGGGGCCGCCGTCCTCGCCGGGCGCGGTAGTTTCTAGAATTTCCATTCTATACTCGGGCGTCCCCTGCTCGCGCAGAAAATCGGTCAGCCTGCGGATTTCGTGCTCCGAGACGAAGGGTCCGTGGAGGCGTCGAAGCTTTGCGGTACCCGGCGGCAGGAACAGCATGTCGCCCGCGCCGAGCAACCGCTCTGCGCCGATCGAGTCCAGGATGGTCCGTGAGTCGACCCGGGAAGTTACCTGGAACGAGATGCGCGCAGGAAGATTCGCCTTTATCAGGCCGGTGATTACATCGACCGACGGCCGCTGCGTGGCGAGAATCAGATGAATTCCGGCGGCACGCGCCTTGGCGGCCAGCCGCGAGATATCGCGCTCGATGGTCTTACCCTCGCTCAGCAGCAGATCGGCCAGCTCATCGATCACGATCACGATTTTCGGAAGTTTCCGATGCTCAAAGGGCCGCGCGGTCACGCCCTGCCCTTCGTTCGGGGTTGCGGGTTTCAACTCGACCGGCCTGGCTCCAGTCGCGAGCGCCTGGTTGTAGCTGTCGACATTTCGCACCCCGAACTCCCGCATCATCAGGTAACGGGTTTCCATCTCCTGCGTCGCCCACAACAGCGCCGCAGCCGCCTTGGCCGGATCGACTACCACCGGCACCAGCATGTGCGGGATATTCTCGTATACCGAAAGCTCGAGCATCTTGGGATCGATGAGAATAAAGCGCACGTCGTCGGCGGTGGTATTGAACAGAATCGCCGCGATCATCGTGTGAATCGATACCGATTTACCGGTTCCGGTCGCGCCCGCGATCAACAGATGCGGCATCCGCGCGAGGTCGGCAGCCACCGGCCGCCCGGCAATATCTTTTCCCAGGGCGATGGTGAGCTGACTGTTCTCGGCCGAGAACTCCTCGGCCTCGAGAATTTCCCGCAGATAGACTCGCTCGCGCTTGCGATTGGGAACCTCGATTCCAACCACCGCTTCGCCCGGCACCGGCGCCTGAATTCTCACCGCGGCGGCTCGCAGCGCCATCGAGAGGTCGTCCGAGAGATTCACGATCTGGCTGACTTTGATTCCCGATCCGGGTTCGAACTTGTACATCGTGACGACCGGACCCGGTTGAACCTCTACCACCCTCCCCTCGACGCCAAAGTCGGCAAGCTTTTGCTCCAGCACGCCTGCGCTTCGCTCCAGAGTGCATTCATCGACCTGGGTATGTTCGGCCGGCGGCATGTCGAGCAGCGACGGCGGCGGGATCTTGTATGCACCGCGCGTGCGCGGCTTCGATGCCAGTGCATCTCTGCGCTTATCGCGCGAGGGCAGTTCGCGCGTTTCGATCTTGCGTACCTTAAGGAGTGGCCGTTTGCCGTCAGCCTCGGCGCCCTCGTCCACGATTTCATCGGCCAGCTCGAAGATCCGCGGCGACCCAGGAAATTCATCATCGCGCCCGGTTCGGGGTTCGACCCGCGCCGCACGCATTTTCGCCCAAGCCGCGGCGACAAGTTCGGTCGGAGCGCGCTTGAGCATGAGTGCGAGCCCGCAAGCCATCGCGAGCACCGCGACCAGATAACCTCCTGCGACGTTCAGGGAAGCGGTCAACACACCCGCCACCCACGCACCCAAGAGCCCCCCGCTTCGTGGACCGCTCGGGTCGAAAAGGCCGCCGGCGGTCGCCAATGCCGCCAGCATGATCGCACCACCGAGCGCCTCACGGGCCAGGGTCAGCAGTCGCGTGCGGATCCACACGCGGGCTGCCAGCGCCATTCCCAGGGCCAACGCAGCATAGGCCTGATAACCGAGAACCGCAGCCAGCGCGTAAGCGAGCCTCTCCCCTACCGGTCCGCCGAGATTGGGAACCCGTCCAACGTCGAGGCAGGCGAGGCTAACCGTCGCGAATGCAACCAGCGCGATCAGGGCCAGCGCGCTCAGCTCCTCCACGATTCTGCTGCGGGGCGCCACCGTCTCTTCGAGCGCTGTCGGCGTGGGTGGCGAAGGAGTCTCGGGAGAGGATTTGGCACTCTGGCGGGCGATCTTCCTACACCTCCACCACGTGCGGCACGACCAGCGGCCGCTTGCCCAGCTCGTCGCTGAAGTAGCCGCGAATCGTCCGCACCACCTCGTCCTTCAGGGAAATCGCGTCGGCCCGGTAAGGTCCGCCGATGTCGCGCAGACGCGCCGCCAATTCATCGCGCGCGCGCCGCATATGCTCCGAGGTTCCGTCGCCACTCACCACCCCCCGAGATACCAGGTCCGGTCCGGCGATTATTTGGCCGGTCTTCGCTGAAACGATGAGGATCGCGGTGACCGTTCCTTCCTGAGCCAGCACCCTGCGCTCGCCCAGCACGGCGACATCGCCGCGTGCGCCGCCCTCGTCGATCATCACCCGGCCTGATTCGACGTTCTGACCGCGGTGAGCTTGCGCGCCATTCAGTACCAGAGTGTCTCCATCTTCAAGCAGGAAGCAGTTGCGCTCCGGAATCCCCACCTCGATCGCGAGCGCCAAATGACGCGCGAGATGGCGAAATTCTCCGTGAATCGGCACGAAGTACTTCGGCCGCGTAAGTATGAGCATCTCCGTCAGCTCGTCCCGGCTAGCGTGGCCTGATACGTGCACCGGCGGGACCGCCTCGTAGAATACTTCGGCGCCGAGTTTGTACAGCCGATTCACCAGCGTGTTGATGGTGCGCTCGTTGCCGGGAATGAAGCGCGAGGAAAGCACCACCACGTCTTCGGGTTCGATTTGTATCCGTGGATGGGTGCCGTTTGAGAGTTTAGCCAGCGCCGACAGCGGCTCGCCCTGGCTGCCGCTGGTCAAATACGCAACCTTGCGCGGCTCCAAGAACTCGGCTTCGGCGGCTTCGACAAAGACCCCGGGGTGGAACGGAAGCTGCCCGGTTTCGAAACCCAGGCCGACGCTTTCACTTATCCGGCGTCCAAGCGGAGCCACGCGGCGTCCAAACTCCGCGGCCACTTCAGCAACCTGACGAAAGCGGTGGAGATGCGAGGAGAACGCCGAGAGGAAAAACCGCTGGCGCGATCGCGACATGATCTCGCGGAGCACCGGTTTGAGCGAACTCTCGGAGGGAGAGCGGCCGACGCGTTCCACGTTCGTCGAATCCGAGAGCAGCAGGACAACTCCCTCGCGGCCCAGTTCCGCGAAGCGTTCGCGATCGAAGACTCGTTCATCGACCGGGGTTTCATCGATCTTGAAATCTCCGGTGTGGACGATCGTTCCAGCCGGAGTGCGAATCGCAAGAGCGACGGAGTCGGGCGTCGAATGGGTTACGCGAATCGGCTCGACTTCGAAAGGACCGGCTCGAAAACGTCGCCGCGGCAGGATCGACTGCAGCGAAACATCCTCCGCAAACGAAGCCTCCGCAAAGCGGCGCCGGACGAACGCCAGGGTGAGATCAGTCCCATAGACCGGCACGTTGATACGCCGAAGTAGATGCGGGAGGGCTCCGATATGATCCTCGTGAGCGTGGGTAAGGACGATTCCCTCAATCTTCACCCGGGTCCGCTCGAGCCAGGAGAATTCAGGGATAAGGACCCCGCCACCAAACTCTGGCCGGTCGGGAAACATCACGCCGCAATCGATGATAATTGCGCTGCCCGCGCACTCGATCGCCATCAAGTTGAGGCCGATCTCGCCCAACCCGCCGAGCGCAACCAATCTGACCGGAATGCCTATTGGAGTGCTCCCCGCCATCGCCCTTGCCCGCCCTGCCACCGCACCAAATGGAATTATATAGCGCGCCGGAAAGACCGGAAAGTCGCGACTGGCTCGGTCGCGGACCGCTCTCGGCGGTCAGGAAGACCCGGTGCGTCTTGTATACGACACCGAATAGGCCCCGGGGCGACTTTCAGTACCGGATCATCCGAAGGCTCGATGCCGTCAATGAGGCGCATGGCGTCGAAGATCAGAGTGCGCTGCAGCGCGTCACTGTTCTCCGCGATCTTGCGCACTTCGATCGTCCCCAGTTCGATCTGCGGTCGGGTGTCGGGGCCACGTCAGACTTGCGTCAGCAATCGGATCACCGCTGGCAGCCAGCTGCACGACCAGGCGGAATCTAGCGGGCCCGCTTTTCAATCGTGCGGCGAGCTCTTCGAACAGGTAGTTAGGCGATCGCGACCCAGCCTCTGCGGGCCTGAGATGATGCTCCTGCCCCACCGGATGAATTTGTGAACGCCCAAACTGCTGTTTGCCAGCACGATTGGTAAACCGAAACGCGTTCACACCGTAAAAGCTTTCGGTCGCGAAGCTGGCCGGCGCGGGTTTCGGCGCCTGGGCAAACCTCGCCGCGGCCGGATGGCTCGCAAGGAACTTCGTGATTGGCTTCGGGTCGGGGGTGGTCGGACCGCTGGCTGCCAGCGCCCTGAGAAATGCGGTCAGCTCCTCGACGGTCGCGGTCGGAAAACCATTGTACGAATGAGCTACGATATCCGTGGTAGCCCCACTGGGAGCTTGAAAGCGAATCGCCATGCCGCGCGGATTCGATTGCGGATCGTTGTCCGGCAGTTCGGGCAGGCCGGTGAAGTTAGAGAACCGCCGGTCACGGACACTGGCGGTCCTTGAAGATGAGGTGCGCGACAAAAGTCGACCGCCGCCGACGCCGGGGAGAAGGTGCCCTCGCAGACCACGCCCTTCGCGTGTGCCCGGCGAAACCCCGGATGTTTGCCGAACAACGCTTCGAATGCGTCGATAACGTCCTCGTAGAGTTGCTCCGGCATAATTCACCTCCTGTCCAGTCTGCACGCGGTCCTTTAGTTTTCCACTGGTGTGGCGCCTGTGCAAAGGCTCGCCGTGACTCGCTTGCCTATGCATAAAGCTGAGAATAGCTTCAGCCGTGGAGGTGGCGCGCATGTCCGTAAACAAAGTTCTTTTGATCGGCAATCTCGGACGAGACCCGGAAGTCCGCTACCTACCCTCCGGCAACCCCGTGGCAAACTTTTCCATCGCGACCAGCGAAAATTACACGGATCGCAACGGGACTAAGCAGGAGCGCACCGACTGGCACAACATCGTTGTCTACGGCAAGCAGGCGGAGCTCTGCGGGCAATACCTCAAAAAGGGCCGCCAGGTTTTCGTGGAGGGGCGAATTTCATATCGAAACTACGAGGCCAAAGACGGAAGCGGCAAACGCTACGTAACCGACATCGTGGCTCAACGCGTGCAGTTCCTGGGTGGACGGGCTGGCGCGGGAGCAGATGAGGTCGGTGACTTCGGCGGCGGCCGCGGTGGCGGGGCTCAGCCAGGTGGCGGCGACCTGCCACCGATGGACGACGAGGACATCCCGTTCTGACCTGGCAGGAGCGGCTTTCAGAGCGCGGGGGCGGTAAGCTGCCCACGATCGACTAATCGTGCCGATATTCTATGGTCGAGCACGAGCACAATCGCGGCGTGCCAGAACCGGGTGATCGGATCCGCGATGGTTTGCTCCTGGCTCGCAGGCCGATCGCGACGGCCACCCGGATGGTCAGACAGTGCGACTGCTGATGCGTGGGCGCCGCCGATCGTTGGGTGCAATAGCACAGAACTTCCGCATGATCGTCGGCGACCTCCGAGAAGGGTCGCTCGCACTCGCGTGATGTGCACCTTGAGAGCAGGTACACTAAGAAGGATTGTGAGAATCATGAAGCCTTACTCGATCGTGTCGGTTTTAGTGGCTTTTCTTTCGTTGGCGGCTGCATCGCCCTCGCTTTCACAGGAGTGGGTGGGACACCCTTTCAAAAGCAACGCCTCTCTTGCAGAGAAGTGGATAAATGAGACCCGTAAGCCTTCAGACCTCCAGGGCATTCAGACGTCGTTTACCCCCGGGTATGGACGTACCTGAAATTCGTTCACGGTATTTGTCTTATGCCGTCATGACGGCTCAGCAGACGCTCAATACAAGGTAGAAACGGTGCCCTTCTCGCAGGACGTGAATTTAAAAGGAAACGTGAAACTAGTAGGTCAATTTCCATTGGGCGGCCACGATTACCTTCTCTACATAGAGAAGGTGAAGTGAGTAGTGGAGCTGAAGGGGACACGATTGGGGCGCATAGCCACGATCGTAACGATGCTGTTGTTTACTGCACCCGCGACTAGAGTACACGTGCCGCGCACCGTTGGGCACCTGCTGCGCAGGCGGCCGAGTTATCGCCCTTGGTCGCGCGGCAGGATTGAAGCCGGGCTGATGGGTGGCTCAGGCTCGGCATTTGTCCTTCTCTTGCTTCTCGCGGGTGAGACTAGGCGCCGGGTCGGATTTGACGGATCCGCGGGCGCACGCCAACTGAACCCACGTTCGCTGCGCGCGCGGACCTGAAGAATTCGCCAAGCGATTCGCGCAGTTCAGCGATAGCAACTTGTCTGAAATTGTCCGGCAGCGGATCCAGCTTGGCGCGAGCCTTCGCGTAAAGGGACTCGGCACCTTCGTGATTTCCGCGCTCGAGGTGGAGGATCGCTACCGCGGCTTGAATCAGGCCCTGGATCGCGAGCTTTTCGTCGCCTTCGGCTCGATTCCACACGTACTCCCACGCCTCATGACATTCGAAGAAGCGACCCGCGTTGAAGAGATCGATCCCTTCCTGAAAGTAGTCACGCGGCTGGTTAGCCATAGTGAAGATGATCGGGCATTTTCCTTTCTCTGAGAAGGGGAGCTTCGAAGCCTGGCAAGCGCGGAATTCACGACCTCGGTAGACAACGATGGCTGGGGCTGCATTTTCAAGAATGGCCCTAGATCCTAACCCGCCACCAACGCGCGCTTCGAAACACACGTGGGCGATTTTGCAGTGGCACGATTCGTGGCACGATTTATCGACTGCACCTGACCGGCGCAGACTTGAACGCCCGTGGCTCCCGCAAACTACCAGTTCTGCGCGCGGCCGCTTACGCGGCGCCATGACGAAGCAGGCGACCGGGATGGGCTCCCGACTCCCGCTCGTTCTCGATCGTCACCTGACCGTTAACCATTATCGAACGGAACCCCTCGGCCTTGCGCACACGTCGCCATTCTCCGCCCGGCAGATCATGCACGATCTCCATCGGTCGTACGTGGAGCTTCTCGAAGTCGTAGACTACGACGTCAGCCGGCGCGCCTTCTCGCAGGAAGCCGCGATCGCGGAACCCAGCGCACAGCGCGGGCAGCGCGCTCAAGCGCCAATGTGCTTCCTCGAGGCTCAGCATTTCGCGCTCGCGGACCATCCGTTCCAGCATGTCGGTCGGATACTGGCCGCCGGTGAAGAACTTCGTGTGCGCGCCGCCGTCCGATACGCCGGGAATCACCCACGGGTAGTCGAGCATCTCTTTTAGGAAGTCCATGTTCTGGTTCGGGCCCGGCGCGTAGAACTCGGTGCGCAGATCGTCGGCAACTGCAACGTCGAGCATGGCATCGACCGGGTGCTTGCCGGTGCGCTCTGCCAGTTCGCGCAAGGTCAGGCCTTCGTACTGCTTGAGTTCAGCTCGCTCGGCGGTAGTAACAAAAATCGAATCGAATTGATCAGTGATCACGCGCGGCATGGGCGCGCGCAGCGCCTCGCGTCGTGCAGGATCGGAGAGCTTGTTCTTGCGTTGCTCGACGGTTCCGGTGGTCGCCTCAGCCCACGCTGCGCATTCGTCGAAGAGGTTCCAGTTCTCGAAGGTGAACGCCATCCCGGTGTCGACCGTGACCCCCTGGCCGTAGACGCGGAGCCCGCGCTTGCGGCAGCTATCGAGCCACGCGATGTTTGCGCGATGCACGAACGGCAGGCTGTCGCGCGGCTGCACGACGTTGAACAAGACCGGGCGCCCGCTCACTTCAGCCAGCTGCTCGAAGTGACGCAGGTCGTGCTCTGGGTTCCCACTTGCCAGGGTCATCTGGATGAACCCTTCGTTGCGTCGTCCCAACACGCGGGCCAGCGCGAGGCAGGTGTCATCCGACATCAGGTCCGACACCATCGGGGTTCCGTCGAAGTCGCGCTGCACGCAGGCGGGTCCGTTCGGATCAAGCCGCTGCGCTGACCACCCGCAGGCTCCGGCATCCATCGCTTCATCCAGGAGACGACAGATTTCCCGTTCCTCTTTTTCGGTCGGCGGGCGCGACTTGGCTTCGTCGAGCCCCATCACCCAGGTAAGTAGAGGTGACACCGGCACGTAGGGGAGAATGTTCAATGCCTTTGGATGCCGCTCGATACTGTCGAGAAATTCGGGGAAGCTAGTCCAATCCCAGGGCATGCCGGTTTTCATCGATGCGTACGGGATCGCCTCCACACGCGTCATGGTGAGCATCGCGCGCTCGCGCCCATCCGGATGCACGGGGGCGAAGCCGAAGCCGCAGTTGCCGATGACGATCGAAGTCACTCCGTGCCAGCTTGAGATCGAGCAGTAGGGATCCCAGAAGAGCTGCGCGTCATAGTGAGTGTGCAGATCCACGAAACCAGGCGCGACGATCAACCCGGAAGCGTCTACGACCCGGGTGGCTTCGGACGGACGAATCCGGCCGATCCTGGCGATACGACCATTCTTGATTCCGACGTCGCCACGAAAGCGCGGCATCCGGGTCCCGTCAACGATCATTCCGTCGCGTATGAGGGTGTCGTACTCGGCCATCGAATCGCACCTCCCCTGATGCGTAGAGCAATGCTCTGTGCCGACTTTTCGCACCTGAACGATCGGAATGTCAATGGGCTAGGTCAACGGTTAGCCGCCACGCGTTGACCGAAGGATTTCGCTCAGAGCTTCTTGACGCCCGGTTCCAGCTCGACGCGGGCCGGAACCAGGACGCGCACGACCATGTTGTAAAACGCCACGTTCTGCACCAACTCCATGATCGTGCGAGTGTCCATGAATGACTTTAGCGCGTTCCAGGTAGCGTCCTTGACTTGCACGTCGAGGGTTGCTTCTGCCGCGTAGCGAATGATGGCGCGCTCCTGGTCGCTGTAGACCGGGGACCGTTCCCAATCCGCGAGCGCTTCCAGCTTATCGGCGGTGACCCCAACCCGGCGGGCGAGATTCCAATGGTGGACGAACTCGTATTCAGCATTGGTTATCCGGCCGACCGTCAGTAGGGCAAGCTCGCGCAGCTTTGGGTCCAGCGCGGTCCGGTTGCGCAGTTCGCCACCCAGAGCCAGGAACCGTCGGAGCAATCCCGGGGTGTGCGCAAGCGTGCGGAAGATGTTCCCGACCGGCTGGCCGCGCTCCGCTACCAGGTTGTCGAAAATCTCGCGGTCCGAATCAGGGAGGTCTTCACGATTCAGATATGGAACGCGCGCCATGATGTCTCTCCTGTTCCAGCCGAGCCGATCGAACCCTCGGGCCGTCTGTTGGTGAAGGGTCGATTTTCGGCCTCTTGGTGACAGCGTCCGGTGCTGCGGCCGATCCAGGATTACCTGGTGCTTGCTTGCGGCTCATCGAGCATCGCCGCCTGATGCCGAAATAACCGATTGGCCCCCGGCGCTCCGCACCTGCGTCTCGAAAAAGCTGCTTTCCTCGAAAAACGGAACTCGCCACACGCCTCAAGCAAACAGCATTTCGGACATCGAGCCTCCCGGAGGGATCATCGGCATGACGGCTTCATCCTTGGGAATCGCGATGTCAACCAGCACCGGGCCCGGAGTCGCGAAGGCTTCCTTCATCGTCTTCGGCAGATCGGTGGCCTTCTCAATCCGAAAGCCATTTGCCCCGTAAGCCTCGGCCAGCTTCACGAAGTTCGGTACCGACATGGCGGAGTACGAATAACGTTCCTGGTAGAACTTTTCCTGCCACTGACGAACCATCCCGAGGAAGTAGTTGTTCAGGATGATCACCTTGATGTCCACGCCGTACTGCACCGCAGTCCCGAGCTCCTGGATATTCATCTGGATCGAGCCGTCGCCCGAAACGACAACCACGGTCTTGTCGGGCGCGGCGAATTTCGCGCCGATGCCGGCCGGCAGTCCGTAGCCCATCGTACCCAGTCCGCCCGAGGTCAGCCACGAACGCGGATTTTCAAACGGAAACATCTGCGCGACCCACATCTGATGCTGCCCGACATCGGTCGCAATGATGCAATCGCCCTTCGTTATGGTGTGCAGCTCGTCGATTACCTGGACCGGCGAGACCAGGCCATCCTTGCGTCCGCCCTTACCGTTTTCGTAAAGCGGCTTCTCGCGCTTCCACTGAAGGATTTGCTGATGCCACTTCTGCCATTCCGGCCGCCGGCGCGCGATGCTCTCGCGCCCCTTGATCGCGCGCAGCATGTCCTCGAGCACGGTCTTGATGTCACCGACAATTGGCACGTCCACCCGGACATTCTTCGAAATCGAAGACGGATCGATGTCGAGATGAATGATGGTCTCGGCTTTGGGCGCGAAATCCGCGATGCGTCCGGTAACCCGGTCGTCGAAGCGAGCGCCGATTGCGACCAAACAGTCGGTGTTGGTTACCGCCGTGTTGGTGCCGTACGAACCGTGCATTCCGAGCATTCCGAGGCGCAGCGAATCCGACGCCGGCATCGAGCCGAGTCCCATCAAGGTCTCGGTTACCGGAATGCCAAGACCTTTGGCGAGCTCGCGCAGCTCGGCGGCCGCACCCGACCATTGCACTCCGCCACCGACGTAGAGCAGCGGCCGCGAGCTCTTTTCGATTGCCTCGACCGCGCGTTCGATTTGCCGCGGGTTACCTCGAATGGTCGGCTTGTAGCTGCGGAGTTCCACTTTGTCTGGGTACTTGAAGGTATGCTCGGCTTGCTGAACGTCCTTGGGCAGATCGACCACGACCGGACCCGGACGCCCGGTGCCGGCGATGTAGAAGGCTTCCTTGATCAGACGCGCGACGTCGCGGACGTCCTTTACCAGGTAGTTGTGCTTGGTGCAGGGACGAGTGATCCCGACGAAATCGGCCTCCTGGAACGCATCATTTCCGATGAGCGAGGTCGAGACCTGCCCGGAGAGCACCACCAGCGGAGTGGAGTCCATGTACGCGTCGGCGATTCCGGTGACGGTGTTGGTGGCACCGGGGCCGGAGGTGACGATGACCACGCCAGGGCGCCCGCTCACTCGGGCGTAGCCTTCGGCCATGTGTGTCGCACCCTGCTCGTGCCGCACCAGGACGTGCTTAATCTTGGAATCGAGCAGCGCGTCGTAGGTAGGCAGGATCGCACCGCCCGGATAGCCGAAAATTACGTCCACGCCCTCCGCGATCAGGCTTTCGATGACGATTTGTGCTCCAGTCAGCTTCTTCATGGTCGATTGTAAGGCAAAAAACGCAGGCGCCGATTTCAACAGGGTACATCAGCCGCAGCGCGCTGCACAACGCGCTGCCGGGCTAGGGGCACCAACGATTGGGTTCGCACAGGGCCTAGTAGGTCTTCTTCTGCTCGAACGCGCCCTTGCCGGGCTGGATGAACATGACCTCAAAGGTCCGATCGAGCGGCGCATACATCCCCTTGATCGTAACCATGTCGCCGGGGTTGAGATTCTCGATCATGCTGACGTTGGGCCCTTGCAGCACGAAATTCGGCCGGGACACCCGTACCTGCTGCCAGATGTCCGGCCACTGGATCCGGCCGCCGGGATCGTCGACGTACGCGTCAGTTAGCAGGAATTTGTACTCCTTGGTACCAACTCCCAGGGTGATGATCTGCTTGTTGCCAAACAGCTCGTCCGGTGCGGGTTTGGCGATGACCAGGGTCGTGGTCAGCGGCAAACCCATCGGCGGCAGCTGGGCGCGCGCCGCGCTAGCTCCCACAATTGCCGCCATGGTGACGATGATCGTTAGTCGGGCGCCGGTCGCCAATGTTTGCTTCATAGTTGCTATTTTTTGCTGTAGTTTGTACGTTATCGCTATACAAAAACGGGACGTTTCAGAAACAGGTACCGTAGAGATTAAGAGTTGAGTGGCGACTCGATCAATGGCCGTCTTGAAAATTCGCGCCCGCCGCTCGTAGGCCAAAATGGGTGACGTCACAATACCTGCAGGAGATTGCTCTTAAGTAAGGAGAAGAAACTGATGCGATTGGTCCGATTCGCGATTGTGCTGGGATTGATTGCCGTGCTCACCGCACCTGCGGCGCTTCGCGCCGAAGTAAAACCCGGCGACGTAATTACCGCGCAAAACGCCAGCAAAGTTCAAGGTTTGGTCAGCCCTGGCAACTATATCCTGGTCCAGCAGGGCATGGAGATGGACATCATCCCGAGCGAAAAGCTGGAGTGGCCGCCGCCCTACACCGCGGCCACCGAAAAGTATCAGGCACAGGTCAGGTTGATGCCCGACGGTTCGCTGCAGAACTACATCGCCGGACAACCTTTTCCCCTGCTTGATCCCAATGACCCTCAGATGGCCACCAAGATCATGTGGGACTTCTCGTTCCGACCTCTGTATAGCGACGATGCGGACCTCCGTTTTCCCGAAATCGCCGCTTACAAACCGGAATCGAAAGGGGAAGCCATAGGCTTCTTCACCACCGGCCACTTCGCTTTCTACAACAACCTGGGACGTATCGAGGTTCCTCCGATTCCCACCGATCCCGACGGTCCGCGCAGCGGTATCAGGTACCGGTTTGGTTTCTACCCTTTCCTGGAGCCAGCCGGAATGCGCGGTTATGGGCTGCTCCGATATCGCCATATCGATCCTAAGGTGGAGGACAACACCTGGGTCTTCAATCCCCTATCGCGCCGCATCCGGCGGCAGTCAGTAGCTACGCTGACCGATGCGATCGGGATGATCGGTGGCTTCGGCGGTGGTGGTGGCGGCGCCGGTGCGGGACGGGCCGGCGGTGCTGGCCCGGGGGCGGGGGGCCCGGCCAGCTCGCTGGTTACCACCATGGATCCCGACTCGTTTTTTGGTTTCTCTGGCAGGGAAGGAGACTACACGTACAAATACCTCGGCGACAAAAACATGCTCGCCTGCGTGCACGCCAAAAACTCGCCGGAAAAGGTGTGCGAAAGCGATGGCGGCAGAACCATATGCCCGGAGAACTGGGAGATGCGCCACCTCTATGTGGTGGAGGCCGATGCCAAGCCCGGTCAGAATTTTAGTATTTCGAAGCGAATCCTGTATCTCGATTCGGAAGGATGGTTCGTCACCGCCTCCGACCAGTACGACCGTGAGGGCAACCTCTGGAAGACCCTCGTTGCTTACAACACCTATCGCGATCGGCCGGTGCCCGACGCGAAGGTCGCCGTGTACCCGTACAAGCGAATCTTCCAGCTCGGGCTCGTAGATGAAGATCTGACGACCTCTCTCAGTTCGGTGGCCTACATGCCCGGCGCCACTGCTCCGGACCGCGAGTGCTGGTACATCGACATGGGTGTGGTCGACAACGCCTTCTTTACGCCGGTGGCGTTGGAGAACGCGGGCCACTAATCAGGGTCCGCTAGACGACTCGAGACGCGCAGTGGCGGTGTAGATTTCTGGACCGCCACTGCGCGCCCTCGGAGGCGATCAATAACGCAGCACGAAGCGGATATCTCCGAGCCGGACCTGGCTCCCATTCGAAACCACGGTGGCGCCACGAATTTGCCGATCGTCGACGAAGCTCCCGTTGGTCGAATTCAAATCGGTAAGCTCGTACGCTCCGTTGCGATTGAGTAAGCGCGCATGGACGCGCGACACGCTTGCGTGCGGGATCACGATGTCGTTGTCCTCGCCGCGTCCCAACGAAACCTCGTCCTTGAGCACGGCATATTCGGATGCGATCGGAGCGATCGGGTTCAGGGTCTGGAGACGAGGCCCGGAGCCCCCCGCGCCGGCCATGGGGGTGGGCGGCGCGGTGCGTGGCGGTGGTGCGACAGGTGTGAAGCGCGGCTGCGACCGAGGGACCGCCGGGGGCGGCGGCGCGGCTTGTGCCTCGACGACAGCTTTGAGTTCCTCCTGCGAGACTCCAAAGCGCAATTGCGAGAGACCTAACAACCCGAGGATCGCGATGAGCGGAACCACCCCGTTCCACAGCCTGAAGGCAAATTGGTTTAGCGCGACTCCTTGCGCCTGTTGCCCCGGCGCACCCTCCTCTTCAGGGACATTGATCGCCGCTCCGCCGATTCCGCGCACCTGGTAGGATGTCGAGGCGGTCGCGCTCTGGCCACCATACTCGATCTGCAGCTCCACCGAGCGGTTGGTGCCGTCTTCGATGGGCCGCGGCGTCCGATAGGTCAGCGAATACTGGGTCGCGATTGAGTGTCCAATTTGGCGTACCAGCTCCGCGAAATGCCCCTCTTCCGTGATGATGTTGTAGGAGCGGCCGTGCGTCTCGTCGACGATCTTCTGATATTCGGGAGCGATAAACGGAGGCGGCGCGACCGCGTACAAGGTGAGGCCATTCTTCTTGAGGAGGGCCGCGGTAGCGTCTCCGGTTAGGTCGGTGACTTGGGTATTGCCCGGGTGATGATCGTGATAGCCCTGGTCATGCTGCGTGTACTCTGAACCGTCACCCGCGTGATGCGGCGGTGCATCAGTAACCAGAATTATGATGCCCTCCGCTTCGGGGCGGAACGGAAACGATGCCGCATAGGCGAGCGCATCAAGCTGGTCCTCGGGAATATCTCCGCCGCCGCCCGCGTGCAGTCCGCTGACCCAGTCAATGAACTGGTGGACGTTCGAGGTCATCGTGTTCCGGTATGGGCAGTTGCAGTCCGGATATTTGGAGATGACGTAGTCTTCGAAGGTAACCAGGCCGAGGCGATAGTCGCGATTGTTGGCGGCCAAGTCCTGGGCGAACGAGATGATGTTCTGTTTGACCGCATCGATATAGGGCTGCATCGATTCGGTGACGTCCAACACGAACACGATGTCGACCGGACGGCCCTGTCCGACGCCGCGAAAATCGAGAATCTTCGCCTGCTTCCCGTCCTCGAAGACTTTGACGTTCTCGGGTCGCAGGTTACCGACCGGGTTACCGTTGGCATCGGTCAATCCGAAATCGAGTTGCACTCCGCCGTCGGAATCAAAGTGTTCCAGTCCGGGGTTGCCGATCGAGATTTGCAGACTCGCGAGGGCGCTGGCGGGAGTTAACAGGAACGCGACCACCATCGCAATGAACAGCGTTGGCGCGATCGGAACTTTGGCGCTCCCGTTCATTGGTAGACTGATTCTCCGGATCAAGGC
>JBKPEA010000056.1:0-34048 GCA_046728175.1 Thermodesulfobacteriota bacterium | reverse complement strand
AAGCAGCACCGCTCCGACCAGGCTCATGATCGCGAACGCAACCAGTCCAGTGCCCAGATGAAACTAGATAAAAAAATTGCACGTAGCTCATCGCGCGCGCCGGATCCTTCACGCGGTATTCGGCGAAGTACTTTACGGTCGATTGGCTGGTAACGAGATCGAGCAGGGGAACCACAACCAGCAACACCTGCGCTACCGCACTGCCCGCGCCGCCTGCTTCGAGGAACGGGTTGACAAAAGTGCGATCGAGCCAGAAGCTGACCACAAAATTGAATGGAATCATCAACGCGATGTTGAGCAAGTAGTTGAAAATAAAGCCGCTCAGCGGCCGATGGAATTCGATGATTTCCCAACCCGCATTGCGAGGCTTAGGTTCTTGGGCGTCGCCCGCGCGGGGGAACGCGGCCGCACCGAGCGAAGAGGGCATGAGGTTCGCCGGTCGCCGCCGATAGAAATGTGCCGCCCCATCGGGATGGCGGATGCTGTATTTCCGAGCCGCGGTGAATCCCGCAAAGAGTCCCGCGACCATCAGCGCGATCAGGACGCATAGAATTGCGGTCGTGCGCACGCCCGGGACTGGCGCGGCACTCCAATTGCCGTAGAGGAGGGGGCTGATGCCAGCCGCGTTGCGCGTGATGCAATACAACAGATAGTTGAAGAAAAAGAAGCGCTGGAAATCGTAGTTGCGCATCCCGCGCGCACCCAGTAGCATCGGCCGGCAGTTGTGCTGGCCCGCTTCGAGATCTCCCTCGCTGAGCCATACATTCAAAACGTAGACGGTGCCGCGACCAACCTTGATTCGCGTCAGGATCGGGGTCCCGGGATGAACCGGATCTGATGAGGTAGTCGCCACCAGCACCGTGGCACCTGCCCCGACGGCGAGTAAACTCCGTTCGTAGACGCGTACTGCCGCGTTCCAGCTAATCTGGGTTGCGAGCAAATCTGACTTCGGTCCGACATAGGCGATGGTGGCGGCGATCTTCTCGCTGGCGGTGCCATGCTTAGGCCCCATCGGCACATCGACGACCCCGGTCTGCTCAACCGCGCCATGGGTCAGGTCCACAAGGAAACCGGGTCGATATGGGGGCCAATGACGATGAGCAAACCCAGGCCGGAAGCCACGCGCGCCTGGAGGTCGTCAAGTGCGGCGCCGGGCGCGGGCAGTTCGTCCTGGAAAATCGCAACCTGCGCATGGGCCAGGTGGTCAACGCGGCTGATCGATGGATCGAGCGCGAGGCGACGGAGCACCAGTGCCTCGGTGCCTTGATAGAAAACGGGAAAGCGCTGCTGCGAAGCAGCAGCTGCGGACACCAGCAGGGCGAGCGTGGCAATTGTAAAAGCGGAGGCCCAGCGAATTCGCATCAGCCGCACGTCTCCGGGACATTTGGCGCTGCCTAAAGTAGGTCCTGAGCGGGTGGAACGCTATAGACTG
This sequence comes from Thermodesulfobacteriota bacterium, assembly GCA_046728175.1. GTDB lineage: Bacteria > Desulfobacterota > Binatia > Binatales > Binataceae > JAFAHS01. The sequence continues at coordinate 32,616 of JBKPEA010000056.1, read as the reverse complement.
ATTCCATTGAACCCGAAGGCAGAATTCCGCTGCCTTTGCTAATCGTTGCGGAGGGGCGATGATCATGACCCGTCAACAGGGAAGCACCTACCGAACCCTCACGGGCACGGAACAGGCATCTAGAGCAATGGCGAATCAACCTCACATCCCCGCCCGGCCGGACGCGAGCCTGGGCGAGTTCATGCTCACTCACAAGGGCGACCTGACGCTCGCGCTCTCGTTGGCTGTCTATCTGGCCAGCGGCGCGATGCTGACCTTCACGCGCTTCCATCGCTCCGCGGAAATCGCCGTATCGATCGCGGAAGCGGCGCTTATCGGGGGGCTTTGCGATTACATCGCGCTCAAGATGATCTTCGAGCGGCGCTGGTATCTGCCCAACTCCGGCGTGTTGCCGCGCAACCGGCAAAAGCTGGTCGATGGCATTGCCACCACCATCGAAAACGAATGGCTCACGCCCCAGATGATCGGCCAGCGGCTCAGCGAGATGAACCTGGTGAATCGCCTCGGGACCTACCTGGAAGAAGTGAAACTCAGCGACCTCCTGGGACAGGCCGGCCTTCGACGTCTCATCGCGCGTGTAATCGACTACCTGGAATCAGATGAGCGCCGCGCGCAGCTTGAAACCATGCTGCGCAAGGCGTTGCCGACCACCTTTTCGCGAATCTATGCGCTGATGCATCGGCTGGGCGCCGAGACGCTCACGGCAAGAATCGCAGCCAATCTCCGCACTCGCCTCCCGGAGCTGCAAAATGATCCCGAGCTGGTCCGTACCCTGGAAAACGCGATCCATGAATTCGGTGCACAGCTTCACGACTCGGAGAGCTACGCCTATCAGCTTGCACGCCGGCTGATCGACGAGATCGTGCGGCGCGCCGTGGAGGCGAGCCGCGGGCAGATTTCGCACATGGTACGGGAAAATCTCGCGCGGCTATCGGATGAGCAGATCCGGTTTCAGATCGAATCCAAGACCCGCACCCACCTGGATTGGATTCGCGTCAACGGCGGAATCTTCGGCGCATTCTTTGGGCTGGTCTTCGCGCTGTTGCGAATCGTCATCGATCATGGGCCGCAAATCCTGGAACGCTTGCATATCGGAATATGAAGGCGCCGAATTACGACTTGACTTCTGTGTCTGAGGTGACCAGCTTGGGCAGAACCGGGAGGATTCCAGCGTGGCTCAACTTGCTTATTCTGGTGCCATTTCGATCGCAAAGAAAATCAGGGCCCGCAAAATTTCCAGCCGCGAAGCCCTCGATTATTTCCTGGCTCGGGTTGAAAAGCTCGATAAACCTATCCACTGCGTGGTCACAATCGACGCCGATCGCGCGCGCAAGGAGGCCGATGAGGCTGATGCCGCGCTGGCGCGCGGTGAAATACGCGGGCCGTTGCATGGCGTGCCGATGACGATCAAGGACTCGTTCCAGACCAAGGGGATGCGAACGACCTCGGGCGCGCCGGAGCTGTCCGGCTTCATCCCTACCGAAGATGCGTGGCCGGTTGCGCGTCTGCGCGAAGCCGGCGCCGTTATCTACGGAAAGACCAACCTCCCCATCTACGCCGGCGACTTGCAGAGTTACAACGAGGTCTTCGGTACCACCAACAATCCCCACGATGTATCACGCACCCCGGGTGGCTCATCGGGTGGATCGGCGGCGGCGCTGGCCTGCGGATTCACGCCCCTGGAACTCGGTAGCGATATCGGCGGGTCGATTCGACTACCGTCGCACATGTCGGGAATCGTTGGCCATAAGCCGAGCTACGGGATCGTACCTGCGCACGGTCAGATTCCCGGACCGCCGGGTACCCTGACGCTCGCCGACCTCGCAGTGGCCGGACCGATGGCGCGTACCATCGACGACCTCAAGCTTGGACTCGATATTATGGCGGGGCCGAATCGCTGGGAGCATCCGGCGTGGAGGCTCAAGCTGCCCGCGCCGCGCAGGGGCGCGCTCAAGGAGTATCGCGTAGCCGCGTGGCTCGATGACCCCACCTGCCCCGTGGAGCCTGAGTCACGGGAATTGCTCAAGAAGGCGGCGCAGGCGCTCGCGGACGCCGGCGCGACTGTGGATCACAATGCGCGTCCTGCTTTTACCTTGGAGAAAGTCGCCGATACCTTTGCAGCGCTGCTCCAAGCCGCGCTCTCGGGTGGAGTATCGTTCGCAAAAATCGAGGAGTACGCGGCTACCGAGGGCGACTCGGCCGCGGCCCGGACCCGCCGCCTGCTCGCGGTGCGCCATCGCCAATGGCTCAGTATCAACGAGCGGCGGCTCCAGATGCGCAGGCGATGGGAAGAATTCTTTGCGGACTGGGATGCGATCCTGCTTCCGGTCATGCCGTGCCCTGCGATTGCGCATGATCATTCGGAACCGCAGGCGAGCAGGACTGCGATGGTAGGCGGTGAGCAGCGTCCGTACTGGTCGTTGACCACGTGGATGGCGCCTGCAGGAGCTTGCTACCTGCCTGCGACCGTGATTCCAGTGGGGGTTTTGGCGAGTGGGCTGCCGGTCGGAATGCAGATCGCGGGACCGTATCTGCACGACCGCACCACGCTGGATTTGGCCAAGCATCTGTTTGCGCTGTCGGGCAATCGCTGCCCGAAGCCCCGCGGCTTCTAAGGGCGAAGCGAGGGTACTCTTCCCGACCGGGAGAGGGCTGCCGGAGAATTATCTCGCTCTGCGCGCCGAGCAATGACCCCTCGGCGGCGTCCCCGATCGGCAGCCGAATCGGGCGATCTAAAATTGAAGCCTTGAGTACCAGATTTTCGAGCTACCGGTATTCGTCGCCGCAGTCGCCGATCAACTTCACCAGATCGTGGGATTTTGCGCTGACGGCGTCGAGCTTTGCGCGGTCGTCGGAATCGAGCTGGAATCCAAAAACGCGCGTGTTGTCGGCCATATGTTCGGCGACCCCGAGGCGTGTGCCGACAATCACGGCGGCCACCGCAGGACGATCTAGAATCGCGCGCACGGCAACGTTGGCAATGCTGACCCGATGGAGGTCGGCGATTTGCTTCACCGCGGCGAGTAACTCCTGAAACAGGGACCATCCGCCCCATGCCTCGATCATGTTGCGATATTTCTGCAGTGATGCGGTGCTCAGCTCGCTGCGGCGCGGTTCGGGCCGATCCACATATTTTTCCGCCATCAAACCGCCCAGCAGGGCTCCGTAGGGGAGCAGCGTAATCCCGTGCTCGCCGCAAAACGCCGCCATTTTGTTTTCCGGCCTGCGATCCACCAGCGAATACTGCACCTGGTTTGAGACGATCTTAATGCCGTGATCGGTGATGATACCGAGGTGCTCGGTGTCGAAATTCGTAAGGGCGAGGTGCAGAATTTTGCCCTCCCGTTGCAGATCGGCGAGATGCTTGAGCGCATCGAGGTAGGCCTGGTCGCCGTAGTCCCACCAGTGGAATTGCAACAGGTCAAGCGTCTTTACACCCATGCGCGACAGCGAAAGGTTAATCGCGTCCTCGACAACGCGGCGCGTCATCCTGCCTGGCCGGGGCACCCATTTGGTGAACGCCTGAATCTCGTTGAGCCGATCCGCACCGAAGCGCCCGGCGAATTGCCGACGGAATGCCCCAATGAAGTCCTCGGCAGGTCCATAGTGATCGGCTAGATCCCAGGTCGTGAACCCGCTCTCGTGGTAGGTGAACATCTCGGGAATGGCACGCGCTGGATCGATGTGTCCATGCGCGCCCGAGACTTGCCACAAACCGTTCAGCACGCGGCAGATCGAGAGGTCGGGAGTGAATTGAAAGCGGCTCGATGTGGGTAGAGTCATGCCCGTCTCCCTCTATGGTGCAAAATACCCCTCGGCGCCATTCAGTGTTAGGCTCTGCGCAACCCCAAACCTGGAGAGACTCGACCATGAAAATCGGCGTGCTGACGTTTCTGACCGACAAGTCCGGGAATCCTGGTGCGATCGCACACGCGGCCGAGAACCTCGGCTTTGAATCATTCTTTGTCGCGGAGCATCTCGCGGTGCCGACCGACTATACGACCCGCTACCCGCGCTCGCGCGATGGCAAGGTTCCCGATTTCTACGGCGCATTGATCGATCCCTTCGTCGCGCTCTCAATTGCGGCGCATACCACCTCCCGCATCAAGCTGGGAACTGCGATCTGCCTTCTGCCGGAGCGCAACGTCATCGAGACCGCCAAGGTGACCGCATCGATCGATCACTATTCGAGGGGCCGGCTCATTCTGGGCGTCGGCGCCGGGTGGTTCCGCGAGGAGGCTCAGCTGTTCGGCGTGGATTTCGCACGGCGCTGGCGGCATTTGCGTGAAGCGGTGGAAGCGTTGCGCGTCCTGTGGAGTGGTGATGACGTAAGCTACGCGGGCGAGATCGTCAAGTTTCCATCGATCAAAGTAGGACCCAAACCGGTGCAGAAACCCGCGCCTCCGATTTGGCTGGGAGCGCACGACCCCAAGTATGCGCTAAAGCGCGTCGCCCGCTATGCGGATGGATGGTGCCCCGGCGGCCTCAGCATCGAAAAGGCACGCGAGTGTATTCCACAGATCAAGGCGCTGGCCAGCGAATATGGCCGCAACCCCGAAAAGATCGATTTTTCGGTTTTGCTGATGGGCGGCGATGGACCAACCGCGGATGTGATGAAGCAGTACGCGGAGGTGGGCGTGAGTCGACTAGTGGTTGCGGCGTCTGCGGTCACGGAAGATGGAGTGCAAGTGGTGCAGGGGCTTGGACCGATAGTGGAGCGCGCTGCAAGAGTCGGGTAGCGGCGCTGGGGCGAGGGGAGGAGGCATTTCGGTTCTCGTGCGTCGGGCCACGATCCTCGCTCTGGCTCATCAGATGAAACGCGGGAAAGAAACATGGCCAGTATTACCGCGGTAGACCAGAAGCTTCGACGCAAGTTCTATGTTGACGATCCGGACGATCTTCGGTCTGGGGAAAAGCTGGTCTTCCTCCTGAGCCTGCACGGCGGTGGTTCAGTTGGCGCGTGGCAGCGCGCGTACTTTCCGGCCTATCAATACAAGGAAAAGTATCGACTGGTTATAGCGACACCGTCGTCCGCGACCAAGGAGCCAATGCGACGTTGGGTGGCGGAGGCGGACGATGCTCATCTGCGCAACATCGTTGACTACGTGTTCGAGAAATATGGGAAAGAGACATTAGCTGCGTTCTGGCTGGTCGGGCATTCGCAGGGTGGAATGACCGCGAACCGACTGCTCGGCGAAGATTTCTTTCGAAACCGGGTGGATGGCTGGTTAAGTCTGTCGGGCGGCAGAATCGGGGCAATCGAGTTGCCTGCATCGTTCTTCGTTCCGGTAGGACCGCTGCCGCGCCTTCCTGGCTTCCCCAGCACAACGGCGCGTCCCGGCAGTGCGGCCATGCCGGATTGCGACATCTCTTTTATCTTTGCGACGGGTGAGCACGAGATCGTCGCCCTGCCCGAAACCTCTCCATGGGCAGACAAGTACCAGGCCGGCCCGCGCGTCCGGCTGCCCGACGTGATCGATGAAAAGCCGGCCAGATCTACGACACCCTGCGCGAGGGCAGGTCGAATTCGGCTTGGAGTCGATTACCGCGACCCGGTGTCACCCAAGTCTATGCGTATCCAGACGCTCGAGACGGTCGCGTAATCGCCGACGTGGTTCGTCTTGATAAGGGACATACCGAGGGGTTGGAGCCGTTAATCATCGAAGAACTGATCAGGATGATGGTCGCAGCACCCGGCGGCAAAGGCGCAGCAAATCGGGTGAGGCGCCGTTAACCGCCGCGTAACCCTCGGCGGTTGCGGCGACGCTTGCCGACGATCTACCGTCGCCGGTCGATGAATTTTAGCTTAATCCGTCGCGCGCTGGCGCGCAGCGTCGCCAGCGCGATCCTGCTCGCCTGCATCACCGAGTCGGCGGCGATGGCGACCTCCAGCTCGCCTCCGAAGAGTCCGATTCATCACGTGATCCTGGTCGTAGGGGAGAATCACAGCTTTGATAATTTGTTCGGCGCGTACCAGCCGGTTAGCGGCCAGCGAGTCCACAATCTGCTGTCCGGGGGAATTATCAAGGCAGACGGGACGCCTGGACCTCACTTCGACAAAGCGGCCCAATGGAACGCGATCGATCGCGACAAATATTCGATCACTCCCACCCGTACCGGGCCATACCCTCGATTGCCGCAGCCGAATACTACATTCGCTTTTGGGCAGCCTCCCGGTGCGCCTGATGCGCGATTTCCGGCCGACCTGCCCGATGGTCCATTTCAGCTCAGCAAGTACACCGCCTATCAGCTCTCATATACCGGTGACCCGGCGCATCGCTTCTTCCAGATGTGGCAGCAATTCGACGAAGGCCGCAACGACCTGTTCGTGTGGGCCGCGGTCACGATCGGCTTCGGCAGCGATGGCAAACCGCCGCCCGCGCCGTTTTCCGATCAAAGCACCCGCCAGGGCGCGGTCGCGATGGGTTTTTACAACATGAATCAGGGCGATGCGCCGGTATTCAAGTTCATCGCGGATCACTACGCGATGAGCGACAACTTTCATCAGGCAATAATGGGTGGGACCGGCGCGAGCTTTATCTTCCTGGGGACCGGTGACCTCGCGTTCTATAGCGACGGGAACGGAAACCCGTTGACCCCGCCTACTGAGCTGATCGAAGACCCTGACCCATGGAGCGGATCGAACAACTGGTACAAGCGCGACGGCTATCGCAGCGGCACCTATGTAAATTGCGCGGACCGATCCCAGCCCGGAGTTGCGCCCATTCTCGACTATCTTAAAACGCTACATCGCCCGTCCAACTGCGCGGCCGATCACTTTTACCTGGTCAACAACTACGGGCCCCCGTACAACCCTGACGGGACGCTGGTTGACCGAAAGCAGCATCCCTACACCCTGCCGCCGCAAACCCTGCCGAATATCGGCGAGGCGCTGAGCAAGGCGGGTATCTCGTGGAAGTACTATATCGGCGGCTTGAAGCCGGGCGGGGCCAATGATTCGTGGTGTTCGATCTGCAATCCGATGCAGTTCAGCCGCAACGTGATGACCACGCGGCTGCGAGCCAATATCACCGGAGTCACAGATTTCTTTCATGATGCGGAGTCGGGCACGCTGCCCGCCGTTTCTTTCGTGCGGCCCTACGAGCCCTATTCAGGGCATCCGGCCAACTCGTCGATGGCAGCGTACGAATATTTTGCACAGACGGTCGCGAACGCGGTTATCAAACGGCCGGAGCTGTTCGCCGACACGGCGATTTTCGTAACCTTTGATGAAGGCGGAGGCTATTACGATTCCGGCTACATCCAGCCGCTCGATTTTTTCGGCGACGGCACCCGAATGCCGATGCTGGTGATTTCACCGTATGTAGAGCCGGGTGCGATAGACCACGCCTATGCGGATCAGGCTTCGTTTCTCAAATTTATCGAGTGGAACTGGGGTCTCGGGCCGCTATCATCGCGCAGCCGCGATAATCTGCCCAATCCGATCCCGTCAGCCCAGAACCATTATGCGCCCGCCAATGGCCCTGCGATCGGCGACTTGCGGAGCATGTTCGACTTTTCCCATCGGCGGACCAACGCCCCATTGATCCTGCCCGGCGGAATTTAGCGTCTGTTGCTTGGCCGGCCGAAAATGAGCGGTCGCGCTATTCAGATGATTCTGGCGCACTCACCGAGTTGTTCTCTCCGTCCGTATAACCGGCGAGGGCGGTGATTAGCATTAACCGCCGGTGTGACGCTGCGATTGCTGGCCGCCGATGATCTCCGGTTTGAGGAATTTCCCGGCGCGATGCTCGACCAGCACGATTCCGCAGTTCGGCGGCACGTGCGCATCTTCCCAACGGCCGGTCATATACGCCCACATTGCGACCATTACGCCGCCGTGGCTTACCACTACCACGTCGTCATCGACGAAACGTGCGACCAGTTCATCGAGAATCGGTCCGACCCTAGCCCGGACGTGTTCGTAAGATTCACCGCCTGGCGGGACCCAGGTCCATGGCCGCGTATGATCATAGCCTTCGGCCTCGAAGATCGATTCGTAAGGTTTGCCGGCGAACTCGCCGGTTTCCCGCTCATGCAAGCCCTCGCGAACCTCAAACGGCAGCTTCAGCTCCTCGGCAATGATCGCTCCGGTGTCGCGGGCGCGAACATACGGACTCGTCACCACGACGCGCGGGTTTGAAATCGCCAGAATCGCGGATGCCACCTCGCGCGCCTGTTTGCGGCCCAGTTCGGTGAGCGGTAGCGTCATCGGGGTGGTGGTGAAGATCCGCGTGATGTTTCCCGCGCTCTCGCCGTGTCGCACCAGTATCAATCTGCCCATGCTCTCGCCGTGTTCGCCCACGCGGGCGCTTGGCGGCATCTTGCCCGCAAGCAAAGATTGACGCCATGTCAGCGGACCCCTCAAGGTCTGACGCTTTCGCGGGCAGGTATCTTTTCGCGCCACCCATCCGTCGAGTTTATGACGACGTGATCAGGAGGGGTCCGTGAAAACGATTTTCCGAAGCAAATTCGCGATGATGCCCGCGTTGCGTGGTATAGCTATATCGACTTTTTTGTGCCCTTTCGACTGGAATTGTTTCGCTATTGCAGACGGCTGACCGGCGATGTCTGGGATGCGGAAGACCTGGTGCAGGAAACCATGCTCAACGGGTTCGGCGTGTTGGGACGGGTCAATTCAGTCGCCAATCCGCCCGGATACCTGGTTCGGATCGCAACCAATCTATGGCTCGATGCGGTCCGGCGGCGCGAGGCGGCAGAGCGCGCTGCCGAACGGGAGCGCAACGAGCAAGTCCCTAACCAACCACACACCGATCCCGAGGTGCGCGATGCCGCCGCCGTACTGATGCATATGCTCGGGCCGCAGGAACGCGCGGCCTTCCTTCTCAAAGAGGTCTTCGATATGAGCCTCGAACAGATAGCCGAGGTGCTCGCGACTTCGGTCGGGGCGGTGAAGGCGGCGCTGCATCGTGGCCGCAAGCGGCTCGACGCGTCACCCCCGACGGCATCTCGCCGACCGACGCCGTCGAGGACGCTGGTCGATCGCTTTGTCGAGCGCCTCAACGCGGCAGACCTGCAGGGGCTTTTGGCCCTGATGCTCGATAGCGCGACGATCGACATGGTTGGAAATCTGCTTGAGGTCGGCCGCAAGCAGTTCGAGGCCAAGGGCAGTTGGCTGTGGCAGGCCGTGAACGTCCATCCGGACATGCCACCCGAGTTGCGCCCGCCCAAGTTTCACAACGAGCGAGCAACTGTTCATGGGGAACCGATGATGCTCAGTTTTATCGTGCACGGAAACGCAAAGATCCTGATTGCAATCGCTCGCTTCGAGGAGATGGACGGGCAAATCGCGCGCATCCGCTCGTACAACTTCAATCCCGAAGTTCTCCAGGAGGTTGGTGGTGAACTCGGCTACACCGTGGGCCAGGTACCGTATCGCTTCCCGACGCCGGCGCCTGGCATGGGCTGGAGCGATCCGAGGAACGGGTCACAGTCCGTCTCGAAATGGCCGAGGCTTCTGGATGCGTGCGCGCGCAGAATCTGGTGCAGGAGTCGTTCCGCCTCGCGGTAGATGGAGTCGCTCGGGGGACTGATGTGGATACCTGCCGATCAGAGAGACCGGGGCGCCCGCCATCGATTCGGTTTTGCGAAAACAAGATTTTGCCGGTGGCTGCGATGGACGTGCGGTCGATAACGGGTCAGACTGCGCCTGTGGAGGGTTTATGTCACCAGTAACCGGAATCGATCACGTCGTTATCAATGCGACCGATCTGGAAGCGACTTGCGCCTTCTACGATCGCCTGTTTGGAATCACAACTCATGCTGAGTACGCGAAAGACGGCAAGGTTCTGGTGCGGCAAGTCGCAATCGGGGGTGCACTACTGAGCGTCCATCAGCAAGGGAACGGCGTCGAGCTCGTCGCCAAACATCCGACCGTAGGGCGGCGGTGACATTTGCTTTCGCTGGGATGGCGACATCCAGAGCGCGATCGACCTCCTGAAACGCAACGGCATTACGATCATTGCCGGACCGGCGCGTCGACGGACGGCGGACGGCAGGCCGAGCAAGTCCGTCTACTTTCGCGATGTCGATGACAATCTGCTGGAGCTGATGGCGGCGGACTGATGCGAGCGACTGCTCCAAACGCGCCCGAGCCGGATCTCTTCGAATCTTGACCGCCGAGGTTACGGGCCAGCGCTTTGTCCGCTTATGACATGGCGGGATGGGCCGGATTCCTGGCGGTGGGGGCCGGTGTAATGGCGACGCTGACCGGGCTTAGCTTCATGGCGGTGTCGATCAATCTGGCGCGGATTCTAGAATTTCCTGGGCTGCCGGAGCGCGCCGCCGAGACCACCGTGCAATTGCTGGGCGCGCTGATAGTTCCGCTTATCGCCCTGGTGCCCGGGCAATCGAGGCTGGTTCTGGGAGTCCAGCTGGCGCTCGCGGGTGCGATCCGCTGGATTCTTCAAGGCCCGCAGCATCATTCAAAGACAATGACCAGCGCCCAATCATTTCGATCGTGGTCGCGCAATTCGCTGCAGCGCCATTCGTTCTTGCCGGAATAACGCTGGGCTGGGCACGCTCGGCGGCCTCTGCTGGCTCGTGCCGGGACTGATTCTTTCGATTACGTTCGGCGTTGCGACCGCGTGGGTATTGCTCGTCGAAATTCTGCGCTCGCTAGTCCTGGTAGCCCATCATGATGGCGAAATTGCGATGGTAGAGATGGTCCTTCGCCTTCTCGCCGACTGAGTGCAGGGTCGCTTCAAAGCGTGCGATCGGGTCGCGGCCACCCTCCGGGTGCGGATAGTCGGTGGAGAACAAAACCGTCTCCACGCCCGCATTCTCTATGATCCATCCCACCGGCTCCGTCGGATAGGGCGTCACCTTTACCTGTCGGCGAAGATAGTCCGATGCCTTCAAAGGCAGGCGCAGCGCGGGCTCGGTCTTTTTGAATATCGCTTGGCACAGATCCAACCGCTTCAACAGACCTGGCAGCCACAGGGCGCCTTGCTCGATGACTCCCCCACGGAGATTTGGGGAACTGCTCGAAGATTCCATCCAGCACCATCGCAGCCAAAAACTGCTCGAGGATTTGGTGAAGCGTCATGTAATCCTTGGAGCGAATATTTTCGCCGCCGCCCAGCCAGTCGGTGGTCGGGGGCTGACCGTTGTTAACGAAGGCACGTCGCAGCGGACGGCCGCCGCCCGCGTGGAGCATGAAGGGGATGTTGTGATCCTGCAGAAACGCCCAGAACGGATGGTACGCGGGATGGGTCGGCGAGCGATTTCCTGCAGGCATCGAATTGACCTGAATCGCGCCGCATCCGGCCTTCACTGCCTCGCGGGCTTCGAGCAGCGTGCGTTCAGGATCATCCCATGGCACCCATCCGACCGCGATCAGGCGCGGGTCGCGTGCGCAAAAATCGCCCATCGCACGATTCAGCGCCCGCGCGCCATCCCAGAGCAGTTCCGCATCGGCTCCCTGGAATTGGTGATCGCGAAAGTCGGGAATACCAGCTGCCGCTTTACCCCGAGGAGATCGAGTGCGCGGCTGCGCTCGGCGGGATCGAAGGCGCCCAGCGCAAGCCACCCTTTTGCGCTCATAATGTTGTCTTCCAGTTTTCGGGTCGCCTCCGCGTCGCGGGCGCGCAGCCTGGCCCGCTCGATAAGTTGATCGGCAGCTGCGCCGGCGCCTCCTAGACACAGAGGACGGATACGGTCGCGGATGGCGGGGTCGGCATACCGCGGCAACCAGTCGCTGAATTCCATCAGGTGGCTGTCGGCATCGTAGTAGATACGTTCCTGCGCGTACGGCATCAGGTTCTCCATGTTGCGGAATTCGGCCGCCCGCCGGGTATCCGATCGTCCGGAGAGGAGAGGTTACCGGCGATCGGGCAACCCGGGAGCGGGCCGCGTATGCCGTTGGATTGGTTGGGCCTTAAATCGCTGTGTATTCCTCTCATTAGCAGGTTGGTAGAGATTGTCAATGTTGATTTCACAATCAATGTATGCTCCGATAGAATCTGTCTCGTGAGGGAAACGGAGCATGCGGCCCAGGAAGCTCAAGCCATGGCGGAAAACTATTTGACTGCTCAAAGTGCGGCCAAGGAACTGGGTGTCAGCACCGCAACTCTGTACGCATATGTAAGCCGGGGCCTGGTTCGCTCCGAAACCGCGGCAACCAAAACGCGCAGCCGCCGCTACCGGGCCGAAGACATCGCGCAACTCAAGGCGCGCAAGCTGGCGCGCAACGATCCCGCCAAAGTAGCGGCACAGACCCTCCAGTGGGGCGCGCCCATTCTCGATTCGGCGATTTCGTTGATCGCGGAAGGGCGGATCTACTACCGCGGCTACGACGCGACCGACCTGGCACAGACGCGCGATGTCGAGGAGGTCGCAGCGCTCATCTGGCTGGGGCAGTTTTCGCTGGAAGGTCCGCCGCTGTTTGCCAGCAACGGCGCGGCGCATCTGCCTAAGCTCCCGGCCAGAATGACTTTGTCTGGGCTAAATCCGCGCGAGCAATTCCAGATAGTTTTGCCGATGGCGGAGGCTGAGGATCCGGCCGCCTACAACTTCATCACGCCGACGGTAGCGTATACCGGCGCCAGAGTTCTGCGGCTGCTGGTGTGCACCGCAACTGCCGGCAGCTATCGGCGAGGCGCCTTGGTGAAGGCGCTGCAGCAGGCCTGGGTCCCGGAAAAACCGGCGGCGGCAAAACTGATTAATGCCGCGCTGATTTTCAACGCCAACAATGAACTGAGCGTTTCAGCTTTCACCGCGCGCTGTGTCGCCTCGGCGGGGGCGACCCTCTACTCGGTGGCGCTGGCCGCCTTCTGCGCAGCGCAGGGCAGCAGGACCGGGAGACAAGCCGAGCGGGTAGAGGCTTTCTTCGAGGAAGTGCGCAAGACTCGCGATGCGCGTGCGATCGTCTTGGGTCGCCTCAGACGAGGGGAGCGCCTCCCGGGATTCGGGCATCCGCTGTTTCCGAAAGGCGATCCGCGCGCGAAGCTGCTGCTGGAGATGACTGCCGATGCGTATCCGCGCTCCCCGGCAACCATCGCGATGCAGAGCATGGTCGGTGCGGTCCAGGCGTTCGCGCCCGAACTGCACCCGAACATGTATTTTGCGCGCGTGGCGCTGGCGAAGGTGATCGGATTGTCGCCCGAGGCAAGTTCATGGCTCTCGGTGCTGGCCAACTCGGTTGCCTGGATCGGCCATGCGATCGAGGAATATCAATCCGGGCGGATCATCTGTCCACGGGCGCGTTACACCGGCCCGCTTCCAGAGTCACTCTGAGAACCACCGATTGGCCGCCTTCAAGAACGATAGATGCGGAGTACGGAGCCTCGAGGTTCTCGTCGGACCGCACTTTTTGAGCGCCGACTAAGAGCCCAACGTCGCGGCGCGAGGCTCGGGCCGCAACCGAACCGGCTGCATCCTTAAGACTGGTGCATATGCATGGGGCAATGTTGCCCTCCCGAGCAACATGCTTCCTTCGGGCAGCAATTCTGCTGTGGGCTGCAGCATGCTGGCGCTGCGCCCGGGCTGCGAAGTGCGTAGGCGCTGAAGCCAGCGCCGAAGAGAATGAGAGCCGCAAACAGGGACAGGATAGAGCCCTTCATTTCATGCCTCCTTCCGGGAAAGCAGCTAGCAATCCAAACCGACGCTACCAAGCGAACTTCCTCTTGGGAAGTAAAAGAAGCTGGAATTTTCTGGCTTCACCGCACTGAAAGAGCAGGCAGTCGGGCTTCAGCAACCGGAGCTGCAGCTTGACAATGCGTAACCTTTAGGTTACATAATTCCCATAGACTCGAAGGGCTTGTGGCCGCCCGCGATCCTACCCGTCGGATCCCGTTCGGCGGGCTGCAACCGCCCGTGACTGGCCGCCGGGGCTCGTTTGATGCGCAACCGAAAACGAGGACGAGTCATCGAACTGAAGCCGTCCGTGGACCGGGCGGCGCAGGAGCTGATCGAGCTGTTGGAAACAATGGAGCCGTTCTGGGAAAAGGTGCTGGAAGCTTTCAAGCGCTATGCCGAGGAAGAGCAATGACTATTCGCAAATCGATCTGGGTGGCTCGCGCACCTGAAATATCCTTCAAGGTGTTCTGTGAGAAGATCACTGAATGGTGGCCCGGCGGCTTCGGGGGTAGGGACAGCAGGTTGTTTCTGGAAGGTCAGGTGGGCGGACGGTTTTATGAAGGGCGGGCGGACGGCACCGAGTACGAGATCGGACGGATAACGGCTTATCAACCGCCGTCTCTGGTTGCTTTCACGTGGCGGGCGCCCAGTTGGGAGGTTACCACGCAAGTGGAAATTCACTTTTCCGCGGAGGGAGATGGAACCCGGGTCGAACTGGAGCACAGCGGATGGGAACAAGATGCGAAGACTCGCGACGCTCGCAAGAACTACGATTCCGGATGGGAACTGATACTCGGGCACTACCAGAGAGTGTTCGCCACCGCGGCATGACCGATTCGAAACTTAGGTTCTCCCGCGTCGTCGCGGGCTTTCAGGTTAATGGGCAAAGGCCACGCCTATCAGACGCTATCCAAACCCGATGCACGAGGTGGCCGGTGCCCGAAGAGATCGCTGCGATCGCGCTCTCCTCGCCGGCGGCGCGGGCAGTTTCCCCACCGGTCAAACCATTGCGGTCGACGGAGGCGAACTCGTGCTCGGGCCAACGGATCAGAACTGACCGAGACGCTCCCCCACGGTCGTAGGCTTGAGCCTATCTCGAACTAGGGGCAGGTGCTCGCGGCCAATGAAGACCTCGCCCCCAATCACGTATGCAGGCACATCGAGGACGCCCGCATTCAGGAGCTCGCCGCGCACTCGATCGAGCTCGGCAAGCCCGTCTCCTCTGACAAACGTCTCATATCCAGGCAGCGGCGCTCCAATCTTTTGCAGCAGGTCACGGAGCGCGGCTTCGCTTTCGATATCAAGGTCTCCCCGCCAGTGACCCTCGAAGACTTTCTGTACATAGGTGCTAACCAGCTGCGGAGACTCGCGGTTCAGCCATAGAAGCGTGATCGCTGCAAGTCTCGAATTCGCGTGCTTGCCAAGATCGCGAACAATGCCGCGATCCGCTAGATACCGCGCTAAATCGCGATCCACGTAGGCGGCGCGAATCGCGCGATGGCGCGTGCCGCGATCTCCTGCACTGGACGGCACCAACGGCGCTGGTCGAACCTCAACGAGAAACGGCTTCCAGTCGATTTCGATACCGAGCTGCTCAGCCAAAGCACAGGTCGGCATCAAGGCCAGATAGGCGCGTGGACTTGCAAAATCGATCGCGAGCGTAAGGGGGGCGCGGTTGAGAGCGTCAGTCTTCGCTGATTCACCGCTTTCGTACGCAACGTCTGGAGCCGAGCCGTGTCGTCCTAGGAGTATCCACTTGATGCGCGGCAGGTGCTCCCGTCCGAAAAACATCTCTCCGTCTACGATGAAAGTCGGCACACCGAAGATCCCGGCGTCAAAGGCTGCCCGCTGGATATGATCGTGAAGTTCTCTGCCCTCTCTCGACGCGTATTCGCGAAATTTTTCTGTAATAGCACCTGCCTCTCGAAGCACGCCCTCGATGACAGAGACCTCTTCGATGTCGAGGTCGCGCTTCCAGAAACGTTCGTACGTCACCCCCATATACGCGCGTAGCACAGTGCTTCCGTGCTGTTTTGCCCACAGCATTCCGATCGCAGCCAGCGACGAGTCCCAAATCTTCGTGGTGCCCCGCACCACGAGCTTGCGCAGAGAGCCGTACCGGCGCACGTCCGCGTAGGCCGACTTTACGGCCCTCCACTGTGTCTCGGTGCGCTGGCTCTCGACAACGCGATTCTGCTTATCGAGTCTCGCCGAGCCGAGATAACTGGGGATGTCGAGGGTGAAGGGACGCCAATCGATATCGAGCCGTAGTTCGTCGGCTAGCGCCCAGCTCGGGTCCTTCGCCAGATACGCGTAGGGACTTTTGAAGTCGATGTAGATAATCAGCCGCGCGCGGGAAGAAAGTGGATCGAACTCAAGCGAACCGAGGCTCATGACTTCACCTCATTCGTAGACTCACGCAACTCTATATCGAGCCGTCGCCTGTTCCAGAAGACCCCGGCTGATTGACGCCGGGGACCTCAAGTCGGGCTCCACCCCCCCAAGAGTCAAAAGCGCACTGGGTCCCGTTTGACCGAGGAGCTGCCGGGTCCGGTACTTCCTGCTCCGGTAATGCCGCTTTCGACCGGCATCGTTGCCGACCTGCGGGGAGCACACCCTGCGGAAGCGACCAAGCCTTGACGGGAGTGAGCGGAGTTCGCAACTGTCCTGGGCATGACAAATTCGCAAGTAGAACTTTCCGAGATCGCGGTGAATTTCTCGGCGCTGCGCGTGCCCTATGCCGTAATCCTGCCCCCCGGTTATGAAAACGGCGGCCCTTATCCCCTGTGCCTGGTGTTGCATGGCGGTGGAGGCAGCCGCCAGAACCTGATCGATTCGAAACCGCTCTACGACCAATGGTGGAAAGCCGACCTGATCCCGCCGATGGTACTCGCCTCTCCCAGCACTGATCCCTTGAGCTTCTATTTCGATCACCCCGATGGATCGTACCGTTGGGAAGGGTTCATCGCTGACGATTTTCTCCGCCATCTGCGCGCTAACTACAAGGTCAAAAGCGATCGCGCTTCCACGATAATCACGGGGGTGTCGATGGGCGGATATGGCAGCCTCAAGATCGCATTTTGCCGTCCCGATCTATTTGCGGCGGTTGCTGCGTTGGAGCCCGCGCTTGAACCCGCGCTTCGTGCCGTCGATTTAGGCGCACGAAATCGCTTTTCATTTCCGAAGACGGGCAGTGCCCAGGTGTTGGTAGGTGACAATCGGGATCCCAAGCTTTTCGAGAGCAACAATCCTGCCAACCGAGTCATCGCCAACGCTGCCGGGATCCGCGAGAGCGGTCTTGCAATCTACCTTGAGGTCGGAGATGAAGACGTGCTCAACCTACACGACGGGACCGAGTTTCTTCATCGCGTGCTTTGGGACCTGGACATTCCGCATGAATATCATCTCGTTCGATGGGCCGATCATGTGGGCCCCAGTCTCGAGCCACGACTATGTGAAGCGATGCGCTGGCTGGGCTCAGTTTTGAAGACGTCCCCCATTTCAAGGACTCCCGAGGTCACTCCTGCAGAACGCGCATGGCTGGCGTGGGTGGAGAATGGGTTCAAGGGCGAGCCTCCGGCGGTCGATGTTCGCAGCGAGTCAATGGTTCGGATTTTACGGGCGCAGTTCAAAGCCACACGCGAGGAAGCTGCCAGGCTTGACCCCAATGCCGGGCGGCACTATGGAGTTTTACCTGCGACGAAGTAGCAACTGTCTTCCTCTACGGTGCATTGCCGAGGGGCTACGTCTTCCCTCAGTCCGCGCCCTTTCAGGATTCGTCGGCTCTGATCATCAACCGCGATGTAAGTTAGCCCGCCGTTCCCGCGCAGGCAACTTTCACGGAAATTCAGCGCAGCAAGGCATGCCATTCAGATTCCATGGATCCCATATCGCGCGCGTGTAGTGGTTTTGCGCGCTTCCATGGAGATGAACGGAGAGCGACGGTGAGTCCCTCATTTTTTGCCGCGAGCTCGGAAAGAACAAGCCAGGATCCGGTCCTGGTCGTTCGACCCAATGTACCTCGTCACTGATCGATACCGGATCCAGGCAACGACGAGAGCCTTTGCCCGGATCCGGTTATGGAATCGGCGAGAATCTGCGCGAATTGGGCCATAGACGCAGGGCGGATGATTTCAGGGGGTCAGACAATTGCCCGCGCCCGTAACGGCGCCTTTTGCAACCTTGTCGTCTTCATCCACTCCGTCTCCACTCACACCGACAGCTCCCAGCAGTGTGTGCGTTCGGCAGTCGTAGACTGGCTGACCGCCGGCGAAGGTTATGATGCCGTGGTGATAGTCACCGGTCGCATCGTCACTACCGAGGCCGGAGCCGGTAAGCGATCGATACCCGTTCGAGTCGCTGATCCCGAAAAGTGACGCGACGCCGGCATCGGTACCGATGTTCTTCGGAGCCACGGAACCCGGCCCATCGGTCCGTGACAGAAGTCCAAGCGTCCTGGTGTCGAGGGCCTGGTCGGCGCTGCTGAACGCCACGGCCGAGTAAGCTTTCGCAATCGATATCTCAATGCTGCCGCGCCAGGCGTCAGATCCCGCGGGAGCGGCCGGTGTTCCACCGGTATCGGTTGCCTTGTCGAGCAGGAGCTGTCCTTCGCGATCGACCACCGCACACCACATCTTGGTGGTCTTTCCGGAGCCACGAACCGCGGAAGGGGTGGCGCTTGCGGTCGTTTGACACGCGGCAAAGAGGGCGCCTGGATCTAGTTGTGCTCTCGAGGTTGCACTGGTCAGAAGCACTAGTGTTAGGACTATTCCCGAAAGCAAGAGTGTTTTAGGCATGATAATCTCCGTAGCCTCCTTTTGTGATTAGTCTAATAAAGCCTCAAATTGTTTCGACAAATTTACTAGCACAATTACTTGTTGTGCTTTGAGCCAACCCGAACGAAGCGCCGACAACAGAAAATTTCGGAGCAGGGCGGTTATTTTGGCCATCTAGAGGTCGGTATTCGCGCAGGAAACCCACGCGGCGTGATGGGCGCCAACTTCCGGAATCGATCATCCGCTTGCGAAACTATCGAGGTGGCTTTAATCGCGAATTGCTGATTCTGCCCCAGTGTCAATGCAACTCGCGGTCATTCTCTCAGATGGGGTTAGTCGAAAAGGTTTTGAAAGACGGGAGCGGAAAAGAGGGAGATTCCGCGACGCTAGAAGCCCGCCCGACCGGCTGAGGGCGGAACAGAGCCGATGAAGTAGCCAAGCTTCTGAATCATCGAAGAAGCTACTCGTCGAACTGAGGCGCGGCCGGGCACGGCGTCGCGTCGAACAATCTATAAATGCAGGGGAAAAACCTTTACAATAGCAGGGAAATTTGAGGGCTAGGCGGAAACACCTAGCCCTCGGTTTTCCATTAGGTTTGTTCCGGTTCGAGCCTAAGCCGCTGCAGCATCAAGCGCGTGCGTCGGCTTGCTTACCATTGAGAAGCGCACAAGCCTCGTAGAGCCAAGTCGCGCTCGCCAACTCGTCTTTAGCGTACAAACGCGCGATTTCTTTGGTAAGCAGATCTTCTTTTAAAGATTCTGCAAAGTCGAAGATTGGTTGAAGGAACTTCATCGGGTCGGGACCGGCAAGAGAGGTGGCACGCAGAAGCTTTTGGGCATCGGACAGATTAGGATCAGCGTAATATTCGAGTTGACGCGCCACATCGGAACCATCTTCTTTCTTTGTGCCTCCTAGTTCGCGCAGTCGCCGCTCGAAGACTCGCGAATGGTAACCTTCGCGCTCCGCCACCATACGCACACCACCACGCACGCAGTCAGTCTTCGAAACTGCATCCCACTTTCGCAAGGCGACTTCTGCGGCACCTTCCGCAGAGCCGAATCTGTCAAGAAAGTACAGGACGGCATCACGTTCGCATCCGAAGGTCCGCCCGAAAGCTCTTAAGCCCCCACCATTGGCACTGGCCCGGTGCTCGATGGCCCCGACCTCTTGCTCGAAGGTCTCTTCGCTGATGATGCCTTTGCGATAGGCCCGGATCAGTTGTTTAAATTCGAAATCCTTATTCATCGTGATTCCTCCCTGGCTTGTGCGGTCTGCAGCCGCGGTTCAAAGAGAGTCGGCCTGCGCAAAATATTCGCCCAGTGAAAACTGTGTGCCCGTCGCCGTGGGCCACTCTGGAAGTTAGAGGTAAGCAGCCCGAGGTTTTGGCGTAGTTTCGAACAAATAAGAATCCCAGCCGGGTTGGGTCGGGTGGTTCGGTTCGCGTTGGGACCCAAATGCGTACCACTTTCAGGGTCTCCACGTTCACGACCAAGACGCGTTCTTCAGCCGCACTTGCGCTGGGCGCGCGCACGGAATGCGACCTGTCAACTCCCGATGGCGCACAATCGCCGAATTCGCTTCGGTTGGACGCACAATTGATCGTCCGCCGTTTACTCAGGCGATTTTGCAATCAAAACGTCAGCCTTTCGTCATCCCCGTCGCACGTAACCCTGTCGACACGGAGCGCGATTACATCGAAAAGGAAGAGGGCCGCGGCCCTCCGATTTGACACGATGAGCCGCGCCCACCTAGCGATTACGATGGTCGCGAGCAAGGTTGGGCACCCGCGGGTGAGGATAGGGATGAGGCGTGGGCGCTGCCTCGCGATGGAATGCGCGGGCGCGTTCAGCCGCGTCGCGATAAATTGCGGCGAGCTGATCCTCGACGTTGTAGTCGAACGAGTCTTGAAGACGCCTCTCCAGATCACCACCCCGTTCGGGCTGGTGTTTTATATACCAACGCGTGGTACGTCGAAGCGCCTCTTCGGGAGGGAGGGGATCGCTGTATCCCAATTCCCTCTTGATCTTGTGCAGGTCCAGGAGCTTGTGATGCGACGTTATTTCGAGACTTATCCCGCGGGCCGGGTAAGCGACCTTGGCCGGTAGATCGATGATCTCCAATCGGTGATTCATTTCATCGGCGATAATCTCAACGATCTGGCGAATAGAGAATTGGCGATCGTCGCCGCAGTTGTAGATCTGACCGGCGGCCGCGTCCGCGTGGTCGACCGCGAGCAACACGCCGTGAGCCAGGTTGCCTGCGTAGCCATGAGTCATCAGGTTCAGCCCGCCGTCAGCCAAAATCATGAACGGGCGCCGATCGAGAACGCGCCGAATCACACACCACTCGCGCGGGATCAACTGATACGGCCCATAGACATACGGGTAGCGGTAAACTACCCCGCGCGGATGAGCTGAGAGGACCGCCTGCTCGGTGCTGGCTATCAGATATGAGAACCGATGGTCCGCCTCGGTTTCAACGGTGGGGGCAGTCTCGGGCACCGGGATCGGCAGACCGGTAGGAAAATTGGCCGACGGAACGAAGTAGCCGCGGTATGCGGGCACGCCGCCGATCGCTATAAACTGGCCGGTCTTGCCGGCGAACGCTTCGGCGACGATGCGGATCCGTCCGTAAGTCGCGATCACGACGTCGAATTCGCGCCCTCCAACTGCGGAGTCAAGCGTCTCGCGAAAATGTGGGTCTGCATGAATGTGCTCGATGTCGGGGCCGATCTCCGGAATTTCGTGTGTTCCACGATGAAGAATGGCCACCTTGTACCCGCGCTCGCGCAGGCCGTTTGCGAGAAACGGTCCGCTGGGACCCGTGCCGCCGACAATCAGAGCGCTCTTCATGGTTTGCTCATTTGTGTTACCTGCAGTTGCGACTCATCGCCGGGCGCCAATATACCTGTGCCTGCCGAAAACGTCATCCCGAATGATCAACAAGCCCGCGTGTGTTGCCCTGCCGTATGCGCGTCGATCAAATCGCCGCTCTCGGACCTCCGCCGGTACCTGGGTTCAGGAGTAGACACGAATCGAGATTCTAAAATCGAATGCGTATTCAGCTGAGCGCACCGGCATCTCGAAGCCGATTGATCTTCGCCGTAGAATAGCCCAGCAAGTTCGACAAGACGGCATCCGTATCAGCGCCTCTTACGGGCGCGGGCGACGCAACCCTGGACAATTTACCGCCGAGGGTCCACGGGATTCCGACATGCGTTCGCTTTCCGACTTCGGGATGTTCGAGTCGCACAAGGTATCCGCGTTCGCGCAGATGCTCGTTGGTCGCCAGATCCTGGTTGCTCATCGAAGGAAACGCGGCGACCCCGGCGCGCTGCAAGGTTTCGGTGACTTCCCATCGGTCGCGACTGCTGGTCCATCCGCTGATCATAGAATCGAGCTCGTCTTCGTTCCGCTTGCGCGCAGACGAGGTCGAGAAGCGCAGATCCCGAACCAACTCGGGTTTACCCATCACCGCACACAAGGCGCGCCACTCGGCTTCGGTTCCGACCGCGATACTTACCCATTTGTCTGCATTGCCGGCAGTTTTGTACGTGTTGTGCGGTGACATGATCGGATGATGATTGCCGACGCGTTCGGGTTCTTTTCCGGTGATCTGATATTGAAGCAGACCTTCCGCCATCAGCTGGACGGCCGTCTCGAGTTGTGACTGATCGATGTATTGACCCTGGCCGGTCTTCTTTCGATGGATCAGCGCGTTGATGACCGCGATCGCGCCGAAGATGCCCGCGTTGGGATCCATATAAGACGTGCCGAGCTCCATCGGCGGCATTCCCGGGTAACCCGTGGTGAAGAAAAACCCGGAAAGAGCCGCGGCGGGTGGTCCGTAGCCCAGGTAGCCGCGATACGGTCCGTCCTGGCCATAGCCGGACATCGAGAGCATGATGACGTCGGGACGAAGCTGGCGTAGCTTCTCGTAGCCGAGGCCCATCTTGCTCGCTACACCGCCGGCAAAGTTCTCGATCACCACATCGCAATGCGGCACGAGGTCGTATGCGACCTGCAGTCCCGCGGGGTCCGCGAGATTGAGTGTGATGCTGCGCTTGCCTTGATTGTATTGGTTGAAATAACCGGCGCGATTCGGCCCCGGCACATCGTCCGCGAATGGCGGTATTGCTCTCGTGATGCATCCACGCTTTTCGCTCTCAATGCGCAGCACCTCGGCACCCAAGTGCGCCATCTGCAACGTGGCGAACGGCCCTGCCCACGCCCAGGTGAAATCGAGAATCCGAATCCCCGCGAGAGGGAGGCGTGTGGAGCTTGGGCGTGGAGGACTGGGGACCCCCGGAGCGACGCTCGTCGCTTTACTTCCCATGACTTCATCATTGTCCTGACCGAGTCGGGGTGCGCCCCTGCGAGCAGACGAGTTGTCGACCCCATAGCGGGAAGGCGCGCCCGGGACCCTAATTTCTTCGTGTCCGGGATAATCGAGCGCAACGAAATAGTTGCGGTAATTCAGCTGAAAATCGTCGCGGATGTCTTTCATCGTGTTGACCTTGGCGAACGGAATTCGCTTCGCCTGCCCGGTATGGAAAAGTTCTTCCTTGTCCCACGACGACATCCATTCTCTCATGAACAAATTGAGCGCGTCGGAATTGGCGCCGCGCGCGATACGATCTCTGAACAATTCTTCGTGCGTCCACTCGGGATCGCCCATCATTTCGACCATCCGCTGCCATTGCGGTTCTTCGGCGCATGCCACAAAAGCGTGACCGTCGCGGCATTCGCTAAGTAACCATGGACCGATCACGCGCTTTCCGAGGCGTGAGGTCTCGCGACCAGCGTACGTGTAGTGCAGCAGATTCATTTCGAGCATCGCCGCGATGCATTCCTGTTCGGAGATCTCGATGCTCGACGGCGCCCCGTCGTTAAGACGGTTCAGATACATCGCCAGCGCGGCGAAACACGCATGGAGTCCGCCCTGATAGTCAGCCTGATCGCCGAACGCCCTTAGCGGCGGCAGATCCGGATACTCCGACGCACCGGGAGCAAGAAAAGCCATTCCCCCGGCGTTTTCAATGTTCAGTGCATAGCCCTTCCAATCTTTGTAGGGGCCGCAGTCGCCGAATGGCGATATGCCAACTGTGATGAGCGACGGAAACCTCTTTGACAGAGCATCGCTATCAAGTCCTCGAAGCGGGCGATCAGAGGGATGGAAGTTGTGTATCAAGATGTCAGCACTCGAGAGCAGACGATCGAAGTCGCCCTTCGAGCCTGAAGCGGTTAGATCGATACTGACTCCGCGCTTATTGGCATTGAGATACAGAAAGAGACCGCTTTTTTCGGGGTCCGGTTCTTCGCCGGGAGCAAACGGGCCGCGCCAGCGAAGGATATCGCCCGACGGTTCTTCGACTTTGATCACATCGGCGCCGAGATCGGCCATCAGCTTGGAGCCTAACGCGGCGGAAATTCCTTCGCCGCATTCCACCACCCTCAGACCGTTTAAAATTCCGCGATTGCGAAAGTCACCGCTGAACAACGATTCGCTCATAGCTGCGATTTACCACGAAAATGGACAAACTATGGAATAAATCTGCGCCGAAGGAATCCTCAGCCCGGCCGCGCCTTTCGTTAGTGCGATTTGAGTCCATGTCCTAGAATGCGTCTTCCTTGACCAGCTGTCGCGTTCAAATGCGGCACGATTGAAGCTAACATTCGCGCGGAATACTTGTGAAAACTCCGGAGACAAGGGTCAGGAATTGTGTGTCGGTGACCGTCATACTGTTGGCGTCGCTCGTTCTGGTCTACGCCGCGAGTGCAGATACCATCCGCGAAGCTCCTGTTCATGCGCTGATTCTCGGGGGTGGCGGGCCGGTAGGTGAAGCGTGGGAGTCGGGGGTGATTTCCGGCTTGATGGAGAAGGGCGTCGACCTCGCGGCGATGGATCGCGTCATCGGCACTTCAGCGGGTGCGATCGTCGGTGCGCGGGTAGCTGGTCGAATGTCTCGTTCGGAGCTAACGACGGCAGCGCTTACTCGATTTGAAGGTCCTCCGCCGAAACCAACACAGATGCCGCCTCGGCCGGACCTGACGTTTCTGGTCAGAAGGCTCGAACAGCTGAATGCGGGGAAGCTGTCCGAGCAATCTGTTGGTGTAGAAGTCGGGGAATGGGCGCTGAAGCTACGTCCTATTGTTAGCGAAGCGGGATTTGTGGCGAGCTTTGAGCGCCGGTTTCCTAACCCGTCCTGGCCGAGCGGCGCGTACGAATGCGTGAGCGTCGATGCGGGGGATGGTTCGCTGCGGGCTTGGAACAAATCTTCCAAGGTTCCCCTTGCATTCGCGGTGGCATCCAGTTGCGCGCTACCAGGATTCTTCGCGCCGGTGACGATCGACGGTCACCGCTTTATGGATGGAGGCGTTCGCTCTGCGACCAACGCCGACCTCGCACGCGGATGCAAAACCGCAATCGTGTTGGCGCCAACCGTCGGCCCTAGCGATGCGCTCGCGAAGGTCTCGGTCCAGCGTCTCGATCACGAACTCGAGGTTCTTCGCGCGAGCAGCTGCAAGGTCGCTCTCGTCGTTCCGGATGTGGCCAGCCTGCGCGCTTTTGGGGGAACACTTGGAAATTCTGGCCGTGCAGGGTTGGCGCTGGAGGCCGGACGAAGCCAGGGACTAGGCAGCGCAGAGAACATCGCGGGTCTTGTGAGCCGTTGACCCGTTCGGCGGCGAAATCTTCAGATTTCGATCCCTAGAAAGGATGCCGCCAGAATTAGGGCCAAACCAATGGGTGATTGTCGACGCAATCTGCCTATAATTTGCGATCGCGTCTGGCGGGTGGGAACCCATCCCCTTATCGGGGGGGGCGAGCATGAAATTGGAAAGGATTAATGAACGCACCGCGTCAAAACTATCGGGTCGGCACGTGTCCGGCCGCTGCCTTTGCGGCGCGGTCGAGCTAGAGATCGACTTTCCCGCTTTTTGGGCCTGGCACGATCACTCCGCGGCGAGCAGGCGCGCGCACGGTGCGGCGTATGCCACTTATATCGGCTGTTGGCGCAAGCACGCCCGCGTGGTGAAGGGCCTGAGAAGCATTTCTCGTTTCGAGGATACCCAGACAGAGTCGACCCGAAGCTTCTGCTCCCGGTGCGGGGCGCCACTGCTTTACGAGCGCAAGGACTCGCCTCACATGGTCAATATCCCGCGGGCACTCTTCACCAGCCGTACCGGCCGTGAGCCACGCTATCACCTGGCCATCGAGGAGATGCAGGATTGGACCTACACGGGTCGCCGGCTTGTCCCCCTTAAGGGCTATCCAGGCGTAGTCTGGGAACGCCCGAAATCGCGCCGACGCCCGCGCGATGTTCATGACGCTGATTTCCTCGGCCGGCGCGTCCCGTCCGCGCTTGCCCACATCGACCGGTGAAGGCGTTGGCGTGCCCAGGATTTGTGCGGGATTCGCTGTGCGCCTTCAAGACATTCCCTTGAATGTGTCACTCAAACTAGGACCACACCTGGGGTCCACGTTTGTATGGCATAGAAGTAGTCCTGATCGCCTGTGACGGGAACAACATAAGATGGTCGAAGCGGGTGGCTCTCCGCCAAAACGCTCTGCTGTATCGAGAAGAATTCACGATATCCCGGGGAGGTCGTGAAGCCCCAGCTGCTAGCCCGCCGAGGCGAAAGAGTGGACCAGTCTCCATTTGTCCAAAGCACGTGCGGAGTATGCTCCACGTCACTGCGGCATCCCCCTAACCTTGACCGGACTTCCAGCTCGTTTGTCAGTCCTAGGTGACCAACGCGGCAGATCGAACTCGCGATGGAGGAGTGAGTTCTAGTACAGTAGTAGGCGGTTCCATTTTACTACTGGGAGCTAACAGGTGCGCCTGGTCGGAGCATTGACGAGTCAAACAAAATTTAGGTCCGCGTACCCGAAAGGTAGGAGCTCAATGAAGGCAAAATTTAATCTCTACCTCTTGCTCGTAGTCATCGTGATGATAGGTCAACCAGGCTCCGTCGCCCTGTGCCAAGAGCAAGAAAGTGCTCGCCTTTACAATCAAAACACGGAGACGACTATCAAAGGTACAGTAGAAGAAGTCAAAACTGCCTATCTGCCAGGCGGTGGCGCAAGCGCGCAGGCACGCCAAGAGTTCGGCGGCCCAATTTATCTTAACCTCAAGGCTGACTCGGGCACGCTTCGGGTGTATCTGGGTCCTTCCTCGTTTCTGGAATCCAAGAACTTCAAATTCGCCAAAGGTGATCAGATTGAAGTGACCGGTTCGAAGCTTCCAAATAAGGATGCGATCATCGCGCGTGAGGTCAAAAGAGGGGATCAAGTTCTAGTCCTGCGGAACGCGCAAGGGATTCCTCAATGGTCTGGGGGCCGTTGACCGTCGTCCAACTGCCCCTTGGCGCGGGTGAAGTCGCGTTTTCTGTGGAAGCCTTTGCCAAAGAGAACTACGATCAACCTGCGGAATACTTGTGCGTTGATCTTCCGGTACCGTCGGTGACGGGCTCCCCCTTGCCCGCTGGCGGTGCGGACTTGAGGTTACGATATGCCCCCTTGGCCACTCACCGTCAAGAAATCGATACTCAGGCTCGCCGGCTCCGCTCCCGAGTCGTTGAGCCGTCAGTTGAGAAGAACCTGCGACCTGATTGACACCGGCCGTTGGCTTCACCAGAACTCGCTCTACCCGCCGCCCACCTCCTTCGAGAATAACCGAGGATTGTTCGATCTGATCGCCCGCCACATCCAGGACAAGGTGGTGCTCTATCTAGAGTTCGGAGTATTCGAAGGCAATTCAATCCGGTACTGGTCCACCCTGCTCCGCAACCCAGGCTCGATGCTGCACGGATTTGATTCCTTTGAAGGACTGCCCGAGACGTGGAGAGATGATTATCCCAAGGGCCACTTCGCAGTGGGCGACCAGCTGCCCCAGTTCTCGGACCCCAGGATCAGGTTATTCAAGGGTTGGTTTCATGAAACGCTTCCGCTCTACACGATGCCGCCCCACGAAGAGTTGGTGATCAATATCGATTGCGATCTCTACTCATCCACGAGTTTTGTTTTGAATCACTTCAGAGAAGCAATGCCAATCGGCACATCGATCTACTTCGACGAGTTCGGCGATTGGGATCACGAGTCCCGTGCCTTCCGCGATTTCCTGGGGGAAACCAAAATGAAGTTTGAACTGATCGGAGAGAGCTCTGCAGCCTGGTCCATGGCATTTCGCCGCGTCGGGTAACTCCACCCGTCCGGGGCGAAGCCCGCGGCGAACCTCCGCCATTGCCTCGACCAGTTTTTTAACGACCGGGATCTCGAGCGGATTAAGAATCCGGACGCCCCGGGAGCCTGCCCCTGCCTATGGCCGTGTGGGCGGAAGAACTCCATAACGCCGATTCGTGGTCGGGTCGACCTTGGTTGCCATCTGCCGCGGCGATGCTAACCACCGGCGGTATGCACGAACCATCGCCAGACTTACGGGATCTATGGGCGGCGGATCGCCCTTGGACTTGCCTTCCATCCACTCGACCCAGGCGTGCTCGGCGGGCGTGATTTCGCCGGAGCTAGGATCGGGCGGTCTCAGGACTGACCCCACCCAAGTATAGGCGGAGCGAATTCGGGGCGGCAGACTCGGCCCGACATGATCGGCTCCACAAAACATGTGGTACTCGTGCGGTATATCGAGATCCCACAGTACCCGATGCAGAAACTCCGCGCCGTCGTGAAGATTGAATACATCCTGATCGGCCGCTTCGATATAGATCGCGAGACCGCTGGTGCGGATCGCTTCGGCGTTGGCAATCGCAAGATTGGCAGGGTTGTTGGCCTTGAAAAGCGCGGGGTCGCGATTCGAACCCACAAACTGATCGGCACTGGAATCGCCGCCCGCCTCCAGGACCGGGGGGTAAAAGAAGTGGTTGCGTTCGGTGACCTCATCAAGTTGCAGCGCAGGATCAAGAGCCGGCTCGAGTGCGGCTACCGCCGCAAATCTGTCGGGATTCTTGAACGCAATTCTCAAGCTGCCGTGCCCACCCATCGACGTGCCGGTAATGATCGTCGAATTGCGATCGGCGCCGACGTTGTACGTGCGGCGCAGATGGGCAATGAAATCATGCGCGATGAAACTCTCCCAGCGGATCCTGCTTCCCGGGTGATCCAGATAGAAGCCAAGCGGACTGATACCAGCCGATGCGAGCACCATGGTCGGCATCGCCCCACTTTTCCATAGCTCGTCGAAAATCGGCTTCGAATCGACCAGGTTTTGATGGCTCCCGCCTCCACCATGCAAGACTAGGCACAGGGGCAGAGGGCGCCGTTGATCGTAGACCGGCGGCAAAATGACGGCATACGGCACGCCGTGCGGTGCGAAATCGACCGACAGCGTCGATATCTGAACTCGAGAATTTTCCATCCCCCGACGATGCTTGGGATCAAAGCGCGCCGTCAAGGCCGATCGAGCGCAAGGTGATTGGTGAACGGGGCTGGGTTGGCCCGGTCAGTCTCAGCCGCCAATTTGGCTAGCGAGCCGCTTCCCTGCATCGATAAGAAACGGCCAGACGCGAACCTTCCAATCCGGGGTTTGGTCTCGGGCATCACCGTCCAGAAGAACAGTAAAGCTCCGACCGCCATTGCCGTCAGCACCATAAAGCCTGCGCGAAAGCCTGCTTGCTTGCCGACGAACCCCGCGACTGCTCAGCGCGGCACCTATCGCGACACATGGATTCATCGCGCCTTGCATCAGCTTGAAGTGTCCCGTCCGGCGTGCCAGGTCAGCGATCATGACGACTGCCACAACTCCGAAAATGCCCAAACTGTACGAATTGATTGCGCTGTGGTTGGATGAAGCTGCCGTTCGACAATGCGAGGTGAACGTAATGGAATACAACGTCATTGACGCAGACGGTCATGTCCTCGAACCACCTGACCTCTGGGAAAAATATATCGACCCGCAATTTCGCGCTGGCTGTCCGAAGCTGATTTTCACCGAAGAGGGCGCCGAAATTTTGCGGATCGAGGGCGATAATGCGATTGACATGAGGCGTGGTAAGAGACCGGTCAAACTCGGCGCATTGGGAACGATTGGTGCGCGAGCCGGCGGAATCAAATCGGGCAAGGTGCCATATCTTGAAGGCAAGCGGGGCGGCTTCGATCCGCATGCACGAATTCCAGATATGGACGCGGAGGGAATCGACGCCGCGTTCCTGTATCCGAGCCTAGGTCTATTTCTCGGCGCCACCAAAGACCCGGCGTTCTCGGCCGCGGCCTGCCGCGCGTACAACCGTTGGCTCGCGGACTACTGCAGGCCTTATCCCGAGCGGTTGTTCGGCGCTGCGATGTTGCCGATGCAATCAGTCATGCATGCCGTTGAGGAGGTAAGGTTCGCCGCGAAGGAACTCGGGTTCCGGGCCGGTTTCATCCGGCCCAATCCTTACAACGGTCGTGTCCTGCACGATCCGGAGTACGATCCGCTCTGGAGGCAAGCAGAAGAGTTGGATTTTTCGCTCGGTATCCACAGCGGCTCCGAGAGTGGACAACCCACCATCGGGTTCGACCGTTTCAAACACGGCTTTGCCGTGCGCCATCTGATTGCACATACGATGGAGATGGAGGCAGCCGCAACTAGCCTGATCATGTGCGGCGTGTGCGATCGCTTTCCGAAGCTGCGCATTGCCTTTCTCGAGTCGGGTGGCGGATGGATGGCCGGATGGCTCGACCGGATGGATCGTCATTTCGACGACATTGGGATGAACGATACGAAGTTGACAACGCGGCCGAGTGATATTTTCCGTCGTCAATGCTTTATCTCGTTCGAACCGGTCGAAGGATCGCTCAAGTATCTTGCCGAGTATATCGGTTCGGGAAATATCCTGTGGGCGACTGACTATCCGCATGCAGACGGCTTTCCGGATGCACCGAACATGATCAAGCGGATGGGTTTGCCGCCGAAGACGCTCGCCAATGTGCTGGCGGGCGGCGCCAAGCGCTACTACAACATGCAATAGAATCGACGTTGGAGTCGGAACCAAACGGGCGAGTCTTCTTGCTCGTTCGTTTGGCTTTATGCTTTGACTGGTGCGAGGCCGGCTGATTTGCGAACCGCGTTGACGTATTCTGTGAGGCCGGTCTCCATCGTGTAGCGCGGCTTGAAATTCAAATCCTTCCTAAGGTTCTCGCAGTTCATATTGGCGATATTCGGAATAGGCTTCTCCGATACCCCGATCCGAGCTTCCGGCAACAATTTCCGCAGATGCGAAGTCACGTCCGCCATCCGGCGACGCTCTGCAGCAAGGTTGTAAACCAGTCGCGGCGGCGCCGGCGTCACCATTGCTCGCCACAACGCTTCAGCCGCATCCGCTGCATAGATCCAGTCGGACTCGCTGTCGTTAGACGGCATCTCGACGGGTTTTCCAAGCGCAGCCAGCTCCGGCAGCACCATGTAATGGACATCCATCTGACCCCCGAGTCCGCTCGCCCACGAGCCGCGCGCTCCGCGCCCGACACCGAAGACCGAAGTTGGTCGGAGGCCGACGGTCTCGAACTTGAAACGCCGGCTGTAGAGTGCCGCGAGATTCTCAGAATACAACTTGCACATGCCGTAAAAGCCCATCGGATCCGGCGGATCGTTCTCGTCGAGCTCAGCGCCTACCCCTTTGACTTTGAAGCTGCCTCGTCCATAAACCGCGACCGAGCTCGCATAAACCACCCGCTTCACCCCCATAATCCGCGAAACTTCAAACACGTTAAGGGTCCCATCGCACATCACCTTCATGTACGAGACTACCTGCGCTCGCGTCGGCTCTGCGAGAATCGCCGCAAGATGAAACACCTGGTCGATTTGATAGTTCCTCATAACAGCAGCCAGTTCGGAGGCCTCGGTGATATCGCCCGTGATCAGGACCACGTCGTCGATTACTTCCGCGACTCGCTCCGGGTTCGGGTAGCGCTCGAAGAGAATGAGGTCTTTACCCAAGATTCCTTTTTCGCGCACAAGATGACGCGTCAGGTACGAACCCAAAAAACCAGTGCCGCCGGTGATCAAGATTGCCATGGTGATCCTCGCCTTCGTGCCTTCCGCTCGATTTGGAAACTCGCAGTTGCGACCGATATCAAGCCTTGGTCTACAGCCGCAACCGCCCTCATAACATTCGCAGCCCAAAGGTCAAAACCTCTCGCCACCAGACGACGTCAAGGTCGCTGACTACGGCTGGTGCCATTCTCCGGCGCACTTCGGGAGCACAAAGCATGCGTGTCTGCGCGATTCGATGCGATCCGAGTCTTAAACCTCAAGAGACGGGACTCGTTGAGGGAGCAGAACTTCCCACAAAATTGAAGTCCGGTCGCTTGGCGAAAAGAGGCGAGCTGCTTGGTGAACTATCGGCAATCGAGCCGGTCGGTCAGGGCATTCTTATGAGACGATCACCCGAACCTCCAGCAAAAGATTCCCGATTCCAACCTCGCTGAGGTTCACTTCAAACTTATCGCCATCCCGCGCTCGGGGCCGGAATATTCAGGACCAGTTCACGCTCGCTTTCGACCACTCCCCATAGCAGTCTGGACAGAGACTCATCCAGTCTTCCGTGCCGTCGCAGGTTTCAAGATCTTCGAGCGCTACCGGAAATGTGGAGTGCAGGGGCTGACCGACCGGGGGCCGTATCGGTATGCCAATCAGCTCCCCTTTCAGGTGGAGAACTACATCCTCAACGTCAAGCACGAGCATCCCAGCTGGGGCGCGCGCAAGATCCGCGAGCGCCTGGTGCGGAGATTCTCTGGGATCAAGATTCCCGCCAAGAGCACCATCCATGCAGTGTTGGATCGTTATGGCCTGGTGGAGCGCTGCGGGCGCGCGCGGCGTCGTGCGTTGGGCACCGCTTTATCGCTCGGCCAGCGTCCCAATGAACTGTGGTACACGGATTACAAGGGCGAGTTCCTGCTGGGCAATCGTCAGTACTGCTACCCGCTGACCGTCACCGATCATGCCAGCCGTTATCTGCTGAGCTGCGAGGCGCTTTCCTCGACCCGCGAAAATTTGGCCTTTGCCGTCTTTGAGCGGCTGTTTAAAGAACGCGGTTGCCCGGCCAACATCCGCAGTGATAACGGCGTGCCGTTCGCTTCCGCCCATGCCCTATTCAACTTGAGCAAACTGGCGGTCTGGTGGCTGCGCCTGGGGATTGGGATCGAACGGATCCGGCCTGGCCATCCTCAGCAGAACGGCCGCCATGAGCGAATGCATCTGACCTTGAAGAAAGAGACTACCAAGCCGGCCGCTTCAAACTTCCTGCAG
>JBKPEA010000055.1:0-57903 GCA_046728175.1 Thermodesulfobacteriota bacterium | reverse complement strand
GCTTGTTTTGTGGCAATCGGTCCCTGACAATGGTTTTGTTTTTTTTGCCGGAGGGTTCGACTTCCTCGCCCTCCGCCACCATCGCCGTATGACGACCTTTCAAATCACCGCGCTCCTCTTGACTGCGATATGGCTTGGGATGCGGGCGTAATCCATTTTTACCAGGGCTCGCGCGCGGTCGCGATAATAGTGCAGCTTTCCGTTCTGTTCGGCGCGTTATTTGTCATCAGCGGATACAATCTTTGGGCCGTCATGTTGTGCCATGGACTGTACGACACCGTCGCTTTCATCCGGTTTGCTAACAAGAAATCCAGGTATTCGAACCTTGAGGGCGAGGCCCCCTCCGCGTTCGTAAACAGCTGAAACCTGTGCGCTCGTGAACTGAATCGGTTATGCTCATGCTTCACTATACCGCTTACTTGGAGCGACTCACATGGACATGAAAGAGATCAATCGCAAGGTGATCGAGGAATTCAGGGCCAACGGCGGCAAGGTCGGCGGTCAGTTCGCGGGCGCGCCGATGGTGTTGCTTACCACCAAGGGCGCCAAGAGCGGGAAGACCTACGTCAATCCGTTGGTCTATTCGCGCGACGGTGACAAGTTCGTGATCATCGCCTCGTACGCCGGCGGACCGAAAAATCCCTCCTGGTACCACAATCTCGTGGCGCACCCCACCCCGACCGTGGAGATCGGGACCGAGCGTTTTCAGGTCAAGGCTACCTTCGCCAACGGAGCGGAGCGCGAGCGACTGTTCAATCAGCAGGCTGCGCAAATGCCGATCTTCAACGAATACCGGAAGAAGACGGCACGACATCTTCCCGTAGTGGTCCTCGAACGCATCGGCTGACCAGCCAGAAGGACCAATGGCGATGATTCGATGCGTGATGGTATTCGCGCGCAACGGCAAGTACCATCGCATTCCCGATGCGGAGGTTGAGGACTGGGAGGAGATATTGGACGGAATCGATGGGGAGCCGGAGTTAATCGAGCGCATCGACGGATGGGCACCCTATACGCACGCCTACCGTATGCCTGATCGGTCCGTCTATCTGGTTGCGCTGGAGAAGGTTTGAAGGCGGTTACTCGGATTACCCGCCCGACACAAAGCGATAGACCAGTTTCTGGAAATGCTGGATGCCGCGCTCGCGGGTGAGCATGAGGTGACACCGATCGATGACGCCCGAACCCAGGCCACGTTGCACACGCACAGCACGACGTCTTCGCGCTGAACCAGATCGCTTAACTCAATATACTCGCGAATCTCCTTCTCGCTCACCACTTCGGAGAAAGTAGTAGTCGATGGTCTCGCGCGTGTGATGCGCTGCGAGCGTCCAAGTGCGCAGCACCTGCATCCCGTGAGGCTTCGCGGATAGCGCGAACATCACCGTCGGCCACAGAGTTACATAATACATGCCGGTGTTACTGACACCGATAATCGGTCCGTAGTAGCTGGAGAAGTATTCGTTCCGGTGTCACAACTATAGGCGTCGGTATCGATGAGTTCCGAAAATTTCGGATGCGCGACCGGACAGTGATAGCACTCGTTTGAAATTCTCGATGACGATCTTCCAATTGGCCGACAAGTCGTAGACGTCGCGGCGCACCATCTTCAGCCGGTCGAGATCTACCCCGGCGCACTCGAACAGTGCGGGCAATCCGGCATTTAGCTCGCGCAACTATCCGCAGATGCCCTGCCGCGAAAGAAACACCCCGATGCTGCGGCTGGTGAATTTTGCGTGACTGAAAGTCACGGCAGCTGCGTGATCTGTAATTTGACTCCAACGTGACGGGGTGCGGTGCCACATTCTCTTTTACCAACCGGACTCGCCGGCAGAAGTTTGCCAATGGCAGTCGTTCCAGTCGCGGTGGTGCCATGCTTATATGTGGGCCGATTGATCGCGGTTTGCAGCGAGGGGCACCGCAATGGAAAGGAGCACGGGTTTTGCCGAGTAAGAGAGCGAGGAAGACCAGGCCGCCACGTTCCGATTTCAGACCGTTACGGATTGCACAGATTGCCCCGTTGTATGAGCGGGTTCCGCCCAACCTCTATGGGGGCACCGAGCGGGTCGTCGCGTATCTCGCCGACGAACTGGTGCGCCGCGGACATAAGGTTACCCTGTTTGCCTCGGGCGATTCGTTAACCAAGGCGCGACTGCATGCCGGTTATTCGGAATCACTGCGATTGGCGGGCCTCTCGGAGCGAGGTGTTTTCCTCCACTTTCCGATGATCAGCGACGCCTACAGGAATGCTGACCAACACTTCGACATCATCCACGGTCACGTAGACTATTGGACCTTCCCGTACGCGGAACTTTCGCCGAGAATTGCGTCGCTAACGACCTTGCACGGCCGGCTCGACATCGATGCGCTTCTGCAGGTTTACTCGCGGTATCGCAGGGCGCCGGTGGTCTCCATCAGTGACGCACAGCGCACGCCTCTGCCCTTCCTGAACTGGCGCGCAACCGTGTATCACGGCCTGCCAGACGACGTGCTCCACTTCAGCCCTGGTCCGGGTAAGTACCTGGCGTTTCTGGGCAGAATCTCCCCGGAGAAGCGGCCGGATCTCGCGATGGAGGTCGCGCGCAAAGTCGGGATCCCGCTCAAGATTGCGGCCAAGGTCGACGGCCCTGACAAAGCCTATTACGAAGCAGTAGTGAAACCGCATCTGGCGCCGCCCGACATCGAATACATCGGTGAGATAGACGAGGTTGAGAAGAACGACTTCCTCGGTAACGCGGCGGCGCTGTTGTTTACCATCGATTGGCCCGAGCCATTCGGCCTGGCGATGATCGAAGCGATGGCGTGTGGTACTCCGGTCGTTAGTCGGCCGTACGGATCCGTACCCGAAATCGTGAAACCCGGGGTCAGCGGATATATCGCCAGCACGGTGGATGAAATGGTGACCGCGGTGCGCCAGGCGGTCGAGTTGCCGCGCGACAAGGTTCGCGCAGAGTTCGATCAGCGGTTCACAGTCGATAGGATGGCGGAAGCGTACGAGCGCGTTTATCGTCGTCTGATCGCTATGAGGAAGCCGGCAAAGAGACGCTGACGGCGGGACCAACCAAAGAAGGCACCGTCTGATGAAACAGGACATCAGGACCGCAGCAAAACGCGCGCGCAAGGCACCCAGCGCGGCGAAGGCGGGTACCGTTCTCAAGGTCGGGTCGGATTTCTACGTTCTGGCTTCGTCGCTGACCTCGCGTCGAGAAACTCGCCTGCTCGCTGATGCGCAGAGCTTTGCGGTGTTCGAGGTTGGCGGCGATATCGTGGAGTCCCCCCTCGAAGCATTGGGATTCTTCTTCAAGGACACGCGTTTTCTAAGCGGGTTCGAACTGAGCATTGCCGGCCAGGCCCCCTACTTTCTCAACTCCTACCTGAGCGACGACAACGCCGAGTTTCGGGTCAACCTGACCAACCCGGACCTCGCCGGCGCTGACGGCAAGATCGAGCTGGCGCGCAACTCGATTCAGATCGAGCGGAGCTGGGTGGTAGTCGACGCCGCGCTCCACCACCGCCTGATCGTCAGCAATTACTCGCACGCACCGGCCAAACTCCCGTTCGATCTGGTGTTTAGCGTGGACTTTGCCGATTTGTTCGAGGTGCGCGGCGTGCAACGAAACCGGCGCGGTCAGGATTTACCAGTCCAATCCGACGACGGCCGCATCAGGTTCCGTTACCGCGGACTGGACAAGGTGACGCGTTTCACCGAGATCACATTCGACCCTCTTCCTAAAGCTCTGAACAATCGGCGCGCGTCTTTTGCGCTGGAACTTCAAGCCGACGAATGTGTCAAGCTGGAGGTCCGTGTCAGGTGCGGCATCGAGGAAGCGAACGGGCGGCCTCTTGCCGGGCAACGTCCGGCAGATTTCCAGGGTGCGCTCGCAGCGCGGCACGCTGAAATTGCCGGAGCGCGAGAGGGTTGGGCCAACATAACCGCCAGTCACGGAATCCTGGATTTCCTGCTGCGCAGGTCCGCAGCCGATCTCACCTCGATCATCGCGCATACCGACCGGGGCTCCTTCATGATGGCCGGCATTCCCTGGTTCGCGACCTTGTTCGGACGTGACAGCATCTTCACCGCCCTGTCGGTGTTGCAGTTCAATCCGGATATCGCGGGGCGCACGCTCAAGGTGCTCGCGGCGCTCCAGGGCAGCAAGGTCGACGACGCGCGCGATGAGCAGCCCGGTAAAATTGTTCACGAAATACGCGCCGGTGAAATGGCTGCGACCGGAGAGATTCCATTCGACCGCTATTACGGCACCATCGACGCGACGCCGCTTTTCCTATGGCTGGTCGGGCTCTACGTTTCGATAACTGGAGACCTGAAGCTCGCGACAGACTTATGGCCGAATATCGAGCGGGCGCTGGAATGGATCGACAAATGGGGCGATCGCGACCACGACGGGTACGTGGAATACAAGCGGGAAACGCCACAGGGCCTTGCCAACCAGGGATGGAAAGACTCCTTCGACTCCATATCGCACGCGGATGGCGAACTGGCAGCGGCTCCGATCGCGTTGTGCGAAGTGCAGGGTTATCTGTACGCCGCCTATATGGAAATCGGCAGCGTTGCCGCCCGCCTGGGGCACGTCGAGCTGGCCGGCAAGCTGGCCCAACGGGCGGCCGCCCTGAAAAGCAGGTTCCTCCGCGACTTCTGGATCGAGCAGAAGCAGACCGTCGCGCTGGCTCTGGATGGCGCCAAGAACGCCTGCAAGGTGATGAGCTCCAATGCGGCCCACTGCCTGGCGACCGGAATCGTCGACGGCGCTCATGGCCAGGAGCTCTCCGAGCGATTGCTGCGCGACGACATGTTCACGGGATGGGGCATCAGGACGCTCAGCGATTCCGAGCCCCGCTATAATCCGATGAGCTATCACAACGGCTCCGTCTGGCCCCACGACAACGCGATCGCGGCGCTGGGGCTTGCGCGCTGTGGTGATCGTGCCGGGGTAATTCGCGTCCTCGAAGGCCTGCTCGATGCGGCGGTAAGTTTCCGGAGCGGCAGCTTGCCCGAGCTGTTCTGCGGCTTTCATCGCGAACCTCACCTTGGTCCGGTGCCTTATCCCGTCGCCTGCCATCCCCAGGCATGGTCGGCAGCCAGCGTGTTCCTGATCCTTCAGGCAATCCTCGGAATGCGTATCCAGGGCTTTCAGAATAGCGTGACGATCGAGACGCCGGTGCTACCCTCCTGGCTGGACTGGATCAAAGTCGAAAACCTTAAGGTGGGACAGGGAACGGTCTCCTTAAGTTTTCGGCGCATGCCCACCAACGCCGCGGCGGTGGAGGTTCTCGCCCGGCAAGGCAGCGTGGAAATCAATATTCACAAGTAGACGCGCCGACTGCGAGTCTCGCCTGCCGTCGAGAGAGACTCGCTTAAGGTGCCGGTTCGTTTTCAGCGCCGGAAGGGGAGTTGGTAGTCGCTTGTGGCCCTGCTGTGCAGGGTAAAGCGGCCGGGGTAGGCATCGAGGTCGGCGTTGCCGTGAGAGTATCGGTAGCGCCTTCACTCATCGTCGGCGCCGCCGTGGTGGTGCCGGTAGCAGCCTCGCTCGCCGTGGGGGTTTCGGTAGGGACCTCGGTCGTCGTCGGCGTAGCTGTGGGGGTGTCGGTAGGGACCTGGCTCATCGTCGGTGTCGCCGTGCTTTGAACTTCGGGCGTAGTGGCGGGCGTGGCAGTCGTGGTGACGGTACTCGATGAGGTCGGCGTTATCGTTGCAGATTCCTCCGGGGTTACGCTCGCGCGAGGGGTCGACGTTTCAGATGTGGTGGTCGACTTCGGAGTTTCCGCTTTCTTCACGATGACCGGAGTTGCCGGTTTCCTTGTAGAAGACGGCGACGGCTTAGTGCTGGCGTGCGGCTTGCCGGATGCCGTAGCCACTGACGTCGGTGTTGACGTCGGCGTTAAGGTAGCAGTGGCCGACGCCGTGGGAGTGGCCGTCTCGGTAGCGGTGGGAGTTGGAGTCGGGGTCGGAGTGGGTAGGACCCACTTCACCGGCCATCGCACGTATATCAAGGTAGCGGTGTGCCCGGCGCGTGCCACGGTCATGGTACCCGCGGCGGTAAATTTGTCAGTTTCAGGATCGTACAGTTCAGCGGATTCAAGCGGCTTGAAGGTTAAATCGAATCCTCCCGCGATCAGAACCTTGCCATCGGGTAGCAATGTTGCCGAGTGTCCGTAGCGCCCCGCGTTCATCGTTCCGGTCGACTCAAAGCTACTCTTCGCGGGATTGTAGAGTTCCGCCGAATTGTCGTTGTGCCCACCTGTGATCAGAACCAGATCGTTTTTGAGCAGCGTGGCGGTATGACCGGCGCGGCTCTCTTTCATTTTCGGTCCCGATTTGAAAAGTCCGGTCTTCGGACTGTAGAGCTCCGTCGTGTCGAGCGCCGCGTTTCGCGAATAGGGGCTCCCGCCCGCGACCATCACCCGTCCGTCGGTCAGGAGCGTTGCAGTATGGTAGATGCGATCGCTGCTCATCGAACCGGTAACCGAAAACTTCCCGGTCGTGGAATTGTAGAATTCTGCTTTGCGGTCGCCTCCGCCCACGATTAAAACCTTGCCGTCGGCGAGCAGGGTGGCGGTTTGTCGATAACGACTGAACGCCATCTTTCCGGTCGCCGCGAAGGCACTGGTCTTCGGGTCGTATAATTCGACTGCATCGGTGCTGCCACCCACGACCAGAACCTTGCCATCTCGAAGAACAGTCGCAGTGGGCTCATCGCGCGGATCGGCCATGGATCCGGTCTTTCCAAAGCCATCCTCCGACGAGAAGACTTCGGCCGATTTCAGAATCCAGGGCATTGCCGGCCCGGGAAACATGATGGTGGGGACCAGAACGGCGTCGACTCCCCCGACGATGAGCACGTTGCCGTCAATAAGCCTGCAAGCATCGTGGTGATCGCGGCGCGAGTCCATTTTCTCGACCGGCAGAAATTGACCATTCTCGACATCATAAATTTCGACGGTGTCGAGGACCGCGGGGCTCTGGCCGGTCGGCACCTCCACGGTTCCGGTACCTCCCGTGATCAGCACCACCGGGCGCAGTACGACGGTCGGGGTTGCGGTGGGCGTCAGGGTGGGCGCTGGTCTTCGGCGTCGATGGCGGGTGCGGGCCGGCGCTCCGGTGACGCACAACCCGACCATCAGCAACGCCACGCTGAGCGCGGCAAGTACCCGTGAGTTTCTGCCCCAGCGCGTCGTCATGTTTTGTGCAGCGAAGCCGCCAGAGGCGCCCGACTGGGTACTTTCTCCCACTCGTCTTCTTTGGCAGCGACGTTGAGTGGCAGACCACGAGTTTCATCGATGAACAGTCCGAAGATGAGCGCACTCGGCAGGCCCAGCAGCGCGAGGTAGCCAATCACGTTGGTAAGGCCGCCGAGCGGACGAATCAAAGCGGCGATCAGGGCCTGCGCGAGCATTGAACAGAGCGCCCCGACGATCATCTGCCAGCCCATCATCGTCGAGCGCAGCGCGGCGGGGAAAAGCTCGGTCGCCGCAGCGTTTGCCCCCACTGTCATGATGCCGGAGCCGACTTTGAACCAGCAGTAGATCGAGGTAAGCCAGACCATCGGCCAGGCGAACGGCACGTTCGGCCACCAGTAGAAGGCAATTGCACCCAGCCAGGCTGCACCGCCGAAGTAGGTGACCGTGGGCACCCGGCCGAACCGTTCCGCGGTCCACGCGCCAATCGGAAAGCCAAGCATACCGACCAGCATTCCGGTGACTACCAGTGTACTTGCCTTGGTCGGTGACAATCCGATAATGGAAACCGCCTCGTAGTAGAGCCACCCATTTACCGCGGTACCAGCCACGGTGGCGAGCGCCGCGTTCGAGATCAGTGCCAGTGCACGACGACGATAGATCAGGTTGAAGACGTCGTAGATGCGGCTTTTCGTGGTGGTGCCCTTGGATCGCTGCTCCGCCCATTGCGTCTCCGGAAGCATCCGAGCCACCGGCAAGAGCAGCACGATCCCTGCGACGGAGGGAGCGAACAGCCAGCGCCATGAATAACCGAGTTTGAGCAGCACCGGAATTATGAAGTATCCGAGCACGCCTCCGATGGCGCTGGCGGTCGCGGCCGCAGCCTGCCCGCGCGCGCGCTGGTTCACGGGAAGCTCCTCGGCAAGCAGTGCTATCGCTGAGGTTACGGAACCGCCCAACAGCGCCGCGATGAGTATCTGATAAATTGCGAATGAGACCGGACCGCCGGCAGCTGCGCTGGCAAGCGAGAGCACCGGAGAAAGCAGCAAGCCAAGCAGGATAATCCGACGCCGACCGACGCGGTCGGCCCACCGCGCGAGTGCCAGCGAGCCGAAAGCCGACAACGACATCCAGGCAAAGAGCACTGCAAGCTTGGACTGATCGAGCGCGAAGGTCTTTGAAATCCAGGGTGAGGCTATCCCTGAGATCGAGAGCGTGTAGCCCTGATAGACGAGCAGGATAACAATCGCCGAAATGATCGCGAAGGTTTCGCGAAGTGATTCGCCCGAGCCAACAGCAAGGCTGCCCGCACCAGACGCATCGGTTCCGGCGGGAGTGGTAGCCATCCCTAGGCGACCGAAACGTCGCCTCGCCGGCCCAAATTATTGTTTTGTTTTGATAGACCCGCCACAGCCACGCCGCCCCTCATTCGCTAGCGGAAACCGTGTACACCAGTTGAGCTATCGGCCTCCCGAAATGCGGTAGACCGACCGCGTTCGAGGCGCAGTTCCCTGGCAAAACACCCCCCAAAATCTAAAGAAATTACATCAGCCTCCAACCGGATCCGGGGGGCACGCCGATTGCAATTTACCGGCTGAGAGTTCGGGGGGCCAGTCACCCAACAAACGAAAGGCGTTTTATGATTACGGACGGCAAACCTGACGAGACCTCGCAGCATCCCTTGCTTAGATTTCTGTCCTTCCTGAAGCCGAACGCGCAGCTGGTTGTTGGTGCCGCCCTGATGGGCATCGGCAAGTTTACTCTTCCGCTCGCGTTCCCGATTGCTTTCCGATACGTGGTCGACGTCCTGCTTTCCGCTCATCCCCATCCGGACGGCATCAGTCTCAAGATCGACCATTGGTGTATCGCCATTGCCAACCTGCTCGGGCTGGGTACGGCGGTCCAGGGCAAACTCGCTGCCCTGAGCATCGTGCTCCTGCTCGCATACGCCACGCAGGCCGCAGCCAGCTACTACCGCAACTACTGGGCGGGCCTCGCCGGCCATCGACTCATCTACGACCTGCAGTGCAAGCTGTTCACCCATCTGCAGAGGCTCCCTCATTCATTCTTCGATCGCAATCCCGCGGGTGCGATCGTTTCCCGGGTGCTCAACGACGTTTCTCGCGCCAA
This sequence comes from Thermodesulfobacteriota bacterium, assembly GCA_046728175.1. Lineage (GTDB taxonomy): Bacteria > Desulfobacterota > Binatia > Binatales > Binataceae > JAFAHS01. Next base: position 48,579 of record JBKPEA010000055.1, on the reverse strand, counting down.
CGAGCTCATCGATTCGGCTTTCGTCGACGTGTGGATGGACGCCACCTCGCTGATAATCGTGGTGGCTCTGCTCTTCGCGATGGATTGGCGGCTGGCGGTGGTCGCGCTCGCGATCGCGCCGTTCTGGGTAGCTTTTATCCGTATCTTTTCGCCGCGAATTAAGGCCGTCAGCCATCGAATGCAGGAAAAGGTTGAGGAGATAACCGGCGAGGTGCACGAGCGCGTTATCGGCGCGACCACCGTCAAATCGTTCGGCATGGAAGAGCGCGAGGTGCATCGCTTCCAGAAACAGGGTGGCGATATGTACTCCCGCTCGATCGACAAGGTGCGCCTGGCGGCTTCGCAGGAAATGCTCATCCAGCTTCTGACCCGTTCGGCACCAGCGGTGGTGCTGTGGGTCGGGGCGCTCATGATCGTGCGCGGCACGACGACGCTGGGCACGCTGATGGCGTTTTTTCTCTATGTGCAGTTCGTCTACGTGCCGCTGGAACGCTTCGCGCAGCTCTCGATCGTCGTATCAGGTTCGCTCGCCGCAATTGAGAGGATGTTCGCTTTTCTCGATCTGAAACCCGAGATCGCGGACCATCCGCTAGCCCGCCCCTTCCCGGTCAAGCGTGGCGCGGTGGCATTCGAAGGCGTGCATTTCGGATACCCAACGCGCGATGGTGCACAGCGTCGCGAGGTTCTAAAAGGAATCGACCTCAACATCCCCGGTGGGTATCGAGTCGGGCTGGTGGGTCGTTCCGGCGCCGGCAAGACGACCCTCTCCAGCCTGATTCCGCGCTTCTACGACGCGACCGCCGGTCGGGTGCTGCTGGATGGCAAAGATGTGCGGCACTATACGCTCAAATCGCTACGACAGGCGGTCAGTATGGTCACTCAGGATGCACTCCTGTTCAGTGCCAGCGTGCGCGACAACCTCCTTTACGCACGTCCCGATGCGACCGACGAGATGATGTGGCAGGCGCTGGAGCAGGCCAACCTGCGTGACTTCGTGGAACAGTCACCAAACGGGCTCGACACGATTATTGGCGAACGCGGGATTAAGGTGTCAGGCGGACAGCGCCAACGGCTCGCGATCGCGCGCGCTTTTCTGAAAGACTCGAAGATCGTCATCCTCGACGAGGCAACCTCGGCGGTCGACTCGGAGTCGGAAAACCTGATTCATGAGGCCATGGAACGTTTGATGGAAGGCCGCACGGTCTTCCTGATCGCCCATCGCCTGCGCAGCGCGGTCACCGCCGACCTTATCGTCGCACTCGACCATGGCAACGTGGCCGAGGTCGGCACCCACAGCGATCTGCTGCGGCGCAATGGAACCTACGCCAGGCTGTACCGTGAACAGACCCGCGGCCTGATCCTGGCACAACAGCGCGAAGCGGACGGTTTACAGGTCGCCTTTTAGTCGCGGCGGCCCCGAACTACTTGGCAGCCGAAAGGGCCCAGCATCTGCTGGGCCCTCGTTCGTTTCGGGCAGAGCGACCGCCGGGATGCGGCACGCTCACCGCGAGACGGCGATGAGTTACACCGACGCCGCGGGCTGCCTGCGTCTTCCTTTCTGGGTCGAGGATTCTTTGGAATTGAGGAGGAAGTCGAATTCGATGGTCGACGCGGCCCCGTTCGTTCCCGAACGGCGGTAACTGACCACGAGGGACTTCTTCGCGCCGAAAACGACGTCGGAGTCCAGGTAGCGGTCCCCCGCGATATACAAGGCGGTGGTCAGGATTCGGTAGCCGGGCGCTGCGATCTTGAAGTGGATATGGGCCGGGCGATAGGGATGACGCGCCAGTGCCAGCAGCATCTTTCCCACCGGACCGTCCGAGGGCACCGGATAGCTCGAAGGTTTAACCGAGCGAAAGCGGAACCGCCCATCGACACCGGTCCGCAAGCGCCCCCGAAAATTCATTTGGTCTGAATCCTTCTGCTGCAGGTCATAGAATCCATCCGACGAGGATTGCCAGGTATCGATGAGCGCGCCGGCGACCGGTTCGCCAGCGGTGTTCAATACCCGCCCCGCCACGACCAGCTTGTCGCCGGATGCGCCGTGAGAGACATCTCCGTCCATGGGAAACATGGGGGCGCCTCCGCGAAAAAATGGTCCGAGCAGACTCGAATCAGTCGCCTTGGGCCCGCCGTCGCGATGGGCCATCAGATCGACGATCGCGCTGAGCCCGAGCGTATCCGATAGCAGGATAAACTCCTGGCGCTTGTCGTCCGTGATGTGGCCCACGGCGGTCAGAAACTCGATGCCGGCCAGCCATTCCTCGGGAGTCAGCTTAACTTCGCGGGCGAAATCATGAAGATGGTTCGTGAGCGCGCGAACAATCTGCTTGAGGCGCGGGTCCTTGCATTTCGACATTCGGGCGATCGCATTACGCGTAATTTGATCTGCAGTTAGTGTTTTCATGGATGTCCCGGCCCCGCATCCGAAGATTTTTCGGCCAGCAAACGGGCGACGTCTTGTTCTACAACTGTTCCCTTAAAGAAATCCGGATTTACGTCCGCCTTCGCGTGCACCGGATTTGCAAAAACGAAATCGCGGAAGTCTCGCTGGTCAAGCAAGCCCTCGTCCACCAACTCGTAGGCTTCTTTGGCTGCGTCGCGCATATCAGGCAGGTCGAAGTGTCCAATGTCAGAGCTATAGAGCGCGCCCAACCGGGTACCCATGGGGTTTTTCTTCGCGTCGAAAGCCAGCGCCGTCAGCCGGTCGTCGCCCTCACAGCCGAAGAAAAACTTGGTCGCGAACAGGTCTCGGATATCTTCCTTGCAGCTGATACCGCATCGAGCGAACTCGTCGAGCGTGGACGGGTCCTCCGGCCCGCCCCACAGCAGGTGCGACCGGTCCTCGCCCAAGCGCGCGACCGCCGTCTCGCCGTAGTCGCCACCGTATTGTTGAAACAACTTTCGCATCAACGGCAGGTCGAGCTTGTCGGGCGCCAGGTTCCTCACCGCCTCCAGATTGCGCTTTTGCCAATGCCCGATCAGATCGCTGTACAGCGCCGCGGCCCAGGCAACCCCTCCTTCCATGAATGCGAAGCGCAATTGCGGGAAACGTCGCGTCACCCCTCCCAGGAACAGCGCCTTGCAGATCGATTCCGCCGACGCCGCGAAGTGGCCGATGTGGTTGTAGACAAAGTTGGATACCGAGGTACGAAATCCCATCCCGCTACTTGGTGAATGAAAGGTGGGTGCAAGTTTCAATTCCAGGCACTTGGCCCAGACCGGGTCGTAGTCGTACTCGCTGTCGATGCACAGGTTGTCAAACCAGAAGCCGCGCGCCGATTTTTCGGCCAGCGGTCGACGGACGAAGGAAGGCATCAGGATGGTCTTGAGCTTCAAGTCCCGTACCGCGTGTTCCAGCTCGGCAATCGCCTCGTGTGGGGTATGCATTGGAATGATCGCGGCCGGCGTCATCCGGTCCGAGTATGGCGACAACAGCTGCGCGTGCATGTCGTTATAGGCGCGACAGAGGACCGGGCGCATCTCATCGTCGCCCATGTGCGGCATGAACATGCCCATGCTCGGATAGATGATCGTAAAATCGAGACCCATCTCGTCGAGGCGCTCATGAAGCAGCCTGGGCAGCGAACTGGTCGCCCGGTCGAGAGTCTGGAGGGTGGGATGTACCCACCATTGCAGCCTCGGCGCGCGCAGCTCGCGACGCTGCGCGGGGGTTAGACGGTACCATCGGAAGATGTAGGGACTGTCGCTTAGCGACTTGAACTTCTCGACCATCCCGGCGCCTGCGGTAGCCTTCAGGAAATCGAAAAACGCGGGCTCGAACTCTGCAACATGCCCGTCGGAGTCGATGATCGGATGTTTGAGACGCGCGCGAATTTCAGCTGACTGGGAGCTCACGCTCTTCATGACTCGCCCTCCACGTCAATGCGGTGCGGGCGGACGCCCGCGGAATGCATCCTCCAACAACGCACGAATTCCTTCGCGGGTGACAGGTCGCGGATTGTAGTAGGGATTTTCAACCGCGAGGTCAGCGGCGCGATCCAGATCGCTTTCCTTCATTCCAATTTGGCTGAGGCTGGTGGGCGCGCCCATGGAGGCAGCAAGCGCATGCAGACCGGCGGCGGCATCGTCGACACCCAGCGCGCGCGCAACCCGCGCTATCGCCTGGGATGCGGCGGCGCGATTGTATGCCACGGCGTAGGGCACCACGACGGTATGGGTTTCGGCATGCGGCAGGTTGAAGGTGCCGCCGAGCACATGACAGAGCCTGTGATGAAGCGCCATGCCTACGGCGCCCAGCGAAGCCCCGGCAAGCCAGGCACCGTACAGAGCTTGGGAGCGTCCTTCGATTTGGTGCGGATGCTTAACCACTGCCGGCAGGCTCGTTGCGAGCGCTCGAATCCCCTCTTCTGCCATCAGTGAGATGACCGGATTCGCGTCCTCCGCATAGAGTGCTTCCACGCAATGCGCGACCGCGTTCATTCCGCTGGTGGCAGACAGCAGCGGCGGCAGCGTGACGGTCAGCTGCGGATCGTAGATTACGGTCTTGGGGAGTACCCGCGGGTCGTGCCCGGTCCGCTTGATGCCGGCCTCGGTCAGTCCCCAAATGGGAGTCATTTCGGAACCCGCGTAAGTAGTCGGCACGGCAAGAATCGGAAGCGCCGAAACCAGGGCGATAGCTTTTGCCAGCCCGGTTGTGGAACCTCCACCCACCGCTATACAGCAATCCGCGCCCAGTCGTTTTGCTTCTGCGCGCGCGGCCTCCGCGGTCGCAATTGGCACGTGCATGGTTGCTTGGGCAAACACTCCCACCGCTCGAGCACCGATTCGAGCGGCGACGGCTTGCGCCTGATCACGCTGCTCAGGCGTGGCCAGCACCAGTGCGCGCGACGCGCCCAGAAGCTGGATCTCGTCGGGCAGGCGCTCCAGGCTGCCGGCCCCGAAAATGACTCGCGCGGGTAGTGCCTGATATGTAAAGCGTAGCATGGCCCTCAGCGGCGATAGAACGGCGGGATCGCGGCATCCACGTTGACCCAGACCGACTTCGGGGCCGTGTAGTCGAGCATGGCCTCAAATCCCATGTCCCGTCCATAGCCGGAGTTGCGCACGCCGCCGAAGGGAGAGCCCGGGTTCACCCGTTTATAGCAGTTGATCCAGACCATACCGGTGGCCAGTCGGTCTGCAACCCGATGCGCGCGCTGGAGATCACGCGTCCAGAGCCCGCCCCCCAGCCCGTAGGGGCTGTTATTGGCTATGGCAACTACCTCTGCTTCATCTTTGAAGGTCGTCACGGTCACGAACGGGCCAAAGACTTCCTCCTGGCAAACACGATCGGAGGGGCGGGCACGGACGACCGTCGGCATTACGTAGCATCCCCGAGCCAACCCGGGATCGGCCGGAGGCTTGCCGCCGAGCACAATCTCGCCACCCTCCCGCCTCGCGACCTCGCAATAGTTGAGAACGCGTTCGCGATGCATCATCGAGGTCAGCGGGCCCATTTCGGTTGCGGGCTCGAGTGGATCGCCAAGCCTTATCGAGGCTGCGAGTCTCAGGAACCCCTCCATAAACGGCTCTGCTATCGGCTGGTGCAAGAGCAGCCGCGATCCGGCGATGCATGCCTGACCCTGGTTGTGGAAGATGGCAAACGCGCTGCCGCCAATGGCCGCCTTCAGGTCGGCATCTTCGAATACGATATTGGCGCCCTTGCCGCCAAGCTCGAGCTGAACGCGTTTTAGATTGCCCGACGACGCTTGCACGATCTTGCGTCCGGTCACAGTCGAGCCGGTGAATGCGACCTTGGTTATCCGCGGGTGCTCGGCGAGGTACTGACCGGCGACCGCTCCATAACCGGGAATGATATTGACTACCCCAGGCGGAAAGCCGACCTCCCGCATCAATTGTGCAACCTTGAGAGAACTGAGCGGAGTGAGTTCAGCAGGTTTCAGAACGACACAATTGCCCGCCGCCAGCGCGGGACCCATCTTCCAGCTCGTGAACATTACCGGAAAATTCCACGGCACGATCTGCCCGACCACCCCGAGTGGCTCTCGCAGCACATAATTCAGAAAGCCCTGCTCCACCGGCACAACGCTGCCTTGAAGCTTGTCGGCCATGCCCCCGAAGTAGCGGAAGGTCGCGGCGGTGCGCGGAACATCCAGCCCGCGCGTGTCGCGGATTGGATGGCCCGTATCAAGTGATTCGATTCTGGCCAGGTCGTCGGCCTGGGCTTCGATTGCGTCGGCCAGCTTGAGCAGCAAGCGTCCGCGCTCCCCTGCGGCAGTCGCGCGCCACGCGGGAAACGCTTTCCATGCGGCCGCGACGGCCCGGTCTACATCAGCGGGGCGCGCCTCAGCGACTTCGGCTAGCCTGGAATTGTCGTGCGGATTCAGGACTTCGATGATGCCGCCGCCGGCAGCGTCGACGAACTCGCCATCGATAAATAACTTGCTCTCGAGATGCATGAGGGCGGATTTGCCCCGAAGTTCTAATCCGGCAGGCGCGGACCCCGCGCTAGAAATCCACCGGGTTTGGTTTCAGCTTCCGGTTTGCGTACAGCTCCGGCAGCGTTGCGTCGTTATTCTCCCACACCAACAGCATCGAGCGCTTCGGCGAATATCCCTGATGACGAATGTTGGCCGGCATCGCGGCCACGTCGCCCGCCTTCATCACCACGCGGGCGCGCGGCGCACCGGTGTCGCGGTCCTGTATATCCCAGTGAATTACGTCGCTGAGCTGAACGAACCATTCGACCCGATCGTTTCCGTGAATGATTGGCAGGATAAATTCTTCGGTGGTCGCGCACACCTGGCTGTCTTTCACCGCGGAACATACCGACGGGTTCCAGGTAACGTCCGAACGCGACACGTAGGCAAAAAAGTTGAACGCGTGAACTTCATCCTCGAAGCCGGCTTCTGCGTGAATCTCGGGCTGGTCCTGGGGCACGTCGGCAAACTGCCGATTTATGAGGTTGCCGGCCGCGTCGCTACGGAGCGGGATGTCGGCTTTCATTCCCGTCATTCGGTTTGCAACCAGCCGCTTGCGATTGATCGCCGCGCGATTGTTGCCGCGTTTGGGTCCGAACGGGCTGCCGGTTTCTTCGGGTGCCGCAAACGGATCGAAGCCCTCGTTGGTCCAGTCGTCGAGCATCGCTTCGAACACCGCGCGGACTTCCTCGGTCTTGAAATTTTCGCTGTGGTGCTTGTTTTGCGCGCGATAGCCGGCGTTGTAGAGCCCGGCGAATAGATCAACGTTGCCGTAGTGATTGGTAGTGCCGAACACTTGGTCGAAGTTCACGACCCCGTAGAAGAAGCTCCACGCAATATCGCGCATCAGCGCGCGCAGGAACATGTCCACCGGCATCGTATGGGTGCCGCCGGGCCAGGCGATGTGTGCGAAGTATTCGTCGCGCTCGAACTTGAACCCGCCGACCGCGAAGGAACGGTAACCATAGTCGTTAGTGGTTTCCTTTTCCGCCATCATTGCGACCCCTTGCCCTTTGGTCACTTCTCGCAGATCTGTTTCCACTTCTCGACCGTCAGATCGCCGCGGATGGTCTGAAGCAGAATGACCGCCGGCTTGGCGGCATGAAACTGGTAGGCGGCACCCTTGGGCAGCAGGGCCATGTGACCGCGGCGGGCCACGATGTAGCCCATCTTGGCGCCCTGCGGGTTCCCCTCCAGCATCGTAGTGCCCTCGTGATCCTCGGCCACGAGCTTTTGCGTGAGCTTCACGAGGCGAATTTCGACCTCCCCATCCATTACGATGGCTGCCTCATCATGCGAGGACGAATACCAGGGCGAGGATCCTTCCGCGCGAATCGCTTCCAGCACGTACTTGAGATTCCTGCCTACTGCGACCTTTTCGTAGGGTTCCGCTCTCGAGGCGACTTCGAAGATGTTCGAAAAGGCATAGTTGCGAGGATCGTCATTGATAACCTGTACGCCACCCTTTTCGTAATTCTCGAGCGATCCGAACCGGGTCCCGCGCCGCATCATTCGTCGATCCTCCCCGCAATCAGTGATGTCCGGCCGCGCGGATCACCGTCGGTGCCCGCGGTGGCGTGGGCTTGGTTTTGCGTTTCATCGCTTTCTCGCTGAGCCGTTCCACCAGTAGAGCTTTTTCTTTTGCGCGCTGATGGTCGCGTTCTTTAATCGCGGGCAGAACTTCGCGGCCGAACAGGTCTATCGAGGACATGAGGAGTTCGTGCGGAATCTTGCCGGCTTGCGAAAGAAACAGGACCTGGTCCACACCGGATTCTTCGAAACCACGCAGCGTCGCCCGAATCTGATCGGGTGTGCCGACACAGTTTTGCACGTTCGACGCCGAGGCCAGGGGGTCGTCGATCTTTATTTTGACCGGCTGATTCTTGTAACTCTCCCAGAGATTGGTCCTGCCCGGTTCATGGTGCCCGAAGAACGCGTAGTGGCCGAGTCCATACATGAAGAAGCCGTGGTGTTCGTGCGTCATGTCGCGCACCAGCTGCTCGTTGCGATCGCAAAGAAAGGGGCAGGCCATTGCAATCTGAGGGTTGATCGCATAGCCGACCGGTTCGCACTCGTTTTCGAGCGTCGAGTAGTAGTCGCGCACCCACTGGCGCGATTCGTCGGGGGAGACGAACGCGAAGGTCAACGCGCCGAGACCGAGCCTTGCCGCAAGCAGAATCGTTTCACGTCGTGAGCATGCAAGCCACAACGGAGGGTGAGGCTGCTGGAGCGGCTTGGGCACCACGTTGCGGCTGGGAGCCTTGACATACTTGCCCTCGAAACCGGTGAACGGCTCCTCAACCAGCATCCGCACCGCCGTCTGCAGCCCCTCCAACCACAGCGCGCGCTTCTCTTCCTGCGGTACGGAGAACCCGCCCAACTCGACCTCGCAAGCGCCTTCGCCGGTGCCGAAATCGCATCGGCCGTCGCTAATCAGATCGAGGGTCGCGATCCGCTCCGCGACCCGTGCCGGTTGATTGACAAAGGGCGGCATCTGCACGATGCCGTGTCCAACTCTGACATTTTTGGTGCGTGCGGCGCACGCCGCCAGGAAGATCTCCGGCGCCGAGGAATGCGCATATTCCTCCAGGAAATGATGCTCGGTCGCCCACACGTAGTCGTAACCGCTCTGGTCGGCAAGCTCGACCTGCTCCAGCGCGTTCTTCAGGAGCTGATGTTCCGAATCACGCGTCCACGGGCGCGGAAGCTGATGCTCATAAAATCCGCCGATTTTCATTTCCGCTTGGTCCTTTCCCAGTCGACCCCCACGGTCTTCACGCAGAGCCCGATCGGAACGCGACGCCGAATGCCAGCACATTCTAAGCCATAGACCAGAACATACTCCACCGAGAGATCCCACGTGGAATTATGCCCACCCCAGACCCGTTAGTTGTTCGCAAACAAGAGCGAGCGGCGCCGTGCGCGGGCTCAAAACCTTCCCGCTCTTGGATCGGCGAGCGGCGAGGAATGAGAATTCCGAGCCGCGGCATTCGCACGGTGGCAGAATCGAGCACCGGTGACGATCCCCCAACCGCGTCTTGTCCGTCGGGGTCTGCGACCGCCAAAGCGTGCTGAACAGGACGCGAGCGCCCGTACGTTTATGATCTGCGTCTAATTGCTGGACACCTTGTCCTTGATTCCCGCGACGTGGAGAGCTTTTTCCTTCGCGCTCTTCAGGTCGTAGTACCTCCGCGTCACGATGCGTTGCGCGTAAAGGCCGCCGCCCGCTTGCACGTTGGTCACGGCTTTCCAGCCGCCGTAGGCATCGGCGGTGAGGTCGCGAATCGCATGGAACAGGCGCGCGCGGTACTCGCCATCGACCCCGTCCATCGTGCCCATGTACTTTCGCAGCAGGGGGCCGGTCACTTCGTTTTCGAAATCGGCAATCGATGGCGCGGTCAACACCGATCCGCCGGAGATGTCGTGGAGATGCCGCACCATCGCGTTGTAGTTGGCGGCAGCGTGGTACTTACCCGCGTTGGTGTAGAGCTCGTCGGGGAAAGCGCCCTCGGGGGTAACGCTGCAATTCGCGATCGCGGCTTCCAGCGCGGCCCGGACCAGCGTTGCATGGATTATCATTTCGGAAATCTTTTCCTTGATGTGGCTCTCCTTGGCCAGACCGTTGGCCTCCGCGATTAGCTGCGCAAATCCGACCAGCTGATCCCCCTCTTCCGCCATAGCGGAAAGACCACCTAACCGCTCCCACAACCCCAGCGAGTGCGCGAACACCGCCGCCTGCGCGAACTCACCATCGAGGAAGATACGTTCGTTAGGCACGAACACATCGTCGAAGATCACAAACCCTTCTGGCATATGAATGCCGGAAGAAACCGGAAATACGCGGCTGTCGGGATGCCGGGGAGCATAGGTCGTATCCACGATCTTGACGCCCGGCGAATTGACCGGCACTGCGCACGCGATCGCGTATGACTCTTCGCCCGGCTTCATCGCCTTGGTCGGAATCGTCATCAACTCGTGGCTGAGCGATGCGCCCGTGATGTGCAGCTTCGCGCCCCGGATGACGACCCCGTCCTTGCGGCGATCGACCACGTGCGTATACGCGTCGGGATCGTCCTGCTTGCCGGGAGGCCGGCTCCGATCGCCTTTCGCGTCGGTGATGCATTCGACTATTCGGATGTCGCGGTGCTGCGCTCCCGCGACGTAATTGCGAATGCGCTCCGTATACTGCGGCAGCGGGTCGGATATCCGGGTGGCCGCCGTGGTCAAGGTCATGATCGACTGGTAGGTGACCGCCGAAACTATGTCGGACTCGTGGGTCAGAGGAATGCGGTCCTTCAGCTCGGCGGCGGAATGTGGAATCGCCATCAGCGGGCTGACCGCGTCCGGCTTCGGCGAATACCAGCGGTCGTAACCCGTGGCCACCCGCGAAACGCAGGGCCCGAGAACCGGATGCGTCACCAAGTCGCGGACTCGCTCACCTTCGAAGAAGGTCTCGCGATTGTCGTTCAAGCTCTTCTTGTATTGTTCCCCGGTCATCATGGCGGCGACTCCCTTGTTCCCGATCATTTGCGCATGCGCGCGCTTCCAACATTAGCTAAACGTTCGTTCAATTCTCAAACCGGATCGGCGGGCCGAGTGCTGCGGATTGACGCGCGGTTGCGCAAACCAGGCAGAGGGCCGGGCCCACGAGCTGGTCTTAAAGATCATCCAGGCTTCCTACAGGTTGGGACCGGGAAATTGCCCGGCCGACCATCGCTGCCCATTGGATCCGCTAATCCCGCTTTTCTCTTCCCTTGGACAAGGGAACGGAACGTCACATAGTCTAGCTGGATGTCTGGCCCGGACGATGCCGCCGTTTTGACCGCTGCCGGATTTGATCCCGCGGCGCCGGCTCCGAATGCGCTTGCGAAACTCCGCGAATTGCGGACGAACTCCGCTATTCCGTCCACCGCAATTGCGCGCGCACTCGGCAACATCGCCGACGGCGGTGCGGCGGCGATGCTCGCCGAGATGGAGGGGGCGGCGGCGGGGCCGCTGCGCCGCGAGATTCGTCGCTCGCTTTTCAAACTCCATCAACGCGGGATCGAGCCTCCAATGGAACCCCGTGTATCGGCACCGCGCCCAACGGCGGCAGCAGATGCGTCCAACCTGAGCGCGCTCTTGTCCCCCATCGATGCGGAAGGCTCCCGGATAGTGTGGATAACCAAGCCGCGTGCCCAGGGAGGCATGATCAGACTGTGGGGAATTACCTCTGATGACGAAGGCCTGGTCGGCGCGATCGCGGGCAATATTACGCGTCGCGAACTGCGCCAGGAGCGCGAAGAGATCGAGCGACGGTCTGGCATGCGCCTGGTCGATGCCGACTGGCGTTTGGCGGACTTCCTGCTGTGCGAAGCCTATCGGCACACGCCTGAGGCGCGCCGCGGCAAGGTGGGGAATTTCCTGGCATTGCGCGCGGAACTCATCACCTCGCCGCCGCCGGCCGACCTCCAACATCCGATTTATTCAGAACTTGCGGGGGAAGCGGCGAAAGATCCCTCGCTCGATCTGCTGAAGGAGCCCGCGCTGCTTGAATGGAAGCTCCCGGGAACGTTGGTCGCTCCGTACGTGGAAGAGCTGAACCGTGCCAACGAAAGCACGATCGTCCTCAACCAGATGCAACAGCAGGATCGAGTCGCACAAATAGTCGAGCGCACCATCAGCGATCTGCTGAGCGCCGAGAGCGGTGCGCGCATCCGCAGGCGGTTTGAAGACATCGCCTACTATCTGCTGAAGAACGGCAAGCGCGAAGAGGCAGGCTGGGCAGCTGCGGCAGCAGCCAAAATTCACGATGGCGCCGAACTGAAGCGCGTCCCATTCTTTATCGCATTTATCCGAATGCAACTCGGCAATGTGGTGGCCGAGGAACAGCAACGAGCGCGCGAGGAGCCTCGGCTCATCGTAACCCCGGCGGAAGCGATGCGCGCGAGCGAAGCCGCGCGGCAACGGCGGCGCTAGCTTTGCTGCGCAAACTGTCCCTTCAGGAAGATGGTGTCCTGCCCCGACGTTCGTAGCATCGATGCACCCCGGCGCGACACGTCCTGCTGCTTAGAGGTGAAACTTCTGACGCCTTGGGAGACTGCGCTTAAGCGATGATCGAGAACAAGCCACTGGCCGGAATTCGCGTATTGGACCTCACTCGGGTGCTGGCCGGTCCCTTCTGTACCATGAACCTCGCGGACCTCGGCGCGGAGGTCATCAAAATTGAATTACCCGGGCGCGGAGACGATTCGCGCAGCTTCGCGCCGATACTTCCCAACGGGGACTCGGGCTACTACTACAGCGTCAATCGCGGCAAGCAGAGCGTTACTATCGACCTGCGAAGGGCAGAAGGGGTCGAGATCTTTCTCGCCCTCACGGCAAAATCTGATGTGGTAGTTGAGAATTTCTCGCCCGGCACCATGCAGCGCTTCGGCATTGGTTATCCCGCACTGGCAGCAGCCAACCCCCGCCTAGTTCTTTGCTCAATTTCCGGTTTCGGGCAGACCGGGCCAATGGCTGCGGCGCCCGCCTACGACATTGTCGCGCAGGCGCTGGGCGGCACCATGAGTATCACGGGACCGCCCGACGGCGAGCCTACTCGCTGCGGCGTTTCAATCGGGGATCTGTGTGCCGCGCTCTATGGGCTTTCGGCGATCCTGGCCGCCCTGCGGGTTCGCGACCGCGACGGCAAGGGCGCGCATATCGACGTCGCGATGCTCGACTGTCAGGTCGCGATGCTGGAGGACGCGCTCGCGCGCTACTCGGTCTCGGGGAAGGTGCCGGGACCGCTCGGCACGCGCCATCCGTCCATCACGCCGTTTCAGCAATTCCGCGCATCCGATGGCTTCTTTGTAGCAGGCGCTGGCAACGAAGCCATCTGGCAGCGAATGTGCGACGCGATCGGGACGCCGGAGTTGAAGGAGGACACGCGCTTCATGCGCAATGCGGACCGCACCTCGCATCATCTGGAACTGGAGGCAATTCTCGCGCGCCGGTTCGCAACCAAGCCGCGCGATCATTGGCTTCGGTTGCTGAGCGATGCTGCAGTGCCATGCGCTCCGATCGCGAATGTCGAGGAGGTGACCCGTAACCCGCATCTGGAGGAGCGTGCCATGATTCTGCGAGCCGACCATCCCGGGTATCCGGACCTGATCGTGCCCGGCTCTCCATTCAAGAACACCGGCTCCAGGGCGATTCCGGCTACCCGTGCGCCCGCGCTCGGCGAACACACCGACGCCGTGTTGGAGCGGGTGCTCGGCTATGATTCTTGGCGCCTTTCCGAGTTGCGCAAGCGGAGTATCATATAGACATCTCTTGCGGCGCCTCAGAGTTCGGGGGCGAGCCCAACAAAGGGAGGAATATCCATCGTGCGCGAAGTTGTCGTGGTCGACGGCGTCAGGACGCCGATCGGCCGAGCTGGCAGAGACAAAGGGTACTACAGGGACATCCGTGCCGATGATCTCGCGGTACATTGCATACACCGCCTGCTTGAGAAAAATCCCAAGGTAAATCCGGCCGAGATTGAAGACATCGTCTTCGGATGTGCGAATCAAACAGGCGAGCAGGGCCTGAACCTCGGCCGGATGATTGGGTTGCTGTCGGGGCTGCCGGTTGAAGTCGCTGGCACCACGATCGACCGCCAATGCGGCTCGAGTCTGCAGGCGCTCAACTTCGCTGCCCAGGAGATCATGGTAGGCGCCGGCGAGGTGGTGCTCGCGGGCGGAGTTGAAAACATGACCCACGTGCCGATGGGTTCGGGGATCGTGCCGAATCCCAAACTGCTCGATATGTTTCCGCGCGATATGTTCTTTATGGGTCTCACCGCGGAGCGGCTTGCGGATATGTATAAGATCACCCGCCAGCAGTCGGACACCTTTGCGTTACGTTCCAATCAGCGCGCTATTGCCGCCCGCGATCGCTTCAAGGAGGAGATCGTTCCCATCAAGCTGCCCGACGGCCCCGCGGTCGACGTGGACCAGGGTCCCCGCGCGGAGACCAGCCTCGAGAAGCTCGCCGCACTACAGCCCTCGTTCAAAGCCGAGGGACAGGTGACGGCCGGCAATTCCTCCCAAATCAGCGATGGCGCGGCTGCGGTGCTCCTGATGAGTGCAGAGCGCGCGCGCGATCTCGGGCTCAGACCTTTCGCCAAAATTCGCGCCACCGCCGTTACCGGGGTGCGCCCCGAGCTCATGGGATGGGGTCCCGTTCCCGCAACCCGTAAGGCGCTCGGCCGCGCCCGTCTCAGTATCAAGGATATCGGCTTATTCGAAATCAACGAGGCGTTTGCCGCACAGGTCCTCGCGTGCAACAGCGACCTCAAGATCGATGAAGAAAAGCTCAACGTGAACGGCGGCGCCCTGGCCTTGGGGCATCCGCTCGGATGCTCGGGTGCGCGGCTGGTGGTAACGCTGACCCACGAGATGCGCCGACGTGGTGTCGCGCTGGGAGTGGCGACGATGTGCATAGGCATCGGTCAGGGAATCGCCACCGTCGTCGAGCAGGTGTAAAAGTGGCGGCCCACTTCTTTCCCACGCCAGTGACTTCCCGGACGCCGGTCAAGATCGCGCTGAGCCTGTTGGTGGTGGCGGTAGCGCTGGTTGGCTCTGCGGCTTCGATGCCGGGGTTGGGACAAAGCGTAATTCCCATTCGCGCGGGGAGTACGCTGGATTTCGAGCTGCAGGACTTGGATGGCAACCCGATGCGCCTCAGCCAGTTCCGCGGGCATCCGGTGATCGTTGATTTCTGGGCAACCTGGTGTCCGCCGTGTCGCAAGCAGATACCGGAATTGAAAGACCTGTACTCGCGCTATCACAAATCCAAGGGGCTCGAGATCATCGGGGTCGCATGTGACACGATCCAGGGCGATGGTGTTCGCGACATCGGTCCTTTCGTGCGCAAGTTCAAGATCAACTATCCGGTGCTGGTCGCGAGTGCACCGGTGGTCGATTCCCTGGGGGTCGAGGCGATTCCGACGACTCTGTTCATCGGTCGTGACGGCCGCCTGGTGCAAAAGGTGAGGGGGGCCGGAAGGCCAGGCGAGCTGAGCGAAACCGCCAGAGATCTGATGAGGGGTGTCGCTCCGAAAGGTTCCAAAAACAGCGCAGACGACAATTCCGTAAGCATCTGAGAACCGCCGAAATAGGAGCAAGCCTCTCAGGTCTGGAATCGCGGCACGGGAGTCGGTTAAATAACCGGGAATGGATGCTAAGGAAGTCGAAAGTCTGATCCGGCAGGGGATTCCTGATGCTCACGTCGAGGTTAGAGACACCACCGGCGGCGGAGACCATTTCGACGCACTGATCGTGAGTACGGTGTTCGAGGGCAAGGGCCTCCTGGAGCGACATCAAACGGTGTACCAAGCACTTGGCGATGCGATGCGCGTACGGGTGCACGCACTCTCCCTCAGGACCCTCACGCCCGCACAGTACGAAAATCGGAGGTAAAGACCAATGTCCGAGGCAATTGAGCGAATCCAGTCCGCGATCCGCGGCAACAAGATTCAAGTCTTCATGAAAGGTACCCGAAGTTTTCCACAGTGCGGATTCTCGGCGGCGACCGTGCAAATTCTCGAGGAGCTGGGTGTGCCATTTGGGACCACCGACGTACTCGCCGACCCCGAACTGCGCGACGAAATCAAGCGTTACAGCAACTGGCCGACGATTCCGCAGGTCTACATAGATGGTAAGTTCATTGGGGGATGCGACATCATCCGCGAACTTTACGAGAGCGGTGAATTGCAGACCCTGGTGAAAGCCGCGGTCGGTCAGGGCGCCCAGCAATAGGTCGCCTCCGTTTTCGCGACGGCCAAGGCGCGCTTAGGAAAAAGCTTGTTGCGCCCTGTTCGCGATCTTTCGCGATCTACAGAAATGACCCTCGCAGCCGGGTCGATCTCGGGCCATGTGGTGTCGGACCCCAGGCTTCCAATCCGGTTGCCCGAATCAGGGCTTTGCGAGTAGAGCTTACTTACCCATTAGACCATCGAGGGAGGACGACCATGACGGAAAAAGAACGCGAATTCCTGAAGGCAATTGCTTCCGCGCCGATCCCCTCCGACATTCCGGGATTGCGCAGCGCGATGGATACCTTCACTCCGATGATGAACCAGGACTTGCCGGAGATCGGTGCGTTACACGAAGGTGTCGAGTTGCGCACCAGTCTACGCGCCGATATCGCGGTCCCCAAGGGCACCGGACCATTTCCGGTTGTGGTCTATCTGCACGGTGGCGGTTGGGTCGCTGGCAGCCCCAAGACCCATCGCAAACTTGGCATGCAGTTCGCCGAAGCCGGCTTCCTGACGATCAACGTGGACTATCGCCTCGCGCCCGAGCATCCGTTCCCCGCGGGTTTGGAAGACTGCGTTTTCGCGACCAAGTGGACCGCCGATCACGCCGGGCGCTGGAATGGGGATAGCAACCGGATCGCGGTGGGTGGAGATTCGGCCGGCGGCAACCTCACCGCGGCTTCGCTGACCGCGCTGGCCGCCGAAAACTATTCGGGACCCAAACCCAAGGCGGCGATTTTGATTTACGGCGTGTACGATTTCCCGGCGACTATCGAGCGAGCAAACGGCACGATGGATGGAATGGCAAAAGCCTACGTGGGAAGCGTCAACTTTCCTTCCCTGTTGAAGGACGCGCGGGTCAGCCCGCTGGGAGCGATCAAGCCCGGCGCCCTGCCCCCATCGTTCGTCGTATGCGGGACTGCCGATGCGCTGCTGCCCGAGTCGCACGCGATCGCCGAGGCGCTTAAGCGTGCAGACATCCGTCATGAGCTGCACATCTTTGACGAGATGCCGCACGGCTTTCTACAGATGTCGATTCTGTCGGCATGCGGAGAAGCGCAGCAACGCATCTTCGATTTCTTGCGCAAGGTCATGTAAGCGAAGCGTCAGTCCCGGACCCCGCACGGGGGATGCCGACGAACCCAATCATGCGTCTGGTTGTCAGCTGGTTTAGAAAAAGCTGCCCGGGAGAGGCCTGCCCTCAGTTCTTTTGGTTTTCCCAACCGTCGCATTGGTTCCCGGGAACGGGAGTCTCGGCTGGGGCGTTAAATCGAGGCAGTTAGTGTCGATGGCCGACTGGTACGACGACGATACCTTCTGGGAAACGTTTCGCGACTACATGTTCAACCCTGAGCGTCTCGAGCAGACGCGTGCCGAGGTCGATGAGCTGGTCGCCTTGCTAAAGCTTGGTTCTAGCGTACACGTGCTGGATCTCTGCTGCGGCATTGGGCGCCATTCCCTTGAATTTGCGCGCCGCGGCTTCGTGGTGACCGGAGTTGACCGTACCGCTCGCTATCTCGAACAGGTGCGTAAGGCCGCGGCGCGGGAAAATCTGAGCATCGAGTTAGTTCACTCCGACATGCGTGCTTTTGTGCGGCGCGAAGCATTTGATGGTGCGCTCAGCATGTTCACATCGTTCGGTTACTTCGACGATGCCGCGGACGATTTGCGCGTCGCACGAAACGTCTATGAATCTCTGCGTCCCGGCGCCAAGCTCACGATCGACATAAACGGCAAGGAAGTAGTTGCGGCCAAATTTCGCGAGCGCGATTGGAACCGACGCGCGGATGGCACCATAGTGATCGAGGAACGGCGCGTGCTCGACGGATGGTCAAAACTCGAATCACGCTGGATCCAACTGCGAGGTACCGAACGGCGCGAATCCACCCTGGTGGTGCGGCCCTACTCCGGAATCGAGCTCAGCATGTTACTCAAGGAAGCAGGTTTCCGCGAAGTCGCAACTTACGGCAGCCTGGCCGCGACTCCCTACGACCACAGGGCGGAACGTCTGGTGGCGGTTGCCACGAAGTAATAACGCTCACTAATCCTCAACAGAGGATGCCTGGTTGCGGCCCCTGGCGGGGCCGTACTGAACCTAACGTCGCCTGGACGAAGGAAGGTCTACCACCAGCGCACGCGGCCCGTGTCTACATGGACGAAGCGACCTGGATAATAACCTACGCCGCCGCGCTGCAGCGAGAGCGCCGCTACGCGGACCAGACCGAGCGGCCGGCCGGGCAGGCGAATGTCGATCGCGCGGCCATCCATGTGCAGGCTGTGCGCAGCAACTCCCTCGCTTTGGGAATGGAGCATTGCGTTGGTGACTGGTGAACGGTACCCGGAAATGACTTCGTAATTCGCCTGGGACTGCAATCGGTCGCGAAGCGCGACCAGCAGGTCCAGCAAAGTCGGGTCAATGGGCTTGACTTCGTTTTGCCGAAAGTCGCGAAGAATATAGTTGACTTCGTCGAGCGCGCTCGGGACGTACTCACCCTTTTCCCAATACACGGTCGTTAGGCGTTCGCCGGTGTGTAGATTGTAAAAGCTGAGGGTACGCGCAGGTTCTCGCTTGCTGGAGCTGGAAGTCTTAACGTGCATCCGCGCCCACGCGGCGGCCGGAACCATAATCGGTGCGGCGCTTACCAACCCCATGGTCAGAAACCTGCGCCGGTTTATTTGCTTCTCCTGATGCTTGCTAGACTTTTTACTCATCGCCTCCCCCGGCCCCTCGCAGTGACATCTCTTGCAACCCTTCGGCGAGATCTGCCACCCCCCCACCTTCTGCAATCATTTAAATCACCCAAATGATGGGTCTCTGCAAGCCTACGCTACACAGATTACCGCGACCCATTTTGCGAACATGATCATCCGGTATATCGGTCAAAATTAACTGCTTCCTCAGTATGCCCAGTCGCCTGTCGAAAGCGGCCCGGAGTCGCCGCCAGCGAGCCGGATCTTATCCCAAGCTGGATTGACAGCGAACACAGCGCAAGAGTGGGGCCGTTGCTGCCTTTGAAGTGAGACGAGTTACTTGCCGAGCTTGTTCAGCGCTTGCCCAACTCCGGGCATTCGTTTTGGTAATTTGCCTTGATCAGCGTCGCGTAGATACGGTCCCACCCCCAGCAGCATGTGGTGTGAGTGCGCATTGCGAACCGCGGTTCGAAAGCCCATGGCATCCTGAGCATTGTTGAGCGCGAATTTGAGCATCTTGAGTGTCATGCGATCGCTCTCGGCGATCCGGTTCGCCAGGGCCAGGGTTTCCTCCTCCAACTTTTCACGAGGCACCACCAGGTTTACGAATCCGAGCCGGGCGGCCTCCTCAGCCCTTACAAAGCGGCTCTGGAACAGGACTTCCTTGGCCTTGCGAATGGGCACGTCCCAGGGAATAGAAAAATATTGGAGTAACGAGGGTAGGAACATCGCGTCGTCCGCGGCTACGATCAAATCCATCGCGGCCGCGAACATCCATCCGCCAAAAATGCAGTAGCCATGCACCTGCGCGATCGTCGGTTTGTCGAGATCGCGCCAGCGGAGCGTGTTGTCGAGAAATAGCCGTCGGGACCGTTCATAAATCGCCCGCAAACCTTTTCCGTACGGGCGCTGCTGCGCATCTGCCTTTTCGTCGGGGGTGCCCAGGTCATGCCCGGACGAGAAATGTTCTCCCCGGCCCGAGAGGATTATCACGCGCACGTCATCGTCGGCGTTGGCCTCATTGAACGCGTCGTCCATCTCTTCCAGCAACACCCGGGACTGCGCATTACGATACTGCGGGCGGTTCAGGATAACGCGCGCTATCGCGTCCCGTTTTTCATATTCGATTTGCTTGTATGCCATGTTCGATCCGTGCTCCCTTATGTGGCGGTATTGTGCTCCACAGTCTCTTTACCGGTGCGGCCCGAATGACAATACGATCATTCTTGTCCGTAATTCCGCAGCTGGGCTAAGGTCAAACTTATCTCTCAAGAAACGAGCAAAGGCTATGGCTCTTTGGAAACCGGATCAGACTTTCTATCCATCCCCAAAAATGGCGATGAACGCGCCGCGCGAGAAGTTGGGCTACGTGGTGAGCTTCAATCCCGCCGCGCAGAATGGCGGGCACGACGCGCTCTGCGTGATCGACCTCGACCCGGCGTCTAAGACCTATTCGCAGGTGGTGGGTCGGACCGCAGTGACCGCGGTCGGCGATGAGCTCCACCACTTCGGATGGAACGCATGCAGCGCCGCGCTGTGTCCCTATGCGCCGCACCCCCATATCGAACGCCGCTACCTGATCGTTCCTGGGCTCCGCTCCTCGCGCATTTACATTTTCGATACCAAGCCCGACCCTCGCCGTCCCCACATCGTGCGCGTGATCGAACCGGAGGAACTGGCCGAACGGACCGGCTACAGCCGTCCGCACACCATCCATTGCGGGCCCGATGCGATCTATATCAGCGCGTTGGGCGCACCCAACGGCGATGGGCCCGGCGGAATTTTCCTACTCGACCATCAAAGCTTCGACGTGCTTGGCCGCTGGGAAGTCGACCGCGGCCCACAATATCTCGCCTACGATATCTGGTGGCATCTCGGCCACGATGTCGCCGTGACCAGTGAATGGGGCACGCCGAACATGATCGAAGGCGGGATTAATCCTGATCTGCTGCTCGCAGGAAAATACGGCCACGCCGTGCATATCTGGGACCTCCGCAGGCGCCGCCATCTTAAGTCGCTCGATATCGGGGCGGAGCACCAGATGGCGCTCGAGCTGCGTCCCTCGCACGACCCCACCAAGGCCTATGGCTTTGTGGGCGTCGTGATTTCAACCAAAGACCTATCAGCTTCGATCTGGCTGTGGGATCGCAAGGGCGATGACTGGTCGATCAAAAAGGTTATCGAAATTCCCGCCGAGCCCGCCGATCCGGCCGCACTCCCGCCGGCGCTGAAACCGTTCAAAGCTGTCCCGCCCCTTATCACGGACCTCAATCTGAGCCTCGATGATCACTTCCTCTACGTCTCGTGCTGGGGCACTGGTGACTTCAAGCAATACGATGTCAGCGATCCGCACAATCCCAAGCTCACTGGCAACCTCCGCCTTGGCGGAATCGTCTCGCACGCAGCACATCCCAAGGACGGTGCGCTAAACGGCGCTCCGCAGATGGTCGAGATGAGCCGCGACGGCAAACGGATCTACTTCAGCAACTCCCTCTATGGTTCCTGGGATGCGCAGTTTTACCCGGAGGGCGTCAGGGGATGGATTGCCAAGGCCGACGCGAACCCGGACGGAGGTTTGACGCTCGACAAGGACTTCTTCATCAAGTTCGAGGGTGAGCGGCCGCATCAGATTCGTCTCGAGGGCGGCGACGCCTCATCCGATTCCTATTGCTATCCGTGAGTGGCGCATGGCCGTGGCTGGCAGTCGCTGCGCTCGGCGCCTACCATGGTATCGACCCATCGATGGGGTGGCTTTTCGCGGTCGCGCTCGGGTTGCAAGATCGCAGCCGGGCGCGGGTGCTATGGGCGCTCGTGCCCATCGCGATCGGTCATCTGGTCTCGATCGGCCTGGTCGTCGCGATCGTGGCGGGGCTTCAATCAGTCGTCGCGATTGAATGGCTCCAACCGGCCGGCGCAGGCGCGCTGATCCTGTTCGGCGTATTCCGCTTTCTGTGGCCGCGGGCACACCCGCGCTGGGTTGCGATGCGGGTGAATTTCGGCGAACTGGGGCTGTGGTCTTTCTTGATGGCTTCGGCCCACGGTGCCGGACTGATGTTGTTCCCCATCCTGCTCGGCATGAACCCCACGGGCGCTCCGATGCCGCATATGCATCACCACATGGTTGCCCTTACCCATGGCACCTCCATGGCGCAGGCAATTGCCGTGGTGCTGCTGCATACCGGGGCCATGGTAGCGGTGATGGGCACCATTGCGTTGCTCGTTTATGAAAAGCTGGGTCTCGCGATTCTGCGCAGTGCCTGGATAAATCTGGATACCATCTGGGCGGGAGCGCTGCTGGCGGCTGGAGTGATCTCCTTTGCAATCTAGCCCCACCTGAAGTCTCCAGCCCGCTTTAACTGCCGCGGGCGGCGTGCCAGCATTGTGGGCATGCAGCCGTTGCGTCTGCTGCTGGTCGAGGACGAAGAGCGCCTGGCGGGTAATCTGCGCCAGGGGCTCACCGAAGAAGGTATTGCGCTCGATTGGGTCAAGTCGGCAGAGGAAGCCGAGCTCATTCTCGCCCGCCACGACTACGACCTAGTGGTGCTGGATATCGGTCTGCCCGGAAAAAGCGGCCTCGAGTTTCTCAGCGAACGACGCAAGAACGGCGATTCCACACCGGTTCTGTTTCTCACCGCGCGCGGATCGGTCGATGATCGAGTGACCGGGCTGGAGAGCGGGGGTGACGACTACCTGGTAAAGCCATTCGCATTTGTGGAGTTGCTCGCCCGCGTCCATGCGCTGGCGCGACGCCGGCCGGCCGCGCAATCGCCCCTTTTAAAAGTTGCCGATCTCGAGTTCGATACTGTCAAGCGGCGCGCGCGCCGCGCGGGCAAACCATTGGCGCTCTCGCCAAAAGAGGCGATGCTGCTCGAGGTCCTGATGCGTCATGCGGGCGAAGTCGTTACCCGCGACATGATCGCCGAGACGGTGTGGGATTCTGGCTACAATGTACTCACCAACCTCATCGAGGTGTTCGTAAACCGGCTGCGCCAAAAGATCGACGCCGACCCGAAGAATTCGTTGATCTCGACGGTTCGCGGCGTGGGTTACTCGATGAAGGCTTCCTAGCACGCGCGCGGCCATGAGTATCCGCCTCAGGCTGACGATTTATTGGGCACTGATCCTCGGCGCGATCCTGACCATCTCCGCGTATGCTGCGCTGCGGCTTTTTGCCCACGAACAATGGCGCCCGATGGATGCCGCCTTGCTCGAGGAAGCCGACACCAGCGCTGACCAACTGCGCCACGCCGATGTGGCGCAGGCGCGTGAGACCATCCGGCGGCTCAGCCTGGAACGCGACGTGGGACCGCACCGTCGGGTCCGCCTCGTGTCGGCAAGTGAAGTGATCGCAGATTTCGGTGATCCGAGGGCGATCCCGCCTCCGCCCTCTCTTGACAGCGAATTCCGTGGCCTGGTCATGAGTTCCAATCGAGCATTCCGCTTCGCGATAATTCCGCTCACGTTTCAAGGTGAGCCCGCGGTGCTCCAGGACGGCGTCGACGTCACCCCGGTGCGGGACTCAATCCAGCGGCTGCGTAAGACCCTCCTGCTTACAGTTCCCCTGGTCCTGGCACTGTGCGTTGGCGGCGGTTATCTGCTTGCGAGCCGGGCGCTGGCTCCCATCGCTACTCTGGCAAAATCGCTGGCAGCGATTGAGCCGACGGATCTGCGCGGCCGACTGACAGCCCCACCGGTGCGGGACGAGATTGGCCGCCTGATCGAAGTGATCAACGCCCTCCTGGACCGTCTGGAGCGTGCCTCTGCAACCGAGCGGCGCTTCGCATCCGACGCCGCCCACGAACTGCGCACTCCC
Organism: Thermodesulfobacteriota bacterium; assembly: GCA_046728175.1. GTDB lineage: Bacteria > Desulfobacterota > Binatia > Binatales > Binataceae > JAFAHS01. The sequence goes on along the minus strand of JBKPEA010000055.1, from coordinate 24,869 downwards.
TTGGCCGTCCTACGATCGGGGCTCGAAGTAGCGCTCGCTCGCGATCGATCTCCCACCGAGCACCAGACCGCACTCACTAACGCACACCGGGAGGTGGTTGGACTCTGCAAAATCGCGGAGGAACTGCTCATGCTGGCGCGGCTCAACGGCGAGGTCGCCATTGACCGAACACCAGTCGACTTTGGGGAGGTCGTGAATGAAGTTGTCGGCGCGGTGGAACCGCTTGCGGCGTCGCGCAGTATCGCACTCGACGCCAGCGTTCGCACAGGTGTTCAGATTGAGGGGAGCGTGACTCACCTGCGCCGCCTGGTAATCAACCTGCTGGACAACGCCCTCAAGTTCACGCCGTCCGGCGGCAAAATCGAGTTGCTGCTCACCGCCGCGCATGGAATTGCGACGCTGCACGTTATGGACACCGGTCCGGGAATTGATGCCGCCGAGTTGCCGCTGATCTTCGATCGCTTCTTTCGGGGTGCCCGCGCTAACGGTGAAGGCAGTGGCCTGGGCCTAAGCCTATGCCGCGAAATTGCGAGGCTGCATGGAGGCCAGATCTCTGCGAGCAATCGGGTGGGCGGCGGCAGCGACTTCCTGGTTACCCTGCCGCTGGCGCCGACCAATCACCTTACCCTCGGTGGCGCGCCGGGATCGCCGACCAGCACTTCTACGAAAACTTAATGTGCGTTAATTAGCTAGCAGCCTCCGGCGCTGATACCTTTCTGCGCATGACGCTCAACGCTGGTTGGCGGATCGTGCTTGGTGCAATTGCGTTTCTGGCGACGGGCCCTGGTCGCGCTGGGGCGGCACCTTTGACGCTCAGTGAAGCGATCGACCGTGCCCTCGCCTTCGCCCCCTCGGTCTCGATGGTGTCCGCGGAGAGCGAGCTGAGCAAAGCACGCACGCGTGAGCAGCGCGCGCCGCTGTTTCCGACCCTTACTGCCGGCACCGAGTACTACCAGGGACCGGGCTACAACACGACTGTCACCAACCGCGGCCTTTCGGCTGGACTGGTCGCGCTCAACTACACCGCGTGGGATTGGGGCCGCCGGGAAGCGCAATATCGCGCGGCACGCTATGTTAGCGAGGCCGCGCAGCTCGGAGTCGCGGCGGCTCGCGCCCAAATCGCGTTCGACACGAGCGTAGCCTACTACGATTTGCTGCGGGCCCGTTCCTCCGAGCGCGAACTGGGGCTCAACCTGCAGCGGCTTTCGCGCTACGTTGCTACGGTCGAAGCCCTGCAGGCGAGCGGGCGTGCGATTACCAACGACGTCCTCAAGATCCGCAGCGCGCGCAACGCAGCGGAGCTGGTACTCTCTTCGGCGCACAACGCTACGCAGCTGGCGACCGCCAACCTGGGCTCGTTGCTGGGTGACTTCAATGCCTCAGATATTGCGATCGTCGACACCAGCGATATTCCGCCGCTGCCCAGTGGCGACACAGCAGAAACCCCCGCGATGCAAGCGGCGTTGCGTGCCATTTCGTCGGCGGATCTGCAAGTGAAAGCGGCAGAAGCTGCGCGCCTGCCGACCTTCCAGGTCGCACTTACTACCGGAGCATTAGGGATCGACCCCCCGGAGACCGCGACTCACAACTACGGCGCGTCGTATGACGGAGTTCTCTCCATGCCCCTTTTTGATGGCGGTGCAATCTCGTCTCGCATCGATCAGGCGAAGGCGAAGGTAAATGCCACCACCGCCCAATATCGACAAACCCGATATCTCCTCGAGCGTCGGCTGAAAGATGCCTCACTTAGATACGAAGAAGCCATCCGGGCGCTTGTGATCCTGGCGCGATCTCAGTCGACCGCGGATGACGCATTCGCGATGGCGTGGACGCGATTTTTGGGCGGTGGCAGCGCAACCTTGCTCGAGGTCCTCGACTCATATCAGCAAGCCGAGCAGCTCCGGCTCGATCGCCCGAACCACCAGTTCGACGCGCGCGTTGCGGCCGCCCAGACTAGCTTGCTCTACGGTCGCACCCGATGAATCGATATCGAATCATGCACCTAGCACTGGTGCTTATGCTGGCCGCAGGCTGCCGCGCCCAACGGCTGGGCGACGAGTCACAGGAAGTCGCTCCCGAGATGGTGGTGGCGGCCGCGCCCGCCACCATCACACCGATGATCAGCACCCTGCGCGCACTTGGCGTTACGGTAGCAAATCATCACGTAACCATTCGCGCGCCGGCAGCCGGGCGTCTGACCGGAATGAGTCTCAAGAATGGTGACCAGGTCCGCAAGGGTGAGCGAATTGGCTATGTGGTCAATCGCGAGATCGAAGCCGCCCAAGCGGGCCTCGCAATCGCGCGCAAGCTCGATCCGCAGGAAGCGAATACGCTGGCCGAGTCGGTCAATCGCTATGACAAAAGCGACGGGATTCCCGTCATCGCGCCCGAAGCGGGCGTCGTGTCCCGCCCGCCGATAACCAGCGGACAGATGGTCGCCGATCTCGATCCAATCATCGAATTGATAGACCCGTCCAGTATCTATGTCGAAGCATCGATTCCGGTCGACGAGCTTCATCTGATCTCCCCCGGCATGCCCGCTGCCGTCACCAGCGGCCTCAAACCCGGGGTCGCATTTCCCGCTCAGGTTGGTGCAATGATTCCGAGTTTTGATGCGAGCAGCGCGACGACCCCGGTCCGCCTCGATTTCACCGGCTCGGAATCCATCCAGGAAATCGGCGCGCCGGTAGAAGCACGTATCGTTACCAGCAACATTCCCGACGCGCTCGCGATTCCCGCCACCGCTCTGTTTCAAGACGTGGGGCAAAACCACTACCACGTGTTTGTGGCCGGCCCCGACGGTCGCGCTCATCGCGTGAACGTGACCATCGGAGTTCATGACGGTCCGAAGGTACAGGTGTTGAACGGAATCAAACCAGGCGATCAGGTCATAACCTCTGGCGGGTACGCGCTTTCCGACGGGCTTAGGATCCGGATCGCCGGCGCGCCATCGTGACACGCACCAACTACACGCTCGCAATCCTGACGGTGGTCGCGGCCAGCGCTCTCGGGACGATTCTCGCACTAAGCATCCCGAGCGCGGTGTTTCCGGAAATGCAGTTCAACCGGATGATCGTGATGGCCGACAGCGGCGATCTTCCCCCTGAACAAATGCTGGTGGCGGCCACGCGGGTGCTGGAAAGCGCGGCCTACGGGGTCAACGGCGTGGCGCTGGTGCGATCGACCACGACCCGCGGCAGCGCCGAAATCGACGTCACTTTCGGACAATCCGCCGATGTGACCAACACCTTTCAGCTCGTGAACGCGACGATCGCAGACGCCAAGAGCCGGCTGCCAGAAGGGACCACTGTTGAGGCGCGTCTTCTCACCTCTGCGACTTTTCCGGTCATTGATACAAGCCTGAGCTCTCCGACCCGCAGTCTCGCAGAACTGACAGATATTGCATTCTATGACGTGGTCCCAAGCTTTCATCGGATCCCCGGCGCGCAAAGGGTCGAAGTAGTAGGAGGAAAATATCGCGAGTTCATCGTGCGGCTGGACCCGGCCCGCATGCTCGAGCATCAGCTCTCGCCTCAGGATGTTATCGACGGGCTCGCCAAGGCCAACGTGATCGCATCGGCGGGCCGCGTGCTCGACTCTCATCGTATGCTGTTAACCGTGGTCACCACCGATGTCGGCGGGACGCGAGCGCTGGCAGGTCTGACCATAGCGACGTTGGGAGACGCGCCGGTGCATGTGCGTGACATTGCCACCGTGGAACTCGGCATTCGAGAGGACTATATCCGCACTGCCTCCGAACATGGTCCCGCAGTCCTGGTCGGCATTTCGCGGCAGACCAGCGGCAGCACCGCGCTGATCGCAACCCGGGCACGCTCTCTGATCTCGCAGCTGCGACAGCGCTATCCGGACGTGGAATTCTCGCTATCGTACGATCAATCGCTGCTGGTCCAAGAATCATTTCGCAGCGTGCGCGACGCGATCGTGCTGGGCCTGGTACTCGCGGTGTTGGTCGTGCTCGCCTTTACTCGCAGCTTTGCCAGCGCGGCGATCGCAGCGATTGTGGTTCCCTGCACGATCGCGATCACCTTCGCGGTCATGAAGGCGGCGGGCTTGACCTTCAACATGATGACGCTGGGTGGACTGGCCGCAGGAATTGGCCTGTTCATCGATGACGCCATCGTGATGATCGAAGGGATTCATCGAGCACGCTCCACCGGTGCCGCCACTTCCGACGCGATTCCGGCCGCTCTCAAGGAGCTGTCCCGGCCCTTGGTTGCCTCTACTCTGACCGCGATCGTGGTCTTCGTTCCACTGGTTTTCATGAGTGGCGTGACTGGCGTCTTCTTTCGCGCCCTCGCGCTCACGCTTGGAGCCGGACTGGCAGTCTCGCTCGGTCTGGCGCTCTATTTCACCCCGGCGCTCGAGATGATGTTCACGCGTCTTCGGGGTGCCAGCCGTCCGTCGGGACGTATCTTCCACCTGATTAGCGAGGTCTATCTTGCGACCTTGCGCCCGTTCGTCCGTCTGCCGCCACTCGTGATCCTGCTCGCCGCGGGAACAACGGCGCTGGCGATCTTTTTCTACCGCCAGGTTGGAACCGACTACCTGCCCGAGCTGGACGAAGGTGCTTTCATCCTGGATTACATCACGCCAGCGGAAGGCACCCTCGCCGACAACGGCTCACTAGTGGACCAGATCCAGCAGGTTCTGCTAACCACGCCGGAGGTCGCGGCCTTCGCCAGGCGCACGGGAACGCAACTCGGATTTTTTCTCACCGAATCCAATCGTGGGGACATTTCGGTACGGCTAAAACCAGATCGCCGGCGTGGCATCGGCCAGGTTATTGATTCGGTCCGCACGCGCATTGCCTCCACCGTACCCGGCGTGAGCGTTGAATTTTCGCAGATGCTACAGGATCTGATCGGGGATCTATCCGGAGTTCCGGAACCAATCGAGGTCAAGATCTTTGGCGCCGATCAGCAGGAGATTGAAGAAACGGCGCGCGCGGTTGGAAGGGAACTCCGTTCGATTCCGGGCCTGGTCGATGTTTTTGACGGCATTGTCCTGAGCCTCCCAGAGCAGGAGGTAGTCGTAGATGGAACAGCGGCGGCACGCTTCGGACTCACACCCGCCGGGGTGTACGCGACTCTCCACGCCGCCATCGAGGGCACCGTTGCTACCAGCATCAGGACTGGCGACCGGCTGGTCGGGGTGCGCGTTCGCTATCCGGAGTCCTTTCACCGCGACCTCAGTTCGCTGTCGGAAGTGCTGCTGCGTGACCCTAGCAATGGGCATGTGCCCCTGTCCTCGGTAACGCACTTCAACTATCTGGGCGAGCGCGCCGAACTGAACCGCGAACGCATGCGACCGGTGGTGCACGTGACCGCGCGGCTGTCCGGCATCGACCTCGGCACCGCGATGGCCAGGGTGCAGCTCCGTCTCAGAACCATAGCGCTGCCCCCGGGCGTATCGATTGAGTACGGCGGCCTCTACGCGCAACAGGAACAAGCGTTCCGGCAGCTGCTGCTAGTTCTGATCAGCGGGACCATGGCGATGTTCCTGATCCTGGTATGGGAATTCCGCAGACTCACACCCGCGATCGGGTGCCTAGTAGCCGCGGTGGCCTGTCTGGCGGGAAGCGTGGTGGCGCTCGACCTCACCGGCATAACGCTTAACATCTCGTCTTTTATGGGAATAATCATGGTCGCAGGCATCACGGCGAAGAATGGCATCTTGCTGCTCGACCATGCGGAGCATGACGCGGCAGCAGGTATACGGCCAAAAGACGCGCTCCTGGCCGCCGCGCGGATCCGGCTGCGCCCGATTCTGATGACGACTCTGGCGACTGCCGCAGGTCTGTTCCCGCTCGCTTTGGGACTCGGTGCGGGAGCCAAGGTGCAGCAACCACTTAGCGTCGCGGTAATTGGAGGGCTGGCCTTCGCGCTGCTTCTGTCCACGCAACTGGCGGGAGGTATCTATCTGCTCGGAACCCGTGCCCGTACTCAATAGTCCCGGACGGCTGCAACTGAGGAAACGGCACTAACCCTACTCCCATAGTCGTAAACGACGGGTGCCCGACCCCGATTGGGTGGCCAATGCAGAGAAGACAATTTTATTGGATCAGGCCGCTTATCTGCTGCGAAAATAGACTTCGCTGATGCTAACGCGCACCATATGTTCCGTCTGCATCGTTGCGATTGCCTCTTTGCTGGTCGGCGCAACGGTGCTTGCCGGCGATCCTTGGAATACCAAAAGCCTGTGGAATACCGGCAACCCCTGGAACGCACCGACAGCTTCTCCCACGCCGGAAACACTCTACGAGCCTTCGAGTTCGGTCTCGGCGGTTCCATCCGTCGCTGCGGTTCCGTCGGTTGAGTCGGTGCCGACCGTGTCCTTTGGGGTCGTGCCCTCGCCCATCCCGCTCCCGGCGTCGGTAACTACGCCGGTCCCACCGATCACGACCAATGGGATTGGACTGCACGGTAACTCTTCGGCAGGCGCGCACATCGTGATGATGAAATGTGCGGGATGCCATGGGCAAGACGGTTCCGGCAAGGGTGTTCAGCTCGAGGGGCTGAACGTCAAACAACCGCCCATCGCATGGAACGATACGGCGGCAATGTCGGCATTGAGCGACCAGCAGATCGCGGCGAAAATTTCGCAGACCGATCGCCAGAAGAATCCTGGTGCAGTAATGCCTTCATTTGGTGACCAACTAAGTGCCCAGCAAATCGACGACGTGGTCGCATATATACGGATGTTAGGGAAATAGGTTGCCGGCGGTCGCTGCGCCACGCCGGTTCGCGTCGCAAGCCCTTCCGAATCGCCGCTCGGGCTCCCTCCAGATAATGCCAGGCAAATGCCTGGACCGCACCTACGGAAGGGTGCGAAACACTTCGCTCAGCGTCCCTACTAACTACGCGAATTCGATCAACTCTTTGCGAAAACGGGGAGCGCTGCGGGGACGAATGTGGCGGATAGCGGCGCCAACGGCGAGCAGCCACGCCTCGCGTCGCGAGCCGAACTGTACTCCAAATTCAGCGCCGTTGCGGAGACGGAAGACCTGTTTGCGGCCCAGCCCGTGTTTCTGCTGGTGGATCGACTGTAATTCCTCGAGAGCGAACGCGAATACGATCTTGGCGGCCCTTGAAAAACCGGCCGAGACCGAACTGCATTCCCGGTTTTCGACAAAACACAAAGCGGCGAGTCGTCAGATATCCGTCGCCGTGCGCCACGCTGACCCGCCCTCGCACGTACAGGACATACCCGTGCATCCGGAGGGTTTCTCCGGCTCCCAGCGCGAACTTCTCACCCGCCAACTGCATGTTATTCATCGATGAAACCAGGCCGCCCTGGATGATCTGAGTCCGCTGCCGGCGGTTCTCACATCGCCATCATGATCCTTGTTTGTTTCATCAGATCGAACTTTCGGTGAATTCTTGCTCTCCTTTGCTGATCTTCGGAGATACCCAGATCCGCTCCAGGGTTGGCGGAGGGGCCCAATCGAAGGAAGACGCGGCGTCGCGACTACTCGAAGCCGAACCGAATTTCAGCGATCGGGACGATCGGCAAGCGATGGGTCGGCGTTCGTAGTGCTGCGGAGGTCCGGTCCGATGACGGCTGCCGATCTGGTGCGCCGCAGCACGCTTCATGGCTCGTGACCGCAGTCCGGCGCATGCGACTTTGCAGACGTTGACGTTTCAAGCTGCACCCAAAAACCGACACAAGCGTGCCAGGCGGTCGCAGCCAGTCTTATCTTCACCTGGTCAACTACGACTCAACGCCATGTCGCGAGCGGTAGATCGCACGCCGACGGTGGTGTAAAAGCCCAGCCGCGAAAGTTGGAGAAAACCTGCAACATCCTAAAGGCGGTTTCGCGATAAAGACCGGCGTTTCGCCGCGAACGTGATATTGCCAGTGAATCTGCCTGGTCCTTTGAAAATCCGGCCGTAACGCTGTCTACAAGTGCCTAATCGAGATGTGTTCTGCCAATTTCTGCTTCTATTCCCCAAACTCGCCGAAATTTCCCAGAGGTCTCGAAGGCGCTCGAATCCCAGGCAATCCGTGGCCGGGACTCTGGCGTTGAGGCGAGAATCGAAGACATTATCGCTTAGCAGAGATCGGGGGCCAGCTAAAATCCAATCGAGCAGCAACGTCGGACACCCGACCACCGTCTAAAAGCGCGAGCTCCGTGGAAGGCCTGCGAGCGCGACGATGGCAAGCCAAATTGAGCATCCAGGGTCCGGCATCTGCTCCCGTCCTCTGGAAGCTGGTCGGTCTTTGTTTCTTTCGTCTGTCTACACACGGAGGTTCAGATGAGCACTCAGACTATCGACTATCTTGCGCATTTTTCAAACGCTGATGCTCTATCGTATTCGGTTCGGGATATTCTGTGGCTGAGGTGGTTTGCCGTAGCGGCCGCCCTCACCAATATTCCCTACTTCATGTTCCAACCGATTAAGCTGTGGCCGCCGGTTATCTGGGCGCTGGTATTCACCGCCATCAATCTGTATCAGATCCTCCGCATATATATGGAGAGACGCCCGGTGGTTCTTTCCGAAGACGAACAAACGCTCTACAAGATGGGATTTGGGTCACTGCGTCCACGCGAATTTGTTTCGCTTTTGTTGGCGGGTGAGTGGAAGACCGCGGCTGCCAGCGATGCAGTTTTGACGGAGGGAAAGCCTGTCTCGGCCGTTTGCATCGCGATCTCAGGAGCTTGAAGGTACGCAAGGACGGTAAAGACGTGATGCCACTGAAGCCGGGACACCTGATCGGAACGGGTCTGGCATTGACGGGCGAGCCCTCTACTTTGGGTGCCACCTTCGCGGAGCCGGCTCGCTACTTTTCTTGGCCTCTCGCCAGCATCCGTGCCTTCTTGGACAAGCGGCCGGACCTCCGGCTCACTCTTCAAAGCCTAGTAAATCGTGACCTCGCCGCCAAAATGGAAGAACTGTCGACCTACCTGCCTGGAAAGTCTAAGTGAACTCGTTTTCTATATTCTATTTGGTATGGCTTGGATTATTTCCGGCTCTGGTTGTTGGCTGCACTCCGGTGTACATGACGAATACTTACACTTCCTCTACGCCCAAGACGCAGTCCTTCGAGGCCCGTAACCTGGGCTCGGAGCCGGTCGCGATAATCGGGCTTATTGCCCCAGCACCCCTACAAGGCTTCGCTCCTTCGCTATCTCACGCCCTGACGACCGCACTCACAAAGGCACGTCCCCCCATCCAAGTGATTCCCGCGTACGAAACCGTCAGTCGGATCAACGAGCAAGGACAAGGATTGGCTCAAACCTACGCAAACCTGTTGTCGGGTTTCGCCACTGCAGGAATACTGCAGCTTCAATGGTTGCGCCCGATCGGGTCGGCCCTTGGTTCGCGCTACCTGCTGCTGCCCGGTGTGGCGGAGTTCGACCAACTCGTCATGGATAAATACGAGGCGATAGGCGTCAAGCTGGTAAGAACCCGTATCACGACCTTGCGGCTGTGGCTCCAGCTTTGGGATGCGCAGACAGGCCGCATGCTCTGGGAGTCGGCGGGCGAAGTCACCGCAGTAACTGCACTTCTAAATTCCAAGCGGACCGTTCCACTCGATGAGCTCGCGCAAAAGCTGTGGCTGCAAATGATTCAGGAAGACTTGCTCGGAGCGAGAACCCAAACGCGACTCTTTTTTCGCAACTGAACAGAGATGGCTTGAACCGCGCGACTATCCGGCGTAGCGGCATACGGTGCGTAAGGGGGGACGTCGCGATCCACGCTTCGTTTATCCGAGGAAGGCTTCGCTCGGTGTGTCGGTCATTAAAAGACCAACCGCGGGCGGGGTCTGGTGAGGGAGGCGCTATGCAGAAGCGGATTTTGCGGGTGATCGCCTTGTCAGTGGCCCTGCTCACTCCAGTGGTAGTTCAGGGATGTTCCAGTCAGAGCGAAACCACGACCTCCACCACAACCTCGGAGGCGCCTCAATCTGCTCCCACGACGATGATTACGACCTCGACCACTACCACCAGCCATGAACCTGACAGTGTGCTCGGCGCGACTTTTCATGCCATCGGAACAATAATTCTGTTCCCGTTCCGACTGGTAGGCGACGCCATCGGGCTGATCGTCTGATTTTCCAGTGCCGAAAGATTGATCGATTCCATCAGATCCTCCTGATCGACGTGGAAATGCCGGGATTTGCTTGCCCGGCGTTTCTTTGGCGATGATAGAAGAGCATTGTTCTACCCGCCGCCACGAGGATCGACCAGATGGAAGAGGTCATTTCGCGCGCCGCAACTTTTGAAGCGCGTCCCGCTGCCCAACCCCGGACAGTCGCGACCGCCCGCAGCGCCATCCGATGGTACGTGTGGTGCCTTGCGGCAGCAGTTACTTTTGATGCATTCGGAGGCTACTGGGATATCTCGTGGCACATTTCAATCGGACGCGACACGTTCTGGACCCCCGCGCACATGATGGTCTACCTGGCAGGAATTCTCGCTGGGCTAGCCAGCGGTTACACAATTCTCGCGACGACCTTCGGCTCCTCGAATGAATATCGCGACACCGCTGTCTCGGTGTGGGGTTTCCGCGGCCCGCTCGGATGCTTCGTGGCGGCCTGGGGTGGCCTCACGATGCTGATCTCCGCACCGTTTGACAACTGGTGGCATGCGGCCTACGGACTCGACGTCAAGATCCTGAGCCTGCCACATTCGATACTCGCTTTGGGCGAGACGATGATCACGTTCGGCACCGTCATTCTGATCGTCGCACATCTGAATCGGGCATCGGGCACCGCCCGCGCGAAACTTGACCGCCTTCTGCTTTACGTCGGAGGGATCGTGGTGTTCGGCTCCGCTCTCCTCATCCTCGAGTCGACGCCGATGGAATTCATGCATAGTCCCCGCTTCTACGGTGCGGTAGCGCGTGCATTCCCGATAGCCCTAATTGCCATCTCTTGCGTTTCGTCATCGCGCTGGCCAGCTACGGTGATGGCTGCGATCTACACCTTCCCGTTTCTCGCCGCGCTTTGGCTTTTCCCGCTATTTCCGGCGGAGCCCAAGCTCGGACCGGTCTACCAGCCCATTACACACATGGTCCCGCTGTGGTTTCCGGTTCTGCTGATAGTTCCGGGCATCGCGGTCGATTTACTTCGTCGGGTGATGGGAGAGCGTTGGGGAAGATTGACGGCTGGGGTTGCGGCCGGCTGCGTTTTCCTGGCCGCATTCGTCGCCGCCCAATGGCCGTTCGCTGATTTTCTACTATCGCCGCAAGCGCGCAATCCCATTTTCGGAACCATTTATTTCGGCTACTTCGATCCGGCCAACCTAACCTACGACCCGTATAGCTTCATCGCTCATGGGACCTCGATTCAGTTCCTGTCGGGAATGACCATCGCATTGCTGTCCTCGATTGTTTTCTGCTGCATCGGAATGGCTTTGGGCTCGTGGCTTAAAACCGTGCAGCGCTAGAACAACCCGATGATCGTACCGAGGTTGCGCTGTGCCGCGCGGGCTCTCGAGCTCGCCGCCGTCCTGATCGTCCTCTGTTTCGCGCGCCCTGCTTGCGCGCACGTGGGCAGCCCCAACGTTTTCTACGCAGGCGATGCGGGCCCCTACCATCTCTTTGTAACCGTCATGGTGCCGCAAGTGATTCCGGGGATAGCGGAGGTCGAGGTTCGCACTTCCTCCGACCAGGTGCGTCAGGTCAGCACCGTCGTTACTCGCCTCAGCGGTGCCGGTTCCCAGTATGCACCAGTGCCCGACCTCGCGCATCGCTCGCCCCTCGACCCGCATCTTTTCACTTCCAGCGTCTGGCTCATGGAGTACGGCTCGCTCCGGGTCTTGCTCAAGGTAAGTGGGAGCCGCGGCGATGCCGAGTTGTCCGTGCCGGTAGCATCGTTCGCGCGTCAGAGCCTTCCCATGCCGCTTTGGCTCGGAGCGCTGCTGTTGGCGGTGACCGCGGGACTCGCAGTCGCCGCCATTTCTATAGTGGGCGCAGCGGCACGCGATTCGAGACTTCCTGCCGGAGCGACCGCAGGTGAACGATCCCGTCACCGCGCGCGAGTGGCGATGGCCGTGACCGCGGTGATAGTGGCGGGAATCTTCTATCTGGCATTTGCGTGGTGGGACGCCGACGCACTCGATCACGCACGACTTACGCGGCTATTTAAGGCTCCACCGGCAGCTGTCACCCTCGAGGAAGACGGCCGACTCAAACTCACTGCAACCGACCCCGTCTGGGTCAAGTATCGGGTCATGGACAAGCTGCTGCCCGACCACGGCCACCTGATGCACTTGTTCCTGATACGTACGCCTGCATTCGACCGCTTCTGGCATCTCCACCCAGTGCGCACCGGGGATGGTAACTTCGAAGTGAATCTGCCGCCGCTCGATGCCGGCCGCTACCAAGTCTTTGCGGATGTAGTCGATGAAAGCGGCTTCCCCTGGACTCTGGTTGGCACCATCGATTTGCCGCAGATCAGAGGAGCCGCTCTGAGCTCGGATGACTCCGGCGGTTCGTTTGCACCACTGGAAGAAAACAGGTCAGGCAGTGCTACCGATGTTCTCCGCGATGGAACGCGTGTCGTCTGGCAGCACGACCCGCTTGAGAAGAACATTCCTTTGAACCTGCATTTCAGTGTGGAGGACGCGGACGGATCGCCGGTCGGGGACCTGGAGCCTTATATGGGTATGGCCGCACACCTGGAAATAGTGAGAAGCGACCTGAGCGTTTTCGCGCATATACATCCGTCCGGCTCCGCACCGATGGCGGCGGTGATGCTGGCGAACGGTGAGACCGGCGCCAGCGGTGCACGTTCGCTCAGCGGTATGAGCATGCCGAACGGCTCAAACATGACCATGCCCGCCAAAGTTGAACCCGAACTTTCCATGCCGTACGGCTTCCCCCAGAGTGGCGTCTACCGAATTTTTGTTCAATTCAAGCGTGGCAACAAAATCGAAACGGCCGCGTTCGACACCCAAGTACGTTAAGCTGGCAGGTCTCGGGCTTCGGCTGGCTGCCGCTCTTAGCTGCGGGGAAGGACCCGGTTCCCGTGATCCTCCTAAGGGCGACCCGGATGGCGGCGACTTCCTTTGGTGCGCGATCGAGCGGATACCATCCCTGAGAAACCGACCGAATAGTCCCGCGCAGCACGCGGCTCCCACAGGATGGAGTGTCAAGTTTAGACTGTTTTCCGGAAAGCCAGCGCCGGCGCAACTCGCAGCGCCCCGGCAATCGGAATCAGGCCGCTCACGATGCCAACCAGGATCGCCGCGAAGAACCCGACGATTGCTTGCTCGGGCATCACGTACAACGCGCCGGTGCCATTAAGCACCGGGCCCAGCGTCGCGCCACCCGAGAACAGCCAATAGGCGAGCCCGGCCCCAACCCCCCCACCAACTACCCCGACGATAGCGCATTCGCCAAACAGCAGGGTCCCAATCGTGCCGCGGCTGAACCCGAGCGCCCGCATCACCGCAACTTCGCCGATCCGCTCGCGGACCATCATCGCAGTCGAGTTGGCCGCGATCAGCATCACCGTAAGGATCACAATCGCGCAGAGGCTGAACATAATCCCTCTCACGTCGCCGAGTTGCGAGAGCCCGGTCGAGAGCGCATCACTCTCGGTCGCGCTGCGCGTCTCGGCATCGGAGTTCGCGAAGCGCTCATCAATCTCCTTGGCCAGCATTGCAAGATGATCGGAGTTGTCCGCACGGACGATCAATTGCCATGCATAGTCCACATGACCCATGCCGTGCGCCTTGAAGGCTTCCATCAGATAGGTGCGGTTGAAGATAAACGTATTCGGATAGTGCTTCGACTGAATGGTACCCATGATCACAAAGGTCAAATCCATGGCCACGGGAGTTGTGGCGTGCAGCGTAATCTGCTGACCAAGCTTCCACCGGTACTTCTTCATCAGCAGTTCGCCAACCACGGCAGCGCGTCGTTCCCTTGCGATCGCGAGTTGATGCTCGGCACTGAGCGCATAGTCGGGGAACACTGCGCCGATTTCCGGCCCGACTCCAGCGGCAAACACCTCGTCGCTGACGTCGTGCCAGGTTGCGGGCCACCCGGTCATCGCGACGCAGGCGGCACATCCCGGAAGCTGGCGGATCGTGTCGCAATAGCGCGCTGGCAGGTCGTACCAGGGCGCGGTCTTGTTATTGACCATCAACCGGAGCGTGGTTGACGCGTCGCTGATGATCCGGTCCATCGAGGCGGGCACCGAAACCAGAACGGTAAAGATAAATGTGGCCAGTGCCACGGTGAGCGTCGTGAGCAGGGTCCGACGCAGGTTGCGGCGCGCGTTGCGCCCTATCAGCTTGAACAGCTTACCGCTCATGAGGTCCTACACGGCCCGTAGCGAATCCACGACTCCGATTCGCGATGCCCGCCACGCCGGCAACAGCCCCCCCATCGCACCCAGGACCGCGCCTGCTATAAGAGCGAACGTGAAGGCTGATGGCGTCAGGCGAAACGTGAAAATGTAAGATCCAACGCTCATCAATTTGCTGGCCAAGCCGGTCGCGTGCGCCGTAATCAGCCCGAGCCCGACTCCGGCAATCCCGCCAGCAACTCCAAGCAAGGCACTTTCGATCACGAAGCTCAGCAACACGTCGAGGCGGCTGAATCCGAGCACCCGCAGCACGCCGATTTCACCGGTCCGGCGCGCGACCGCTGAATACATCGTGTTCATTCCGCCGAAGATCGACCCCACTCCGAGAATCAACGCGACCAGCAGTCCGAGCACGCGCAGTTGGTCGACAAAGCCCGACTCCCGCGCATAGAACTCGCGCTCTGAGATTGCATCGAGACGCAGGCGTGCATCGGTGGTCAAAGATTGCTGGAAGGCCTTTTCGCTTCCCGGCTTGAGCACGACATGCAGCGCGGCAAATCCCGCGTTGTAGCGAACATCCTGGGTCAGCACGTCGAGATCGGTCCACACTTCCGATTCGCGGGTGCTGTTGTTGTCCGAAAAGATGCCCACGATCTTCCAGACTCGATGACCGAAGCGCATGTCCGAGCCGACCGCCAGGTTCGGGTACCGCGCCGCGAGCTTGCGTCCCACGACCATCTCCGAGGCACCATGCTGCGGCCATCGGCCGCTGACTACCTTCATATCCCGATGCACCCTGAAGGCTACTGGCCTTACCCCGCGCAGAAACGTGAACCCTACTTTCGCAGCCGGCGCATCCGGCGCGGGGTAAAAGCCGGTCATCATCTCGGGGGAGACCAGGGCGGTTCCGTCGCCATCAGTGACAATTTGTGGACGGCTTCTTATGATCAGGTACTGCTCGCGCGAGACATAGCTGGAAGGCTCCGAGTCGGCAGCGCGGCTGGTGACTATCCAGTTACCCCGGACCGCGGATTGCATCACGGTGCTGCGGATTCCGGCAATGAAACCCGACAGGATGAACAGAACCATCACTACCAAGGCGACTACCACCGCCGTCATCGCGGAAGTGGTGCGACGCACCAGCAGGCTGCGCAGGTTGTAGCGGACCGGAATCATACGGCTCAGGGTCAATTACCCTACACACACCAGCCATGCAATTACGTAGCTTCACTGCACCGCCGAGCCGCGCCGCACGAGACGACTAGCGTCCATCAGTTGAGATCGTTGGGAGCTCTGCCCTGCAGGTCCCGCGGCCGAATCCGCCGGATCACTCGGCGCATCATGGTCATGGCGATGAATTTGTACATTGGATTGTCGAACCTTCGACGATAGCGGAGGACGGCGTCCTCTAATTGACTACGGTAGTAGAACCGGCCATCTACCACGACGGCCTCCAAGGAATCGAAAGCGTCGAGGTTCTGAGTGGGGTCGTCCTTTAAGACCAGAAAGTCAGCAGGCGCGCCGGGCTTGAGCAGCCCGAGGTCGGGCATTGGCAGCGACGCGCCGTTGCCTCTGGTGGCGGCGTACCAGATCTCCTCCGGAGTGTACCCCGCGTTGGCGAAATCCTCCATTTCCTCGTGCAGGCTCTCGCCCGGAACGATGAAGGGGTTCAGCGTATCGCTGCCCAGGTGCACCTTGACACCCGCCTGATGGAGCTGACGAACTACCTCTTTCATCTTGGGAACCTGCGCGTTCATCAAGCGCATGGCCTGCTGCAATTCCCCGGGTAGCCCACCGGTACCGGTGAGATATCTGGGCCATACGATATCGGGGTACCAACGTGGCAGGATCGCCGCTACCGGATCGACCAGTTGCTCGTTGAAGTCATAGAGACGGGAGATTCGATCGTTGGCTACGATGGTGGGGGTGTGGGCAAGGTGCTGCGCGAGTGATATCTCGACGATGAAGCGGATACGTTGGTCGTCCAGATCGCGCCACCCGTTCGCGCGGGCTTCGTAGAGAGACGTAACGTCCTGATACTTCTGAAGAGGAACGACCGGAACCCCGGTCAGATGCTGAACGTCGTCTATATGCGCGTTTTCGAAGGCCACCATCTCGGGCACGTGTCCGACCACCGGCAGATTGTGGCGTTTGGCCGCGCTTTCGATTGCCGCCAGCGCCTCCGGGGTCAACCGGTCGTAGACCTTGACAAAGTCCGCCCCGCGAGCGGCCAGCCGATCGACAAAGAAATCAGCGTCGGCCTGGTTCTTGATCGCGCGTGAAGATTCCCAGACCGGCGGTTCGCCATCAAGAAATGGGCCACAAGTGAAAATGCGCGGTCCTGCGACCCTTCCTTCCGCCGTATTCATGCGGTAGCGCAGAAGGAATCCATCGTTGCCGGTGTCGCGTATCGTGGTCACGCCGTGGGCCAGGTACTCGAGGTAGAAGAACAGCCGGTCGCTGTTCGCCGGTGGCGGCGGCGTATGCACGTGCATGTCAATGAGGCCCGGCAACGCGAAGTAACCGGTATAGCGCGCGGCGACTATGCCCGCATCGGGGGGCGCGACCGTGCTTATCTTCGAAATCCGTCCGTCCTTGACGATGATGGTTTGGCCGGTATTCCGATCCAGGCCCGGGTTTACGATGGTGAGCCCGGTAAGGACGAAATCTCGGCCCGGGGGAATCACTGGACGCGGCGGCCTGAGCGACACCCGGACCGTGATCCACCCGGCGATGCCCAGGATGACGACGAGCACGGAGAGGTTCCGCACTATCCGGCCGCGCCGGCTTAGGGTCGGCAGAAATGCGAACCATCGCGCGAACCTGCTCGGTGCAGGTTTCTCGTCCTCGTCATCGAATTCGTCGTACTCGTTAGCCATAGTCCTCGCGCGGTAGGCGGCGCGGATTTCGCCGAATATGATTACCGGAAAGCCGCGTCCAATGCATACGGCATCGGCAGCTTTGCGCACGTTTTTTGGCGGCACATTTTCGCTTAGGATCGGTAAGCCATGAAGGTCGATCACGACGAGGTCATGCACCGCGTCGCCGAGCTGTCACCCCGGCTGGCGGCTAACGCGCACGCCTGCGATCTGGCTCGCCAGGTTGTCCCCGAGAGTATGCGTGCGCTGGTCGCGGCCGGTATGTTCCGCATTCCGCAACCGGCCCGGGTCGGCGGCTTCGAGTTGACGCTGCGCTCCCTGGCCGGTGCCGTCACCGGACTTTCCGAGGCATGCCCCTCCAGTGGATGGGTGGTGATGGTGATGGGCGCCCATCACTGGTGTCTGGGGTCCTTCCCCGAGGGCGCGCAGGATGAGGTCTTCGGCGAGGGCCGCCATGGCCTGGTCGCCGGAACCCTGTCGTGGCAGGGAACCGCTACGCCAGCGGATGGCGGCTATCGCGTTGACGGCCGCTGGCAATTCGCGAGCGGCGTTGATCACGCGCAATGGGTAATGGTCGGTTGTGCGGACCCGCAGACTCGCGGGCCGGGCGTGCACGTGGTGATTCCGCGCGACGAAATCGAAATCGATGACACCTGGCACGTGCTCGGACTCAAGGGCACCGGGAGTAAGGACCTGGTCGTGCGCGACCTTTTCGTACCGGCGCATCGTGCTGTCGAAACCCGGGTTCTGTTCGGCGGCACCAGTCCGCACGCTCTCAATCATCGCAGCAACCTCTACCGTGTCTCGGCCGAGGCGATGCTGTCGCTGAGCGTCGCAACCGCCGTTCTCGGCTCCGGGAAGCACGCACTGGCTCAATTCATCCTGCGCACCAAGGAGCGCAAAGTAATCCTCACTGGCGCGCGCAAGGCTGATCATGCACCGACTCAGGTTCGGTTGGCGGAGGCTGCGGCGGAGATACATTGCGCCGAGTTGCTGATCCAGGACGCGCTCGGCGAACTCGACCGGGTGACTAAGCTGGGCGCGGGGCAGACGCTTGAGAGCCGCCTCCGGGTCAAGTGGCAAGCGGCTTACGCGGCCGAACTCTGCCGTCGCTCAGTGACCCGAATGTTCACCGGGTCCGGAGCTCACGCCGTCTATCAGTCCGGCGCCCTGCAGACCGCGTTTAGGAACATCAACGTGGGTGCCCAACACGCGAGCATCGACTTCGATACTACCGCCGAGCAATACGGCCGTCTTCAACTGACCCGGTGAATAGGACACCTTTCTGGCTCGCCTCTCGCTTGAGGAAGCGGCCGGGGTTTCCTCAAGGCTGAACGGCATCCTGGCACAAATCGAAACCAAGCCAGCGCCGGGATGGCGGCGCATCAACCGAAACCCATCTTGCTTGTTTTTGCGAGAACGGCGGCGGGAGTTTCCGTCCCGGGGATCCTACCGCTGGACGATTTTCCACGTCCGCTTGCTCAGGCGACCCGCAGTGCGCCTGGAAGTACGAACCGACCTTCGGCATTGCACGGGAATTCGTAAACCTCGCTAACCGCCTCCAGGTTCAACGGTCCATAGATGTGCGGAAAGAGTGCCTCGGCGCGTTCGTCGCCAACTCGCACCGCCGGTTCGTAGGTGAGCTGCGCGGTGAGATGTCCTTCTTCGAGGCAAACAAGCATAAGGTCGCTCTGCCCGCGGTAGAACAGATTCGCGGTCTCTACCACCTGCGCCGCCGTGGAGCAGTGAATGAAGCCCTCCGTGTCGAGACTCGCGGGCGCATATTCTCCCTTGCGGATGGCATCTTCCCATTCGTGACGCTTAACAATGTGGAGAATCATCAAACAGCGCCTCAGGCAGCGCGCTTCAGACTGCGCTCGGCAGCTTTGGCGCTGCATTCGGCGCAGGTACCCGCAAGCCGCACCTGCACTTCGCCATCCCAAAACGTCGCCACTTCGATGCACTCGCTCTCGATCCGCCGCCATCCCAAATCCAGGGTGCTTCGCAGGAACTCGGCGATATTCACTGAGCCGCGCGCGACGCAAACCGTGAGTTCGCCACAGAGGCAACGCAATTCTACGGTTTCGTAAGTAATGACCGGCGAGTTCATGCAACCTCCTCGAACTCGGTCTCGAACAGCCTGACACAGAACCGCTCACCGTCCAATCCGATATTGATGGCTGGATGTTGCGATCCGACTCCAGGCAACCGGAGTGTTTCCAAATCATCCCGCTCGCGCACAAGAGCTAGCTGCCAGAATCGCTTGATGGGCGCTCCGATCGGTCGGCTATGCAGCTTAGTGCGTTTACGGTGCGCTTCCTGGATCGCCATGCCCTCGTTCATTTCGGACTCGATGTCGTCGCTGCGCTCTGACGGAATGCCAATCACCAGCAGCGCAGCATTCGCTCACATGATCCTGCGGCAGGAAATCTTTGCAGTCCGCTTGGCTGGCGCAACTTCCTTCGATTCTTTCTACCCCTGGTGCCGTCCAAGGTCGAACAGTTCATCAGGTCCCGCAATGGTGCTGCCACAGGCCTCAACCCGCGAGCAGCGCGTCGCGTCGGCAAATCTGACAGCCGACGCGAATGCGCGCACATAAGGATGGTCGCGGCCGCAGTCCGATTCATGAAGCACGGCCTGCTGGGCCCCAGATTGATGCGCTGACGGCGGATTGCCGACGGGTCCGCTCAAGGTCTGGTTTGCAGATCACCTCGCGGCTTCGGTCAGGCGATGGCAAAGCCGGATCTGCGCAAACCCGTTCAAATTTCTAAGGGTGAGCCGCCCGCCAGTCACGCGAGCTTCACGATCCAGATCGCTCAGCAGGGAAAATTCGCGGGCTGTGTGAAACTAGAAGTCGAAAATCTCGCGCATCTTGCCCAACAGCCAGCGGCTGCGGCCGCTGCGGCCGTTGCCCTCGATGCTTTGGGCGAGCGCGGCCTGCCGCGTGGTGAGACGCGCGGAAACGATGTCGCTGATAGCCTGGGCGGTGTTCGGGCTCTGTTTGAAGAGAAGGGTAAGGCCTTCGCGGTTCATTTCGATTACTTCAACATCGTCAAGCGCGCGGATGGTGGCATTTCGTGCCTCGCCGGTAAGCAACGCGGCCTCGCCGATAATCTCCGATCTGCCCATTGTCGCTAGATGCCGGTCCGATCCTTCTTCTCCATGCGCGATCACTTCCACGTGCCCGTGGCGAATGATGTACATCGTCTCGCCGGGCTCTCCCTGGCGCATTAAGACTTCGCCGGCCCCGAACTCATGAACTTGCACGGATGACAGCAACAATCTTACCGAGCTGTCGTCCAGCTCGCGCAAAAAGTCGACCTTGCGGAGTTCGTGGATAAGTTCTCTCTCGTACTCGGCCTCCGCGGCTCGATGGGGGCGAGCACGGCGCAATTCGAGCGTGCGAATCGGGAACGGAATCTCCATCCGATGACGGCGAAGCGCGTACCAGAGACTCGACACCGCCTCGGCGTGCACCTGCTCCTGAAAAGTGTAGTCCGAGATCCAGTATTTGACCCGATACTTGATCGCCGACTCACCGTATTCCCAGGGCAACACCAGCGGCGTCCGCTGCGGCACGACATGGGGCAGATCGTGAAGTACCTTCACGATCACTTCGCGGACCCGGTTGGGCGGCACGTTGTAGCTGACGCCAATCGATATCTCGTCGCAGATTTCGTCTTCCGCGTAGTTAACCAGCACCTCTTTGCCAATCGTCGCATTGGGAATGTCGAGCCGTTCGTTCGCCCGCGTCATGATCGTCGTGGCACGCCAGCCGATGCCCCTGACCCGGCCTATGAAATCTCCCGCCTTGACCCAGTCTCCGGGTAGGAATGGTTTGCTGAGCTGGAGCATCAGCCCGCTGAAGATATTGCTCAGCGTTTCTTGCAAGGCGAGACCGACCACCGCCGCGACCACCGTGGTGGTGGTCAGGATCGAGAGCGGCTGGACCCCAAAATCGGTGTACAGCACGACCCCCACGACGATGCCCCACAAGGAGAACATCACCAGGTCTTTGAAAATCGTGGAAGATTCCGACCGGCCGCGCCGCGTGAACGCGTCGATCGCTTCCAGCACGAGGCGAATGAGACCGAATAGGAACAGGACTACTGCCGCTGCGGCAACTTTCCCCGCCGCAGCGGCATCCGCTAGAGGCATCCCGACCGCGACCAGGTCGAGCATCAGGCCGGCCGCGAGCAGCACAAAGGTGGTCGCGCTGAGCGTAAAGCGGCGGCGCCTGATCGCGATCGCGATCAGCAGCGCCGCAAGCAGGAGCAGTCCCTGCACCGCGACGCGCAGCTCGATCGGAACCAGGTGAACGCCGAGAACGTGCTGAAGCGGAGTCGCGCCCTTCATCTATGCAAGCAACCCACCCTCACACATGGTCGCCCTGATGGCGACTGATTCTACTGCGGGCAGCCGTGCATGAACAGGTGGCGAGCGCAACGTGCCGAGGGCATGCCACTGCACCTCGACTATACGGACGGCGCGGACTGCACCAGAAGTCAGTTATTCGCTGGCTTGTGGCCTCATTTGATCGCAACGGCGTTGGGCGGCGAGGCGATACCGCCTTCCAGGTTCATCGGCACCGAGACCAGCAGGAATTCGTAGCGCTTGTCCTTGGCACAGTCTGCGGCCAGGGCGTCGAGAACAAATTGCTCTCCGAGCGGCAGCCCCAGCATCGATAGCGCCCGATAGTGCAACGCGCCTTCATCTCTGAAGTCCCACGGCCACGGTTCGACTGCGGGGCAGTCGGTGCCGATCGCCGCAAAGCGATTGTCCCACAACCACTCTACCATCGCGCTGGTCGGTTCGATGCCGCACGACTTGAGCGCCTCGAGCGGAGCCATCTTTTTCTTCTGCTCGTCTGAGGCTTTCAGATAGGCGCCGAGCCAACCGGTGCGCACCAGCAGAATGGAGCCCGGTTTCACTTTGGTTCGCTGCGCCTCGAGCGCATCTTGGAGGTCCTTCAGCCTGTAGACCGCGGCGCTCAAAGGGTCGACCGCCCGCTTCTTGGCGCCAAGGTATTTGCACACATCAATCAGCACGCCGCGCCCCACGAACCGGTCGGCCCATTTGTGGATGCTGAGCCGCCCGCCCGGTCCATCCTTTATCTGATCATCGGTGACGCCATTGTAGTAGGCACGATGGCGCACGTGGCCGACATGTCCGAGCCCGTCCCACTGACTTCCCTCCTGGGTGTTGTAGTTGTCGATCGAATCGTCGTGACCCAGCAAACCGTATTGTTCGAAACTCAGGATCGTGTGGCGGGCGGGGTTACGATTGAATAAAGGCGGTTTCGCGTAGTTTATCGGCGTGTCCAGCCGGAACACCTTACCTCTCTTCACCAGCTTTGCCGCATCGACGATGCCCTTGGGAGTGAGAAAATTCAGGCATCCGAATTCATCCTTGTCTCCGAACACGCCCCACGATGATTCCGGTGGAGCGCCCTTCCTGATTGGCAGTTGCTTGAACTTGGGAATCTTCTTGAAATCGACGGCTGCCATCGTGCTCTCCTCCGCTTTAGTCGATTTTTCTAAACCGGCCCCCGTGGGCGCTCATCTGGAAGCCACTCACGCGGCCGTTTGCGTCGAACTCGATCGTTAGCGGCTCCCCCGCCCATCTGCCTGCCTCTATCACAAAGACCTCGGGCTTGTCCGTCGCCAATAGGGGCGTGGGCGGCATTGGCATCATGAAAGGATCCGTAGGCAGCGCCAGCCGCAGCGCACCATCGCGCCATTCAATGTGGAAAATGACGCCAAACGCCGGCATGCCGACGTAGCGTCCGATGAGTGGTTTGAGGTTTGCGGGGGCGGGCTGCGGAGATCCCCGCTTGCTTTCCTTCTTGGCCTCAGCGGTCAGCATCTCGAGTGCTTCGAACGCGATGGTCCCTGACGCGATGTTGCCCTGCTTGTTGGTCAGAACCACAACTCCCAATTTGTGGGGTTTACTGAAGGCAACAATTGACAGAAATCCAGGCACCGAGCCGCCATGATGATGATAGACATTCTCGCCGATTCGCGACGCCATCCAGGTCAGCCCGTACCCGGTCAGCCAATCCGGTTCGACGAAAGTAATTCGATGCATCTCGCTGAGCGACTTGCCGCTGAGCACCTGTGCGCCGGCTCGCTCTGCCTGGCCAGTGCGAAACTGCAAGCTGACCCACTTCGCCAGGTCGGTCACGCAGGATCGGAGCCCGGCAGCCGCCAGGTAACCGTTGGTGGGAGGATCGGGCGAAACTTCGGGCACTTCCTGGTAACGCTCCGGCATATAGCCGGTGGCCTTGCGTGGGTTGGCGAGGTCGAAACCCGAGGAGCGCATCTGCAGTGGTAGCAAGATCTGCCGGCGAATGTAGTCGCGGTACGTACGGCTTGTTACTCGCGCGATTACCTCGCCGAGCAGAACGAAAGCAAGATTGTTGTACTTGAATGTCGAGTCCGGCTCGATGACCATCTGCACTTGCGGAAGCAGCGCCAGAATCTGCGCGACCGAAGGAAACTTCATCTCCCACCAGTGGCCCGTCGGCGCTTCTCCGACCAGCCCCGAACGATGAGTCATCAGCCGCCGCAGCGTAAGATCCTTGAGCGCTCCGAAGCGACAACGGACCTTCCTGATTTCCCGAAGGTAACGAGCCACCGGATCATCCAGCGAAAGCCGTCCCTGGTCGCGCAGTTGCATTATGGCGGTTGCGGTGAGGGTTTTGGTGATAGAGGCCACTCCGCAGATCGCGTCGGCGTCCATCATCCGCCGCGAGTCGACGTCTGCGTACCCGAATCCGCCCGACCACAGCATCTGCTGATCTTCGATCAACCCGAGCGCGACACCCGGCACGCCCTGCTGCGCTATCACCTGATGAATGCGTGCGGTCAGCTTTGGCAGGACGGCATCGATAATTCTTTCCGACAACCGGGTTCCTCCCACGGAATGCGACAGGTTGGGCGCAACTATCGTCGAGTCACGAAGCAAAGTCCATTGGCAGTAGCTTCACGCCACGGCTGGTGGAGCGCGGCCTCCTGGACTGTCGTCGGGTCGGGAAGGAAAGTGACGCACTTGATCGGACCACGCGAAAGGGCGGCGGTTTGGAAGGGAGCTCTGGAACGAATCCTTTGTCCGGATGGGAAGGTGCTCTACAGTGAAACAAAATCCTTGATTCGTATGATCTTCACACGGTAGCTCTTGGATGATCGGAGCTTTTTATAGAGTGCTCGAAATCGACCGGGCGGAAGGCGACTCAAAGGGGGCAGTTGTTGTCCAGACTTTTCACAGCATTGAAGCTTTTCGCGATTTTTCCGCCCTTGCTGCTCTTGGCCGGAACCGTTGGCATGGTCGCGTGCGACGGCTCGATCTTTCCCACGGTGACGGCCACCAAGACCCACACGTCCACCCCGACCGGAACCGCGAGCCCCTCCACCCTGGCGTTTGCTACTAATTTCAACTCCGGGACCATCTCGGAATTCACCCGGAACACAACCACCGGCAGCCTGACACGGGTCGATACAGTCGCCGCAGGATCAAAGCAGGGACCCAAAGGGATGGCGATAACGCCCAATAACGGCTTCCTCTACGCGACGAATTTCGTGGACAACACCATCCTCGAATATTCGATCCACTCGAACGGGACGCTCGCGTCGATTGGTGCGGTGAGCGATGGATCCGGCAGGGGCCCCGAAATGATCGCGATAAACTCTGTCGGAACCTTCCTGTGGG
>JBKPEA010000054.1:0-15559 GCA_046728175.1 Thermodesulfobacteriota bacterium | reverse complement strand
GTCTCGCCGTCCGCCGCTCTAAGTCGAATTCCTCCGCCGCGAAAACTGCTGGAGTGTACGGACTCTAGCCGCGGCGCATTCGCGATTTGGAGGACCCGCGCGCGCTTCGTGGGCTTGATTGGCTTGTGCGATGCGACCGCGCGCGTCGCTTTGCGCCATAGCTCGCTCGAAGCTCTTCTCGCTCCTTCAGCCATGGTTGCGAGCTCGGCCCAATTTGAGCGCCCAGTCGCGACCGGCTTGTCCGCACTCGCGCCGAAGCGCCCACAAATCTATAGTCGCTCCATGGCGGACAATTTCGGATCCGTCTCCCGAACGAGACCAATTCGTATCCGTCGCCGAGTAGCGTGGCAACAAACAATTCCGACGCGAACCATCTAGTAGCGTCAATGCGATGACGTCGGAGGGGGCGGGGCCTCCGGAACGAGGCGCGCGACCATCGGATGCGACTCGTGCCGGACAAGGATGTCCAACCGGTACTTTTCCGCCATCGCGGCGGCGACCTTTTGCTTCATGTCCGGCATCTCCACCAGCTTCACGCTGTCGAATTCCTGGTCCGCCACCTTCAGCTTTACGTAAGGGCTGGTGGTGTTCTTCTGAATCCGTCCGTACGCACGATCACCAAGCCGGACGTACGGCTGTCCGTCGATGACGACTACCCAGAGGTTTGACCAATGCTCTCCAACGTCAGGTTCGGTGGTCATTATCTTGATGGTACTGGCGTCGCGGAACACGGCGGGATCCCATCGCGGCACTGCTTTATCGTCACCGCGGACAACGGAGGCAAACGCGATCAATAAGAAGAACGAACGTACTGCGAGATTGGCGATTCGGTGGATCTTTATGTGGGTTGGCATAGTCTCTACGCGTAGATTTGCGTTATAGCAGTTGAGCGCGGAGCTATACAGAAGGAGTGTTCTCATGGACCTGAGCACGATCGGAGTATTTGCATTTCTCGACGGTCTCAGTGGCCGGCAAACCGGTGAATTGGCGCGCAAACTCGAACGCCTTGGTTACAGCGCCCTATGGATTCCCGAGGGGGTGGGACGCGATCCATTCGCGCACGCAGGCTACCTGCTGAGCCAGACCGAAAGGCTTGTCGTCGCCTCAGGAATCGCCAACGTCTTCATGCGTGAGCCTGGCACCTCGATCCGCGCCGCGCGCACACTCGGTGAATTGTTTGAAGATCGCTTCATTCTTGGACTCGGCGTGAGTGGAAAGACCGCTAATGAAGTACGGGGACTCAGATGGGAGAAGCCCGTCAGCTTTATGCGGGACTACGTTGCGAAGATGAAGGCAACCCCCTACATGGCGCCGGGACCCAAAAGCGAACCTCCGGTCGTGCTGGCGGGAATCCTGCCGAAGATGGTCGAGCTGGCCGCGACCGAGACCAAGGGTACACACACCTACTTCGTTTCGCCGGAACATACTGCGCGGGTGCGATCGCAGATTGGTCCCGACAAGTGGATTTGTGCGGAGCAGGCGGTGATGCTCGAAAGCGACGCTTCTCGGGCTCGCGAAGCCGCACGAAAGTACATGAGTTTCTACCTACGTCTGCCCGGCTCGAGTTACGCAAAAAATCTCCGCACACTTGGGTTTGGCGATGCGGATTTCGCCGGCGAGTTCAGCGATCGGCTGGTCGATGCCGTGGTGGCGTGGGGAGCTGCCGACGAATTGCGTGCGCGCGTTGAGGCGCATCGCAAGGCCGGCGCCACCCATGTATGCGTGCTGCCGCTGCGCCCGGATGGGATGTTGATTCCCGACGAACGAGCCCTCGAAGCACTTGCCCCCTCCAAAACGTGAAACCGCGCTCAACCAATCCGTACGAATGAGAAATTGGGTACTCAAATGCCGAGGTGGGACAAGGCCGCACTTCTAAAAGACAGGCGAGCGTTTATTGAACAGCTGCAGCGGCAGGAGTCGGAGGGTTGTCTATGGCTGGTGGTTCCGCTCGCAGAGAATGAATCGTCGGGATTATTCAGGTGCAGCAAGTGCGAGGCGTTGGCTCCCGACGCGGCACCCATCTATTCGTCTCGCGACGCACATCGCATTTGAGGAGGAAGAGTTGCACGCGATCGAGGCAAGTAGCTCGGATACGGAATTCGAGACCCGCGTTTCCCGTATCGTAGAGGAAGAACCTACGCCGATGGTATGCGGCACCTGTTGTCCCCGCGGCAAGCCCCACCGTCACAACCTGAACCACGCCTTCTAGTCATCGAACTTGACCGACCCGGTAGCCGCAGAATTCCGTGCCCAGCGCGGTGCCTAACCGGCGTTGGGGTACTGCTGAGGTTGCGCAGGCGTGGTTGCGCGCCGCGGGATATCGTGCGATGCATCGCATGTTCCGCTATTACGGAGGCACGATCATGCCGCAGGAATTCCGCCGAATCGTCACCGGACATGACGTCGAGGGAAAATCGATTATCGTGAGCGATGGGCCGCCGGCTCCGATCGCAGAATTCTGGGTCACTGACAGCGCCCCAGCGGACAACTCGAATCCGATCGATGCTACAAACCGTCCACGAAAGCTCGAGCCGCCGCCCAACGGCAGCAAGTTCCGCTTTTTCATCGTCGAGCCCGAGGACTCGAGTGTCCCGGCCGCGCAGCGCGAGGAGATGGCAGCTCGCCGGTTCGAGGCGATGGGAGCGTCACATTGCCGCGTCGACGTCCGGCGCCATCCTGCGATGCACAAGACCAACACCGTCGATTACATAATCCTGCTCTCGGGTCAGGTAACCATGCTGCTCGACAAGAGCGAAGTGGACTTAAAGCCGTTCGACGTCGTGATCCAGCGCGGGACCAACCATGCGTGGGTGAACAAGGGCAAGCAGCCGGCGCTGCTGGTGGCGGTGCTGATCGACGCAAAACCTGTGTAGGTCTTTCGCGACGAGTCTAACACGCTGACTTCAGAATTTCGTCTCTCGGTCGCACCGATAACAGCATGTGCTCGATCTCGATGGCGGGTCAGACTGGGCCGCTCTCGACCCGCGCGGGCTACGATTCGACGATCCGATCCTGGGCAAAGTTGCGATTCCGGGTTTGCCGGTAAAGTTCTCTGACTGGCCGGATCGGACCGAGCTTCGCTCCGCGCGACTCGGCGAGGACAACGAGAGAATCCTGCACGACGTGCTCGAGATGACTGACGATCAGATCGCCCAACTCTACGCGGATGGCGTGTTAGTCAGAGATCCGCTGCTGGTATAGTCATAGGCCGCGGCCGCGACGGTCGCGTCATTACTCTAGCTCAGCAAGAACCTCTTCGGCGCTATTGGGGGAAGGGCGCGTTTATACGTTAGTGACCCCTCTTTGGCGGGTCGCTCTGATCCTGCTATCCAGAGGACTACCCCCGGTGCGAGATCGTCCGTAATTCGCCGGGCAAAGGACGACCATCATGGGCAGACTCGAAAACAAAGTTGCGGTCATCACTGGCGCTGCGAGCGGAATCGGACGCGCATCCGCGGTCCGCTTTGCGGGTGAGGGCGCAGCAGTCGTGATCGCCGACCTCAACCAGGACGGCGGCGAAAGCGCGGTGCGCGATTGCAAGGAGCACGGCGGGCGTGCGGTTTTCCAGCGCGCCGATGTCTCAACCGAGGCCGACGTGCAGGCGATGATCGCGAGAGCGGTCGACGAGTTCGGCGGCCTCGACATCATCTACAACAATGCAGGACTCGCGGGCGCGCTTGGACCGCTCGAGCAGACCACCGTTGAGAACTGGGATCGCACTCTCGCAGTGCTCTTGCGCGGCGTCTTCCTCGGTATCAAGCACGCAGTGCCCGAGATGCGAAAACGCGGACGCGGCTCGATCATCTCGACTGCTTCGGTGGCAGGAATGCAGGGCTTCAACGGACTTCACGCTTATTGTGCGGCCAAGGCCGGGGTTATCAATCTCACGCGCTCGGCCGCTGGCGAATTCGGGAAAGATCGGATCCGCGTCAATTGCATCTGTCCGGGCGTGATCAACACTCCACTAGCGCAACGGGACGTCCCTGGTGGCCGCGAGACGGTTGATCAGCTGTTCAAGACAGCTCAACCCTATCCGCGCACCGGGCTTCCCGACGACATCGCCGCGATGGCGTTGTTTCTCGCCAGCGATGACTCCGAGTGGGTGACCGGCCAGGCGCTGGTCGTGGACGGGGGCCTGGTAGCGGTGAACAACCTGTTTGGTCAGTTGGGCGCTGTGCAGGCTGCAGCGGCGACGTTTTCCGGACCTTCGTTTGAGAGGCGGCAGGCGTAGCAGGCTGAGCAGGGAGTGCGTGCGGTGGCCTAGTAAGCCACTCAGAAACTCCGAAAGCCGAACACGACTTTCGTTCGGCAAATGAGCGGTACGCCACTTCCCGCTACTTCAACGGGACCGAGAGTTCGAATCCATTCCGCTCCGGCGAACAGTCCTGAATTCCCGGTGCTGTTCGTGACGAGCACAATCACAGATCCATCGGCCGCTGTCATAGCACTCCCTGAAAGCTGCGGGACGCACGACAGCTACGAAACGGCGAAGAGAGGACGCCCGCGGCGTGGATCAGAGTGGTCTTTCCGCAGACGGAAGGGCCAACCAGCATGAGCAGTTCCTCGCAGCGCACCTCGATATCGACCCCACGGAGTGCCGGGACTGCTGTTTCGCCGGCGCCGTATGTCTTGGTGACGCCGTGGCATTGAGCCGCGATCCTGTTGTTTTGGAGTCGGTTGCGATCCCGCCATGGGCGAGACTCAGTCTAGGGCCACATACGTCGGAACTCACGCGGATTGCTATTCTTGCCGCCTTTGATCCTGCACAACTGCAGCTAGCGCCTCAGCCATTTCGCCCAGTGCTCGCTTCACTGCCGCACATGTCCGCACATGATGCCACCATCGAGTCAGCTTCGGGCGGCCCTCAAGCGGTGACTTGGCGCCAATGAATGCCAGAACATTGATGGCAACGAATATGGTTGGGGCCAGCGCGCAGTCCGCGAATGTGAAGCTGGCTCCGCAAGCGAATCCGTCGTCAGCTAACATTCCTTCAAGTTGATCAAACCTCGTTGTCAGTTCGCTGAGCTTTTCGTTGACGACTTTCTCATCGCGCGGTTTGGGATTGGCCTGAGCAATCAACGCACGTAGCGGAGGGTCGAGATACAGATCGTGAAAGCGCGAGAATTTTCGCGCCTCGGCTCGCGCCTCGGGAGTTCCCGACAAGAGAGACGGGGTGGGGAACTTGTCTTCCAGGTATTCGTTGATGACTTCGGATTCGCCGAAGACCTGACCGTCAACTTCCAGCGACGGTATTTTGCCCATTGGATAGATTTTCACGTGCTCACATTGGCATGATTTAAAGCCCGACCAATCAGCGGGAGACTGTAGCCGCTCGCTGCCAGCCAGCTCCCCAGTGTGCGACGCAAATCGTGCTGCCTGATGGCATTATTGGGAATTTTATCATCGCCGTTCAGCCCGGCCCGCTTTCGAATTCGCTGCCAAGCGTTTGAGGGCGCAGTAATCGAAGCGTTCGTCTTATCTCCGGGGAAAAGCCACTCAGAGTTGTTGCGACTGGGCGACTTTTCGAGAATCTGGATTGCAGCCCGGGGAAGTGGAAGCAGGTGGGGGCGACCGGATTTGGTATTGGGAATGCGCCACGCAGCCTGGACGAAGTCGATGTCTGCCCAGCGGGCCGTGGCCAGTTCGCCGCGGCGTGTTCCCAGCAAGAGGCGCAAGGGGAAGAAGGCGCGCCAGCGCCAATCCGGCTCGCTCATCAGAGCCTGATTGAGTCGCGCGATCTCGTCTGCGGTGAGGAAGCGTTCGCGCTTCTCTTCGTGGAACAACTTGATGCCATGCACCGGATTCTCTTCTTTGAGCATGCCCCAAAGTTTCGCACGGTTGAACATGGTTCGGAGCAGGGCGACGAGGCGGTTGGCTGCATAGTGGCCATGATCGCTGCCTGCCTTTTGGTGCAGGCGCACGATTTCGTGGCGGGAGAAGTCCGAGACTCGGCGGGAAGACCAGGAAGAGGGAAGATACCGTCGGATTATCCTTTCATCTTCGCGCCAGGATCGTTTGTGGGGTTTCGCGTGAAGATTCAAGTATTCGTCGACTAGCTGCGCCAAACTTTTTTCCGCGTGCAACGCCGCACGCTCTGCGTGCCGCTGGCCGACCGGGTTTTCGCCGCGCGCGATCCTGGCTTTGTACTCGAACGCTTTCGCGCGAGCTCCCACGACGCTGATGTCCGGGAACCTGCCCAGCGTATCGCCACACATGCGGCCGTTGATCCGTCCTTCCCACACGAAGCTCTTCGCGCCGTTGCTGGTTACGCGAAGGGCGAAGCCGGTAATTTCGTCGTCGCGCAGGAAAGTTGGCCGCTCCGGGGTGGCAGAGTCTTCTCGACCAGGTTCTTGGTGAGGTGAGCCATGTAGACGCTATGTAGACAGTATAGCCAGGGAGGTCAAGGTTGAGACAGTAGATGGTCGGAATATGAATTATAGAAAACCTCGATCTTATGGGCTCTTTCGGAGGTCAGTGGAGATGGTAGCCTTTCGCTGTAGACTGGGTACTCTGACTTTGGATGAAAGGGTGGTCAGCAATCAAATCCCTAAAGGGCGACCAACCTTACCGCGCGGCGATGGTGTGTGTGTCAGCAGTCGTGTGAAATTCCCCCTCCTGAAGGGGAGGTACGGGAGCAATGGAGGAAGGACAGGATTCAATAGAAACCGACAATCTACGGTATTGAATTGGCCGTTTCCATGTATCGAAACCAATCGTCTACAGATCCGCGGTCAAAAGATCGTAGCTCGCGGCCGGCCATAGAGGGCGGATTAGTGAGCCCTTGATCATATTCCTTCCATGGAATAGGCTGATACCAGCAGCGGCGAATGGGTTGGGAGGTCGAATACACCGATGAATTCGGCGTGTGGTGGGAGACCCTAACAGAGCAAGAACAGGGCGACGTCGCAGCGTATGTCGGCGAATTGGAACATCGAGGTCCGATGCTCCCGTACCCTTATTCGAGCGATGTCAGAGATTCCAAGCATGGGGCGATGCGGGAGTTGCGGGTTCAGAGTGGCGGAAAGCCAATCAGAATCTTCTATGCTTTCGATCCGAGGCGAAGGGCGATCCTGTTAATCGGTGGTAGGAAGGCTGGAGTGAAGCGATTTTACGAACAATTCGTACCGATCGCCGACCGCCTTTATGACGAACACCTAGCCGAATTGGGAGCCGAGGATGAAAAGGAGCGTAAACATGGCGGGACGACATCCGTTCGGGGCGCTTCGGGACAAGATGTCCCCGGTAGCGCGAAACCGCGCCGCGGCAAGAACTAAGCAACTGCAGCGTGCGATGGACCTGGCAGAGCTGCGTCGAGCCTTGGCTCTATCGCAGCAGCAACTCGCAAAGAAGCTGCGCGTGAATCAACCAGAGATTGCAAAAATCGAGAGACGTGCCGATATGTTGCTCAGTACGCTCGGTGCGGTGCTTCGTGCCATGGGTGCCGACCTAAGGATCGTTGCTCACTTCCCCGGTCATGACGTGGAGATTCGTAACTTTCGCAAGCTCGCTGGAAAGCCGGACAACGATGCCAGCGAATCACACGCGTGAGTCCCCCGCTCCGCCTTCAGAACAGGTGGAGGGCGGAGCCGGAAGCTGTTTACTCAGCAGAAGAAGCAGAAATATCTATGCTCTATGACCTGGTTCAATTCATCGGCCTTGAGCTGCTATGCAGGCCGTGTAGGCAGGGAAGCTGAGGATGAAATGGTAAGTGGTTGGAGAATGCAGAAATTTATTTTATGGGCCCTTTCGGAGGTCAGTAGAGCTGGTGGCGTGTCGCTGTAGAGCCAAATTTGACTTTGGATGAAAAGCTCAGGAGTTCAAATCTGTAAGGACGGCCGGGTGCTTTCGAAGCGTCCGTTGCCCCAAAAGGATTTAGTTATCTGAATATCAAATTATGGAATTTAATAAATATAAGGAGCGGACGCGCAGAGGTCCAATATCCGTAGAAGGGCGCGGCCAGATTCCCGCACCATTGGCGACCAACTTGACAATACGGGCAGCTATGTCCGGACTGATCGGCATCTCGCCGGCCATTACCTTATAAAGATGCCGCTGGCTGACATCGAGCAGGTGGGCGATCTCGCGCACCGGGCGATTCTGGGTTACTCCGAGTTCGACTTGAGGTTTTCGAGAGTAGGGGCGCCGAGAAATTGCAGCCACTACGTCGAGACCCGAGCGGCCCGTGTCATCAAAGGCTCTCTGGCCACTTCATCGCTCCGTGAAGAACGCGAAGAAGGATGATGGTGTCGCTTTGGTGGACGTAGAGAAGCACGTACGGCAGGCTGCCGAGGACTAGTTCGCGCGTTCCCTCCACGCGACCGGGCCGTCCCATGCCCGGATGCTCCGCCAGTATTTCGACGCGTCGAATGATCTCAAGCATCGTGTCGATAGCCGTGTCGGGGTTGTTGCGGCTGATATATCGTTCGACCGATTCCAGATCCTGGCTAGCGGCGCGCGTCCACTTTAGCCTCACGCTCGCTCACCCATCCCCTCACCACTGCCTGGTGTTCAACAAGATCGCGCATCTTAGCTTCCTTGAGCCCGCGCCTGACGGCGCCGACGAACCATTCTTCGTAATCGAGATAGCGTTCGATCGCCTCGTTAATCACCCATGCGCGCGAGCGGCTCATCGCGCGGGCAATTCCGTCGACGCGTTTCAGCGTGCGTGGGTCCATACGGATCGTTGTGGTCTTCTCAGCACTCATAATCGGAAAGAATACATCTGACTACAATACGTCGGCAAGCCTCCGCCGACCGCTCAAGCATTGAAGCATGCCTTAACTTGATCCGGTAACTACTGGTGACTACCATAACGTTGTGAAATCGGTTGGCGTCAAGCAGCTCAAATCAAGATTGTCGGAGTATCTCCGGCTCGTGCGGAGCGGTGAGATCGTGTTGGTTACTGATCGTGACGAGGTGGTCGCCGAGCTGCGACCTGCGCGCAGACAATTTGGTGGCGGCGATTCGCTGGACGAGCTGCTGGATTCTCTGGCCGAGCGCGGCGAACTAACCCGAGCCAGCCTCTCCAAGCACCGGTGGAAATGGAATGCGAGAGGACTGGGTCTGGCCGCGGGTTCCGCAATGACGATTCTGGATGAACTTCGTGGCGAGCGCTGAGTTGATTAGATGTCTAGTTGCCTCTATCTGGATACGTCCGCGGTTTTGCGCGCCATCGTGGAGAGCGGGGCCAGCCCAGATCTTGAGGCGCGGATCGCACGAGCTCCAGCCTTGATTACGTCGCGGTTGTCGCTGGTTGAGTCCTCTCGCGCGCTTCACCGCTTGCGCCAGCTCGGGCAGGTCAGCGAGACCAAGCTCGCGGACGCGGATCGTGAACTTAACGCAGTGTGGGCTCGCTGTGAACTCTGGGAATTGACAGCCTCGGTATGCGAGCGGGCTCGCCAGGTTGCCCCGGCCAAGTCACTGCGAACACTCGACGCCCTTCATCTCGCCACGTTCGTGATGGCGCGTGAAAGAATTGGAGACCTCGAACTCGTAACTGCCGATCAGCGCTTGAGGTCGGCACTCGAAGCGGTGTAGAGGAAAATTCCAATGCCGAGCAAACAGTTCTGCCCTCATTTTCCTCCGGGCAGTATGCGATACTCAGCCCAAAGCCGGTGCGATTCTTCCATTATTCTTTCAACTCAAGAGACTTCTGAATACCAAGGAAATCAGTACTTAGCCTCTTATGCATGTGCTTGCCAAGCACAAGACTGACTCAAGCACGCTCATTCTGGTTGATCACGCTTGAACAAAAGGCTTACGGCCGTCGCTGCCTTGTCAGCGGAGAGTAGCAATCTGGATTTCGGAAGGAAGTCTAGAGTCGGTCGAAGGTAAAGGAATCTCGGGCGCGCGTTTACCCGCCGCGAGTTTGGCCCAATAGCCCCGTCGAGGAACCGGAATTTCAAATCGAATGCAGACTCTTGCCAATCCGCGACCGCTGATGCCCAGTTCTCTGGCGACTGCCCCTACCGGCTTCGACCAGACTTTCCGGTACAATTCTTCACGCGACAGGCTGATCGATTGACCGGGGACACCTTTGACCAACGTCGCAAGATCAACACCTTCCGAAACGCCTGGGCGCCGTTGAGTATTGTTGTTCCTTTTTGTCTCTGTCTCGACGGTCTGCTTTGCGGCCGCGAGCATAATAGTGGCGTTGTCTTCAAGAGCTCGACGTACGGGATCGAGATCGAGGCGTGCGTAGATCGCGGTGGTGTTCACGTTAGCATGATTCAAGGCCCGACCGATCAGGGGGAGACTGTAACCGCTCGCTGCCAGCCAGCTTCCCAGTGTGCGACGCAAATCGTGCTGCCTGACGGCAGTATTGGGAACGTTGTCATCGCCATTGAGCCCGGCCCGCTTTCGAATTCGCGGCCAGGCACTTGACGGCGCGGTAATCGAAGTGTTCGACGGGCCATGGCGAGCTCCCCGCGGCGTGTTCCCAGCAAGAGGCTCAAGGGGAAAAAGGCGCGCCAGCGCCAATCGGGCTCGCTCATCAGAGCCTGATTGAGTCGCGCGATCTCCTCAGCGGTGAGGAAACGTTCGCGCTTTTCTTCGTGGAATAACTTGACACCGCGCACCGGATTTTCTTCTTTCAGCATGCCCCAGAGTCTCGCCCGGTTGAACATGGTTCGAAGTAGGGCGACGAGGCGGTTGGCGGCGTAGTGCCCGTGCTCCTGACCGATAGTCTGGTGCAGGCGCGCGATCTCGTGGCGGGAGAAGTCGGAAAGTCGGCGGGAACGAGTGACATAGTGCAGTTTTCCATGTTCATGCGGTTGCTGGCCCCTCCGGCGCCTGGCGGAGTTGTGCTAAATGGACAACCTGTTAGCCCCACCACGATAAGTAAGGGGGCGGCGCTGTTCAGCTCCATTGGCTGCGCGACCTGCCACAATTCGGTGATAACCTCCACCCAACCGTCGAGCCTTGCTGCATCGCTCAGCAACCAACCAGTAAACGCGTTCAGCGATTTTGAAATCCATCATATGGGGGCTGATTTAGCCGATAACGTCTCGCAGGGCGGCGCCGGCGGGGATCAATTCAAAACCGCGCCCTTATGAGGCCTTGGGCAGCGGATTTTTCTACTTCACGATGGGCGCACTGCCAACCTTTACAATGCGATCCGGCAGCATCAGAGCCAGGGCAGCGAGGC
Source organism: Thermodesulfobacteriota bacterium (assembly GCA_046728175.1). Lineage (GTDB taxonomy): Bacteria > Desulfobacterota > Binatia > Binatales > Binataceae > JAFAHS01. The sequence goes on along the minus strand of JBKPEA010000054.1, from coordinate 4,413 downwards.
GAACACGGTGATCAACACTTTCACCGACCTTAACAAGCAGCAGCAGCAAGCCCTGTTGGTCTTCTTGCGTTCGCTATAACAGTTGGCGTTCTTTCTAGTGAGAACGACTGGTGAGACACGACAGGTGTCTCACCAGTTTTCTCCGTCGAGCACCAGGGCGGCTTCTCGAAACCAGCGAGACCTCCCGACAAGGATTTTTAGAGAAGCACATGAGGGAGAAGATCCAGGCCGGACTGGTGGGCGGCTTAGCCGTTCTGGTCTTGACCGTACTGCAGGCTTTCGGCCAGATCGCGGTCCCCAACGGTTCTTCCGACCAGCATCCCCAGAAAAAGGTCCCGGAACACGTGATACTGGTCAAGGGCGCCTGGTCCAGCGCTAACGATTCCACCCCAGTGCCGGAAGGCGGGAGCATCGACCACAATGTCTACCGCAATCAGTACTTTGGGATTAGCTACCCTCTACCTCCTGACTGGATTCAAAAATACGCAGGGCCGCCTCCATCAGATAGCGGTAGCTATGTCCTGAGCAGTGATAAGGATATTGCCTCGCCCATTTCCCCTGTAAGAGTCCGGCCGCGACAACTCCGCAGTACATGTTCTTCACACCACTGCCTGTAGCCACCGCGTGGCAACTGGTTAACTATACCAAAGACCGCTTGCAGTCCGACTACCAGCCGGAACCCAACCCCGTCGAGCTGCAGACTGGTGGCCGGTCCTTCGCCAGCTTCGCCTATTGGTCACCCGTGGCGCAGCTGCACTGGTACGTATTGGCCACTGAAATCCGCTGCCATACAGTGGAATTTGTCTTTATGAATCGGGAGCCGATGACGCTGGCGATCGTTATTCAACAGACGAGCAACTTGAAACTGCCAAACGAGAGCAGCCCAACTCAGGGCATCGGCGGAGACGATGTTCCGGTGTGCATCAAGGATTACGCAAGCGACGGCACGGTTATCGAGAGGGTTGACCCGGTGTTTAGCCAGCCGAGACTTAACCCCGTTCCGGTTCGGATCATAATTGATAAGCGCGGGAGGGTGAAACACATTCACTTTCTGAGTGCGTTTCCCGACCAGCGGCAAGCTATCGGCGATGCTCTGAGTGGGTGGAGATTCAAGCCGTACCTACGCAACGGGCAGCCCGTCGAAGTAGAGACCGGCATCATGTTTGGACGCGCATCCAATCATAGGCACTACCGCATGCGGAACCCCAGCCGCATCCTGCGCGGCGTGGTCCATAGTTCGAAACTGAGCGTTGTCTTTACGAATATACTTTCCTAGCGCCCTTCCCAGCGGATTAGAGCATCTGAATAAGTGATGCGGGCCCGAAACCAACAGGGCTACGGCTGGAAGAGGTGGAGTAGGCGCTGGCTCTATGACGAACTCGGACTGTTCAGCAGTTACCAGGGTCGCGCAGGAACGCTGGGCAAGGCCTCCAGACCTCGCGGTAAGTGAAGCAGTGCAAAACACGGCCACCCGCAAGGCCCCCCGCGCCGCTTCGTGGTATTTCTCCACGTTGTACCGCAGCGGCGCGCCCGAGGGAGAGAGCCGCGGTGTGGCAGCAGCACGAATTGCGAATAGGTTCGAGCTCACCCGCGCAAAGACCGCGATCACCGCCAGCTGGGAGTGCACTGTATCTTGAGCCGCGGGTTCCCGGGAAAGACCCGCGCTCGTGCAATGATTGTGGGACAACACGTTCGAGGTCGCGGGTAGAAATGGCGCGGAACGCAATGGGCTCTGGCGTGACGATTTGCTGAGGCAGAGAATCGGCCAACGGGCCCAGGTTGTCAGCATAGTGTCCTATTGCGGGGGAAAGTGTCATGAGAGCGATTACGAATTCCAATCGGAAAATCGATGTGCACGCGCATTACCTGCCGCCCGGCTATGCGGACCAGATGCGCAAGGCTGGCATCGTTCATCCCGATGGCATGCCGGACTATCCGAAATGGAGCCCGCAGCTGGCGCTTGAAGCCTACGATAAATTCGGTATCGAGACCGGAATCCTGTCGATATCGTCGCCGGGTGTTCACTACGGTGATGATGTCGCCGCGCGACTGTTGGCGCGCCAGGTAAATGAAGTGGGCGCTGAAGCGGTCACGAAGCATCGCAAAAGGTTCGGCCTGTTTGGCGCTTTGCCGATGCCGGATGTGGAAGGATCGCTGGAAGAACTTACCTATGTTATGGACAGTCTTCACGCCGACGGGATCGGGCTCAAGACCAATGCCCGGGGCACCTACTTGGGCGACGCGAAGTTTGAGCCGATTTTTCAGGAACTAAACCGACGCAAGGCGCTGGTGTTCATCCATCCGACATCGCCGATGTGCTGGCAGCAATGCGCGATGGGTTATCCGAGGCCAATGCTGGAGTTTCCGTTCGAGACCGCTCGCGCCGTGACCAACCTGATTTTCACCGGAACGCTCGAACGGTATCCGGACATCTCGATCATCATCCCGCACAATGGCGGCGCGGTTCCAATCGTGGCGGGCCGTATCTCTACGGTTGGAGGCCGCCTCCGGCTCGGCCCTGCTGGTACCAAGGACGCGATGACCTATCTGCGCCGCCTGTACTACGATACGGCGATCCAATCGAATCACAGCCTTTCTTCCCTCGTTCAGCTCGCCGATGTTGGCCATATCGTCTACGGAAGCGATTGGCCTTGGTATCCTGAGTCTGGGGTTTCGGGGACAAATAAGGAACTTGAAGCGAGCAGGTTCGTGAGCGACGAAGATCGCGCGGCGATCTATCGGACGAACGCGCTCAGACTGTTACCGCGGATCAGCTCTGTTACTTGAGGCTTTGGAACTCACCAGCACTCTGCGGGGGGGACGCTGAAAAGGTCGGGAGGCCCTTCACTAGCCTCCAGCGAAATCTGCGCGGACGCGTTCACACGGCGTCTAAAAGATTCTGCCAGTTTATTACGACCCTAACTGTCATCGGAGCCTGCTCAACTCCCCGAGCAACGCCTTTGCTTCCTTAAGGTCCGCTGTGTCGAAGCCCTCGGTGAACCAATCGTAAATACCTGAAAGCATCGCGCGCCCATCGGCGCGCCGGCCGGCCTCGCCTGCGATGCGCGCGAGGCTCGTGGTTGCGCGCAGTTCCCATGCCCTAGCGGAGATTTTTTGCGCAATCACAATTGCCTCACGGAAATCCGCCTCCGCTTCCTCGGTTTGGCCAACCAGGCGCCGTAATTCACCGCGGGTCCTTATTACTTCGGGCCTCCAGGTTAATTCCAATGGGTTCGCTTCCAACGCAGTCTCTATCCTCGAGCGCCTGCGGCACCCTTCCTTCGAGTGACTGCGATCGCGATCCAGCAGAGATAAAGAGTCATCATGATTCCAGCCCCGCTTTCATTCAGTCCATTTAGGCCCAAATAGATATTCGGCATGCCCTCGCGGAGATGGCCAAGCGCGACTTCTGCCAGGCCAAGAAGACGCCGCGTACTGGCGAAAGCCATGCTCGTCCGATAGGGCGATCGACTCAACGGCAGCCGTTTTGGGCCTGAGCAAACTCTCTGACGAAGAGTTGCAGCATCGCAGCAACATGCTGCACATAGGCCAGCTCGAAAGGGCTCCAGATCTGGGTAGCGCGGACTATCGCGGTGTGGATTCGTTCGCGTGCGGTGTCGGGGTGTCCCAGTAGCCAAGCAACGTGGCTTCCGAAGCCGAACCCAGAGCCCACGGTAGATGGAAATTTTTCCCCGGCCGATGCGAACAATCCTTCACCAGCGATATAGTGCTCCTCGGCGCCCCCCAGATCTCCCCGGAAGTAGCAGGCCGAAAGTCTTATCACGCGTGCGAGTCCCAATACCGGAGCACTGCCGTCGCGCTCTGCGAGATCAGAGACCTGAGGGACGAGCGCACCGGCTGCGGATAGGTCACCGCGGCTGAGAGCACCAACAAACGAGCCAGCCAGTTGCAGCAGGAGTTGCCCCGGATTATCTGTTTTTTGCGCCAGTGCTTGAGCGTAGGCGACCGCTTCAGCGGCTTCTGGCGCGGCCCATCCGCGGGTTAGCTGCAGCACAGGTACGAACCGATTCAAGAGCTCTAGCTCGCGGTCGGGGCGCTCTCGTGACTCGGGCAGTGTCCTGAGCAAATCCAGCGCATGCCGATAAGACGCTTCTGCTTCTTTGCACGCATAGCGCAGGAAAGCGTGCTTGAACTGGTTAGGTCGCCTCGGGCGGGATGCCGCGTGCATAGATGAGCTCCGCGTCTACTAGCTTCTCCAACGCAGGCTCGAGCTCCGAGTCGCTGGCCCGAGCGACCGCTCGAAGCAGCTCATAGGAGAACTCGCGGCCGATGACCGCCGCGACCTGTGCTACCTCCTTGGCCGGGCCCAGCCGGTCCAGACGCGCGGCGAGCGAATCCCGCAGCGTGGCGGGGATGTCGTGCACTATCGAGCGACCGTGGCCCTCCAGGATG
>JBKPEA010000053.1:0-17043 GCA_046728175.1 Thermodesulfobacteriota bacterium | reverse complement strand
CAGCTTTCGCGAGGACCTCTACTACCGGCTCGCCGCCTTCCCCATCGCGCTGCCGCCGTTGCGCGCGCGCAGCGGGGACATCGCGCTCCTGGCCGCGCGCTTCCTGGCCACCGCCGCCGAGCGCCAGCACAAGCCGGTGGGTAATCTCGACCCCGAAACCCTCGCCCTGCTCGAGCGCTATCCGTGGCCCGGCAACGTCCGCGAGCTGCAGAACGAAATCGAACGCGCGGTGGCGCTCACTCCGCCCGGCGAAGACCTCCGCCCCGAGCGCCTCTCGCCCAAGCTCCGCGGCACCACTCCCGCTCCCGCCGCCGCCCCGGCGGCCTCGTCCCCTCCCGCCGCCGGCACGCCGGCCCCGTCCAACGGCAGCCTGCGCTCGGCGCGCGCCGACTTCGAGGCGCGCTACATCGGCCAGGTCTTCGCCCAACACCTGCGCAACGTCTCCCAGTCCGCCCGCGCGCTCGGCATCTCGCGCATCTCCCTGCAGCGCAAACTCAAGGACTACCAGATCCGCTGACCAGCGTGGCTTCGGCGCTCAAGGCACCTCGCGCGCCGCGTCTCCCGCTCAACCCGATCCTATTCTGTTGATCCGTCCGGATTGGTACGCAGATGATCGTCGAGCGCTCTAAGCAGGTCCTCGCGCTTGAACGGCTTGCTCAGGTGAGCATTGCAACCGGCTTTCGTGGCGCGCTCGACATCGGTATCGAGCGCTGATGCGCTGAGCGCGATTATCGGCACGTGATTCCTCCCATGCTCGCGTTCCCACTTGCGGATCGCGCTGGTAGCTTCGTATCCATCCTGCGCGGGCATCTGCATATCCATCAATACCGCGTCGTAGTTCGATGCGATCACCTTTTCAAACGCGTCACTGCCGCTTTCAACCTCGTCGATCTCGCAGGGCAAATGCTGCAGCAGGGCCCGGATCAGGACCCGATTGACCGCCACGTCGTCGGCAACCAACACGCGAAATTGACGCTTCAAGTGGGGATACTCGTTCGGGCTAGAGCCGGAAACAGGTTCACGATCCGGCCTGACGGATTCGAGGTGAATCGTGAACACGAAGGTACTGCCTTTTCCAACTTCGCTTTCGACGATTATTTCGCCGCCCATTTCCTTGACCAGGCGTGCGACAATCGCCAGGCCCAAGCCGGTTCCGCCATATTCCCTGGTATTCGACGAGTCTGCCTGAGTGAAAGGCTCGAAGATCAGTGCAAGTTTGTCGCGCGGTATTCCGGTTCCGGTATCGGCAACCGAAATCCGGTATAGCTTTGATTGGGCCCCGGAGGGCGGCTGCACGGTGACCGTGATGCGTCCCTGCGCGGTGAACTTCACCGCGTTACCGACCAGGTTCATGAGCACCTGTCTAAGCCGCAGGGAATCGCCCAGCACGCGCTCGGGCAACCCGGGTGCAAACTCGGTGACCAGTGCGAGTGACTTTTCGCGCGACGCGAACGTGAACGCTTCGAGCACTTCCTCAATGGTTCTCCGCAGCGCGAATTCCCTCCGGACAATCTCGAGCCGTCCGGATTCCAGCCGCGCCAGATCCAGAAGCGAGTTAATCAAATCGAGCAGCATCGCTGCGCTGTGGCGGATTATTTCCAGATAGCGTCGTTCCTCCGCCTTGAGGTCGGCATCACCCAGCAGCTCTGCCATGCCAAGCACGGAGTTCAGCGGCGTGCGAATCTCGTGCGACATGGTCGAGAGGAACTCCGATTTTACCCGCGCCGCGGCGAGTGCTTCTTCACTTCTCTGCACCAGCTCGGTCTGGGTTTTTTCGAGCTCCGCGATCGCACTTTGGTGCTCGCGAACCTCGGCCGCCAGCGCCCTGCGGCCCTGCAGCACGGTTTGGATGTGACGCTCGAGCTCGCTTCGGTATTGATACAGAGTCGTGCACGCCACCTGGCTGATTACCGCACCCGCCAGGATGGTTAGCCAGTACAGCGGCAAGACCGGATCGCCGCGCGGCCACGCCACCGTGAACACCGCGAGGCCGGCGACGGTCGCAGCGTTTAACCAAAGCTGGCGACGCGGAGACCAGGGCAGGAACGCGGACGAGCCGACCTCGAGCAGTAGCAGGCCGAGTATGCCGCCCGCCAGCGTGCCCAGCGCGGTGCCAACCAGAGTAATCCCGAGAATCACCGCGAAAGCGTTGCTCAAAGCGAACGCTTCCCAGTTGCGGACGAACCAATCCGAAAAAGAGACCGAGAGCGTGAGGAGCGCGATCAACAGCTCGCCCAGGAAGAAAAGCAGTCCCTCTGTGCTCAACTGGTGTGCCAGCCAACTGAGCATGAGACCAAGCGCGGCGACCGCGGCGATAACTACCAGCCCAAGCCGCGTCATCAAAGGTCCGCGGAATGCGGGTGAGACCCACAGCGGAAGGGTTTGATCGCGTTCTCCGTCGATCGATCCGCGGCGTAACTCGATCGGCGCGCGCAGCTCGGATAGAGTTCTCACAGCTGGTACCGCCGGAGCTTCGCAAACAGCGTCTTGTAATCAATCTGCAGGATTCGTGCGGCGGCGGATTTGTTGCCGCTGGCGGTTTGCAGCGCGTTGGCGATCGCCTCGCGTTCGGCGGCCTCCACTGCCTCGTTCGCGATTTCCTTGAGTGATCGTCCGGCCGCGTTGTTCGTCGCGGTGGCCCGCGCTGGAACTGATTCGATCGGACCGGAGTCCGCCGCTTTCGCGAGCAGAGTTCGAACGTCCTCTTCCCGAATCATGACCTGCTGAGCCTGCAGGACCGCGCGACGCATAATGTTGCGCAGCTCCCTCACGTTTCCGGGCCACGGGTAGCCCTGCAAGAGACGCATCGCATCCTCTTCGATGCCCGAAATCGAGCGATGTAGTTCGAGGCTCGCTTCATCCACGAACAGGCGCGCGAGCGCGGGAATGTCCTCGGGACGATCTTTGAGCGGCTGGAGCTGGACCGTGAACTCGGCGAGCCGATAGTAGAGGTCTTCGCGGAAAGCGCGGGTCTCCACTTTGGCTTCGAGCTCGGCGTTGGTGGCCGCGATGATCCGCACGTCAACCGGAATCGCGCGCGAGGTTCCAATCGGCGTGACCTGGCGCTCCTGAATCACGCGCAGCAATTTCGCCTGCGCGGTGAGCGAGAGATTGCCCGCCTCATCGAGGAACAGCGTGCCGCCGTGCGCAACCTGAAAGTAACCCTCTTTGTGCCGATCGGCGCCGCTGAAGGCGCCTTTTTCGAAACCGAACAATTCCGATTCAACCAGGGTCTCGGGAATCGCCCCGCAATCGACCGCGACGAACGGCTTGCCCGCGCGCGAGCTTTCCTGGTGAATTGCCCGCGCTACCACCTCTTTGCCGGTCCCGGTGCGGCCCTGAATCAGGACGGTCAGGTTCGCCTTGGCGACATTGGCGATCTGCTCCACGATCGCGCGCATCGACGAACTGGGAAGCACGAGTTTTGACAGATACCCGCCCTGTCCAACTATGTGGCGAAGATTCTCGACCTGATCGCGCAACGAGGATCTTTCGAGCGCGTGCCTGATGGTAAGGAGCAGCCGCTCCTCGTCGACCGGGCGCAGCAAAAAATCGTAGGCCCCGAGTTTGGTTGCCTCTACCGCCGCGGCGAGGTCGGTGTCGACCGTGATCATGACGACCGGGAGATCGGGAGCGACGGTCTTAAGGCGGCGCAGCGTCTCAATCCCGTCCATCTGGGGCATCCGTAGATCGAGAAGGACCAGCGAGGGAAGTTGAGCCGTGCAGATAGAGATTGCTTCGGGGCCGCTGCGCGCTTCAACCACCTCGAGCTTCGCGCGCTCCAGCGTGAGTCCCAGGATCCGCAGATTGGAGGCTACGTCATCGACCAGAAGAATTTTGTGTGCGTTCGCCATCCGGCTCTAGGTGCCGCCGGTCCCGCTACGCCTGCAGCGTGTCCGCCCCCAGCGAGATTTCAGCCCTCAAGTATGGCACGGATTCCATAGCTATGGAGGAGCCTCCATATATTTTTTGATCTGGTCAGAGACAAAGGGTCAAAAAGTCCTGTGAAACAGGCTGCAACAGTTGAAAGATGCACGGCATGGTAGTTGCTTTGTGCTAGTCGTTGTTAAGAGAACAGCCTATTAAATTACGCTTGGCGTAAAGAGGCAAAAATTCGAAACTAAGGATGGGACTTCCAAGAGGAAGTTGAATAAAGATGAAATCAGCAATTCAGCAACCACGCAACCGATATGAGCAAGCTTTTAGGACGCTTCGAAACAACCTGAGCGGGCTCAATCTGCCATCGGAGACGGTAGACGACCTGATCGAGGGCCAAATGGCGGTCTCCTTCGAGAAGGGCGCGATGCTGTTTTGCGAGGGAAACACCGACGGCATGATGGCATGCATTCTCACGGGCTACGTGAGCATCTATTGCCCGGTCGGCGATGGGAATCGCACTCTGGTTCGATTGGCCGGACCCGGCGAGATTATCGGTTATCCCGACTACCTCGACCACAACGGTCGCCATGCCAGGATGTTCGAGGCTCAGGTCGCCACCAAATGCACGGTGTCGCTGTTCAGCCGCGATCAAATTCTTCGCATGCTTGCAAAGCTTCCTGCGGATCAGCTCGTTTCGATGCTGGCCTCGCTCAACACCTTCTGGTCGGAGAACCTGCGGTTTTTCGCAAGCCTCTTGAATCTCCCCCTGCTTGACCGGCTCAAGCTAGTGCTCGGCGATCTCGGAAAACGAGCCGGGCTCGCGGATTCCGAGGGAATCATCCTGATTCCCGAACTCGGCCACGAGCACCTTGCGGAAATGATTGGTTGTTCGCGACCGATGGTAAGTCGAATGATAGCAGAGTTGGTCGACGCGGGCCTGCTCGCTCGACGCGGCAAGCAGTATGTCCTGCTCAAGAATTGGGACTTCGACGCCGACCCTCGCAAGTCCAAGCTGGTCCCCAGAGGCGAGGCGGCAGTTGCAAGCCGACCCAGCCACTTTGCCGTGGCGGCACGACCGGCCAGTCGCGGACTTTCGCCCTATGCGGTTGGAGCGGCGGCGTAACCGACAGCTCGGTCTGGGCCAAATTGAATCTCTCCAGGTTGGCAATTGTGCGCTAATCGGATTGACAACCTAGAGACGAAAACTAGAAGATTCGAGCCGGAAGGGATCGGCTCCTCTGGCCCGGTGATGCTGGATCACAAATTCATCGAGAAAATCCGCGAGTACGGCGGAAAAAAGGCACTGGCCGAGATACTCGAGCTCTACTTCACCGATCAGGTTCTGTTACTCGACCACATCCGCGAGGCTCTCGCCGCCAACGATTCTGCGCGTCTCCAGGATCGGGCGCACGCGCTCAAAGGATGCAGCATTAATCTGGGTGCGGTGGAAATCGGTGCCCTGTGCGAGAAAATCGAACGGCTCAGCGCAGCCGGCGAGTTGCGCGAGGCCGCGGCCATGGCGGATCAACTCGAATTCGAGGCCTCGGCGGTACGTCACGAGCTGCAGCTCGAACTATCCAAATAAAGCGCGCATCGTGTCCACCCCCAAATCCACGGCGAATCGTTCGCTGTCGTGGGTTAGGGTTAGGTCACTAGGAGTCTTCGGGTGATTGCCGGCGCGAATAATGATCGACGGCTTACGCGACCGTCGCGACCCCGATAGAGCAAAGACCGAGGTGGTGAGGCGAACGCTAAGCGTCACGCAAGTTACCCTCTTCGTAAAAGACACCACGCTCCCACCCCAACCCCGTAGGCTCAGCCTAGGTTCAAACTCGACAGGCGCCACGCCTTCGAGCTTGTCGATCACTCTCGCTGCCGCACAGTTGCGAGATAGTTCGGAACCTTACGCAGAGAGTTAGCGACCGTGATCGCGGGCGCTGTCACTTGTTTCGCGTCGGTCACTGAGTGGGCTTGCGCCAGGCGCAGTCACCAAGCTGGAGTATCGCCTGGCGCGGGACACGCCAGTTTCCTCTTGCGCCCGTCCTGAATCCGGGTAGCTTTCCGGTATTCAGCAATCTGTGCACCGTCATCGCGTGGATGCGGAGATACTCGGCGACTTCCTGGACAGTCATGTAAGGACTCTCCGCCCGCGTCGAAGGACCTTTTTCCATGGGGCCAATATCACCTGAAACGGTCGTTCGGCTACGCCAACATTCACCAGTTGGCGCGATCGCAAGGTCAAAATAATGCTTGCAGACCTTTAACTGCTGCTAGGCTCCCGAGCGGAGAACGGGAGGGTAGTTTACCGCACGGCGTGAGCAGAAGGCACGTAAACGACGCTCAACCACTTTTCCCGTAGGGGGGCAGCAGTGAGTTTGGGAATGAAAAGTCGAGTGCGTCGGACGGAAGGCCGCGAAGACGCATCACGCGGCAACCGCTTATTGCTGTCACCCACTCTCCGCTACGGTCCCAAGATGCCCGAGAACGAAGTGCTGACAGTCGCGGAGGTGGCCGCCTTTCTGAGGGTAAATCGGTCCACCGTCTACAAGCTCATCCGCCGCGGCGAACTCCCGGCCTTCAAAGTTGGGAGTGATTGGCGCTTCAATCGCGCTCAGATCGAGAAACTGTTCAGAGTCCACACCTCGGATACTGAACGCTAGCTCCGCGCGGCTCTTTCTGGCCTGGTCTTGGCCAAAAGCACCGTGCCCGGTTCAGCGGTCGACCGACCGCCCGACTCACTATCGACGGCCAATGGAAGCGTGTGGCGTGGGGCTTTCCCGCGATGTCATACTGGCGGTTCAGTGCGGAGAGGTGGCCGAGCCCGGTTTAAGGCGCACGCCTGGAGAGCGTGTGTTCTCGAAAGGGAACCGGGGGTTCAAATCCCTCCCTCTCCGCCACCCCAAAAACCCTCCCGACAGGGGTTCCACTCTTCGCCGGAGGATGCAGCCAGTGGGTTCCCAAGCTAATTACAGAGCGCGCGGACCCTTCCATTGTCCACATTCAGCTTCCTAGACGCCGATAACTTCGAGGTTCCTGCTTTCCGCTCGCTCGACGGCTCGAAGCGAGATCGTCGAATCGAACGTCGCAAGGCGACCCTCATTGGCCACTGCCAGCGCAAGAAGATAAACCTCGGTGAGCTGACGATGGCCCTGGACGTGATTCCATCGAAAGCGGCCGTCTTCCCGCACACTCACCGAGTCGGTCCAAAACGCGTGCTGGCCCTCGGAACAGAACGTTCGCAGCCGAGCGGCAGCATCCTCCACCGTGGTGCGGGAACCCGGATAGGCTGGATTCGACAGGACCCGCACAAAAGCGTTTTCCGTGAGTGCGCAGGTCGCCCATTTATTCTTGCGATTGGCTCCGAGCCAGACGTGCGCCGCTTCGTGATGCACGTGGGCCGGATCGAACAGCGCTATCAGCACGTTAACGTCCAAGAGCGCGACCATCTGCTACGTCTCGTCCCGTAGTCGATTCACGATCTCGGGCGTGACCAGTACCGCCCGTCTGGGAACCGGCAGCACGGGTACGCCATGTCGCTTCTTTGCCCCATGGTCGCGGGGAGCAAGCGCGCTCCGAACCAGATCGGAAATCACCCGGCCCGCCGTTGTTCCCCGCCTAGCCGCCAGCTCTTTCGCCGTCTCAAGTACATCCTCATCGATGTCCAAAGTAGTGCGCATGGCTTGATCATCGCGCATCAAGCATCAGATGTTAAAAACCGGCTGGCTTTACCTTTTAGTTTAGTCCGGATCCGAGTCTCGCCCCTTTTTTTGGCATGAGTCGGGCAGCGACTCTCTGATTTTGCCGGAAAATCAGGGAGATGGCTGACGCGGTCGCAGAGCAAACGCAATTGTTTAGGTCCTGAGGGTCGGCGTTGGCAGCCGACTACTCAACGCAAGCCCCCGCGAGACTACAGACGGCCACGCCTCTGCGTCCTTCGCGCAGATCGTTACGATCATACGCGTTGGTCAAATAGCTGAACGAAATGCCGGTTGCAGGATCAGCCCACCCGATCTGTCCGCCAAAACCTGGATGCCCGAATGCTTGGGGCGAGTTGGTGCGCCCGAAGCCGCGCAGGTTCGCCCTGCCGTCATCGCCGGCGATGACGATCCCCAGCGCGCGGTTCGCCTTGATGCCTCGGGCGGGATCGATCATGTCGCCGCTGCGGATTCGCCGCGCCTCGTGCAGCATCTCCGACCGCCAGATAAGGGTGCCGTCCCAAGCTTTCCCATCGTTGAGCAGCGCCTGGTAGAAGAGCGCGATATCGCCCGCCGTGGTCATCAGGCCGCCCGCCGGGAAATCCGTCTCGCGCATCTGAGGATCGTTCATCTCCAGGACTGCATCTTCTGTGATCGATCCAAGGCCCGCGCGCGGCGGCGTGATGCCGAGCTTCTGGTACTCTTCGTCCTTCGCCGGTTCGCCCACCCATTTTACGTCGGCCATCCGGTCTTGAATCGAGCGCGCCAATCCGATGCGCAGATCGGGCAGGCCGAGCGGCTCCGCGATCCTCTCGCGTACAAAATCGCCCAGGCGCTGGCCGGTGATGCGTTCGATCGCCTCCGCGATCGGCCAGTAGTTAGCATGGATATGATAGAAGAACTTCTCTCCCGGGGGATTCACCGGCTTCCATTGGGCGAATCGCTCCAAGCGCCGTTTGTGATCGCCCCAATCCTTGAACGAACCGGGCGCGGTCGGGATGCCCGCCGTGTGGATCAACAGGTGCTCGACCGTGGTCGTTTGCTTGCCGTTGGTACCGTATTCGGGGACGTATTTCACGATCGGATCAGAGATGCCGATTTTTCCCTCCTGGATGAGGAGCCACAGGGCCGACGAGGTGATCGCCTTGGTCGCCGACATCGCAACGAACACAGTCTCGTCGGTGGCAGGCTTCTCGGCGCTGCCCTGTACCGCGCGCCCGAAGGTTTTCATCGCCGCAATCTTACCTTTGCGCGCAATTGCAACCTGGCACGCAGGTAGCACGCCCTCTTTGACGTCGCGCTCCGCGCGATCGAAAAGTGCCTGGACTTTGTCCGGATTCAAACCAACTTCGCGGGGGCCGTCGGCAAGGAATTGTTCAGCCGGCATGGCGATTGTCTCCTTGGATGTCGTTTGAGCAACGCCCATATTCGGACAACGTCAGCGGCGAGTGCAAGCCGATTGGTCCGCTTCTAAAACAGGGTGCGTCACACCACCCGCGGACGCGACGCGCTCTTCAGGAGACCGAATGTCTGGCGGGCAAAAACGACCGGAAAGCTCTCGTGAGCTGAGAAAGACAAGACGCGGCCCGAAGGCCGACTGGTTCTGCAGATTTGAAAGACCGTCACATGATTTTTTGCCAGTCGGGATCGAAACCGTCCCTCGGAGGCGAATGAACTCATTTAGAGGGAAGCACAGGTGATGGGGTCTTTGAAAAATCCCCGGAAATGAGGCTATCTCTCGTCCGGTTGAGCGGTCGCGCAGCCATGGGGGCCCAACTATGCAGTACGATCCACCTCGTCAAAAGAATCCCAGACAAACCCAGGATCCGCTCGAGATCGAACTTGTGTACAGCGTTCGATCGTGCGGGACGTGCGAGTTTTTTTGGCCTGACCGTGCGCCGCAGCCTTACGGGCCCTATCCTACATACGACTTCACATCGAACACGCCCACCGAGAAGGAACCCGAAGGAACCCTGAGTTCGTTTGTCTGGCTTCAAGGGGCGACCCGCCCACCGGCATTTCCGGACGCCGAAGTCATGGACGGCTGCCGCAAAGCGCCGATCATGACGATCGGGATCAACCCCAACCTTACCGCCTTTGCCCCGGGAAAGACGGGCGCTTCCTGGTGCTATCCCAGCTTTTCGAGCGCGGACAACACCGACTCCTGGACCAAGTACGCTTACTACTACCGGTACCGATCGGTGTACCAGGAGCATTTCGATCTGAACTTCATCGAATCCTATTTGCTTCCGGACGGCTCCATCCGAGCCGCCAAGCCGGGTCTGTTGCTGCGGTCATCCCGTACCAGCGACGACCCGTCCTATGAAATCCTGGTGCAATACGACGGTGACCCGGGTCCGACCGCGGTTCACCTCCCGGGCAAGTTCGGCCAGCCCCGTTACGTAGTACTGGTCGACGCGAACACCCGATTCAAAAAAGACGATCTTCTCGCCGCGCGATTGCAGGTTCCAGGAGGCCAGAAAACAGACGTTTACGCCCAACCCATCGGCTACTACATGCAGATGGTGCCGGTCCTCTCCGCCTTCGAGGCATTCCTGAAGGAGAAGGGTCATCCCAATGCGCACCTGCAAATCGGCGAGGATGTGGGACAGTTGGACATGGTTGCCTGCGCGTCGCCGCGGTGGGGGCCGCAATGGCTCGGGGGAACCAGTCAGAGCATGCACACGATTATTTCCAACTGCGTTCACAAGAACGCCTGGGCCCTCAAGCAATTGGTGCAAACCCGACCGGCGATCGTGTTTCTGGTCGGGCAAGCCTCCTGGGAAATGTTCCGCCAATCTTTCGGCCATCTGATTCGGTCGAAGGCCACGCTGCCAACCCTTCCCGAAGATGGACCATTTACCCTGCTACGAATGACTACCCAGCAGGAGTGTCGGCTGGAATTTTCGACCAGGATCGGCGCGGAAGAGTATGCGCTCTCGACCCGACTGGTTATCACACCGCATTTTTCGTACAGCGACAACTTTCTGCCGCAATTCCGCATGAGTCCCGACGCTTTTGACGCCTTTGCACGGAACTATCCGCGCGCGGCCGAGTTCCTGCAGAAGGATTCGCGAATCAGGTTTCAAAAACAGCCCGGAACCTTTGTCGCGGCGGGCATGGAGCGAGATCCTGCAGGGGTCTTGAGCGAACTGAAACGGAAATACCCAGCCGCAGAAAAGGCGCTGATGCCGGATCTCTACGATCCCCACGCGATGATGACTGCCGTGCTCAAGAATATGTACGGAAAAGAGCTTACCTACACCGAGTCCACGGCGGGGAGTCCCGGATACTTGACGCGCAGCAACGGTCCCTGCGCGTTCTGCGTAAATGACCACTGGAAATTCCCCCGCGGGTGCCCCTATGGCAAACCGGATGAAAAACGGTACTCAATCGGATTCCTGGAAAAGGTGACCGCGCTGATGCTCGCAGGAAGCGCTGCGACAGGGGCTACAGTTCACGCTTGATCGAAGGCGGCGAACTAATGCCGGGGTGCAATACACATCTCATGTCGAGGATCTGCACTACACCGGAGAGAACCGAGTGAACAGGCTCCTAGCCTTTCGCTCGCGCTGAATTCACAGAGCGCAC
This sequence comes from Thermodesulfobacteriota bacterium, assembly GCA_046728175.1. Lineage (GTDB taxonomy): Bacteria > Desulfobacterota > Binatia > Binatales > Binataceae > JAFAHS01. The sequence continues at coordinate 5,878 of JBKPEA010000053.1, read as the reverse complement.
AGAAGGCACAACTACAGAGCAGGCGACGAGTTCCGCTCCTGACCAATCGCCTGACGACGGCATCTGCCCGCAAAGGGGCGGGACGGTACATCACCGGCTGGGCGGGTTTGAAAAACAACCTGGCTCTACCGCTGAGGCCTTGGGTAGCTCCGCTCCGAATCCAAGCACGGGGTCTTTCGCATAGATCGGAGGTGTCGTATACAGCAGGTGCTCGCTAAACCGCCAATTTCCTTCGGGGAGGTGGAATCGTTCAAAGAAGGCACATGTCCAAATCCGTCAGACTCATCCAACTCCTGATCGTCACACTTCCCCTCGCCGGCCCGGTTCTTTCGCACGCCACACTTTCTAGCAATGTCCCGCGTGGTGAAAAGACCGTGCCGGTTCCGGTCCCCGGCCGAAACCCCGAACGGTGTGTCATACCAAAGCACGTTGCCAACGGGCGGTACGGTGACCACGACGTCAGGGACGAGAGCGAACTCTGCGGTATCAATGAAACCTCGAACGCCGCGGTATGCCCGAAGACTAACAGTACAAATCCGGGACTGGATCTCTACTCACTGCCTCAAGGCCTGAGCCCGGCTCAGGTAGCCGGCGCCAGGTGTAAAAGCGCCGGCGCAAAGAAAATCGCGAAGTACAAGTCGAGTACCAGTTGCAGCTATACGCCTTCGATTCTCGGGTACTATCACCTGTCACGGATGCTCGGCGGCATTGCAGACGTTCCGCCCGCGGTGCTGAGAACCTACGATCGACTTAACCACATCGCCCTGGGCCGCATCGCCCTGGCCGAAACCAGTCCCGGCAGTCTGATTCATCAGACCTGGGCGGCCTTGATGGCGCAATTGACCGCGGGATCCCAAGCCAGCCGCCGCGATCTTCTGCTGACCGACGACTTCACCCAGTCCTACGGCGCACTGAGTGTCAATCCCCGGGGTGAGAGCTTTTACACGGAATTCTTCAATGGCGGGGCTGACAACGTGGGTCGCGCGATAAACTTTCGCGACCGCAACCCGATCGTGGCGCTGCTCGCGCGACACGATGATATCAGTGGACTGGTCGGCCGGACCTTCACCGTTGAAAACGTACAAAAAATGGTGCAGCTCCGCGACGCTTCAGATCTGATCGTTATCGATACGTTGATGAATCAGCAGGACCGTTTCGGCAATGTTCATCACCAGGAGACCTACTTTTATAGAGACACCGCGGATCCTAACCCGGATGGAAGTCCAAAACTAAAATCGAGCCGCAAACTGACACCCCAACAGGTTGCGCAATTGGGTGCGGTGCAGGTTAAGACGCTGCTCTTGAAAGACAACGACTGCGGCGTCTCGAAAACCAATGTCGCACGACAGGCCGGCCTGATCGATCGGGTTGCTCATATCGACCCTGACACCTACCAGCGCCTCCTGCAGTTCGATGCGACCGCGGACTCGCCCGCCACCCGCGATTTTTTCGTCCAGGAACTTCTTTTTACCTCGGCCGACTACACAAGTGTGCGCAACAATCTGAAAGAGGTCGTAACCAAACTTCATCAGGGATGTGTTCAGGGCCGGGTCAAACTCGACTTGGATCTGGAGGCGCATTTCTCGGGGCAGCCGTTGAAGGCCCCGGGCTGTGAGCTCCAGGATGCCACTGTCCGACCTTGACCGTGTCGGCGAGCCAATCGCGGCAGTTTCGGTCCGGGGCTGACCAGACCACCGGCGCACAACCAGGGAGGCGTGAAATGAGCGACAGAGGGGCAATCGTTGACCACTTCCAACAGGTCGCCGATTCGAAAAATCTTTCCCAACTGATTCGCAGCAATACCGTCCACTATTGGACGGCCATGAAACATCAGATTGATCTGGGTGGGCTCAAACCTTATCTGAGTTATGAGGGGATGCTGGCCGGCGATCCGCACAGCGGAAACTTCGCCGCGCTTCCCCTGCGGACGCTCGAAGGCCCGCGCAAGATGAGGTACGTCGACGTCGATTTCGATGACTGCGGCCGCGGTCCGTTCGTGCTCGATTTCATTCGGTTCGTGATAGCGTCCAAGGCCAATCACAAGGAGGTCAAGCGGCGCGAGCTGGAAAAAGCCTACTACCAGGGTCTCGCTGGCCGGGAAATCGATCCGCCCAAAAAAGTGCGCGACCTACTCGCCATGCCCGTCGCGGATTACGACGCGATGGCCGCGGAACACTTGCACAAGAGATCCACCGATAAAGGATTCATCTTCAAGTCTGGCGAGATCGAACCCTACGACGCGAAAATTCGCCGTATTGACATCGAACGACTGTTTCCCGGGGACAGAGTAATCGACCTTGGAATCCGGCCGGAGGCACGCGGTGGCAGCGCCGGCGAACTGCGGATCTGGGTAATCGTGGAGAGCCAACCCAGCGGGCGCCGACTGATGGAGTTGAAGCAATATGACGAACCTGCAACCGCGAAATATCAGCCGCAGCCCGGTCCGCAACAACGGCTCAAGGAAATTCGGAGCGCGTTCTGGCCGCACCTCGACGGCTCCGACTATGACCTCATCGACATAAGCGGCGCCGGCCTGTTTTGGATCCGTCAGAAGCGAGTCGCCCTACTCGACTTGCCCTATTCGAGCGAAGACAAAAAGCACATCGATTTTCTGGACGAGGTTGAAATCTACGATGCAAACCAGCTGGGGCTTGCGCATGGCCGCCAGCGGGGGGCGGGTGACTATCGCGCTTCAATAGACACGAACCCCGAAGCCTTTCATGCCACGACCGAACCGGTCGCCAAAGCGTATCTCGCGATTGCGATTAAGGCATTTGCGTCGAAGTAGGATAAGGACACTTGGTAAACGTGCGAACTAGAACCTCACAATCTTCGCGGCAAGTGATAAAGGCTTTGATCGTGCTCATGTTTATCGCTGGCCCGGTCAACCGCAGCGCCGCACTGGGACAGAGCAGCATCATGAAACCGGGCGTACCCTTTCATGGGATTCGGGACTACCGCGACGTGATGCCGGGAGCGCTGTACCGCGGCGGTGCGAACAATGGGCGTGCCCCACTTAACCAGAGTCAGCTCGAGGCACTTTGCGATGCGGGCATGGGCACCGCCTACTATCTCTACAGCACCGGCTTTCATGGTCCGTCCGTGACTCACTGCTCGAAGGGCGACCTCGATTACCGTTTTGAAGGATGGGAGGGAAAGGGGCGTGCGATCATTCATCAACAGATTTACGACACGATCAAGGCCAAGGGTAAGCCGGTGTTTATTCACTGCTGGAACGGCATCCATGCAACCGGTGCGGTAGCCGCCACGGCGCTGATGCAGTTCTGCGGTATCTCGGCTCAGCAAGCGGTCCAGTACTGGAAGGTGGGAATCGCGCCAAGAGTCCAGTATCCCAGCGTGATCCGCAATATCGAAAGCTTTCAGCCCAACCCGAAACTGCTACTGACACCCGAGGAGCAGGCGACCTACTGTCCAAAGTTCTGAGAACTTGAAGTTACTTCGCCTTAAAGAGACTGCTCTCGCGAGGCATCGTCATGAAAAAAAAGATCCTCGTCCTCGCGCGAATGGCACTTTGGGCCGCTCTGCTGACTCACGGAATCGCGCGGGCCGGTCAGTTTCAAGGAACGGTCGTGATGCACGGCAAAGAGCAGTGCGTCGCACTCGTCCGCTTTAGCCCGGAGTCACAGGCCCAGTACCTTCCCAAGGATGCCAGCAAGGAACAGGAACTGTGCGCAGTGGCATTCGACGACAAGGCGATCGGATTGTGCCCCAAGACCTGGAGTACCAGCCCCGGCACCATCGTCTATGACCTCGGCAAATCCAAATACAACGGGAATCCCAGTCAGTTCGAAGCAGAGTACTGTCCGAAGCAACGAGCGCTCAAGGGAAAGGTCGAGGGGGTTAAGAAACTGGCGTCGTTCAAGCAATCAGTCAACGGACAGTTCCAGCAGCGGACCAGCGCTACTTATTCCCAGGCATCGCCACTCTACTATCATTTCTCACGGTACCTGAATGCGACCGTGGACGTGCCAGTGGCGGTCATGAGGACGATGGACGCTCAGGACCATCTTCATCGAGTTGCGAGCAAGGGACCGGGCCTCGTGCATGGCGGAATGATCGCCGCGGGCTGGAATGTGGTGGTTTCGGCTGAAAAGAATCCCTCGGGATATATCCCTACCGACGAGTTTTACTACGGCGATCCAAAAGACGATCTGTTTTACGGAACCATGCTCAAGGGCCCGGGGGCACGCTGCGGACCCGAATTCAACGGAAATATCGCCGGCAAAGGATATACCGAACAGTATGCCTTCATGCAGAAGACGCCGGCCTTCCTGGCGTTGAGTAGTCCGAAGAACTTCGCACTGGCGAGTGCCGAGGGGTTATCCGCGAGCAAAGCTGATCCGGTGGTCGCCAAGGCGCTGGGGAGCGGCGTTTCCCCTCAGCAGATGATGTTCTGGATGACCGAACTGTCCGACATATTGATGCTGGATTACATTTTCAATCAGCAAGATCGTCCCGGGAACATCGACTACCGTTGGGTCTGGTACTACATCGATTCGGGCGGTCGCCTGCAATCGAGTACCGTTGACTCGGAAGCGGGCCGTCCCGCGATGGCTTCGGTCGCAGCTCCGCCCGAAGTCAAGAGCAGTCCGAAAACATTTCTGATCCAGAAGATTCAGATCAATGACAATGACGCTGGCGGACGGCACTATACCAACTTCACCAAGAAATTCGGCTTATTGGAAAAGATACGCCACCTGAGCCCGATCGCCTATCGCCAGCTGATTCGGCTGGCGAATGATTTTCAGGGCAAGGGACCCCTTTATAAGTATTTCTCCACCAACTTCAATATGTCGGATGCCTACATCGGAGCCATAGCACAGAACGCTGCCCAGGCCGCCCAGATCCTGAAGGCGACCTGCAAGAGTGGAAGCATGAACTTTGACCTCGCCCCCGAATCTTATCTTGCCGGCGGGCAGGTCGAGGCCATACGCGTCGACTGTGATAAACCCCAATGACTCTCCTGCTTGAAGAGCCCCGCCCACCGTCGAGCCGGTTCGGTCGCGATTGCGTGGGCCTGGTCGAGCCTCCACGCCCGTGAGCGTTGCGGTTCAGTTCGGTCACCTGACAAGTTTCGAACGCGCGGGCCAGTCCGTTCAGACCGGTCCTGCGGGAGCACCACCGGCGATTTGAGCGTGGGGAAGCCACCATGCTCCCCCCCTCTTCCGCTCAAAGCCCGCTCACGCGATAGCGGTGCCACATCTCGTTGGCGATTCGCCGCGCGTCGGGGTGGAGTCCCGCACGCGCGAAGTGTCCGCAGACATTTTCCAGGTCACGTTCCAGCAGATGCCGCGCGTGGTGGTTAAAGCGCGGGTCGACGGCTTGCGGAAAATCGATCGCTACGATGCCACCGCCGCGATACAGGACGTTGTACACGGACAGGTCGCCGTGAATCCGGTCGCACCTTAACCAGAGTGCGACGTTCTCGAAGATCTGCCGCAGGCACTCGCGCGATTCGTCCGGGGTCATCTCGACGCGTGCCAACATCGGAGCGGCTTCCGCGTCATCTCCGATAAACTCCATGAGGATCGCGCTATTGCAGCAGGAAATCGGTTCGGGTACATTCGCGCCGGCCGCATGGAGCAGCTGGAGCGTTTCGAACTCGGAGTGTATCCACACGCCTGCCTGCACGAGCCGCCCTTGCCGTGATTTATTGGCCAGGGCGCGCTTGGCGTTGCCGGGGAGTCCGCGGTCGCGTCCGGGCTGATAGTCAGCGTCGTTGCGAAATCCGCGTTGCTCGAGAGATCGATAGACCTTGGCCGCAACATACTCGCGGCCCGACCAGCGCGAGCCACGGCAGCAATACACGTTCGCTTCCTTGCCCTTGCGGACAAGTCCCAGCACCTCGGTTATCAGT
>JBKPEA010000052.1:0-17878 GCA_046728175.1 Thermodesulfobacteriota bacterium | reverse complement strand
CCTTCTACCTCGTACGTCAGCGGTTTACCAACCTTGAAGTCATAGTCTGTATATCTGTTGCGGGTGTTGTAACTATCGAGGGCCGACATCCATTCGGTGAACGGGTTCTTTCCTCGCCAATGGAAAGGCGGAAAAGCGTCGGTCACGGACAGCTCTTGGTCGAAGAGAGCAGATGCTGCCTGAATATTGTGCTTGTTGTAATCAGCGAAAAAAGTGGTCACTGGTGTGAGTGCGGATGAATTGGATTCCGCCGCGGCAACAGGTGTCAATTCGAGTATAAAAAAAACGAAAACGAAGATAATTGCCGTCATTGGTCCAAGGTGTTCCCCAAGACGGTTTGTCATATCGCTAACCCCTATTTTTTTCTGGAACTTCCCGTTTAACCGTATACGACTACCTCTCGACGACTTTATCAGCATACCCATAGATCTGAGATTGCGGATGCGCGATGTCTTGCCTATCTTGGTATCAAGGGAAGCAAAAGATGAGAGGGCATACTATTCTGGTGAAATACCGTTTGACGCGCGGGCGTGCCCCTTGTCCCGGCTCCGAATGGCTCGCCGCTATTGAGGTTGCGATCAAACCGCGGGAAGTTGCTCGAGCTGACCTCGAGACGGATACGATGTCCCCGCCGGAAGACGTTGCTTGTCGCCCACAGATCGATGGTGAACAGATACGGCTTTCCGACCTCCATCAGCCTGGGCTCGCTGGCCGATTCCCGATATCGGGCACGAATGATTCCATCGAGAAGGTTCTGGGCGTAGCCATCCGGATGAACATCGACGAGTTTCGCAGTAAAGTCGGTGTCGACCGTCGAAGAGGCCGCCCACAACGCTACGCTCACCGGTCCCGTGATCTCGACCGGTTGTTCGAGTGCATCTGAAGTATAGACCAAAACGTCCGTTCGCTGTTCAACCGGTTGTTGATCCTGGACGCCGATATCGATGGCCAGGTTGTTACCGCCCAGCGACGGGACCGGATTGTCTGGATCGTAAACGTAAGTGTCGGGTGGTTCGGCATCCGGTGGCACGGTCGAAAGCGCTCCGTCGCCGGCCAGGGTGTTAGCGCCTCTGTGGCTGTGCAGGAAATAACGCACCTGTTGCATGTTGGGTGGCGGCCAATCGGACAACTTTTGCCAACGATTTTCGCCGAGAGTGAAGATGGTGACTGGCGGTTCCTCCATGACTCCGTTGTCTACATCTTTGAGCCAGTAGTCGAACCAGCGCAGGAGAGTTTCGTTCAGATCGATGAGCGCGGCGGGTCCGAAATCGATATCGCCGGTGCCGCGCGAGCTCGGCACGTTATAAGGAAGCAGGTGGCCCCAGGGCCCGATGATCAGGCGCTGGCCGCGGCGGGCCTTTTCGAATCTACTGGCGGCCTTGATGCTGCAAAATGCGGTGGGGGCCCCTTCGCCGAAAATGTCATACCACGAGCTCACGTGCAGCATTGGGACGCTGATGCTGGCCGCGTGGCGATTCACGTTGGCCCGATACCAGTACTCGCCATCGTCCGCATGCGCGATATGATCGGCCAGGTAGGGCGCGGTCTCCTTTAGAAGCTCCACCCAGTCCTTGATTGGAAGGTGGCGATACCATTTCTCGGTAAGCGGAGTGAAGGCGTTCAGTCCGAAACGAGTTTGTCGAATGATCGGAAACTCGCCTCCTTCCACGTAATCCTTGGCCTTCTCGAAGAGGTCGTTGCGCTTTACCCTTCTCAGCGTGTGGAGTCCCTTGAAGATCGCATAGGGAAGCATCCACCCCCACAACGAAACGCCGCCGGTATGATAGATCCAGCTCGCGTGGTAGTCCGAAGACGCAGAGACCGGTGCCATGACCTGCAGCGAAGGCGGCATGGGGTCGTTACACGCAATCATGTATTGCGTCAGTCCGAGATAGGACTGCCCGGTCGTGCCTACTCGGCCGTTCGACCAAGGAAGCCGCGCGGCCCACTCCACCGCGTCGTAGCCGTCGGCGATCTCCTGGAAAATCGTGTCGTATTCACCTTCCGACTCGAACCGGCCGCGACAATCTTGCATGACCGAGACATAGCCGTAACGAGCAAAGAGGTAGCTCGCACCGTTGGGGTCATCGGACCCTTTTTTGTTGTAAGGGGTACGGCTCAGGAGAACCGGAAAACGTCCTGAAGTCTCCGGACGGATCACGTCGGCGAAAAGGGTGACTCCGTCGCGCGTCTTCATAGGAATGCTTTTCTCGGTAGTGACTTTGTATGCCTTGCGTGCTGGTACGATCACTTGTGCCTCCTCGGAACGTCCGTGTCAGCGGATATCTGCTGCCTTGATGAATGATGCCACGACCATCAATCTGATTTGGATAACGAACCGGAATCGAGCATGCCGGCCGCGTGCAGCACCTGCTGGGTGTGCTGCCCAAGCTTAGGAGGCGGCAACCGAATCGACTCCTGCGTTTCGGAAAAGCGGGCGACCGGACGCACCGTGTTGAACTTCCCGGCGGTGGAATGGTTGATCTCGGTGATTGTTTCAAGTGCCGCTACCTGTGGATGAGCGAGCAGACCTGGATAGTCCATAAACGGCACCGCATCTCCGCCGATACTGTGCACCAGGCTCATGATCTCGTCGCGGGTTCGGTTCTGAAAAGCTTTTTCCCAGATCGCTTTAACTTCGGCGGCGTACCGTCCGATGCTCGTCGCCGCGCGTCCGTAGTCATCGAAACGCGGATCGGCGAGCACCTGTTCCATGCCGAGTTCCAGCACCAACCGATCCCAATCCTCGCTGTTGGCGCGCCGAAGGATAAAGTACAGCGAGCCATCTTTCGCTTGATAACCATAATCGGGCGGGGCGGTGTAGTGGTCGAGATGGAATCCATACCAGTCGTCGGGATCGCTCATCGAGTGCCACATGATCCCTCTCAGATGCAGGAGCGAGCCGAACTCGCTGACCGCCACCCGCTGTCCTTCTCCCGTTCTCAGCCGATGAAACAACGCCGCGAGAATCGCCTGCGCGGCAAAGATTCCGGTGTTGAGACTCGCGACGTCCGCTCCAACCCGCACCGGCTTCTCCCCGATCCGTCCCAACGACGCCGTGTATTCCGCCATCGCCTGCACGACCAGTTCGGAACCTGAGGCATGACGAAGTGGACCGTCCTCGCCGAACGGGGTTATTGAGCAATAGACCAGCTTTGGATTTGCCTCCCGCAGTTGAGCATGACCAAGTCCGATGCTCTCCGCGCCGTCAGGTCCGAAATCCTCAACCAGCACGTCGGCGCTGCTTGCAAGTTGCACCGCTGCTTTGCGGCCGGATGCAGTTTCGAGGTCGAGCACGACGCTCTTTTTATTACGATTGAGACTAAGGAAAACCGCACTTGCTTCAGCAACGAAAGGGGGACCCATGCGACGTGCGTAGTCGCCTGCTGGCGGTTCAATCTTGATGACCTCGGCTCCGCCATCGCCGAGCTGCATGGTACAAAAGGGGCCACACAATCCCTGCGTGAAGTCGATAACCCGAAAGCCATCCAAACTCCCTGCGGTGGTCATTTCGCGACACCGGTGCCACGCTGGTCGGTGATTCCAAGCTCTCTGAGCAACTCAGCGGTGTGCTCGCCCGACCTGCCCCCAGCCTGAATCGGCCCGGCCGGTGTGCGCTCGAAGCGCCACGGCGGACCATCGACGTGCATGCGGCCCCAGTGGGGCGTATCGAGTTCGATGAGGTGACCGTTGGCGAGGACCTGCGGATGATGGCGCAACTCGTCAAACCGCAGGAATGGTCCGTTAGGTACCCGCTCCTTGCTCAGGCGGATGGTCCACCAGGCTGCCGGCTTGGTCCTAACGCGTTCCGCCAGAATCGGGACGAGCTCAGCGCGATGCTCGACCCTGAGCGGATTGGTTGCGAAGCGCGGGTCGGAAATCAGCTCGGAGAGGTTGAGAGCTCGGCAGAAGCCGGGCCATTGCTCGTCACGCTCGACGCCGATCGCCAGGTACCTGTGATCCGCGCACTCAAACGCCTCATGCGGTGCGGTGGTGGCGGCGGCGCTGCCGAGCGGCTCAGGTTGTCGGCCGGTCGCGAAGTACTCGGCCAGCCGCGTGGTCTGGAGTGCCATTGCCGCGGTCAGCATTTCGATTTCGATCAGTTGGCCGCGGCCGGTCCGCTCGCGTGCGATCAGCGCCTGGAGTACCGCCCGCGTGATTATGGTCGCGGTAGTGAGATCCAGATGCGCCAGGTGTCGGAACATCTCGCCGCGTCCCCGTTCCGGCCCGGTTATGCTGCACCAGCCACAAAACGCCTGCACGGTGGGATCGATTCCGGCTTCACCCGCCATCGGGCCGATGCGTCCAAACGCGGAGGCAGCGACGTAAATCAGGCGGGGATTGAGTTTTCTGACGACGTCATAGCCGAGTCCGAGGCGCTCGACCGCGCCAGGCCGCATGTTCTGGACGAGCACGTCACACTGTTCGACGATGTTTAATGCAATTGCCCGATCGGCCTCCCGCTTCAGGTCAAGCTCAATCATGCGCTTGTTATGATTGGCGGAAATGTAGAGGACCGACTCTCCCTTTATTAGCGGCGGTACCGCGTGTGAAAGCCGGTCCCCCCCGGGAGCTTCCACCTTGATTACGTCGGCTCCAAGTGCTCCAAGGAGTTTGGTTGACCACGGCCCTACGGCTGCGATGGTCAGATCAAAAACGCGAATGCCGTCGAGAATTTTCCCCACCGCGATGCCCTCCCCCGGGTTCAGAGCGCGTGTCAGAGTCGGCTTCGCCAAAGTTAGATCGGCGCGGCTCCGATTGGAAACGGGGCTTGCCCGCAATTGAAAACCGATCGATTGTCTGCTCGGCGGATGGTTGGTCCGTAACCGCGACGCGAACAGAAGGGACAGGACGAATGTCTGGACCACTCGAAGGGGTACTTATCCTCGATCTCACTCAGCAGCTTGCCGGTCCCGGCGGTACCATGTTGTTGGGCGATATGGGTGCCACGGTCATCCGGGTGGACCCGCCCCCGGCCCAGGTGGTCGCGGACGTTGCGCCCTCGGGCATGGTGCCCGGGGAAAAATACTTGCGACGGGTCGATCTCAACATCGGGCGCAGTAAACGAAGCATTTCGCTCGATCTCACTAAACCCCAAGCGCGAGAAATCGTCTATGCGATCGCGCGCCGCGCTGACGTGGTGTGCCAGAACTATCGTCCGGGCGTAGCAGAAAAACTGGGGATGGATCTCGAATCGTTCCGTAAAGTCAAACCCGACCTGATCTACAGCTGCGTCTCGGCCTATGGCGATCGTGGCCCCGAGAAGTTTCGCCCTGGATTCGACATTGTTGCGCAATCGGGAGGTGGCTCGATGGTCCCGGGGCCCGATGGTTCCATGCCGAATCCCACCGCCGTCCCGGTCGGCGATGTTACCGCGTTCTGTATGGAGGCGCTGGGCATCGTTGCCGCGCTCTATCATCGAAGGCTCACCGGCGAAGGGCAGGCCCTCAGCACCTCGATGCTCGCGGGAGCGCTGCTCCAAAATATCCTCAGGCTGATCACCATCGACAAGGTCGATCGCGAGGATCGACACACCGCACTTGAGCACGCCCGGACGCTGGTGGCTGCGAAGGCGCCGTACAGTGAGATATTAAGCGCGACCGCCTCCGGGCTGGGCGGTCAGCTGTCGCCGACCTTCACGGGCGGCAACCTCGTGACCGACGTGTACTATCGGGTTTTCCGAACCAGAGACGGGTATGTGACTGTCGGTTGTCTGAACTTGCGTCAACAGCGACGGATGAACGCAGCACTCGAGCTTGGCGACCCGCGGTTTGACCCCGGCGCGACCGCCGACTCGATCAAGACGGAAGATGCAAGGCTGAGGCTCGGACAATTGAAAGGGAAGGCCGAGGAGCGATTCGCCGCGCACTCCAGCGCCGAAATGCTAAAGCTTCTGGACGGTCAGGACATCGCGTGCGCACCGGTTCTCAATGTGCTCGAGACATTTGATAGCCGGCATCTTCTGGAAAACCGCTATCTCGTGGAGTACGAGCATCCGAGTGCCGGTAAGACGACGCTAGTGGGCCATCCGATATGGTTCGAGAAGACGCCGATGCGTATTAAGCATCCAGCGGAGCCGGTAGGTGCGCGCGGCGAGGAAATTCTTTCCTGGCTTGGGTATAGCCCGTCGCAAATCCAGTCACTTCGCGAGCAAAGGGTACTCTTTCAATGAGCTCGACCCGTCTGGCGTACCCAGGTTCACGAAGGAGAGGGGATCCAGACTCATCCACATCCCCCTGTGGGGGGTTTGTGTGCCGGGCCGACCAGGCGCCGCGAGCGCAAGGACCTCTAGGTTTGCTCCGGAGAAGTCTCCTCGTAAGTCCTTTCAGATGGTCGCGGCGAATGGTGAAACGCCGTGTCGCTTCCGGCGAATCCACCAGCTCCCGCCGGATCTCGACCAAAGCGGGGCGCAATGTTACAAGCGAAGCAAACCGGTGAGGAGGCTGAGCTAATGTCACATAAGGGATTTTCTCATATCGGGCTCTCGACTCTGGACCTCGACAAGACGCGCGAGTTTTATGAGGGCGTGCTCGGCTTCAAACCAGTACGCTGCGACACGATCACGGTGAAAGAGGGCGGCAAGATTCGCCACATTTTCTTCGATACCGGTCGCGATCAATTGCTCGCCTTCATGGAGGCACGCGGAGTTCCAGGGGTTCCGGCCGAATACGACGCCGGCATCAATCGCGGTCTCGGCGTGCCGAGTGCATTCTATCATTTCGCGTTTGAAACCGGGAGCGTACCGGGACTCGAACAGAAACGCGCGGAGTTGCTCGCCAAGGGCGTCAAGGTCACCGAAATTGTTGATCACGACTGGGCGAAATCCATCTACTTCAAAGATCCCAACGGGATGCAGCTCGAGTATTGCTGCTATACGCGGGAGCTCAACGAGGATGATGCGCTCATGCGGGATCGCTTCGAGGCGTCGATAAAAGGGATGGGCCTCGACGACCGGATCGATATCGCACCGAAAAAATAATCAGCCAACGGCTGGAATCGATGGGCGTGTTTTCTGTGCATTGCACGCCCATACAATTTGCTGGACTCCTGAGCGCTACACTGCAGGCGGTCGTAACCAAAATACGGCGCCAATGGCGAGAATACCGACTTGTCACCGTTCTTCGCCAACGGCGGCAAGTTGATTATGCACCACGGTTGGAGCGATCCCGGCGCTCACGCCGTTTGTTAGTGTTGACTACTACAGCGGCGTCGCAAAGACACTAGGGGGCGGTTTCCCGGCTTCAAAATAACGCACGGCTCTTGATGGCGCCCGGAATGCATCATTGCTCGGGACGTCCCGGACCGTACAATTTCCGCCCATCGGATGGGTTGAGGCCGGTGTCGCACAGGACCGCATAATCGGCCAGCTGCCGGCGGGCCCTTCAGGCGGGGCGCACTTTCCTCCTCTGCCCGTTCCCCAGTCTGTCCGTCTACCAGGAGGGGCGGGTCAATGATGCGGGAAACGGGCGATGTAAACGCACGGCCTCATAGCGTCAGCGCCGACCAGCATCCCGCTGAGCGTAACCGGCAGTGGAAAGCGGCTACGCGACGTGATTTTGCTGAAACCTGCCAAGATTCGAATACTTCCGCTTGATGGTTCGCGCTGTAGCCGCCGCGATGCGGAGCATCGCGTCTGTGAAATTACTATTAGCCTGAAGGAAGCACGCCGGGGCTTGTCCGTCCCGCCCTACCGTCCAGGACGACCCGCCGGGCGCCACTCGGTCCCGCGCCGCGTGGTTAGCAAGAGACAATGCAAAGTGACTCAGGTGAATTGCGAGAATGTGAATTTCGTTCAAAGGAACCGAAGAGCAAGCAGACGCTCGCCACCGCCGCCGAGAAGCTGAAGCATCTGCCGGAAAAGGTCGCCTGCCGCCTTTAGGCGACTTCGGTTCTGGCGCGGGCGGCGCGAACTGCGCTATCTCCCAGCCGGTATGGGGGACATCACGCTCTCGCGCGAGGCGGCGCGGCGATTCATTCTCGGCAAGCAAGGCCTTTGGCCGGGCCGACGATGGCGAGGCCGCCGCGGCACCGAGCTCGCCATGCGCGCGATGGAGTATCTCCAGCTCGACCCGCTGCAGATTGTCGCGCGCAGCCAGGATCTCGCACTTCATAGCCGCGTCATCGACTACACGCACGGTCTCTGGGAGAAAATTTGTTACGAGGAGCGCAAATTCTTCGATTGGGGCGGATGGCTCGCGGCACGCCCGATGGAAGAGTTGCCGCACTGGCGAGTCGTGATGCGCCGGGAGCGCGACGACTATCGCCTGAGCCGCCTCTTCTTTCACGACTCGTACAAGCGCGCCCTGACCAGCAAACATCGCGAGACCATCGAGGAGATGCGCCGCGTCGTTGCCGCCAAGGGCACGGTCAGCAATCGCGACTTTGTAATGGCGACCCGGCGACGAACCGACAGCTACCGCGGACGGAAGGACACCGCGGTCGCGCTCTACTATCTGTGGCGGATCGGCGAAGTGATGACCCATCATCGCGAACGCTTTGAGCGCGTGTATGCGCTCGCGGAGTCAATTGCGCCCGCTGAGCTCCTCCGCGAATCGAGCGATGACGAAGCCGACGCGTTCATTATCCGCAAGACCATCGCTTTGTACGGACTTCATCGCCTGAGAAGCGGGGGCGGCTGCGATATCGGCAATCCTGTGCTAGGACGCGTGCTCGCCCGCCCGGTGGCGACAGGCGAACTGGCGCAGTGGCGAGACAGGATGCTCGCTAAGGGCCAGATCGTCGCGGTTGAAGTCGAGGAACTTAAGGGAACTCACTACGTGCTGGCCGGTGATGCAAAAGACCTTCGCGCGATCGCCGCCGGCCGGGTGCCGCGCGCGTGGCGCGCGCTGGACACCAGCACTCTCGAGGAGGTCACGTTGCTCTCTCCTCTCGACATTGTTACCGCCCGCGACCGGGCGCGGGCCCTTTTCGGTTTCGATTACAAATGGGAAGTTTACGTGCCCGAAGAGCAGCGGAAGTTCGGCTACTACGCGTTGCCGATTCTTTGGGGCGATGCGTTCGTGGGGCGAACCGATCTTCGGCTTGACCGCGCGAGCAAAACGCTGGTCGTGTGCGGAATCTGGTTCGAGGATCGCAAGACTCCTCGTGACCTGGCGTTTCACGAAGCGCTCGCCAAGGGTTTTGCCCGGATGATGCGATTTGTCGGCGCATCGCAGCTCGACACAAGCGCCATTGAGCAGCGCACGATTCGACGGCTGTTCTCGTCTATCGGAAGCTGAAACTAGCGGACGGCGCGTCGGGTGGACGATGCGGCAAACTGGGTATGTAAGCGCACGGCCCTATAGCGTCCCGCCCAACCAAGATCCCTACCCGAGCGTAACCGGGAGGCCGGAAAGTGGCTCCGCTATGGTGATTTCACTGAGCCTTGCCAATAGTCGGTTACTCCCGCCTGAGGTTTCGCGCTGTGACCACCGCGACGCAGAGCATCGCGTCTGTGAAACTATTGCCTGAAGGAACCGGGCACGGGATCAACCCGTATTCCGGCCACTGATTTTTTCGAGGACGCAACTTGCGATCTGGAGGCGCTGGAATGTAACCCGTCACCCTAGGTCTCCAAATGAGGAGCCGCAATCGCTTTATCCGCTCCTTGTATCGCTGGGGTGGAGCGCAGCTATTATGGGAATGCTTGGCGAGTCGGGCGGTGGCAGAGATGATATGAGCGTCGGTGAACCCGCAATAGTCGAAGATTTCCTCAGGTCCGCGACCTGGGCAGATCCCTATCCGGCTTATTCCAGGTGGCGCGAGCAGTCACCAGTGCTCGCGCGAATGCCATTTGTTCTGCCCGACGGGTCTGAGATTGAGACGTTCAACTGGCTACTGCTGCGCCACCGGGAGGTCTACGGCATATTGCGCGATCACGAGACCTTTTCCTCGGAACCGCCGCAAATTCCAGGCTGGTCCGTGCCCCGCCTACCGCTCATCCAGGACGACCCGCCGCGCCACTTGGTTCTACGGCGCCTGGTTAGCAAGGCTTTCACCGCGCGGCGCATCGCGCAGCTTGAGCCGTGGATTCGCCGGAATGCCGAAGAGTTGCTTGAGGCGATGGGCGACGGAGAAGCCGAGGTTATGGGCAGTCTCGCGGTTCCGTTGCCGGTCAGGGTGATTGCCCGTCTGCTGGGAATTCCGGGGGAAGAATATGTAGCTTTCAAGCGCTGGAGCGATACCTTTCTGTCAATGAACACCCACGACCTGGAGCCGGGCACCCGGACCCGCAACGCTATGGAGATGGCCGCTTACTTCGGGCGCGTCGTGGCGGAGAGACGGGTGCAGGGCGCGGAAGATCTCATAACCGCGCTGGTCGAAGCCGAACTCGACGGTGAACGATTACCGGAGGCTGAGCTGTTGGGCTTTTGCGTCCTCCTGCTGATCGCCGGCAACGAGACCACCACCAACCTAATTGGCAATATGCTCAATCTTTTTGCCGCCCGTCCCGAGCTATGGCGGCGCGTGCGGGAAGATCGTTCGCTGGTCGAGCCCGCGATCGAAGAGGTGCTGCGTTACGAAAGCCCCGTGCAAACCCTGTTTCGCTTTGTGCGGCGCAACACCGAAATAGGCGGGCGCGAAATCTTTCAACACACTACGGTTGCGCTGGGCTTCGGAGCTGCCAACCGCGACCCCGCGGCGTTTGGTGAAGCGGAGCAATTCAATATCGAACGCGACTCTAGCAGCCACGTCGCCTTCGGCGGCGGTATTCACTATTGCCTCGGTGCGCCCCTGGCTAGAGTAGAAGCGGCGGTCGCCCTCGACGCGATGCTGGATCGCTACGAGACGATCGCACCCGGTTCGCGACCGGGAACGCGCCAGACCGCAACCAATCTGGTATTCGGATTCTCCCAACTCCCGCTTCGAGTTGCGCGCAGCTGAATCCCTTCTCGCAGAGTGTCGAACAACCCAAGAGAACGCCACTGACCTCGGGTGGTCAGAATTGCTTTCGGTTTGCCGTCGATCCCGCAGCAGGAGTACACAGACAGGTATAAGCGCAGTGGAGGAACCGATATGGTTGGCGTCGTTGATGGGGACAGCCACTTCATGGAGCCGCTCGATCTGTTCGAGGAGCACGTCGAACCGCGCTTTCGGGAGCGCGCCGTCCGGCTCGCAACCGACCCGGTGACCCACAAGCGAGCGATGGTGGTGGACGGCAAGCCGATGAGGCTGCGCGATGTCGAGGAAGTGCTCGGCATCCTCAGCGGCTATGGACAAAAGGAGGAGGGCGGGACGATCAGCACCTTCGACCGATACACCGCCTACAGCTCGGATTGGCAGGACATGACCGCGCGTACGCACTTTCTCGACGCCGAAGGAATTGCGAGTCAGGTGATCTATCCGAGCCTCGGAATTATCTGGGAAGGCGAGGTCGCCGATCCGGAACTGGCCGACGCTCTGTGTCGCGCCTACAACCGCTGGGCCTTCGATCTGGTCGCGGGCCATCGGCAGCGTCTATTTCCTGCGGCGCATGTTTCCGTCCGTGAGCCCGCGCTCGCGGTCAGGGAGCTGCAGCGCGTGGCAAACCTGGGGTGTCGAAGCGTATTTGTCGCGGCCATGCCGATAAAGGGCAAGAGCTTCGGCCACTCGGATTTCGATCCGGTATGGGCGACCGCGCAGGACCTCGACCTGACGGTAGGACTGCACGTGGTTTCGCACCATCATTATATGGGCAGCGACTTTTATCGCGATCCCAAGCCCGGCCTGATGTATTTCACGATGAATTTGTTGCAGGACCCCCGTCAGGTGCTCACGACCATGGTGATCGACGGAGTCTTTGAGCGCTTTCCACGCTTGCGGGTGGGTACTATCGAAGCGATGGCGGGATGGGTCGGCGAATGGCTAGAGCGGATTGACTACCGCTACAAGTATATGGGCCATACCTCCGCGATGAAGCGCCCCGTATTAGAGTACTTCGCGCGGAATATCTGGATCAGCGGAGACCCCGAAGAAAAGATGTTTAAGTACGTAGTCCAATTCGCAGGCGATGATAAATTCTTCATCGGCTCTGACTATCCTCACGCCGAGGGGTTTATTCATCCGGTCGCGAGCCTGCGCGAACACTTGAAGGACTTGTCTGCCGCTTCGGTAGAAAAAATTCTGTCGAAAAACGCGCGCGACTTTTACAAACTCTAGGACGCAGACGTCTCCCCGAAGCCGAACGCGCGTCGAAAGATTGCACCTCCATGCTAAGTCCCTACCGAGTGCTCGATCTAACTACCGAGCGAGGTTTCCTCTGTGGCCAGATCCTGGGCGATCTGGGCGCGGACGTCATCAAGATTGAGCCACCGGGCGGTTCGTCGGGTCGGCAGCTGGCACCCTTTTTTGAAGATCGAGCGGGTCCCAATCGTTCGATCTACTGGTGGGCATACAACCGCAATAAACGAAGCATCACCCTCAATCTCGAGACCGACGAAGGTCGAGAACTGCTTTATCGACTAGTCGCGGGAGCGCGGTTTCTGATCGAATCGTGCAACCCCGGCTATCTCCACGAGCGTCGCCTTGGCTACTCGGATCTGGCAGCCCATAACCGCGAGCTGATTCATGTTTCGATCACGCCCTTCGGCCAGGATGGTCCCGGCGCGGCCTACGCGGACAGCGACCTGGTAATTCTTGCTATGGGCGGACCTCTACTACTCTACGGCGATGAAGACCGGGCGCCGGTTCGGCTCAGCGTGCCTCAGGCTTATCTTCATGCCTGCGGCGACGCGGCGGTTGGCGCACTGGTGGCCAATCATGAGTGCAACCGCTCCGGCAGAGGACAGCACGTCGACGTGTCCGCACAGCAGTCGGTTACGCTGGCGACCCAAGCCAACAACCTGGCTTACCGCCTGGAGGCAGACGAGGCGCGCCGTATGGCGGGAGGGGTGAAAGTGGGAGCCATGCGCGTTCCGCTGGTGTGGCGGGCAAAAGACGGCTTCGTCACGCACACGTTCCTGTTCGGGCGCCAGCTCGGCGTGTTCACCCAAAGGCTCATGAACTATCTGTACGAACAAGGACTATGTGATCTCGCGACCCGTGACAAAGATTGGATCGGCTACGGGGCCATGCTCGCGAGCGGGCAAGAGCCGATGCAGGAATATGAGCGAGTCGTTGGTCTGATTGCGGATTTTTTCGCCAGCCGAACCAAGTCGGATCTTTTCAGCGTCGCGCTTGAGCGGGGATTGCTGATCGCTCCGGTGGCAACCGTAAGCGAGGTTCTTGCAAGCCCGCAACTTAAAGCGCGGCAATACTGGCAGGTCCTCGAACATCCGGAATTAGGACGTGCGTTTCCCTATCCGGGGCCATTCGCCAGGTTCAGCGAGACGCCAATCATGTATCGCCGCCGTCCACCGCTGGTCGGCGAACACAACCATGAGATCTACGCCCGTGAGCTGGGACTATCGGCCGAGCGGATCCGAGACTTGGCGCAAAGAGAGATAGTGTGATGTTGCCGCTTGAGGACGTAAAGGTAGTGGACTTCATGTGGGCACTGGCGGGTCCGGGTACCACCAGGACGCTCGCTGACTATGGTGCGACGGTAGTCCGAATCGAATCGGCCAGCCGAATAGACGGGGCGCGTACGGTCGGCCCTTTCAAAAAGAATCAGGCGGCCCACGACGGTTCGGGACTGTTCGGAACCTACAATGCTGGCAAGCTGGGACTCGGACTCGACTTGAGTAAACCTGAGGCGCGAGAAGTGGTACTCGACCTCGTGCGGTGGGCGGACGTGGTGTGTGAGTCTTTTTCACCCAAGGCCATGCGTGCCTGGAGGCTCGACTATGACTCTCTGCGCGTCGTCAAACCCGACCTGATCATGCTGAGTTCATGCTTGATGGGTCAGACCGGACCGCTGTCGGGCTTCGTCGGATTTGGCAACATGGCGGCAGCGGTCTCGGGCTTTTACAATCTCTGTGGTTGGCCGGATCGGCCGCCATCGGGTCCATTCGGTGCCTACACCGATTACGTGGCGCCCCGGTTCGGCGCAGTCGCGGTCCTTGCGGCCCTCGACTACCGCAAGCGCACGGGCAAAGGGCAATATATCGATCAGTCTCAGGCAGAATCTGCTCTGCATTTTCTCGCGCCTGCGCTGCTCGATTGCGCCGCCAACGGGCGGGTGAGCCAGGGTCTCGGAAACGACGATCTCAATTTTGCTCCGCATGGTGTCTACCCCGCGCTTGGCAACGATTGCTGGGTGGCGATTGCCTGCCTGACCGAGGAACATTGGCGCCGGTTGTGCTCTCTCATGGCCCGGGACGACTTGGTGAGCAGCAAGAGCTTTGCGACATTGCCCGACCGGCATCATAACCGCGGCGAACTTGATCAGATCATCGGAGCCTGGACGAGCAGCCTGTCGGCTGGTGCCGCGGAGGTCGCGCTCCAGGGTGCGGGCGTTCCGGCGGCTGCCGTTAAGGACAGCAGGGCGGTGTGCCAGGACGAGCAATTGGCCAGTCGAGGGTATCTCGTCGAAATCGATCACCCTGCCTGCGGCAAAACCGTAATCGAAGGATCGCGGTTCGTTCTTTCGCGCACCCCGGCTTCTATCTCGCGGCCCGCGCCGATCATCGGCGGCGATAACCAGTACGTTCTTCAATCGATCCTGGGCTACGAAGAAGGGCGGATCGATGAACTTCTCACAGCGGGTGTACTGCAGTAGAAATCCGGGTTCCGTGAGCCATCGCTGGGCGGACAGCTTCTAAACGCCCAACTCGAGTCCCGGTCGGGCAGTCGACCCGCGATGAAACGATCTTTCGGCCTGATAGGGGGAAGGCAACCACCACGCTGCCTCGATCGCGTCTTAGGATGTCAACGGCCAGCATCCGGAAGACTTGATCGGACGCGAACATTCCCCCTGCCGAAATGGCGGGTCTCACGAGGGCGGATTTTAGAGGGGCAGGCCGATGCTCTCCGCGATCAACGCTTACCCATCTGTTTGGGGCCCTTGAGCTTGGCCTTCAGCTCGACGACCGGTATCGCCGGCAGCGTAGTTATCTTGACGGTGCCGCGCGACGCCAGATCGACTGACATGTGCGCGACGGTCTCATTATCCGGCGCGTCGACGATCGTCACAAAGTCGTAGCCGCCCAGCACTGCGTACTGGGTGACGACCTTGCAGCCAAACTCCGCGATCTCCTTGTTCACCGCATCGAGCCGCTCGGGATCCTTGTGGAGAGTCTGACTGCCTTCCGGAGTCAGGGAACTGAGCAGGATGTAGGTCGGCATTACTTCTACCTCCTGAGCTCGGATAACATTGCCAGACCAGAGCTTCCCGCTCGTCCAGCGCTAAATCAAGTTTTGTGGAGCTCGCCCGAAAATGCCCGCACCGCGGGCCCATTTGTATTTCGCGCCCAAAACCAGGACCGGCTTTTCAGTGGTATAGGCGTAGGCGGGGATCTGCCTCTCGAACAAATAGGCACACGCCTCTTCCACCTCGACGTCGCCGACCAGCGAGGCCACCACCGGCTTGTCTATTCCTCGGCGGCGCTGTTCCTCGACAACCTGCGCGGTAAGTTTCGCGAAGACCATCGGCGGAGTAATTATCGTGTGCCAGTAGCCAAGCACGAGCGAATGCACGCGAGCGTCCGTGAGTCCGAGTCGGATGGCATTCTGATAAGTCGCGGGCGGCTCACCGCCGGTTATGTCGACCGGATTTCCTGCCGCGCCGAACGGCGGGATGAACTTGCGAAACGCCTGGTCAAGGTCCGCCGGCATCTCCATCAGCTTGAGTCCATTGTCCACGCATGCATCGGCGAGCAACACGCCAGAACCGCCGGCGCCAGTTATTATCAGTACGTTTTCACCCGCGGGCGTCGGCAGCATTGGAATGCAGCGCGCAAACTCGAGCATTTCGTTAAGGCTGTATGCGCGAACCACTCCGGATTGGCGCAATACATCGTCGTATATCCGATCGTTTCCGGCTAACGCCGCGGTGTGGGAGCGGGCAGCACGTGCACCCGCTGCCGTGCGTCCAGCCTTGAGCACGATAACCGGCTTTTTGACCGAAACACGCTTTGCAACTTCCGCGAAGGAGCGGCCGTCCTTGAGATCTTCGACGTGCATCGCGACGACCTCCGTGTCGGGATCCTTCTCGAAGAAGGTCAACAGGTCGTCTTCATCGATATCGACTTTGTTGCCTAGGCCCACAATGGCCGACACTCCCATTTTCGTGGATCGGCTGAATCCCAGGATCGCCATGCCGACCCCGCCGCTTTGCGACGACAATGCGACCTTCCCCCTCACGTCGTAGGGGGTACAGAAAGTCGCGCACAGGTTCTTCGGCGTGTAGTAAAAGCCGTAGATGTTCGGCCCCATCAGGCGGATATTGTGCTCACGCGCCACCGCCAGCACCTCGCGTTGCATATCGACATTGCCGGTCTCGGCGAAGCCCGATGGGATCAGAACCGCGCCGGCGACCGACTTTTGGCCGCATTCGGCCAGCACCGGGGCCACCAGGCGCGCCGGGATCGCGAACACGGCGACGTCGACGCGTTCAGGAACCTCCTTGATGCTGCGAAAAGCTTTGCGACCAAGTACCGCGTCGAGGCTTGGATGGATCGGAATGATGCGGCCCTGATAGCCGCCGTTGATCAGGTTTTTCAGAACTGAGTTGCCAATCTTCCCATCCTCGGCCGACGCGCCGATGACCGCGATCGAGTCGGGACGCATGATGCGGTTCATGGCGCGCAGTATTTCGTCCTGCGAAGGACGAAAACGTACGGGCGCCGGATCGAAATCAAGCAGTATTCGAACATCCGCGGCCGTTGCGCCGGCGCGCGACGCGAATACCGGGTTCAGATCCACCTCAGCTATTTCGGCGAAGTCATGCACCAGCTGCGACACGTTTCGCACCAGCGCCGCCAGCGCGTCACGGTTCACGGCTTCTCCGCCGCGCAGGCCGTTCAGAACTTCCTTGCTGCGGATCCCTTCGAGCATCGAGCGAGCATCAGGTATCGTCACCGGCGCGAGGCGAAAGGTAATGTCACCTAGGGTTTCAACCATCACCCCGCCGACGCCGAAGGCGACCAACTTTCCAAAGCTCGGGTCGGTCGATGCGCCGACGATCAGTTCGATACCCGCCGGAGCCATCTTCTGAACCAGTACCCCGTCGAGGTTGGCCTCGGGCCGAGAAGCTTTCGCTCTCGCGATCAGCGATTTAAACGAGGTTTCAACCGCGGAAGCATCATCGAGGTTAAGCGCGACGCCGCCCACTTCGGTTTTGTGCTGAATGTCAGGCGAAGAAATCTTCAGCGCGACCGGATAACCAATTTCTGTGGCGACCTTGACCGCCTCAGATGCCGAGGAAGCTAGAGCCTGTGGCGGAACGGGAATCTCATACCCTCGACAAATCTGGGCGCAGTCGGCTGCGGAAAGCGCGACGCGTCGCTCGGCTCTCGCCCGTTCCAGGATGTTCTTGACACTTGGGTGCTGGTTGTTCATCGGCTCTTGTTCCTACCTCGAAAGACCTGGTCTTTCGTAAAACACTTCCCGGGCGCCTGTCACTAACTCAAAACTCCGAACCGGCCAAAAAGTCCAGCGACTGGGCGAGTTGTATCAGCAGCTTGTCGATCTGGCGGCGGCCGGACTTATCATCGTTCGGGGCAAGACCTTCATTTGTAGCAGTCGCGCGCAGGGCTGCCCGAATCGGGAAAAGCGACTTCCGTGCTGATTTGATTCTCTTCACCGGCGAGGTGTGGTCGTCAATCAATTGAGGACCGCGACCCCGTGCCAGCCGCCGAAGAGATTTGCCTTAGTAGCGTGTCTTTGGCGCGAAGGGTCCTCGCCCTGGCAGGGTGAAGACTACCTCGAAAGTTCGATCCAAGGGTGCAAACATGGCCTTAACCGTTAGCATCTCTCCCGGTGCCAGGTGCTCGATTTCTTTGGTGTGCGGACCCTCCAT